>NZ_CALSFO010000013.1 GCF_943736975.1 Streptococcus sp. Marseille-Q0941 | reverse complement strand
CACCAGCTCGTGCTACATTCAAAGCAACTAAAGAATTAGTTGGTAAAGAACTTGCTAACGAACAATTTGAGTTTGAATTGAGCGAAGGTGGAAACGTCATTGCAACGTCTTCAAATGGTAAGACAGTGAATGGTGTTGAAGCAGCAACAAATGAAGTAGTCTTCTCAGTTCTCTACACTGAAGCTGGAGACCACGAATATACAATTACAGAAAAAGCTGGTACAGCAGAAGGAGTTACATACTCTAAAGAAAGCTATACAGTTCATGTTAAAGTTGTAGATAACGGTGAAGGTAAACTCGTAGCTACTGTTACAGAAGCAGATGAAGCTCGTAAGTTTACAAACACTTACACTACAACAACTGAAGCTCCAACAACAACTGAAGCTCCAACAACAACTGAAGCTCCAACAACAACTGAAGCTCCAACAACAACAGAGGCTCCAACAACAACTGAAGCTCCAACAACAACAGAGGCTCCAACAACAACTGAAGCCCCAACAACAACAGAGGCTCCAACAACAACAGAGGCTCCAACAACAACAGAGGCTCCAACAACAACTGAAGCTCCAACAACAACTGAAGCCCCAACAACAACAGAGGCTCCAACAACAACTGAAGCTCCAACAACAACAGAGGCTCCAACAACAACTGAAGCCCCAACAACAACTGAAGCCCCAACAACAACTGAAGCTCCAACAACAACTGAAGCTCCAACAACAACTGAAGCTCCAACAACAACTGAAGCTCCAACAACAACTGAAGCTCCAACAACAACTGAAGCTCCAACAACAACAGAAGCTCCAACAACAACTG
>NZ_CALSFO010000012.1 GCF_943736975.1 Streptococcus sp. Marseille-Q0941 | reverse complement strand
ACAGTTGACAGCAAGCAAGAAGGTTTCGAAAACTATGCTAAGAATGGTAACGATGTAGTTAGCAAAGCATGGGAATCACAAAAACTTGCAGCTATCGGTTCAGTAGGTAAAGGAGACATTTATTCTCCATGGAGAATCCGTGTCAATACAGGAAGACAAGACTATGGTAAAAACCTAGTGTTGAATGACTTCCTTCCAAATACAGCTGAGTTTGCTCCTATCCAGTATATCCCAGAATCATTGGTCGTTTATTCTTCTGCAACATTGTACGATGGCACTTCTCAAGTTCCTGATGATGCTAAGAAGATGGTGGAAGGTACTGACTATACTGTAGCTTGGAATGAGAACTATACTCAGTTCAAAATCATCTTTGCAGATGGATCTAAATCGTATTGGGTAGAATACCACACAACAACACCAGGTGATGGAAGAAAAATTCAAAACGTTATCCAGTTGACTACAGCAGATGGAACTGCACTTCCTTTCCGTAGTAATCGTACTAATTTAGATTTCTCAGATGAACGTGTATCTCTTGTAAAAGGACAAATCGAAGCTTCTACAGCCTTCAAGATTAAGATCAACAAGACAAATGCCTTCACATTGGCTCCAGTTGCAGGTGCGGTTTACACAGTTAAGTCAGAAGATGGAACTATCTCTACAGAATTGACTACAAATGAAAAAGGTGTGGCAATTTCTGATGAGTTTGATCAAAAACATGTCGGTAAGACATTCATCATCAAAGAGAAAACAGCTCCTGCTGGATATACTCTTGATGAAAAAGAATACAAGGTAACTCTTGGAGCTGAAGGTTCTAAGATTAACCTTCAAGACGAACCAATCGCAGTAGATTTCTCAATTACTGCTAAGAAAGTAATTGCTGGAAATCGTCCAGTAGCCTTGAAAGATGGTGAGTTCAAGTTTGATTTGTACAATGCAAACAACTTGACTACTCCAATTGCTTCAACAACAAACAAAGCAGATGGAAGCATCACATTTGGAGGTTTGAAAGCTAAAGGTCCTGGTACCTATAACTATGTCATCAAAGAAAATACTGAAACAAAAGTTCCAGGTATCACATTTGATGAAAACTCATACGAAGTAACAGTCGTTGTTAAAGCTGAAGGTGGAACACTTAAAGCTGAGGTTACAACTAAAGCTCCAACTTTAACAAACACATATGAGCCATCACCAGCTCGTGCTACATTCAAAGCAACTAAAGAATTAGTTGGTAAAGAACTTGCTAACGAACAATTTGAGTTTGAATTGAGCGAAGGTGGAAACGTCATTGCAACGTCTTCAAATGGTAAGACAGT
>NZ_CALSFO010000011.1 GCF_943736975.1 Streptococcus sp. Marseille-Q0941 | reverse complement strand
AGCTAAGCGACTTCCATATCTCACAGGGGGCAACCCCCAACTACTTCCGGCGTTCTAGGGCTTAACTTCTGTGTTCGGCATGGGAACAGGTGTATCTCCTAGGCTATCGTCACTTAACTTTGAGTCTTACATACTCAAAATTGAATATCTATCAAATCACAAGAAAACCTTACGCTCTCGTATTCTCAGTTACTTTGGATAAGTCCTCGAGCTATTAGTATTAGTCCGCTACATGTGTCGCCACACTTCTACTTCTAACCTATCTACCTGATCATCTCTCAGGGCTCTTACTGATATAAAATCATGGGAAATCTCATCTTGAGGTGGGTTTCACACTTAGATGCTTTCAGCGTTTATCCCTTCCCTACATAGCTACCCAGCGATGCCTTTGGCAAGACAACTGGTACACCAGCGGTAAGTCCACTCTGGTCCTCTCGTACTAGGAGCAGATCCTCTCAAATTTCCTACGCCCGCGACGGATAGGGACCGAACTGTCTCACGACGTTCTGAACCCAGCTCGCGTGCCGCTTTAATGGGCGAACAGCCCAACCCTTGGGACCGACTACAGCCCCAGGATGCGACGAGCCGACATCGAGGTGCCAAACCTCCCCGTCGATGTGAACTCTTGGGGGAGATAAGCCTGTTATCCCCAGGGTAGCTTTTATCCGTTGAGCGATGGCCCTTCCATACGGAACCACCGGATCACTAAGCCCGACTTTCGTCCCTGCTCGAGTTGTAGCTCTCGCAGTCAAGCTCCCTTATACCTTTACACTCTGCGAATGATTTCCAACCATTCTGAGGGAACCTTTGGGCGCCTCCGTTACCTTTTAGGAGGCGACCGCCCCAGTCAAACTGCCCGTCAGACACTGTCTCCGATAGGGATCACCTATCCGGGTTAGAGTGGCCATAACACAAGGGTAGTATCCCAACAACGTCTCCCTCGAAACTGGCGTCCCGAGCTCATAGACTCCTACCTATCCTGTACATGTGGTACAGACACTCAATATCAAACTGCAGTAAAGCTCCATGGGGTCTTTCCGTCCTGTCGCGGGTAACCTGCATCTTCACAGGTACTAAAATTTCACCGAGTCTCTCGTTGAGACAGTGCCCAAATCATTACGCCTTTCGTGCGGGTCGGAACTTACCCGACAAGGAATTTCGCTACCTTAGGACCGTTATAGTTACGGCCGCCGTTTACTGGGGCTTCAATTCATACCTTCGCGTTACCGCTAAGCACTCCTCTTAACCTTCCAGCACCGGGCAGGCGTCACCCCCTATACATCATCTTACGATTTAGCAGAGAGCTGTGTTTTTGATAAACAGTTGCTTGGGCCTATTCACTGCGGCTGACGTAAAGTCAGCACCCCTTCTCCCGAAGTTACGGGGTCATTTTGCCGAGTTCCTTAACGAGAGTTCTCTCGCTCACCTGAGGCTACTCGCCTCGACTACCTGTGTCGGTTTGCGGTACGGGTAGAGTATGTTAAACGCTAGAAGCTTTTCTTGGCAGTGTGACGTCACTAACTTCGCTACTAAACTTCGCTCCCCATCACAGCTCAATGTTATAGAACTAAGCATTTAACTCAATTCACACCTCACTGCTTAGACAGACACTTCCAATCGTCTGCTTTAGTTAGCCTACTGCGTCCCTCCATCACTACATACTCTAGTACAGGAATATCAACCTGTTGTCCATCGGATACACCTTTCGGTCTCTCCTTAGGTCCCGACTAACCCAGGGCGGACGAGCCTTCCCCTGGAAACCTTAGTCTTACGGTGGACAGGATTCTCACCTGTCTTTCGCTACTCATACCGGCATTCTCACTTCTATGCGTTCCAGCGCTCCTCACGGTACACCTTCTCCACACATAGAACGCTCTCCTACCATACCTATAAAGGTATCCACAGCTTCGGTAAATTGTTTTAGCCCCGGTACATTTTCGGCGCAGGGTCACTCGACTAGTGAGCTATTACGCACTCTTTGAATGAATAGCTGCTTCTAAGCTAACATCCTAGTTGTCTGTGCAACCCCACATCCTTTTCCACTTAACAATTATTTTGGGACCTTAGCTGGTGGTCTGGGCTGTTTCCCTTTCGACTACGGATCTTAGCACTCGCAGTCTGACTGCCGACCATAATTCTTTGGCATTCGGAGTTTATCTGAGATTGGTAATCCGGGATGGACCCCTCACCCAAACAGTGCTCTACCTCCAAGAATCTTGATGTCGACGCTAGCCCTAAAGCTATTTCGGAGAGAACCAGCTATCTCCAAGTTCGTTTGGAATTTCTCCGCTACCCACAAGTCATCCAAGCACTTTTCAACGTGCCCTGGTTCGGTCCTCCAGTGCGTCTTACCGCACCTTCAACCTGCTCATGGGTAGGTCACATGGTTTCGGGTCTACGACATGATACTAAGGCGCCCTATTCAGACTCGGTTTCCCTACGGCTCCGTCTCTTCAACTTAACCTCGCATCATATCGTAACTCGCCGGTTCATTCTACAAAAGGCACGCTCTCACCCATTAACGGGCTCGAACTTGTTGTAGGCACACGGTTTCAGGTTCTATTTCACTCCCCTCCCGGGGTGCTTTTCACCTTTCCCTCACGGTACTGGTTCACTATCGGTCACTAGGGAGTATTTAGGGTTGGGAGATGGTCCTCCCAGATTCCGACGGGATTTCACGTGTCCCGCCGTACTCAGGATACTGCTAGGTACAAAGACTATTTAAAATACGAGGCTCTCACTCTCTTTGGCTGACCTTCCCATGTCATTCTTCTATAGTCTTTGAGTCCACTTTGCAGTCCTACAACCCCGAAGAGTAAACTCTTCGGTTTGCCCTCCTGCCGTTTCGCTCGCCGCTACTAAGGCAATCGCTTTTGCTTTCTCTTCCTGCAGCTACTTAGATGTTTCAGTTCACTGCGTCTTCCTCCTCATATCCTTAACAGATATGGGTAACAGGTAGTACCTGTTGGGTTCCCCCATTCGGAAATCCTTGGATCATCGCTTACTTACAGCTACCCAAGGCATATCGTCGTTTGTCACGTCCTTCTTCGGCTCCTAGTGCCAAGGCATCCACCGTGCGCCCTTATTAACTTAACCTTATTTTTCTGACCTTTCAGTCATAAACTCTTATTAATACTACAGCGTTTTCGGTTTATTTTCTTGTTACTATTTGATATAGATATTCAATTTTCAATGTGCATGACTTGGTGATCTCTCACCAATGGAGCCTAGCGGGATCGAACCGCTGACCTCCTGCGTGCAAAGCAGGCGCTCTCCCAGCTGAGCTAAGGCCCCACAAGACCTCTCAAGACTAAACAAGACCAATGTGCGTTCCTTATCCTTAGAAAGGAGGTGATCCAGCCGCACCTTCCGATACGGCTACCTTGTTACGACTTCACCCCAATCATCTATCCCACCTTAGGCGGCTGGCTCCAAATGGTTACCTCACCGACTTCGGGTGTTACAAACTCTCGTGGTGTGACGGGCGGTGTGTACAAGGCCCGGGAACGTATTCACCGCGGCGTGCTGATCCGCGATTACTAGCGATTCCGACTTCATGTAGGCGAGTTGCAGCCTACAATCCGAACTGAGACTGGCTTTAAGAGATTAGCTTGCCGTCACCGACTTGCGACTCGTTGTACCAGCCATTGTAGCACGTGTGTAGCCCAGGTCATAAGGGGCATGATGATTTGACGTCATCCCCACCTTCCTCCGGTTTATTACCGGCAGTCTCGCTAGAGTGCCCAACTAAATGATGGCAACTAACAATAGGGGTTGCGCTCGTTGCGGGACTTAACCCAACATCTCACGACACGAGCTGACGACAACCATGCACCACCTGTCACCTCTGTCCCGAAGGAAAACTCTATCTCTAGAGCGGTCAGAGGGATGTCAAGACCTGGTAAGGTTCTTCGCGTTGCTTCGAATTAAACCACATGCTCCACCGCTTGTGCGGGCCCCCGTCAATTCCTTTGAGTTTCAACCTTGCGGTCGTACTCCCCAGGCGGAGTGCTTAATGCGTTAGCTGCGGCACTAAACCCCGGAAAGGGTCTAACACCTAGCACTCATCGTTTACGGCGTGGACTACCAGGGTATCTAATCCTGTTTGCTCCCCACGCTTTCGAGCCTCAGCGTCAGTTACAAGCCAGAGAGCCGCTTTCGCCACCGGTGTTCCTCCATATATCTACGCATTTCACCGCTACACATGGAATTCCACTCTCCCCTCTTGCACTCAAGTTAAACAGTTTCCAAAGCGTACTATGGTTAAGCCACAGCCTTTAACTTCAGACTTATCTAACCGCCTGCGCTCGCTTTACGCCCAATAAATCCGGACAACGCTCGGGACCTACGTATTACCGCGGCTGCTGGCACGTAGTTAGCCGTCCCTTTCTGGTAAGATACCGTCACAGTGTGAACTTTCCACTCTCACACTCGTTCTTCTCTTACAACAGAGCTTTACGATCCGAAAACCTTCTTCACTCACGCGGCGTTGCTCGGTCAGACTTCCGTCCATTGCCGAAGATTCCCTACTGCTGCCTCCCGTAGGAGTCTGGGCCGTGTCTCAGTCCCAGTGTGGCCGATCACCCTCTCAGGTCGGCTATGTATCGTCGCCTTGGTGAGCCGTTACCTCACCAACTAGCTAATACAACGCAGGTCCATCTGGTAGTGGTGCAATTGCACCTTTTAAGCAGTTATCATGCGATATCTACTATTATGCGGTATTAGCTATCGTTTCCAATAGTTATCCCCCGCTACCAGGCAGGTTACCTACGCGTTACTCACCCGTTCGCAACTCATCCGGAAAGAGCAAGCTCCTTCCTTCAGCGTTCTACTTGCATGTATTAGGCACGCCGCCAGCGTTCGTCCTGAGCCAGGATCAAACTCTCATTAAAAGTTTGAGTTCTCACTCATTTCTGTCACTGACAGATTTATTGTTTTTT
>NZ_CALSFO010000010.1 GCF_943736975.1 Streptococcus sp. Marseille-Q0941 | reverse complement strand
CACTCATAGTCCGTACGGGATTCGAACCCGTGTTACCGCCGTGAAAAGGCGGTGTCTTAACCCCTTGACCAACGGACCTCGAGCTTTTCAACTCTTTCTATTATACCTACTTTTTCTACCTTGTCAAGAACTTAAGATAATTTTTTCTTATTTTTTTATTTTTTGAAAAGCAAAAAGCCCACTGTTGTAGGCTTTCTGTATCATATATCTTAAAATTAAAGCATTTTGTTGTAGAATTCAACGATAAGTGCTTCGTTGATTTCTGGGTTGATTTCATCACGTTCTGGCAAACGAGTCAATGAACCTTCCAATTTTTCAGCATCGAATGATACGAACGCTGGGCGTCCAAGAGTAGCTTCAACTGCTTCAAGGATAGCTGGAACTTTCAATGATTTTTCGCGAACTGAGATCACTTGACCTGGAGTTACACGGTATGATGGGATATCAACACGTTTTCCGTCAACAAGGATGTGACCGTGGTTTACGAATTGACGAGCTTGACGACGTGTAGTCGCAAGACCAAGACGGTAAACAACGTTATCCAAACGACGTTCCAAAAGAAGCATAAAGTTGAAACCAAGGATTCCGCCTTTGATTTTTGTAGCTTGTACGAACAAGTTACGGAATTGTTTTTCACCTACACCGTAAGTGAAACGAAGTTTTTGTTTTTCAGCCAATTGCAAGCCGTATTCTGACAATTTAGAACGGTTGTTTGGTCCGTGTTGTCCTGGTACGTAGTTACGACGTGCCAATTCTTTACCTGTACCTGTAAGTGAAAGGCCAAGGCGACGAGCTTGTTTCCAAGATGGTCCTGTATAACGTGACATATGTATGTCCTCCTGATGTAAATATATTTTCGGCGGAAATAGTCACTTAGAAAGCCCTGATTCGTGCAGATGCCCTTCGCCTAAACAGCCAAGGTTACTTATCAGAAGACACCTGTTGACGAGCTTCATGCTTTCCTGCTGCTATTTCACACAAAGGCTATTGTATCATGAAAAACTGCATTTGTAAAGAGATTTTTCTATCTATTTTACTTTTCGTTCAGATTGAGACTAAGGATAAACTTGCTTCCTAGGCCATATTGGCTTTCTACGCTGATGTCTCCACCTAATTGGCGAGCTAGATCACGCGCAATTGCAAGACCTAAGCCATGACCTCCAGTATTCATGTTGCGAGAAGCTTCTACCCGATAGAGACGCTTAAAGATATTGTCCAACTCCTCTTGAGCAATACCATATCCTTCATCTCTGACACTAATTGTCAAGTCCTGGTCCTCAATCAAAGCTACAACTTCAATCTTAGTTCCTGGTTCCGAGTATTTAAAAGCATTATTAAGCAAGTTAACCAAAATTCGCGAAATCTTATCATAGTCTACCTGGATACGGGCATACTCTGGACTAACCTGTATATACACATCACGTTCTTCTTTTTCAATTAAAAATTGAAATTCGCTCATTGCTTCTATTAATAACTGATCCAGAAATACAGGCTCAATCCCTCTTGGTGATTCTATCTTGGATTGGGTATTTAGCGTAAGAGCGCCGAGTTCTTCCACTAATTTATTTAGACGGTCGGTCTGCCGACTAATAGTCATTAGATAATGCACCTGCTCCTCTTCTTGAATAACACCATCAAGGATTCCTTCCACCGTTGCTTGGATGGATGTGATTGGCGTTTTGATGTCATGAGCAAGTTGGGCAATCATAATCCCTTTTTCTTTTTCACTTTGGTCGAGGGATTCAAAGGTTGATTGTAAATCATGGGACATATCGTTAAAAGCTTGCCCTAACTCTTGAAACTCCGTTGGACCTTTTACGTTAGTTTCTCCACTAAAATCCCGACTTGCTACCCTTTTAGCTTGCTTTTTTAAATGACGCAACGAAGAGAATACCGGAGAGAGGAGAAAGAGACTAACTCCAGCTCCGATAAAGCTAGCAACGAGTGTCATTCCGACCAAGAAATAAATTTCTTTTTGATCAATCAGCATTCGCTGGACTGCCCAAAAGACCACAAGAATTGTCAGAATGGTAGAGACTAAATAGCCAATTACGATATAACTTTTTAATTTCATTCATTACCTCGCTTTCTCAATCTTGTAGCCAAGCCCCCAAACTGTTTTGATAACTGGAGTATTGGAACTCGCGTGTTTGACCAACTCCTGCCTCAAAGCATGGATGTGGACATTCAGAGTGTTGGTGTCATCGACATACTCTTCTTGCCATACTTTTTCATAGAGTTCGGTTTTTGAAAAGACTCGCTCAGGATTACTTGCCAAGATCCAGAGGAGTTCAAAAGATTTGACAGTTAAGTCTAAAGACTCTTGTCCGATATGAACTTCGTGATTGGCATGGTTTATCCGTAAATCCCCTAGTTCAATCAGTTCAGTTTCCCCACTGCGGTGAATTCTGCGAAAAATATTATGAACTCGCAACACCAACTCACGAGGACTAAACGGTTTGGTAATAAAATCATCCGCTCCCAAACTTAAGCCGTAAATCTTGTCTTGGTCACTAATCTTGGCAGTGATAAAGAGAAAAGGTTGATCAGGGGATAAATATTGGACTTCGCTGATAAAATCATAGCCATCCATTTTAGGCATCATGATATCTGTGATGATTAGATCTACTGATTTTTTCTGAAAAATTTCTAAACCTTCTAGCCCGTCATGGGCAACCAATACTTGATATCCTGCCTGGATTAGGTATCGTTTTTGAATATCTATAATTTCAATCTCATCATCCACGAGTAAAATTGTCTTTTCCATGCCTATTCCCCTTATAAAAACAGCGTTATACTTGGATTTAGTATAACACTATTTTTACTAATTTTTAAATGATTTGAATTTTAATTATCTCGTTTAGCTTTTACACCAAGAAGGCTAAGTACACCAGCTAAGACAAGACCAAAGATTCCGATAGTTGCTGTATTAGATTTAACTTCACCGGTATTTGGCAACATTCCTTCATCACTTTTCTTCATTTGTTCAACTTTTTGACCTTGACCTGGTTGATTCTCTTTCATATTTTCCATACTATGAGTCAATCCCATCATTTCTGATTTCATGTCTTTTTCAGCGTCCATTCCAGCTTGGTTGTCTTGAGATGATTTAGTAGTCATGTCTTTACCATGCAATTGAACCATTATTTGTCGTGTCGCTACAACATTTGTCAAATCTGGTTTACCGTCTTTAGCGCCGTAAACTTTAACTGTTGCTTGGTATGTTTGTGTGCCGTTAGCACGAAGTTGGTCGAGAAGAGCTTGACCTTCTTTGCCTCTTGTGTTGCCGTTCAAATCTACTTCGTAGAAATATTGACCTTTTGCCAAACCTTCAAGTGGAAGAATTGCTG
>NZ_CALSFO010000009.1 GCF_943736975.1 Streptococcus sp. Marseille-Q0941 | reverse complement strand
CACCACCAAAAGCTTCGTAAGGAATTACTTGGTTAACACCTGCCAAGAATGGGCCAGGAACATTTGCTTTTTCAAGATAGCTAGCTGGAACATCTGTGCTGTCTTTAATGTTATCAGTTACTGCTTTCTTAACTTGGTCAGTAGAAACTGTGCCATTCAAGTTCACGTCAATCATGCGTGTCGCTACAACATTTGTCAAATCTGGTTTGCCATCTTTAGCACCGTAGACTTTAACGGTTGCTTGGTAGGTTTGTGTGCCGTTAGCACGAAGTTGGTCGAGAAGAGCTTGACCTTCTTTGCCTCTTGTGTTGCCGTTCAAATCTACTTCGTAGAAATATTGACCTTTTGCCAAACCTTCAAGTGGAAGAATTGCTGCATTTCCTGCTGTTCCGTTGTCTGACCATGGAGCCTTGTCGGCTGCTTTGAGCAAGAGACGAGTTAACATACCGTCACCACCAAAAGCTTCGTAAGGAATTACTTGGTTAACACCTGCCAAGAATGGGCCAGGAACATTTGCTTTTTCAAGATAGCTAGCTGGAACATCTGTGCTGTCTTTAATGTTATCAGTTACTGCTTTTTTGACTTGGTCAGTACTAGTTGCCATTTCTTCCTTAGCAGCTGGACTTTCTCCCTTAGGTACCGGAGTCATTTCAGGAGTTTCTGCTCCTGCTTTAGGCATTTCAGCTACTTCAGTTTTGGTAGTTTCTTCCATTTTCTTAGCAGTTTCAGGCTCAGTAGTTTTTGTTTCTACAGGCATTTCTTCTTTAGTAGGCGCTTCTGTAGTTACTACTTCTTTCTTAGAGTCCATAGGAAGCTCCGTAGCTTTTTCTGGCATCTCACTAGTTTCCTTGACTTCTTTAGGCATGTCTTTCTCATTTTGGACAACTGGTATTGCAGTAGGTTTCACTTGATCTGCACGAACTGAAGCTGGTTGACCAGCTAGGACAAAGAAGCCACTAGCCACAACAACTGAGGCTACACCGACACTGAGACGGCGAATAGACCAGCGAGTATATCTCTGATTTGGATTGAATTTCATAGGATTCTCCTTTGATATGTTTTTGATGATTTAAGTATAATCTCCTAAAATTAAAAAGGATTAAGAAAAAGTTAAAATTTTTCTTAAATCCTTCTTATAAATTACTTATATCGAACATATTCCTCTACAAAAAAAGAAAAAAGAGAAGCTAGTTCTCTTTTTAGTCACTTAATTCAGCCAAGGTATCCAAATATTGGTTATTGATCACCGCCATGATGTAGGTATCGGCTTTTAAAAGGTCATTTGGTCTAAATTGAACATCCAAGGGAGCATTTTCGTAGTCACGAAAGCCAAGGATATTGAGATTGTATCGTCCTCGAAGGTCTAGTTGACTTAGGCTCTTGTCTGCCCACGACCGTGGAATTTTCATCTCGACAATCGAGACATTCTTGTCCAACTGGAAGACATCTACGCTGTTATTAAATAGAATAGTCTGCGCTAACGAGCGACCCATCTCATACTCTGGTGAAATGACTGAGTCTGCGCCTATTTTTTCAAGAACTTTTTTTGCTGTATGACTTTTAACCTTGGCAATAACTGTCGGCACTCCCAGACTTTTGCAATGCATGACTGCAAGCACACTCGATTCTAAATTTTCCCCAGTTGCCACCACAACTGTATCACAGGTATCAATTCCTGCTGAGAGCAAGAGCTCTTCATCGGTAATATCTCCAACAACTCCACGTACCAAGACTGGTTCGAACTGATTGATTCGTTCCTCATGGTCGTCAATGGCGATAATATTTATATCATGCTGAGCGAGAGCGGTAAGTACACTACTCCCAAAAATACCCAAACCTAAAATTCCAATTGTCCGATCTGACATAGTTTATCCTTTCTTATCCTATCGTAATATCTGCTTTCATATAGTGGATCATATCTTTCTTATCTGGTTGGTACTCAGCCAAACTAACTAATAGCGTCAGTGGCCCAATTCGTCCGATAAACATCAGTAGCATGACAATGCTAAGAGCTAATTTGCCCAGCTCTGGTGTCAGATTGGCAGTCACTCCAACCGTGGCAAGCGCTGAAATCGTCTCGAACATGATGTAGATAAAGCGCGGATTCCCCTCGGCTGTTATTCCTATTAAGATCAAGCCCGATAAAAATGTTATCAAAAAGATGATGAAAACACTGAAAGATTTTTGGACTGTTCGAGGTTCGATCGTTCTTCGATCCACATTCGCATGAGGCAACCCTAAAAGCTCACTGCGTGCAAAGACCAATAAGACAAAGAAGGTTGTGATTTTAAGTCCCCCTGCAGTTCCGCCAGGAGCCCCACCAAGAAACATTTGTAAAATATAGATCAGTAGTGTAACAGGTCTAGCTTGAGTATAATCAATAGAAGCAAAGCCTGCCGTTCTCATGCTAACTGTTTGGAAAAAGCTGACGAGCAATTTATCAGGGATGCTGAGATTGCCAATCGTTCCAGGATTGTTCCACTCTATCAAGAGAGTTGAAATTGTTCCAGTAAATAAAATCCCAGCTGTCAAGAAAAGAACCAACTTGGTATGGAAGCGAAGGCGACGTTTTTTCTTGCTCAACCGTGTAGCCAGGTCAAACCAAACCATAAATCCTAGACCACCTGTGATGATCAAAGCAGCAATGACTAGATTGATCAAAGGGTCCGTTTGAAAAGCTACTAAGCTTGTACTTCCAAAATTATCAAAACCAGCATTACAAAAAGCTGAGACAGCTACGAAGATAGAGGTAAAGATTCCTCGACCCCAACCAAATTCAGGAATAAAACGAAAACTTAAGAGGAAAGCTCCTAGTCCTTCAATGAGAAAAGTCGTCAAGAAAATGGAGCGTATGAAAACCTTTAAAGACTGAGTCTCTCCATAACTAAAACTCTCTAGAATTGTTTCACGGCTACGAAGACTTAGCTTTTGCTTACTTTGAATATAAAAGACCCCGATAAAGGTCATGAGACCCAAACCACCAATCTGGATCAAACACATACAGATTAACTGACCCCAGATGTTATATGTTGCAGCTACTGGTTGAGTAAAAAGCCCTGTCACACAGACCATGGATACCGCTGTAAATAGATGGTCAAAATAGGTCGCTTGGGAGCTTGTTGCTTGCACAAATGGCAGACTCAAAAGGAGAGAGCCTACGAAAATAACCAATGCAAAACTTAAAAAAATGCGACGGGCAGATGATAAACGCCCCAAGGTCGTATTTATTTTTTTCGAAAATGATTTGAATAACATAGCTACATTGTACCATAAAACCGTTAAAGCAATCACATATGACTAACAATTTCAAGACAGAGTTCTAAGGCCTTGTCAAAAGCTTCTGCGCCCCAATCGCGGCTATCATAATTTTCTAAATCCGCCAAAGAGTCCGCTGTAAATAGAAGTTGTCCCCAAACGACTCCTCGAAGCTGGGCAACTGCTGCAAGAGCGGAACACTCCATCTCTACAACTGCACAACCTTCTTCCTTACGATAGGCAACTTTTTCAGCTGTTTCTCGATAAAAGCCATCTGTCGACCAAGTCATAACCTCTTCATAAGGAATGCCTAGTTGTTCCAAGACTTGTTCGATAGCAGAAATAGCTTCTACATGAACATCCATATAACGAGAAGGTGGCGCATAATGGTAGCTGGCTCCTTCATCACGCAGCGCTCGAACTGGAACCAGAAAGGCATTTTCTTCTATATCCGTTAATACTCCACAAGTACCTGTGGAAATGATTTTCTCCGCACCATAGCTAATCAACCAATCCATAAACTGGGCTGCTGGGGCAGAACCGACAGGAGCTTGGGCTAGGCACACTTCCTCACCCTTATAGCTCATGACATATACTGGATAGGTCTTGGTGGCAGAAACGAATTCGCCGGCGCACTTGGCTCCTACTTCCCTCGCATAGAGGTCAATCTCTTCTTCCAAAAATGCATAAACGCACTTCTTTGGTAACTGTAAATCCAAGCCTTCGTGATTTGACATAATCACTGCTTGAGGATTATCATCAAACTCTAAAATGGGAATGGCGTGTTTTTGAATCATAGACTATCTCCTCTAAATTTGTACTATTATAACAAAAGCAAAACCAAAGTCAAGGCGGGAGCCTAAGTCAAATGAGAAAAATTTGTTTTAAATAGGAAACAACCATTAAATGTTTTTTCCTAATCATAAAATTGCTATGGCTTAGGAATTAGTTTATAATAGATTGAATTAAAAAAGTGGAGGTTCTTATGAAATTCTATTCATATGACTATGTTCTAAGCCAGATCAGTCAACAGAATTGGGCCATGATTATTGTGTCGGCGTTCTTAGTGATTGTGACTGGAATTTTTGCATTTAAGGCTTTTAAAGATAAGAGAGGAAGTAAGTTCCGTGAATTATCGATTATTTCTATTTTGACTTTAATTGCTTTTGTATTGATTAGCATTACGAATTTCCAAACCAGTCAATCTAGCGATAATCAATTTCGTAGTTCCTTACACTTTATCGAGATTGTATCAAAAGAGTTAGGTGTTGATAAAAAAGATGTTTATGTCAATACTTCAGCTATAACTGATGGAGCTATTATTAAGGTTGGCGACAATTTTTATCGTGCGATTAGCGGAACTGACCAAGATAGCTATTTATTAGAGAAAATGGAACTGTATAAATCAGATGTTGAACTCGTGGAGGTTGAAAAATAATGGACTTTTTTATCACGATTGCAATTAAGTTGGCTTTAGGCCTTGTTTCTTTAGTGTTTGTTATTAATGTGACTGGTAAAGGAAATCTAGCTCCTAGTTCTGCAACAGACCAAGTGCAAAACTTTGTGCTTGGGGGTATTATCGGTGGGGTCATCTACAATAGTTCGATTACCATCATCCAATACATTGTTATCCTCATTATTTGGACTATTCTCATTTTACTCCTCAAATGGCTGAACACCAATGTTTCCTTCATCAAACATCTGATTGACGGAAAACCTACGATTATCATTAAAAACGGAAAATTAGACCCAGAAGTTTGTCGCTCAAAAGGTCTTGCAGCTGCAGATGTAGCTCTTAAATTGCGAGCCCAAGGAATTTTCCAATTGAAGGAAGTCAAGAGAGCTGTGATTGAGCAAAACGGACAGCTTATTGTCGTAAGAATGGGTGACGAGAATCCTAAGTATCCAGTCATTACAGACGGCGTTGTCCAAGTTGAAATCCTAGAAACCATTGGCAAAACCGAAGAGTGGTTAATGGAGGAGTTAAAACAAGAAGGTTTCGAAGAAGTCTCTAATATCTTTATCGCTGAATATGATAAGGGCCAATTGAATGTTGTAACTTATTAAAAAAACAAACTGATGCTTTTCGTATCAGTTTTTTGCTTTTCAACAATAAAGAGTATATACTTAAATTAATATCTGATTTAGTTTAGATAATACAATAAAACAACGGAGGTAACCCCTATGTCAATCGAAGAAAAATTCAACCAAGCTAAAGGTTCTGTTAAAGAAGGTTTTGGTAAACTAACTGGCGATACAAAAACTCAAGCAGAAGGTGCTGCAGAAAAAGTAGCTTCAAAAGCTAAAGAAGTTGCCGAAGATGCTAAAGAAGCTGTCGAAGGTGCAGTATCTGGCGTCAAAAACATCTTTAAAAAAGACGGAGAATAATTTCCTATACAATAAGCACTCTTATTCCACAAGCTTAGAAAAGCATTGGAATAAGGGTGCTTTTTTGTGCGATTTTATGCAATACTTTTACCCAGAAAAAGAGGGGATGCCCCTCTTTTTCATTTCAAGTAAAATATTCTATTCGTTTACTTCGACTTGTGCCTCTACAACAAGATTTGTTTCTTCGTCTTCTTGAGACCGATCAATGTATACTTCTTCATTGACTGCTTGTGGTTCAAGGTTACGGTAGCGAGCCATACCAGTACCTGCTGGGATGATCTTACCGATGATAACATTTTCCTTGAGTCCAAGGAGATGGTCTTTCTTACCACGGATGGCCGCATCTGTAAGGACACGAGTTGTTTCCTGGAAGGAAGCTGCTGACAAGAAACTGTTTGTTTCAAGTGAGGCTTTGGTGATTCCCATAAGAACTGGGCGACCTGTCGCTGGAACTCCACCTGCGATAAGAACATCTTTGTTAGCATCTGTAAAGTCGTTGATATCCATGAGGGTACCCATGAGGAGGTCTGTGTCACCTGGATCCATGACACGAACTTTACGGATCATTTGACGAACCATCACCTCGATGTGTTTGTCACCGATTTCTACCCCTTGGCTACGGTAAACTTTTTGTACTTCACCAAGGAGATATGTTTCAACTGACAAGACATCACGTACAGCAAGGAGACGTTTTGGTTGGATAGAACCTTCTGTCAATGCTGCACCACGAGAGACTTGGTCTCCAACTTGGACACGCATACGAGCTGTAAATGGCACCACGTATTCGCCTTCTCCAGTTTCACCCTTAACGAAGACTTTCTTGGTACGAGTTGAAGCATCTTCTTCGATAGCTGTAACCTCACCCTTGACTTCAGTGATAACCGCTTCCCCTTTCGGATTGCGGGCTTCAAAGATCTCTTGGACACGAGGAAGACCCTGAGTGATATCGGTATTTGATGCAACCCCACCCGTGTGGAAGGTACGCATGGTAAGCTGTGTACCAGGTTCCCCGATAGATTGGGCAGCGATAGTACCAACTGCTTCACCAACTTCAACCGCATCACCAGTCGCCAAGTTAATACCGTAACAGTGACGGCAGACACCATGACGAGTGTTACATGTAAATACGGAACGGATAGTGACTTCTTCCACACCAGCATTGACAATTTCACGCGCCTTGTCTTCTGTAATCAACTCATTTGGACCAATGATCACTGCACCAGTTTCTGGATGTTTAACAGTTTTCTTAGTGTAACGACCATTGAGACGTTCTTCGAGAGACTCGATCATTTCTTTTCCTTCTGCGATAGAACGGATCAAGAGACCACGGTCTGTTCCACAGTCGTCCTCACGGATGATAACGTCTTGAGCCACGTCAACCAAACGACGAGTCAAGTAACCTGAGTCGGCTGTCTTAAGGGCCGTATCGGTCATACCTTTACGAGCACCGTGAGTTGAGAAGAACATTTCAAGTACTGACAAACCTTCGCGGAAGTTTGAAAGGATTGGCAATTCCATGATACGTCCGTTCGGAGCAGCCATCAGACCACGCATACCGGCAAGCTGTGAGAAGTTTGAGATGTTACCACGAGCTCCAGAGTCCATCATCATAACGATAGGGTTCTTAGGATCTTGGTTGGCAACCAAACGTTTCTCGAGTTTTTCACGGGCAGCACGCCATTCAGCTGTAACAGCATTGTAGCGTTCATCGTCCGTAATCATACCACGACGGAATTGTTTGGTGATTTGTTCTACACGTTTGTGTGATTCTTCGATGATTTCAGCCTTGTCTTCAACGACCGGAATATCGGCGATACCCACTGTCAAACCTGCAAGAGTTGAGTGGTGGTAACCGAGGTTCTTCATACGGTCAAGTAGGGCAGATGTTTCTGTCGTACGGAAACGTTTGAAGATTTCAGCGATGATATTTCCAAGGTTCTTCTTCTTGAATGGTGGGTTGAGTTCAAGTTTATCAATAGCTTCCTTGATGTTTCCACCTAGTGGCAAGAAGTACTTAGCAGGAACACCTTCTGTCAAGTTAGCGTTTGTTGGCTCTTGCAAGTAAGGTAGTCCTTCTGGCATGATATCGTTGAAGAGGATTTTACCTACAGTTGTAAGCAAGATTTTGTGTTTTTGATCTTCTGTCCAAGGCTTGTTGAGGCTATCTGTTGCGATACCAACACGTGAGTGGAGGTGAACATAACCATTGCGGTAAGCCATAACAGCTTCGTCACGATCCTTGAAGACCATTCCTTCACCTTCACGACCAGCTTCTTCCATAGTTAAGTAGTAGTTACCCAAAACCATGTCCTGAGATGGAGTAACAACTGGTTTACCATCTTTAGGGTTCAAGATATGCTCAGCAGCCAACATCAAGATACGAGCTTCTGCTTGAGCTTCTTCTGAAAGTGGTACGTGGATGGCCATTTGGTCACCGTCAAAGTCGGCATTGTAGGCTTCACAGACAAGCGGGTGCAAGCGAAGGGCCTTACCATCAATCAAGACCGGCTCAAAGGCTTGGATCCCCAAACGGTGAAGGGTAGGTGCTCGGTTCAAAAGCACTGGGTGTTCTTTAATAACTTCTTCGAGGATATCCCAGATACGCTCATCTCCACGTTCCACCAAGCGTTTAGCCGCTTTAACGTTTTGCACGATATCGCGAGCTACGATTTCACGCATGACGAATGGTTTAAAGAGCTCGATCGCCATTTCACGTGGCACACCACATTGATACATCTTAAGAGTTGGACCAACGGCGATAACAGAACGTCCTGAGAAGTCAACACGTTTACCGAGCAAGTTTTGACGGAAGCGTCCTTGTTTACCTTTGAGCATGTGGCTCAATGATTTAAGGGGACGGCTACCTGGTCCTGTAATCGGACGACCACGACGACCATTGTCAATCAAAGCGTCAACCGCTTCTTGAAGCATACGCTTCTCATTTTGAACGATGATACCTGGTGCATTCAACTCAAGCAAACGAGCCAAACGGTTGTTACGGTTGATCACACGACGGTAAAGGTCGTTCAAGTCAGATGAGGCAAAACGACCACCATCCAACTGCAACATTGGACGAAGATCTGGTGGAATAACTGGAAGGATGTTGAGAATCATCCATTCAGGCTTGTTTCCAGACTTGTGGAAAGCATCCAAAACATCCAAACGACGGATAGCTTTCACACGTTTTTGTCCAGTAGCTGTTTTTAACTCTTCTTTGAGTTCAGCAATTTCTTTTTCAAGATCTACTTGTTTCAAAAGGTCTTGGATAGCTTCGGCACCCATTTTGGCAACGAATGAACCATGACCATATTCACGCAAGCGTTCACGGTATTCACGCTCTGTCATGATAGATTTGTGCTCAAGTGGTGTATCTTTTGGATCAATCACCACATAAGCAGCAAAGTAGATAACTTCCTCGAGGGCACGAGGGCTCATATCAAGGGTCAAGCCCATACGGCTTGGAATTCCCTTGAAATACCAGATATGAGATACAGGAGCTTTCAACTCGATGTGTCCCATACGTTCACGACGAACTTTTGTACGCGTTACTTCAACACCACAACGGTCACAAACAATCCCTCTGTAACGAATGCGTTTGTATTTCCCACAAGCACATTCCCAGTCTTTTGTAGGACCAAAGATGACTTCGTCAAAGAGTCCTTCACGTTCTGGTTTCAACGTACGGTAATTGATTGTTTCAGGTTTTTTGACTTCTCCATAAGACCATGAACGGACTTTGCTTGGAGAAGCTAGTGTGATTTGCATACTTTTAAAACGATTTACATCAACCACTATTTCTTCCCTTTCTATTATAAGTGAACTGCTTATTCTTGTTCAGCAGCTTCTTCTGTTACTTCCGCTTTTGCATTTTCTTCAGCTTCAAAGGCTGCTTTCGCCTCTTGAGCTGCTCTTTCACGGGCTTTTTCAAGGTCATCTACGTGGATGACATCTTCGTCCATTCCTTCATCAAGATCACGAAGTTCCACTTCTTGATCATCTTCGTCAAGGACACGCATGTCAAGACCAAGAGATTGCAATTCTTTCACAAGAACTCGGAAGGATTCTGGAACACCTGGTTTTGGAATTGGTTTTCCTTTAGTAATAGCTTCATAAGCTTTCAAACGTCCGTTGATATCATCAGACTTGTAAGTCAAGATTTCTTGAAGGACATTTGACGCGCCGTAGGCTTCAAGAGCCCAAACTTCCATCTCACCGAAACGTTGTCCACCAAACTGAGCTTTACCTCCGAGTGGTTGTTGAGTAACAGTTGAGTACGGTCCGACTGAACGCGCGTGCAATTTATCATCAACCATGTGGTGGAGCTTGATCATGTACATGACACCAACTGACACACGGTTGTCAAATGGTTCACCAGTACGACCATCGTATAGAATCGTCTTAGCATCGCTATCCATACCTGCTTCTTTGACAGTTTCCCAAAGGTCTTCCGAACTTGCTCCGTCAAAGACTGGTGTTGCGATGTGGATACCAAGAGTACGGGCTGCCATACCAAGGTGAAGTTCCATAACCTGACCGATATTCATACGTGATGGTACCCCAAGTGGGTTCAACATAATATCGACTGGAGTTCCATCTGGAAGGTAAGGCATATCTTCTACAGGAACGATACGAGAGACAACCCCTTTGTTTCCGTGACGTCCGGCCATCTTATCTCCGACCTTGATCTTACGTTTTTGAGCGATGTAGACACGAACTAGCATGTTAACACCTGATTGCAACTCATCTCCATTTGCACGTGTAAAGATCTTAACATCACGAACGACACCGTCGGCACCGTGTGGCACACGAAGAGAAGTGTCACGAACTTCACGAGACTTGTCACCAAAGATAGCGTGCAAGAGACGTTCTTCAGCAGAAAGATCTTTTTCACCCTTAGGTGTTACTTTACCTACAAGGATATCTCCTTCTTTAACCTCAGCACCGATACGGATGATACCCATTTCGTCAAGGTCTTTAAGAGCGTCTTCACCAACGTTTGGAATTTCACGAGTGATTTCTTCAGGTCCAAGCTTTGTATCACGTGTTTCTGATTCGTATTCTTCAAGGTGGACAGATGTGTAAACATCGTCTTTCACCAAGCGTTCGCTCATGATAACGGCATCCTCGAAGTTGTAACCTTCCCATGTCATATAGGCAACGATTGGGTTTTGCCCAAGCGCCATTTCACCTTTTTCCATAGAAGGTCCATCGGCGATAAAGTCGCCTTTTTCGATGACATCGCCAACTCGAACAAGGGTACGTTGGTTATAGGCAGTACCTGAGTTTGAACGACGGAATTTTTGAATGTGGTAAACATCAAGGGAACCATCTTCACGACGAACTTCTACCTTGTCCGCATCCGCATAGGTAACCTTACCACCATGTTGTGCAATAACTGCAGCTCCTGAATCATGGGCTGCTTGGTATTCCATACCAGTACCAACGAAAGGCGCTTTAGGATCGATCAATGGAACAGCCTGACGTTGCATGTTGGCACCCATGAGGGCACGGTTGGAGTCATCGTTTTCCAAGAACGGAATACATGCTGTCGCAACAGCGACTACCTGTTTAGGAGAAACGTCCATGTAGTCTACACTAGATGCTGGATATTCTTGGTTAACCCCTTGGTGACGACCCATGACAACTTTTTCTGCAAAAGTGCCATCTTCGTTCAATTTAGAGTTAGCTTGAGCAACTGTGTATTCATCTTCTTCATCGGCAGTCAACCAAACGATTTCGTTGGTTACTTTACCAGTTGCTCGGTCAACCTTACGGTATGGTGTTTGAATGAAACCATACTTGTTGAGGTGTCCGTATGAAGACAAGTTATTGATCAAACCGATGTTTGGTCCTTCAGGTGTTTCGATTGGACACATACGACCATAGTGAGTGTAGTGCACGTCACGAACTTCATATCCGGCACGGTCACGTGTCAAACCACCAGGCCCTAAGGCTGACAAACGACGTTTGTGAGACAACTCAGAAAGCGGGTTGTGTTGGTCCATGAACTGCGATAATTGTGAAGAGCCAAAGAATTCTTTGATAGCCGCAGTTACTGGACGGATGTTAATGATTTGTTGAGGTGTTAATACTTCGTTATCTTGAACAGACATACGTTCACGAACATTACGTTCCATACGTGAAAGTCCAAGACGTACTTGGTTGGCAAGCAATTCACCAACGGCACGGATACGACGGTTTCCGAGGTGGTCGATATCATCGACGCGACCGATACCTTCAGCCAAGTTAAGGAAGTAGCTCATTTCAGCAAGGATATCTGCTGGAGTGATTGTACGAACCTTATCATCAGGATTTGCATTACCAATGATAGTGACAACACGATCTGGATCAGTTGGTGCTACAACCTTGAATTTCTGAAGCACGACTGGTTCTGTCAATACTGCCGAGTCATTTGGAGTGTAAACAATCTTGTTCAAATCGCCATCCAAGTGACTTTCGATACTCTCGATGACATCACGAGTCATGACAGTACCCTTTTCAACTAAAATTTCACCAGTTTCAGGATCTACCAATGGTTCAGCGATTGTTTGGTTGAGCAAGCGAGTCTTGATATTGAGTTTCTTGTTAATCTTGTAGCGTCCAACGGCTGCCAAGTCATAACGACGTGGGTCGAAGAAACGAGCTACGAGCAAGGTACGTGAACTCTCAGCAGTTTTTGGTTCACCTGGACGAAGACGCTCATAAATTTCTTTCAAAGCTTCGTCTGTACGAGAGTCCATTGGGTTTTTATGGATATCTTTTTCAACAGTGTTGCGAACTAACTCGCTGTCCCCAAAGATATCAAAGATTTCGTCATCGCCTGAGAAACCAAGTGCACGAACCAAGGTCGTAAATGGAATTTTACGAGTACGGTCGATACGAGTATAGGCGATGTCTTTTGAGTCGCTTTCAAGTTCCAACCAAGCTCCACGGTTAGGGATAACAGTCGAACCGTAGCCCACTTTTCCGTTTTTGTCTACCTTGTCATTAAAGTAAACACCTGGTGAACGCACCAACTGTGATACGATAATACGTTCACCACCGTTGATGATGAAAGTTCCCATCTCAGTCATAATTGGGAAATCCCCAAAGAAAACTTCTTGAGTTTTGATTTCACCAGTCTCTTTATTAATCAAGCGGAAAGTTACAAAGATTGGTGCTGAATAACTAGCATCATGGATACGAGCTTCTTCAAGCGTATATTTTGGTTCTTTGATTTCATAGCCAACAAACTCCAACTCCATTGTTTCTGTGAAGTTTGAAATTGGCAATACATCTTCAAACACTTCCTTCAGACCATGGTCTAGGAAATCTTTGAATGAATCCGTTTGAATTTCAATCAAATTTGGTAAGTCAAGAACTTCTTTAATTCTTGAAAAACTACGACGGGTCCGATGTTTCCCGTATTGAACGTCATGTCCTGCCAAGATGATTCTCCTTTGTAAATAAAATTCCAAGCTTAGTATTCTAAGCTAATAATTATCGTTAAATGGTTCTAAAACCCCTATCAACTTATCCCCCTTGACTAATTTTCAGAATCTTTAAATGTCTGTTACAGATGCAAAAAATACCGAAAAAAAGCACAAAAAGAGCAGTTAAATCCGACTTTTTTCAGGAGATTTAACTGCTGTGAGCCTTGTCTGGACAATATTTCAGACAAAACCTACGACAAATGATTACTCATATTATACCTGATTTTCTCCGATTTTTCAAGGGCTTTGCTTGGATTTTTCTTGCTTTAGTATAGAGGTTTGTCAGTTTTCAGAAAAGGTAGTTTTCTATGAAAATGGTTGTCGTTGAATAAATAGGACAGATTCTATTAATTAACCTACCAATCAACAAAAAATTCTCTCTTTAGTTTGTAAGTTTGTAAGTGGCATCTGATATAGCGAAAAAGATAAAACGATTTACTGAAAAAGAGACAATGCAATGCAAATCGATTCAACTTGCTTGACAAAAGCCTTGCTTAGTGGTTTAATATACCCCATAAGGGTATATTTGGAGGTGCCTATGTTTTACTTATTTACAAAAATTGATAGTATTTCTACCAGCGAATTAGAAGCTAAACTCAAGGAACCGATTCAGTTACTGGATGTTCGGACTCCCACGGAATTCCGTAGAGGCCATATCAAAAATGCAAAAAATGTTCCTTTAACGGAAATCGGATCTTACACACCTGCGACAAAAGAAACACTTTATGTCATTTGTCATTCTGGTGTTCGAAGCAAGATGGCTGCTAAAAAGCTCAAAAAAAAAGGCTACGATGTCATCAATGTCCGAGGCGGTATGAGCGCTTGGACAGGTAAGGTCATCTAGAAGTATAAAGGAGAAAGTCAATGAAAATTATCATTGTCGGAGGAGTTGCAGGCGGTATGTCAGCAGCAACCCGCCTCAGACGTCTCATGGAAGACGCTGAAATCACTATTTTTGAAAAAGGTCCCTTTGTTTCCTTTGCGAACTGCGGACTTCCTTACTATGTTTCAGGAGAAATTGCAAACCGTGATAGTTTATTGGTCCAAACTCCTGAAAGTCTCAGGGCAAGATTTAATCTGGATGTGCGACCATTTCACGAGGTCATCCAGATTTCGCCAGAAGAACACAATGTGACTGTGCGGCATGATGGACAAGAGTTTACAGAAAGCTATGACAAGCTGATCCTCTCTCCGGGAGCTAAACCATTTATCCCTACCATTGAAGGCTTGGCAGAAGTTAAGAACACCTACACGCTTCGCAATGTTCCCGATCTCGATGAAATTATGGTAGCCTTGGACAACCATCCAAAAGAAGCTGTCGTTATCGGTGCAGGCTTTATCGGTCTTGAAATGGCTGAAAATCTTGCTAAACGTGGATTACATGTAACCATCGTAGAAAAAGCTCCACATGTCTTGCCGCCATTAGATCAGGAAATGGCTGCCTTTGTCCAAGCAGAATTACTAGCAAACGGCGTCCGTGTTATCACTTCTCAGTCTACGACTCGATTTGAAGACCAAGGAAAAATCATCGTTCTCGAAAACGGTCAAAAAATCACTTCTGACCTCACCATCCTTTCTGTTGGTGTAGAACCTGAAAACGGACTGGCCAAAGCTGCGGGGATTGAACTGGGACTTCGTGGTGGGATCTTGGTCGATGAACATTACGAAACCAGTCAAAAAGATATTTTTGCAGTTGGAGATGCCATCGTCGTCAAGCAAGAAATCACAGGCCAAGACGCTCTCATCTCTCTCGCTTCTCCTGCCAATCGTCAGGGACGCCAAGTGGCCGATGTAATTGCTGGAATGGAGCGCAAAAACAAGGGTAGTATCGGTACTGCTATCGTTCGTGCCTTTGATATGACAGCTGCTTCAACTGGTCTCAGCGAACGTATCCTTAGCATGAATCAACTCCCTTACAAGGCACTTCATGTCAGTGGGAAAGACCACGCTGGTTATTATCCAGGTGCTACTGATATGACCTTGAAGCTCCTCTTTGACCCAACCAGTGGCAAAATCTATGGTGCCCAAGGAGTCGGAGCTAAAGGAGTTGACAAGCGAATTGACATCCTCGCAACAGCTATAAAGGGAAATCTCACCGTCTTTGACCTACCAGAATTGGAGTTCACCTATGCGCCACCATTTGGCTCTGCCAAGGATCCCGTCAATATGCTAGGCTACGTAGCCTTGAACCTTATCGAAGGTCTCAGCGA
The DNA here is from genome assembly GCF_943736975.1 of Streptococcus sp. Marseille-Q0941. Lineage (GTDB taxonomy): Bacteria > Bacillota > Bacilli > Lactobacillales > Streptococcaceae > Streptococcus. The sequence goes on along the minus strand of NZ_CALSFO010000009.1, from coordinate 41,855 downwards.
CAATATTCAATGGTACCAGCTCGAAGAGGAACTTGCCTCCGGTAAGAAATTCCTTGATGTGCGGACAAGTGGCGAATTTCAGAGTGGTCGACTCAAAGTCGACACCATCCACATTCCCCTAAACGAACTACGGGAACGCTTGGATGAACTAGATAAGAACCAAGCCTACATCGTTAGCTGCCACAGTGGTTTGCGCAGCTATATCGCAGAGCGTATCCTCAAGCAAGCAGGATTTACCGTCCAAAATCTTGACGGCGCTTATTCACTATACAAAATGGCTAATCCAGAAGGAGTAGAATATGGTAACTAATATCAGCATGGCTGACTTTTATGAAAAATATCAAAATGAAAATCTAGATCTTATCGATGTCCGTGAAGTACATGAATTCCAAGCAGGACATGCACCAGGTGCCAAAAATCTTCCGTTAAGTACCTTGGAGCAAGGCTACAAAGAACTCAAACCTGACCATGAATACCATGTCATCTGCCAAGGTGGAGTTCGTTCTGCCTCTGCCTGTCAATTTCTCAGCGCTCAAGGCCTCACCGTTACCAATGTAGAAGGTGGCATGAACCATTGGCCTGGTGATGTTGAATAAATAACATTCAAAAAGAGCAATTGGTCTAATTTCAAGAAAACCAACTGCTCTTTTAATAATTTGTTCACTATTTAGGAGAAACGTCTATTTTTATTACTTGCGTTTAATCAAGTATTTAACTGCTTTTTCCAATCTTTCCTTTTGTGCTTGAGGATCATCTAAAGGGTCGTTAATACAAGCTGTTAAGTTCTCCGTTATCATCAGTTCAATAATACGATCAACACTGGATCGCACTGCTGTTAATTGAGTAATGATATCGACACAATCACGCTCTTCCTCCATCATTTTTTGGATACCTCGCAATTGACCTTCTGAGCGTTTGAGGCGTGTAATGTACTTTGATTTTATCATATCTCTATCCTTAAACGATTTTTCTACATTATATCTTTAATAAAGACCTTTGTCAAAAGTATCACATATCTTAAAGATAAAGTCTCCTAGTTCCCCACTCTGACTCTCGTAACAATTCCATCTTTATCTATGATGGAGAATTCAGAAGAGGAAATCCATTGAAGCTGCCCTTGCTGTTCCTGTGCTTGCGAGAATAAATTTACCAAAAATTCTTTATTCTCAACTTCAACCACATAGTAGGCAAGACCTGTCATTCCATGCTCACGAGGAACTAAGTTTTTCCCTCCCCATTCATTAACGGCCAAATGATGATGATAATCCCCTGATGCTATCCAACTGGCATGTGGAATCGTGAATTTATCCTCAAGACCTAAAGACTCTTGATAGAAAGAACTTGCTTCTCTGCTATTTTTAACAGATAGATGAACATGGCCCATGCGAGTGCCACTTGCAATGATAAAAGGATCCAGTTCTTTACCTAGTTCATAGATAGCTTGGGCAGACAGCTCTTCTGTGACCCCAATAATTCGCCCGTCCTCACGAATATCCCACTCGGTCACAGGCTTGTCTCTGTAGAGCTCAATGCCATTGCCCTCTAAATCTTCTAGATAGATAGCTTCACTATAGCCATGATCAGCTCCACCTACTAGTGGAATCTTTAGGTCTAACAAGTGTTTAAAAACATTTGCCAAATCTTCTCGACTCGGTAAAAGGAGAGCCATGTGATAAAGTCCGTAAGTCTGTTTGGGATTACTCGTATCATCTGTCTTGATCAGTTTAACAAGAGCTTTGTCTCCAGCACCCAAAACCGCCTCTCCTTCCGACTGACTCACTATCTCCAAGCCGAGCAGCTGATGATAAAAGGCTGTCTGACTTTCTAAGTCCTTCACATTTAAAGTCACCTCGACCAAATGAATGTGACTATTATATTCGTAAACCATAGAAAACCTCTCTTTGTTGTAACTTTTTTTATTACAACTATTATACAAGCTTATCTGACAATGTCAATCTAGATGCTTAGCGATGATAAAAACAAGAAAAATCCTCCCCGATATGGGAAGGATTTTTTAGATTTAATGAGCCAACATTTCTTGGGCAATTGCCTGACCAGATAGGTTATCTGGATAGTAGGTTGGCCAGTTGTCCATCTCTTCAAAGAGGGCTTCTTGGCTAGTACCTCCAAAGAAGATATGGAAATGCTCTGCCTTGACCGGAGCGATATTGTGGTCGCTAAACTGAACATACTTGAATTGTCCAGCGTCCGCATCTGTTGCTTCAAAGAGATAACGGACTCCACGATTTCCTTTCTGATAAGTCAAGATTTTCTTGCCGACATACTTGTAAGTATATTTCTTACTTTGGTCTCCTTGGATGAATTCTATCGTATTATCTGTAATGTTAATCTTGCTTACATCTGTTTGGTAACCTTTTTGATAGTAGGCCTTGTAATCATCCTTGGTCATCTTGCCAGTCAATTTAGCCTTGTAGTCAAATACTTGGTCCAGAGTCCCATTTTCAAGGAAAGGATAGACTGACTGCCAATTGCCAGCATAATCACTTAGGGTACGATCCTTAACATCGGCATCCTCAAAGTAGCCATTATGGACGGTTTTAGTTTCCTCTGCTTTTTCTGGTTCAATTGCTGCTCCTGCCTGATCCGTTGTCTGCTTGAGTGCCTTGAGGTTTTTCTCCATGACAGAGATATAGTTCTCGCCGGCTTTCATGTCCTCTTCTGTCAAACTTTCAAGAGGATTTAATACATCTAGCTTCACACCTGTTTCTTTTGAGAGGGTATTGGCTAGGGCTTGTGAGGCATTTTCTTCAAAGTAAATATAAGAAATCTTGTTCTTCTTGATGTATTCGGTCAATTCTGCCAAACGACTTGCTGATGGTTCAGCATCTGGTGAAAGTCCTGAGATAGAGACTTGAGTAAGTCCGTAGTCTAGAGCTAGATAACGAAAGGCTGCGTGTTGAGTCACAAAACTCTTTTGCTTAGCATTAGAAAGTCCTTCAGTATAGGCCTTATCCAAGACTTGCAGTTTTTCGATATAGGCTGCTGCATTTTGTTCAAAAGTCGCCTTCTTATCTGGATAGTCAGCTGAAAGACTATCACGGATATGTTCTACAAGTTTGATTGCACGCGCAGGAGACAACCATACATGAGGGTCATACTCGTGATGATGACCTTCTTCACCATGGTCATGGTCTTCCTCTTCTTCACTTCCTGGAAGAAGTAACATATCTCCAGTAGCTTTAATCGTTTTTACTTTTTTTGCATCTAGAGATTCTAAAAGCTTAGGAACCCAAGTTTCCATGTTTTCATTTTCATAAACAAAGGCATCAGCATCTTGGATTTTGGCAACTGCCTTAGGCGATGGTTCATAGTCATGTGGCTCTGTTCCAGCCCCGATTAAGAGTTCGACATTGGCTGTATCCCCTGCTACTTGCTTGGTAAATTCGTAGACAGGATAGAAAGTTGTGACGATATTTAATTTTCCGTCTGCTTGTTTTTGATTAGAGCAAGCGACTAAGAACACTGTCACAAGGCTTGCCAAAAGTAGGCTTAGTTTTTTCATGTGCTTCTCCTATTTGATATAACGTTTGAGTATGCTAACTACTAAAAAGACAACTACAAAAATAATGGTGATACTTGCACTCGGTGGCGTCTCTGCATAATAGGAAATATAGAGTCCCGCAACCATACCCAGAAAACCAATGGCGCTAGCAAGAATCATCACAGAACTAAAGTTTTTCCCTAGACGCAAAGCGATACTAGCTGGTAAAACCATAATGGTCGATACCAAAAGTGCACCCGCAGCTGGAATCATGAGGGCAATAGCCACACCCGTTACCATGTTAAACAGAATTGACATAGTACGTACTGGAAGACCATCTACAAAAGCTGTATCCTCATCAAAAGTTAGAATATACATAGGTCTTAAAAAGAGGAAGGTCAGGATTAAAACAACCGCTGCAATGACAAAGAGCCCAATGACCTGTTCTTGACTAATGGTCACGATAGAACCAAAAAGATACTGATCCAGACTCATAGAACTAGAACTCTTGCCCTTACTCATCACAATAAGTGAAACTGCAAGTCCTGTAGACATGAGAATGGCTGTCCCAATCTCCATAAAGCTTTTATAAACTGTACGCAAATATTCAAGAAAGATCGCCGCTATCAAGACAATCACAATGGTTGAGATGGTCGGAGAAATCCCCAAAACCAAACCGAAGGCAACACCCGATAGCGAGACGTGGCTGAGAGTATCACTCATGAGACTTTGACGGCGCAAGATGAGAAAAGTCCCAAGAACTGGCGAAAAGAGACTCATGGCAATAACTGCCAAAAAGGCTCTCTGCATAAAATCATAAGACAGTAGATTAAGCATGCTCCACCTCCTGGTCACTTTCATGGACATTGAAGCAACGCCATGGCGAATCTTGGTCTCGGACAAGGTGAATATTGCGATCTGCGTAGTCTTTTACTTCTTCAGGATCGTGAGTAATCATCAAAACAGCCTTGCCATGATGGTGGGCGCTATGGTGCATGAGCTCATAAAATTCATTCTTGGTCCCTGCATCCATCCCTGTCGTTGGCTCATCCAAGATAAAAATATCTGGATCCGAAGCGAACATACGTGCAATGACTGCTCTTTGCTTTTGCCCACCAGAGAGGGAGCCAATGCGTTTATCTCGATGTTCCCACATGCCAACCGAGTTTAAACTAGCCTTGATATGTTCCTCATCGTGAGCATTTAAACGACGGAACCAGCCCTTTCTCGGGTAACGACCTGATTTGACAAATTCATATACGGTACTTGGAAAACCTGCATTAAAACTTGCAATCTGCTGAGGAAGGTAGGCAATTCTTAATTTTGTCCCACGAGTGTTGGTCTTTGAAATGGTCACTTTACCAAATCTTGGTTGCAAAATACCCAGACTGGCCTTGATAAGAGTCGTCTTAGCGGCTCCATTTTCTCCCGTGAGTGTGACAAACTCCCCACTATCAACACTGTAATTGATATGCTCAAGCACAGGTTCCTTGTCATAATAGAAGGACAAATCCTCTACTGTGATGTATCTCATTACTTGATTTCTCCTACTAAAGCAGTTAAAAACCGCTGGATGACTTCTTGTTCATTTGGAGTAAACTGACTTGCTACTTGTTCATAGGCTAAGAGCGTGTGTTCATGATGATGGTGATGCTCCTCAGCGATTGGCCGAGCCAGGTCTGTCAATTGATAGAAGATCACTCGAGCATCCTTAGGATCCTTAGAAGTTTCCAGCATCCCCTCTTTAATCAAGGACTTAATGGCCTTGGTGACAGCTGCTTGACTGACATTGAGGCGGCGAGCCAACTCCGAATTGGTCAATGATTCCTCTGATAAGAGCATAAGAATATGCTCCTGAGTGTTTGTCAAGGCCACGTTACTGGTACAATGGCCAATCAAAATTTCATGCTGATTTTCAGCTTTCAAGATTACTTCATTTAAAAAATGATCAATTTCCGTTGCTAATTGTCTCATGATTTGCCCCTTCCTTCGAACAGTTTTTCCATTATTACAGAACTTTTAGTTAATTCGTTTACTAGTTAAGTATATCACATCCAAGTACAGAGTCAAGAAAAAAGATGAAAACACCCAATGTGTTTTCATCTTATAAACATCATTTCTCTTGTTTACGGCTAGTCCATAGAGCAGTTATCCCTAGGAACATTCCAAGAACTGTCATGAAAATAGACTGCTCGCTTCCTGTATTTGGTAATAACTTCTCTGCTACGGTTGTCTTGTTGGTAAACCCATCTGCCGCCTTGTAATCAACTTTTACAGTAGTTGGTTGAGTTGGATTTGTAACTTGGTCTTTTTCTGGTTTAGCTGGATTCTGCTCTTTAACTTGCTCTTCAGGCATTGTAAAGTTTTTAGAATTCACAGAAATAGTTCTTGAATTTGGATTAATCTTCTCATACTGGTTCAAATCAGCTGTCTTGAGGTAATCTTCAAAGGCAGCATCCATTGACGGTCCTTCTTCTCGAACACCACCAAGCATGCTATAACCATCTCCACCTGCAGCCAAGAAATCATTGGTTGTTAGGTAGTAAGTTTTTGATAGATCTAACTTTTCGTAGGCACCGTCTGTATGATTTTTAACTTGAACAGCCAAGACACGTTTCCCTGAAGGTAGATTTGTATCATAGTAAACCTTGACACCAGAAACTTGTAAGAAACCTCCGCTTGGCTCTAGCAATGGCTGACCATTTTCATCCATAACAGTTTTGCCGTCCTTATCGACCTGTAAGATAGAACCGAGTGATTTCTCAAACATGTCAAGGACTTGTTGACCTGTTACCTGGATTTGGGTAATGGTATTTCCGAAAGGTAAAACGGCGATAACATTTCCCTTGGTGATTGGTTTGTCTTTGGCAATCGTTTCACGCAATCCGCCACCATTGGTTACAGCGATATCTGTTGGATGGCTAAAACCTGTTTGTCCGTATTGATAGAGAGCATCTGCCACAACGTTTCCTAGGTTTGTTTCACGGACACGGACATTTTCACGATCGCCATTAAGCTCAACTGGACTCTTCGAAACCACTTCTACTGCATTTTCAGCATCATACTTTTCTTTGATTTCTTTGACCATGGCAGCAATCTTTGGATTGGCTGGTAATTTTTTAGCATCAGCAGCCGGAATCTGAGTTGGATTGCCCAAAAGCTGACGTGATTTGTAGGTGATTTTTCCTACATTATGAAGGTAGCTTCCTGTCTGGTTATAGGTAACATTGTCTCCATAAGTCGTTGATTCTACTGTATGAGAGTGACCATCGATTACTGTTACGCGTTTCCCTTTCAAACGAGGATTTTTAGACAAGGCTTCTGCCAAGGTTGAACCACGCCATTCTACAGGTGTTGTTGTATCAACTCCCAAGTGAGCAAGGACAACATAGTGTTTGTAGTCTTTGCCTTCTGCCAGAGCTTTAGCTTGAATTTCTTCGATAACCTTATTGACCTCTGCGATAGGCTCTGTAAAGGTTACCCCTTTCACATTTTTAGGGTGAGTTTTAGTAGCTGTTTCAGGTGTTGTTACACCGATGACAACAAACTCATCACCTTCACGATTCTTGTCCTTGTCAACGATAGTAGCAGCTTCAAAGAGACGAGCTCCGTTGACATAGGTATTGGCACTGAGAAGTGGGAATTTCAAAATTTCTTTGTATTTCTTGGCTTCATCAAGGCCGAAGTCAAACTCATGATTTCCTACAGCCATGGCATCATAATTCATCTCATTGAGAATTCCAGCACGCGCTTCGCCCTTCGTAGAGTTGGAAATCGGTAAACCTTGGAAGGCGTCTCCCGCATCAACAACTAGAGTATTCTGATTTGATTTCGCGCGTTCCTGCTCAATGACAGTCGCTAACTTAGCATCACCAATTACTCCCTTCTCCTCTGCAATTCGTCCGTGCACATCATTGGTGTGTAAGATAACGGTGTCCTTTTCTTCGTTTTTAGTAGATTCAACAGGAGCTGACGGAGCTTCTGCAGGTGCAATCTCTTCTGAAGTTGCCGAAGTTTCCGGTACTGCAGGCCTCTCAACAGGAGCTGGAGTCGCCGACGGAGCTGGAGTTGCTACGACAGCTGAACTTTCTGCAGGAGTTGTTGCTTCTTCAGCGTATACTTGTCCAGCTAAGAAGGCTGGAGCTAACAGGGCTGTCGACAAGACGGGTAATAGGAAACGTTTATTCATTTTGAAATCCTTTTCTTTTCTTTTTTCCTTTATATTATACGATATTTCTGAAAAAAATGAAACTTTTGACTTGTTTTCATCTAAAATATTCGCTATTTAACCAAAAAACCTGAACAAAACAGTTCAAGTTTTTTTAATCAATTTATTGGAAATCTTTGATATTTCCATCATAGGTCGCCCAGTCCTTGCTAAAGAAGCGGTCATTCATCTTATAGTCTGGAGCTGGTTTTGGATCCGTCAAGAAGGGATTCACAACCTTATCAAAAGCCAACCAGCCCAACCAACCTAAGTGGATAGTATCCTTGATAAAGTAAGGTTCTCCTCCGTTTTTTGAAAAGTCAGCAATGTTGGTAAAGCCTTGACTTTCTAACTGGTAACGAATTTTCTCCACTGCATGCTGGTACATCTCTTCGCTGAGCCCTGTGTACTCCATCCACTTCTTGTTGACAGGCTGAATGACAAAGAGCACATTGACCTTTGATTTGGCAAATTGATTGAGGACCAGCTGCAAATCATTGTACTCAGAGGACTTGAGGAAGTTGTAATTTTTTTGATGATCCTTATATCTATTGAGGTGGTCTTTAACCTGAGTCTTATAAAATTGATTCTCCATCCCCATATTGTTATTGGTCGTATTTACCTCTGCATCCTTACGGGCAATTTCTTCTAAAGCGTCATAAGAAAACTGATCAGGAAGATCTTTTAAATAGTTTTCTACATGTTCTTTGTACTTGAGTTTCCCCCGAATGGAAAATTGACCAAAAAGAGAGGACTGCTTTTCATTGAATCGTGCAAAGACGTTGATGATAAGTCGATCAGCATCTGACAAGTCCTCTCCTTTTGAAAGCTTTTGAAGGATGCCTTTCAATGCCACACTCGGGTTCTGCTTCAACAAACGCGTCGCAGCATGCTTAGCCGAAATGTCCCCAGATTGATTTTCCAAAAAAGCGGTCAACTGGTCGCTATTAAAGAATCTCTGAAACGCTGCTGGGTCGTAATCCGTCTCTGTAAACCACTGAGGAGAAATGACAAATATTACCTGATTGTTCTCTATTTCTGGCAAGATTTGTTGTAATCCAAAATATTGGATGAGAGAGGTTGCTCCTGCTTGACCCATAAAGTAAGGGCGATAAGGACGATTGTATTTTTCTGCTAAAACAGCTGGATGGACACTATCAAATCGAATCCATTCACTGGACCCTAGAAAAGGGACAAAACGCATATTGGGGTCTGTTAGAGCTCTCACTTTTTGGCTTCTCTCCTTAAAGCTCTCTGTACTAACAGAAGCCGCAGAGTATTTTTCCTCCATGAGATTATGACTTGGGCTACTTGGATAGAAACAGATAAGAAGAAAAACCAATAATCCCGCTACAAAGATAGGCCCGAAGATCAGCCACAAGCGTTTAAGCATTCTTTAACTCCGTAATACCTTCTACGATTTTATTAGCTGTATTCCAGTCATCACGACCGAACTCTGTCACTGGAACACGAATGTCAAAACGGTTTTCAATCTCAACAATCAATTCAACAGTTCCCATGCTATCCAAGACACCAGCATCAAAAAGATCTTCATCCATCATGTCAGAAACATCTTCCATAAACAACTCATCAATAATTTCAATAACTTCTGATTTGATATCCATTTTTTATATCCTTTTATTTTTTAAACCATAAATCATTCAAAAATCCAGAAAAGATTAAGAATGAAACCATCACGACATGGAAGGTGACAACCATGCCAAGCAACTGAATCCAGCGATTCTCAGGTAAGGAACCCTTTCCAGCTTTTTTCCGTTCTTTATTGAGCGCTTTTTTCTTACGAACCCAAGCGTCATTGATGACCAGCCCAATCCCATGGAAAAGTCCATAGGCGATGTAGTACCAGGTCACACCATGCCAAAATCCCATAATCAGCATATTGAGGATATAGGCGACACTTGAGGTCACATTTCGATTCTTAAACAATTTCTTTCTCGTCATCACCATAACCAAGCGCATAAAGACAAAGTCACGGAACCAGAAGGATAAACTCATGTGCCAGCGATTCCAAAACTCTTTCAAATCTCTTGATAAGAAAGGTTTGTTGAAGTTAATCGGACTACGAATCCCCATCAGATTTGAAATAGCTATAGCAAACATGGAATAACCTGCAAAGTCAAAGAAAAGTTCCAAACCAAATGTGTACATGACTGCCACTACATAATAGTTAAAGACGCCCCCTTCCTGTAAAGCTAGATTCTTTAGAGGAGGTAACAAAATCTCACCTAAAATATGAGCTAGGATAAATTTATACAGAAATCCCCACATGATATACCGAACGGACTCAGCTAACATATCCATCAACTCATCGCGCTCTGGAATCGTCTGATAATTTTCATTAAAACGTTTGAAGCGATCAATTGGACCACTTGAAAATGTCGGCATAAAGAGGAGAAAACGCAAGTATTCCCTCATCTTTAATTCCTTAATGACTCCATCTCTGAGTTCGATAATGACTCCTACCGAACGAAAAGTCAGATAAGAAATTCCGATAAAGCCTAACAAGGACTGTGTTCCATTAATAGCTGGCTGTACCTTCACAAAGATGATAGGAAGCAAAGATAACAGACTAACGAGATAGAAAGTCCATTTCCCGTCTTTAGTTTTTCGATACTGCTTGTAAAAAAGAACCAATACAATTTGCCATATCAGATAAAACCCTAGGGCAGCCAATTGATTGGTCTTGCCACCCGTCAACATGGTGACGATAAAGAAGAGACTAACCAATATTTCATACCAGGCAAAGCGTTTTTTGAAAAAAAGACCGATAAAGATTGGCAAGGTGGCAGTAATCACATACAAAAAGTACTGCAGATTCCCATACGGCTCAATATGAGGGAGCTGTTTCAGGAAATCCATCATCTATTGTTTACCTCGTTAATCAACCCTTTGATGTCGATTTTCCCGTTTGGAGTCAGCGGTAAACTATCACGGTAAAGGAATTTTGAAGGCATCATATAAGACATCATAATATCCTCCAGGTCTTCCTTGATTGCTTTGGTGATATCGATATCACGTTCAAATTGCTCTTTGACGCCATCTTTTAAGATGACATAGGCCAAAAGATTTTGAACCTTGTGATCCTTGTTGTAGCGTGGCACTGCAACAGCAGAATCGATGTACTGAGATTTGTTCAAGTTTTGAGAAACATCTTCTAGCTCAATACGGTAGCCGTTAAACTTGATCTGGAAGTCCATCCGACCACCATAGAGAAGAAGACCTTCATCTGTCATGGTTCCAACATCTCCCGTATGGTAGGCTGGAAGCCCTTCAAATTCGAAGAAGGCTTCTGCTGTTTTTTCAGGATTGTTCATATAACCTTTTGAAACAGCCGGTCCAGACACGATGATCTCTCCTTGCTCTCCATTTGGCAATTTGTTTCCTTCTTCATCAATGATGAAGGTTGGAGAATCTTCTTTGGTATAACCAATTGGCAAGCGTTTCAGAGTCGCTAGCATCTCATCTGTAATAGCGACTGCTGACAAAGCAACCGTTGCTTCCGTTGGACCGTAAGCATTGATGATGCGCGCATTCGGAAAACGTTCGCGTAGTTTTTGAGCCGTTTTAACCGTCAGCTCTTCCCCATCAAAGTAGAAATGGGTAATGCCTGGCATCTTTTCAGCATTGAAATCTTCAGACAACATGGCCATATCTGCAAAAGATGGCGTTGAAGTCCAGATAGCAATCGGAAGAGAGAAGATGGTCGCAAAGAGTTGTTTAAAGTCTTGAGTAATGGCTGATGGAAGAGCAAAAAGCGTTCCTCCAAGAGCCAAGGTCGGTGCCCAGTACATGACAGACAAGTCAAAGGAATAAGGTGGTTGCGCCAACATTTGCGGACGCTCTGGCGTCGCAAATTCCTTGTCTGTAATCATCCAGTTGGTGAAGCTGAGCAAGTTGTCGTGTGAAATTTGCACCCCTTTTGGTTTTCCAGTTGTTCCAGAGGTAAAGATGATGTAGTAGTTATCATCCCCCTTGACCGGATGTTGCAAATCATACGCATTCTGAGCCGCATAAGCTTCATGGACTTGCTCCAAGTTCAAGATCGGAGCAGTTGGGTTTTCAATAGGAAACTCATTGATGGCGATAATTAGGCTCGGCTCAGCCACTTCAACAATAGCAGACACGCGCTCCAAGGCAGAATGGCTGTCAATTGGGATATAGGCATGGCCAGACTTGGTCAGAGCCACAAAGGTTGCCAACATTTCATATTCTTGTCCACCAAAGACCACAACAGGTGACTTTTCAGGAAGACCCATTTGGTCAATGTGGGCTGCTAAGCTATCTGAGTCTGCCTTCAATTGGCCATAGGTATGCTCTTCTCCCAAAATATTATAAACAGGATAAGTAGGTTGGATCTTAGCAAAATGCTCAATCGCTTCAATCATATCTACGATTGGTTTATTTGACATAATAAGGATTCTCCTTCAAGTTAAAATTCATTATAAATAAAGCTTCCTTGACCCTGACCAAGATAGCTAAAGAAATAAAGCAGCCCTAAAAAGATAAGAAAATACAAGGCTGTGCGACCAAGAAAGAGGTACAATTCTTTTCTCTGTTTCATCAAGAAAAACCATTCATTTCTGTAATTTTTCACTAAAATAAAATCAATTTCTTACTCATTTATTTTTCTGCTATTATACCACTTTATAGACTATTTTTTCAATTGTTTGCCGTCTATTTACACTAGATTTCAACTACATTAAATTGTTCCATATGATTCTTTCTAATGATAGTTTGAATGCTTTTCAGTATAGATTATATAAGGAACTACAACAAAGTAGGGTCCATACTACCTATAGAAGATTTCTCCATTATAAATATTATAGAGCCTTATCTTGTGTCTCGCTTTATCGGTCCAGTTCCCTTTATCTAGAGATTTTTATAGTCTGTAATCCTAGAATTCACTATAGATAAATTCTTGGATGTTCGAAAAATCGGTCACAAAACAGTAAATCACAATACTTAAGATAACTGTATAGAAAAATAGGGTCCACAAGATTAAACGATGTGTGTTAGTTAGCTTGATTTGCAAATTTGTAAAGTTCTTTTTCAACTTCCATCCATCCTTTCACTCCAACGTGCATCACGTCAAACAAAAAGTAATCATCATACTCTCTATTTCCATAGTTTAGCACCGTTGCACCATGACTTTTTGCGACATCTTCTATTTTTTTATAAGTTTTCTCCCGCATCTCTCTTGAGACACCTGTGTAGTCATTCCATTTCCCGTTTACTGGAAAAATGATGACCTCAACTTCGATGCCCAATTCTTTGGCAACTGTCAAGAAGAGTTCCATATCTGAATACTCTGGTGACTCCAGATAGCTCAAATCCTTATTAGAATCTTTCAGCGATGCATAGCGATCTTTTAAGTAGGTATTGTAGTAGTTATTATCAACAGCATAGTCATTGTTGTCTGTTTTCTTTTTGACCTCTTCTACAAACTGATTTGTCATTTTCTCCCAATCGTAGTCTGGGGTTTTATCTCCTAGTGAAGGATAATCTGATTTGGCATGTTTTTGATAAAAAGTCTGTTTGAGCTTAAAGGAATACATCGCCTTATCAAGCTCTAATAGTGTTTTATCAAAACTGGTCCCTTTTCCATCTATGAAATAACTTTTGTATTTTTTGTAGATGTCATTTTGTTGCTTGTTCCCCTTGGTAATCTCAATAATGCGATTGATTATTTTTTCTTTCGTTTCCTTACTAATCTTGTCATTATCAAGCATGTGGAAAATATGTTCCTGAGAAGCCTTGTTCAAAAAGGCATCTTGATGAGTCCCATCTTTTTCAAACCACTGAACAGACTCTACTATGGCTACTTTTCGCTTACTCATAGATCCCTCAATCGAGCCCAAGGTCGTAGCCTGAACGATGTTTTGAGAATAACTAGTCCCAATCTGCATGATATTAAAATCGTCGTAGTTAAAAATTTTATTGGGATGATAGTCTTCATTTATCGTTGCAACCAACTCAGATGACCCCAATAAAACCAGGGTATTGGGAGTGATATTGCTTGTTAAAATATCTCTACTTTTATACTTTTCATACGAGGTACTATAACGAATACTGTTATCCTTGACTTTATAATAATCCTCAATCTTCTTGACATATGTCACATTTAAAAGGGCAAGCGTCGCAATTACGAGCACAAGCGATAGTAAAAATGCTTTTAATTTAATCATCTCGTTTTATCCCATCCCTTCGATCTCTTTTCAATCTCTTATCTCTTTAAAATCGTCAGTAAGATTTTATAGGGTTCACCTGAAAAGATAAAGAAACCAATCATAACCAAATTCATGGTCACAAACCAACTCAGTAGTTTATACCAGTTTTTGTTTTTATTTTTCTTATAAAAATTGCTTTTCTTTTGATACACTTCAAATCCAGCCATCAAGACACCATGATAAAAACCATAAACAATGTAGCTAACACTAAGACCATGCCAAAAACCCATGACCAACATATTGACCATATAGGCATAGGTTGCATTGTGTAGTCTATTTTTAAACCATTTTTTCCTGATAACCTGCATCAATACTCTTGAAAATACAAAATCTCTCAACCAGGTCGACAAGGTGATATGCCATCTGGTCCAAAAATCCTTGATATCGACACTCAAAAAAGGTTTGTTAAAGTTCATCGGTGTCTGAATACCTAGAATGTTGCTACTTCCAACGGCCATTAGACTATAGCCTGCAAAGTCGAAGAACAGATACAAGGTATAGAGGTACATATACTTGATTGAGTAAACGACTGTGCCAGTATTGCTTAGAGAGAGCAAGATCTGGTACACATAGGTTGATAAAACAACCTTATAAAGCAGACCTAAAACGATACGATAAACACCGTCCCCTGCCAACTCTAGATACTCTTTTCGAGGCATGACCTCATTTATCTCTTTTAGAAATCTCCTGCTTCGATCAATTGGTCCTGCACTAACCGTAGGGAAAAAAAGTAAAAATTGCAGGTAGTCTTTTATACTAACCTTCTCCTTGATCAAACCATCTGATATTTCTAGCATGATCTGAATAGTCTTGAAGGACATATAAGAAATTCCAATAAAGGCCAACAAATGGAGAGAAGTCAGGGCAAAGACTTTATTGATCACCAAAGGAAGAATGGAAAGAAAAACCAGTGGTTTCAGTCGCTTTGCTTCTATCCTCTGTGCAAGAAATACTAGAAAATATTGGTAGACGATAAAGGCAAGTAAATAGACTATCATCGCTCGACTCTTGCCATAAATAGCTCCTGCAAATAAGAGGGAGAGCGCCAAAATATAGTAGTCCTTACGTTTCTCAAAAAAGTTTACCACAAAACCAATCAGTAAAACTACAAACAAGAGAAGGAAAAACTCATTCCCCTCAAAATAATTCATACCAGATGAACTCCTTTTTACTTTTTCTCATCTCACGGTTTATCTCTTTAGAATTAGCTCCTATCAGATCCCCCAGCGAGTTAATTTTTTCTATTATATCATAATTTAAAATCTATAAAAATACTTCTATTATCTAATTCCCAGAAAAGATACAAATAGTAATTAGTACTAAATCCCAATGATGAGATATCATTAGTCACACAATAACTATAATTCAAGCTCTAAAAGATTGATGAATGAACTAGTGAAGTATTCTGCCCTTTTGACTCAAGTAATCCTCAGAATCAACAAACACACGGCTCCCCCTTTGGGCATTTTTATGCTAAAATAGTAGCTATGGATAAAATTATTAAAACAATATCAGAAAGTGGATCTTTTCGTGCTTTTGTTCTAGATAGCACGGAAACAGTCCGTACTGCTCAAGAAAAACACCAAACCCAAGCTAGTTCAACCGTAGCGCTTGGTCGTACTTTAATCGCCAGCCAAATTCTCGCTGCCAATGAAAAAGGAAATACCAAGCTAACTGTCAAGGTTCTTGGGACTAGCTCATTGGGTGCCATTATTACTGTCGCAGACACTCAAGGAAATGTCAAAGGCTATGTACAAAATCCTGGCGTTGACATCAAAAAAACTGCAACTGGCGAAGTCCTCGTTGGTCCTTTTGTTGGTAATGGTCAATTCCTCGTTATCACAGACTATGGCACTGGAAATCCCTATAATTCTATGACGCCTCTTATATCTGGAGAAATTGGTGAAGACCTAGCTTTCCATCTTACAGAAAGTCAACAAACGCCTTCAGCTGTTGGCCTTAATGTCCTTTTAGACGAAGAAGACAAGGTCAAAGTCGCAGGTGGTTTCCTACTCCAAGTTCTACCAGGAGCTAAGGAAGAAGAAATTGCTCGTTTTGAAAAACGTATCCAAGAAATGCCAGCTATTTCTACACTTCTGGAAAGTGAGGATCACATCGAAGCTCTTCTAAAAGCTATCTACGG
Source organism: Streptococcus sp. Marseille-Q0941 (assembly GCF_943736975.1). Taxonomy (GTDB): domain Bacteria; phylum Bacillota; class Bacilli; order Lactobacillales; family Streptococcaceae; genus Streptococcus. The sequence continues at coordinate 25,755 of NZ_CALSFO010000009.1, read as the reverse complement.
AGATGAATCCTACAAGCGTCTGTCCGAAGAAGAAATCCGTTTCCAATGCGACTGTAGCAAAGAACGCTTTATGAATGCTCTTTCTACTCTTCCAGTTTCCGATCTTCAGGAAATGAAGGAGGAAGACCACGGGGCGGAAATCACTTGTCAATTCTGCCAAACGACTTATAACTTTGATGAAAACGACCTGGAGGAACTCATTCGTGACAAATCTTAATACACCTTTTATGATTGGTAATGTTGAGATTCCCAATCGTACCGTTTTAGCGCCCATGGCAGGAGTAACCAATTCAGCCTTTCGTACTATCGCAAAAGAACTTGGCGCAGGCCTCGTTGTTATGGAAATGGTCTCTGACAAGGGTATCCAATACAACAATGAAAAAACCCTTCATATGCTTCATATTGATGAAGGAGAGAATCCAGTTTCTATCCAACTCTTTGGTAGTGACGAAGACAGTCTGGCTCGCGCAGCAGAATTTATCCAAGAAAATACCAAGACTGATATCGTAGATATCAACATGGGTTGCCCTGTCAACAAAATCGTAAAAAACGAAGCCGGTGCCATGTGGCTTAAGGATCCTGATAAAATCTACTCTATTATTAACAAAGTTCAATCAGTCCTTGATATCCCTCTCACTGTCAAAATGCGTACAGGCTGGTCTGACCCCTCCCTAGCAGTTGAGAATGCCCTCGCTGCTGAAGCCGCTGGTGTCTCTGCCCTTGCCATGCATGGCCGTACCCGTGAGCAAATGTATACTGGACACGCTGACCTTGAGACTCTTCATAAGGTAGCACAAGCTCTGACAAAAATTCCATTCATCGCCAACGGCGATATCCGCACAGTCCAAGAAGCAAAACAACGCATCGAGGAAGTCGGTGCTGATGCCGTTATGATTGGGCGCGCAGCTATGGGAAATCCGTATCTCTTTAATCAAATCAATCACTACTTTGAAACAGGAGAAATCCTTCCTGATTTGACCTTTGAAGACAAGATGAAAATCGCCTACGAACATTTGAAACGCTTGATTAACCTCAAAGGAGAAAACATAGCCGTTCGTGAATTCCGTGGACTCGCTCCTCACTACCTTCGAGGAACATCTGGTGCAGCCAAACTCCGTGGAGCCATTTCCCAAGCCAGCACTCTGGCAGAGATTGAAGCTCTATTGCAATTAGATAAGGCTTAATACACAAAAAACCGTAACTCACTTGAAGTTTACGGTTTTTTTATCCTAGGAAATCCTAGATACTATTATTGAATCAAGGCAACACTCGAAACTTTACCATCTGCACCTGTTGTAATTTGAATAACTTTTCCACCACCTACTTCAGCATTGTATTTCCCATCATCAAGGGTATAAGAATAGCTTTGGATAGAGTAGTTTTCTTTCTTACCATCAGCAGACTCTACTGTAAATTGACCACCTGATGAAACAGTGATAGTTTCACCATTAGCCCCCTTCCAATTACCAGCTGCAGCTGAGAAATCTCTATCCACCATGGTTAGAACTCCTTTGTAACGTTTGTTGTGCTCTGCTTGCTTGTCTTGGAGTTTGCGATCAGTTGCTGGATCATAAGCTGATTGATTCTGTTTTGCTTGTGTTCCTTGTTGATTTGATGGGGCTTGAGAAGGAGTTTGCTTAGCAGAAGATTCTTGGTTTTGTTTTGTTTCTGGTGCTGATGTTGCTTGCGATTGGTTGGCAGTAGTCGTTGACTGATCAGAAGAAGACTTAGCTTTTTCTGATGAAGCTGAACTTGAGGACTTCTGAGTCTTGTTATCTTTACTTGAAGAACTTGCCTTAGAGCTAGAAGATGCTTGTGTTGTCTTGCTAGAACTATCGCTTGTGGTATTTTCTTTATTATTGCCACAAGCCCCCAATAGCAGTGTTGAAGCGAGTACAGTTGCGGCCATTAATTTGATAGAAGTTTTACTTTTCATTTTATGCTCCTTTTGTAACATATTTGAAATGTTAAGAAATATTTTTGTAATATTATTGTAATATTTGTTTTTGAATCTGTCAACTATTTATCTAAAATTTTTTAGAATTATTTTTGAGTACAGTTATTTTCTTATTCCTCCTATATCTTTTATTCGTAAAAGATTTTAAAAAACAGGAAAAATTTTCCTACTAAAATGCAATATTTTAAAGTGAAATCGCTTGCATTTTTTTCTTGAAGGGCTATAATAAAATTGAAATAGGATATTGGAGGTGTAGTTATGTTAAGAAACTATTACAAGTATCTCCCTTGGTTGATTTTAGCTGCTTTCGTTTCTTATGGGGGTGCTACTCATTACGCTCAAACAACATTTGATTTGTTTTACTTAACTGCCATTTTCATGATTGTCTATGTAGCTTTATTGTATTTACACGAAACCTATTTAAAATATAAATATAAAGATTTATTCATTCGAATCATGAGTAATTCAAAAAAAGATAAACACCCTTAAAAAATAATAACAAAAAGAGGTCGGGACAAATTCCGACCTCTCTTTTTATTTCAATCGATAAATGGTAATGACTTCCTTTTGAGGAATTCGTTTAAAACCAACTTCCTCTAAACGATCACCGTATTTCATTAAGAAACTATCACTCGTACATGATTTGCCTGGACTTAGAGTCTCAATGAGAGCTAAACCATCATCCACAGTGAATTCATCCTCTAGTAAATAAAGGAAACGAGAATCATAGTCGATAGATTTTTGAATCTTCTTGATGGATTCTTGAATAATGGATAAGTGGTCAAATGCAAAGTCCTTCTCCTCAAGTTCTTTGCCATCCAAGTAACACTTGCCTGTATGAAAATCGACATCCACAAGAACGACTTCTTTTGCATCGTCTCCTGCCTTAGCCAAGTCAAGAGCTCGACTAGGTAGGTAAACCAAGTGGGCAATTGTAACTGTCCAACCTCTGGGATCACGAATAGGTGTAGATACTGTCATTAGTTGCTCAATCTTTTCCAGTGGAAGATCAAGATTGATTTCTTCTTTTACCTCACGCTGACAAGAACGGGCAGCATCTTCCCCCTTATCCATAAAACCGCCAACTAGAGCTAAGCAATTTTGAAAAGGGTGGGCCTTTCGACGAATAAGAAAGAGTTTCATTTTCCCTTCTACAAAGCAATAGGCTACCATATCCACAGTCACGCTTGGTTTTTCATACTGAGGGAGTGCTTGCTTGTGGTACCAGTCTAAAAATTCAGCTTGGCTAGCATGAACTTCAAAGTACTCTTTTTCTGTCATCCCTGTTGGAATTATCTGATTCATCATCTTCTACTTCCTTTCTGCTATTGATGGCAATAAAGAGGGCGTATCTACAAATTATAGATTCATAGTTCTTGTTTTATACAATGTCGAATTTCAATTGACCTGCTTTGACACCAATTTTAAGTGTCTTCCCTTCTTTCAGTTCACCTGTAAGAAGGAGCTCTGCAAGTTTGTCTTCTACTTCCGTTTGTAGAGTTCTGCGCAGTGGGCGTGCTCCCATCTCGGGATCATAACCCTTCTGAGCTAGAAGTTTAAGGGCTGAAGCTTGAAGTTTCAAGTCAATTCCTTTTTCTGCCAGACTAGCAATCAATGGTTTGACCATAACCTTAACCACTTCTTGCATATCTTGACTTGATAGGCTACGGAAGACAACTTTTTCATCAATACGGTTGATGAACTCTGGACGGTAAGCCTTTTTCAACTCTTCAAAAATACGTTTTTCCATATTTTCCTGGTCAAAACGAATATCTCGAGCTCCAAACCCGACTGTCTTGTCATCACGAAGAGCTGTCGCACCTAGGTTTGAAGTCATGATAATGATCGTATTTGAGAAATCAACCTTGCGACCCTTACTGTCAGTCAAGACACCATCATCTAAGACCTGCAAGAGAACATTAAAGATGTCTGGGTGGGCCTTTTCTACCTCGTCAAAGAGCAAGACTGAATATGGTTTGTTACGAACCTTCTCGGTCAATTCGCCACCTTCTTCGTAACCTACATAACCCGGAGGAGCTCCATTAAGACGACTAGCCGCAAATTTCTCCATGTATTCACTCATGTCGAAGCGGATAAGAGCAGACTCGTCATCAAATAGAACTTCTGCTAAAGCCTTGGCTAATTCAGTTTTACCAACACCTGTCGGTCCAAGGAACATAAAGGAACCAATCGGACGTTTGTTATTGCGGATACCCGATTGATTTCTGCGAATGGCACGACTGATACTAGATACCGCTTGTTCTTGCCCGATAACACGTTTATGCAGTTCAGTTTCAAGATTGAGATACTTCTTGGCATCCGTTTGTGTCAATTTTTGAACTGGAATACCTGACAAGCGACTCAAGGTTGTCAAAATATCAGATTCTTTTACTAAGTCTTTATAGACTGGAACTTCCTGCTCTTTTACAATGAGTTGAGCTGCTTGCTTCCATTTTCCATCCATCAAGGCCTTATCAGCTGGTGTTAAACCTGACTCATCTTTTTTAGCATGTTTCGATTTATTTTGGACAGTTGCTGCAGCTTCATCCAAAAGATCAATTGCTGAGTCTGGCAAGTGACGGCTCGTCAAATAACGATGCGCCATTTTGACAGCTGTTTCTACTGCATCATCTGTAATTTGAACATGGTGGTGTTTCTCATAAGTTGCTTTCAAGCCCTGCAAAATAGCCATACTATCAGCCACGCTCGGCTCTTCAATCATCACTTTTGCAAAACGGCGAGAAAGGGCAGCATCTTTTTCGATGTGTTTTTGGTATTCTTCCTGAGTAGTCGCTCCGACAGTTCTCAGAGTTCCACGTGCCAAAGCAGGTTTCAGGATATTGGCCGCATCCAAAGTCGAATCAATACCACTTCCAGACCCCATAATCGTATGGAGCTCATCGATAAAGAGGATAACCTTCCCGTCTTCCTCAATATCTTTGATGATATTGTTCATACGTTCTTCAAAGTCTCCACGGAAACGAGTTCCCGCAACCACATTCATCAAATCAAGCTCTAGGACACGCATCTTAGCCATTTCATCAGGTACATTTCCATTGGCAATACGTTGCGCAAGCCCAAGTGCCAGAGCTGTTTTACCGACACCTGCATCTCCAACTAGAACTGGATTGTTTTTTGTTTTTCGACTCAAGATTTGAATCATACGAGAGATTTCTTGGTCACGTCCGATGACTGGCTCTAATTTGCCTGAACGAGCTTGTTCTGTAAGATCATGAGTGTAATCTTCCAAACCACCACTTGGAGTTTGAGGCATCCCCATCATATTTGCCATAGAATTTTGCTTATCTGCAACTGAGCGATGGCGCTGACGCAGAGCCTTCAAATCTTCTTTTGTCCAACCAGCACGCGCCTCGAGACTTCGACGAAGCCCTGCAATCTTGACTTGGTCTTTCTGGTCTTCATAGGAGAAACCTGCTTTTTCCAGAATGCGAGTTGCTAGGGCGTTGCCATCATGCAAGATAGCGTAAAGAAGGTGCTCAGTACCCAATGCTTTGGCATGAACAACTGAAGCAATATGTTCCGCTTCTAATAGTAAAACATTTAAGCGGTAGGAGAATGGAAGTTCCTGGTAATCTTCCTTATGGTTATAGTTTGCCTCTGTTAATTCTACAGCGACTTCCTCTAAACGATCAATCTCATAAGGGAATTCGTTGAGAGTAGCTCCGGCAACACTGTAGCTATGATTGGCCATGGCAATCAGTAGGTGCCATGACTCTAGGTAGTCTGCACCAAAGCGACTCGCTATCAGAAAAGCGCTATCGATACATTCTCTCAATGCTTTTGAATATTTCATGTCGTTTTATTTTCCTTTTCTATCTACTTCATGCAACAACTGACGAAGCATATTGGCACGAATACGATTAGCTTCCTCACCTAGAATTCGGTCTGTCCCCGTAGCTAATAATAGATTCATCTCTTGGCGGGTCAAGAGTTCTTGTTCGACTAAGAGTCTTAAAACATCTTCAAAGAATACTTGGTTAACCTCATCATCCACAGAATACAACAAATCACGAAGCATATCATGATGGTTCGAGAATTCAATTCGACCAATGCGAATATAGCCCCCGCCACCACGTTTGCTCTCAACTAGATAGCCTCTACTCTCTGTAAAACGAGTCTTAATCACATAGTTAATCTGGCTAGGTACGACTTGAAAGGTATCCGCTAGCTGACTTCGTTGCAATTCTACGATACCAGATTGTTCTAAAATCGCCTTGATATAGGCTTCAATATGGTCCGATGTATTTTTAAATTTCATAGCTTGCTACCTCCTTCTTAAACTTTGACCATCTTTGACTATACTATCATTTAAGACTCTATAAGTCAAATTTTTAGGGCTCAAGACTTGAAAATACTGATTTTTAATACTAGCTATAGAAAACAAGCTTTGCTATTCTTCATTCTCTATTCTACATTGATATTATAATAAAAAAGTTACAGCTAGCTTTCAAATCCTTTGAAAGTATGTTATTTATTATCAAATCTAGAATTATTCCATAAAGTTTATAAAAAATAAAACTTCGGTATTATTGATGGTATACCGAAGTTTTTTGTAGTTTACGTTGTTTTTTCGTTTTTTCAACTATAGTTCCAAGCCCAATTCCGCCAATATTTGTCGTTTATAGGCAATTTTTTGAACTTCCTTGTCCTCTGTCTCGGACCAATCAAGTTTGATTTCTGAAACTGTTTCAAAGGGTGTCACCACCATGCTTACTCCTTGAGCTTGCAGATAGGCAATGACTTGATCGATAAGAGCTATGCGGTCAATCCCTTGTGATAGGGGCAAGACTTGTAAAGCAATGCTTGCTTTCATTAAAACCTCCCTCTAAGTTACAGTTTTTCTTTGTAAAAAAGAAAAACCTCTTTCATATATGAAAAAGGTGTAAAATTAGGCCAAGTATTCGTTCCCTACGCTGGCATTACCCAGATCAGGTGCGGTCGAAGTTTAACACTTCCTCTCAGACTGTACACATACTTCCATATATTATATGGAAATATGATAACGCAAAAAGAATAAGATGCCAAGAAAACTGCTTACAGAAAAAGAGACGGTAACCCGTCTCTTTCAATTAAAGCATCGGTGCAAATAACTGTGTCACTTCTTTAATCATCATTTGATACCAAGTAGGATTTATGGTATCCGAGAAAATTTCTTGTGACACTTCAAAAATACCTTCAAAATCTTGGCGAATATCTGCTATTGACTCTGTTTTGTAAAGTAATACTGCATTTTCATAGTGGTGAACCAAGCTGCGATAATCCAAGTTAATAGTCCCGACAGCCGCAAATCGATCATCAACAATCATTTGCTTACTATGAATAAAACCGGGTGTGTATTCAAAAATACGAACACCAGCAGATAAAAGATCTGGATAAGCTCCCCGTGTTATCAGTTGAATGAGCTTCTTGTCTGGTACAAAGGGTGTGACTATTCTCACATCTACGCCTCGCATAGCCGCATTTTTTATATCCTCTGTCAAATCATAATCGATAATGAGATAAGGCGTTGTAATATAGACAAAATCCTCCGCTTGATTAATCAGATTTTGATAGACATTTTTACCCACCTTCATCTGGTAAATCGGTTTTGGTCCACTGCCATATGGGATACAAAGACCGCTACCAGATCGTGTCTGATTTTCCAAATGATACTGATCAAAGTCACTGATTTCTCCACGGTTGATGTACCAGTTCATGAGAAATAGTCTGGTAAAAGCTTGAGTCGCCGGCCCATCAATCCGAATTCCACTATCTTTCCAGTGTCCAAAACGTTCAATCTGATTGATGTATTCGTCTGCAAGGTTGATGCCACCAGTATAAGAAATCTGCCCATCAATGACTAAGATTTTACGGTGGTCACGGTTGTTGTAGGCCACTGTCATACGAGGAATTACCTTATTAAACTTATGAGCATCGATCCCCTTAGAACGCAAATGAACGGAATAATCTCCATGCAAAGTCACCATACAACCAATATCATCATAAAGCATCTTGACCTCAACTCCTTGAGCTGCCTTTTCTTCTAGAATCTCGAGTATGCTATCCCACATCAACCCCTCTGCAACAATGTAGTATTCTAGAAAAATAAATTTTTTAGCCCTTTTTAGATCCTCCAGCATCTGCTTCCACATTTCTTCTCCATCTGCGAAAAATTGTGAATCTGTATGCTCATAGACTTCCGCATTGCTATCCATATGTAGCAAGGCATTGATAATCCCGTAGGCAGATTTATCTGTTTCCTGTAACTGCAGATGAAGTTGATGCCCATGATTCTCATGAAAGGCAATAGAATTCAACTCCTGGAGTTGTTTATGTTCTTTTTTTGATAGCCTTCTCTCACCGAACATGAGATAAAGCAGTGGACCAAATACCGGCACAAAGGTCACAATCAACCAAGTCACTTTGCTTTCAGGTGTCATCGAACGATTCACAATCGCTATAACAGTTGCGACGCTGATTAAAAATACAAGAGTCACCCAAATAATCGGAGCAATTTGGCTCATGTAAAGAATAATTCCGAAAACAAGAAATAATTCTATCAAGATAATTGCAATACTAAAGCCATACTTGGACATTAATAATCGAAATTTTCTTATTCCCATATCTCCCTCTCAATTTCTAAGTATACTCCCTAATATACCATCTGAAAACGCTTGTTACCTTCTAGTATACTTAGTTTCAGAAAACTTATCAAGCTTTTACTGTATAGGCCGATAGTTCTATCTATAAAATTAATTAAAAGAGCAGGCCTCTTATCTGAGCCTGCTCTCATTTTATAATTTCAAAGCCAACATATTGACCGTCATACCAGCTGCAGTTCCCATCAAGAAGATGGTATCTCCTTCTTTTACATAACCATGATCAAGTGCATAGGCTAAACCAAAAGGTACCGCAACAGAAACCATATTCCCATAGTCAGTAACGAGATTCAGGTACTTGTCTTCATCTACTCCCAATTTTCCCATAACCAAAGGAAGAGCACGACTAGCTTGGTGAGGAATAATAAAGTCTACAGCATCTTTAGAAATACCTGATTTCTCTTGGAATTCTTGGAACATTTCTGGAATGACACGAGCAGAAAGCAAGAGGATTTTTTTACCCTTCATGTCAAACATGAAATTTGTCTTAGTCGCTTCAGAGTATTCTTTTGGTTGATAAGAAGTCAAACCTCCACGAATCTCTGTATCGTGAGCCCCCTCTGACCAAGTTCGTTGGAGACTAGCGATAACTCCTTTGTCCTGATTACTTTTTTGGAAAATAAAGGCTGCTGCCCCATCACTAAAGAGCTCAAAACTTTCTTTTTGCTTTGGATTAAGCCCTAAACTTCCAACCTCACTGGATACAATCAAAACGCGATTATATTCTCCGGCTTCAATCAAATGTGACATGGTTGATAGAGCAGAGATAAAACTTGTACAAGTCGTATTAATATCCATAGCTGGGATAGAGAGCCCTTTTGCCACACGTTCATGAATCAAAGCCGCTGTATAAGGAATAGGCTGAACACCAACCGCACTAGCTGATACAAGGTAATCAATGTCTTTCATACTCAAATTTGCATTTTCAAGTGCAGCTTGGATAGCCGCTTCTGCCAAATCTAGCTGCGTTTCTTCATTTTCAACCACGCGATGACGGGTCTGGTCTTTAAATTGCACTGTATTTTTGGGAAGGCAAACTCCATAGCCTGCGATTTCTACATGTCTTTTTACTTCTGTCATAATTTTTTGTCCTTTTATAAACGTTGGATACGTTTGAGTTTACGACTAGTATCCCAGTGATAATCTGAAAATTGTATTTCAGGTTCTTTAAACTCTTTTTGTTGCGCCAAGAGTCGAAACTGCTCTATAATCGCTGTTTCTACTTGCTCGTCCCTCCGACTCAGGCAAACTTCCACTAACTTCTCAGAATGTTGTTTGACTTGGTAATCTCCGACATTCTCCACAAAGAGAATACAACGTCTGATAAAGTCAGGAAAAATCGTGACTTGACCTCCATCTAGCCCTTCAAAGTAGAAAATATCATCAGATCGACCTTCGACCTTGTCAATTCTTGTGTAATGAGATCCACATGGGCAAGGTTCAGGATTTTCAACTAAGATATCGTTGAGCTGATAGCGATAAACAGGCTGACTGCTTCGTTTAAAGTCTGTAATCACTGGATAAAAACGTCGATCGTCCAGATAGTGTTTTTCTACAAATATGATATCTTCATTGAGATGAAGATTGCCAGCAGGGCAAGTACAAGCTAGAAAACCTTCGGTTGCCTGGTAGACTTGGTCAATAATGGATAGAGAAAAAGCATCAGCAATCCGTTCTCTATCACTATCTTCCAATATTTCTGCCACTGAGACGATTTTTTGTGGATGAATCTTTAGCTCTCCGGCTTTTAGGAGCTTGCTCAATTCAATCAACATAGAAGCAGGTGCCACTACAATAGTCGGTTGATAACTATTGAGACGCTCCATGTGCTCATCTGTATTCTTGAAAATATCAAAGTACTCTAAACGAATAAGTGCTGTATTGATGGTCTGATAGAGTTCATTATCAGCTCTCAGGAAAAAGGCGATGCGGTGTCCAAAAAGTTGACCTTTAGGCAACATCTTGGCTAGGATTGCCGCCGCCCACATACTTCGCTCTTTTTCGGTTGTGATAAAGATTCCCCGATGCCCGGACGTCCCTGAGGACAAACCGACAGCTATTTCTCCTTTAAGCTCTGTGAAATTTCGAGTCTTTTCACTTTCGATAGCCAAAGCTAAGGCCTCGTCTCGATCCACTCCTTGGGTGTTGAGCTCATTAAAATGAGCCATCATAAAAGCTTTGTCCATATGGTCAAATTCGCTAGGTACACCATTTTTAAAATAAGGCGACTCACGTTTAAGAAATGCCATATAGGCAGCTAGTTGCTTTTTCTGATAGTTTTCTAAAGCTTCTCGAGACTTAAAATGATGAAGCCAACGAGTTTGGATAAACGTTTTAAGAAAGGTTATTTTTTTCATACAAAATCCGCTCAATCCTTTCTACAGGGTCATGACTGACAACTACCTCAATACCATCTCTCAAGACTTCTTCCAGTAACTCTGTTCCCTTAATATAGTCAGCCTTGCTATCTTGAACCAAGGAAGGAATCAAATGCATCTGCTTGGTATAAGGTAAGAGGTCTATTCCCCAACAAAGATCCGCCGCGATAAAGAGATGATAGTCTGGAATAAAGAGACAAGCTTGCCCCTTGGCATGCCCATCTATCGAAGCTACAAGGATACTTCCGTCTCCGAAAAGATCCTTGGTAGGCCGATAGTTAAAGTTAGCATTCTGCTGATCTGCCTTAATAACTGTCAACCTTTCCTCAAAAGTAGCCGGCAAAAATTCTTTAAAAATTAAATCTTTTAGTTTTGGTTTCTGGTATACTTCATACACTTCCTGAGTCAGGATAAAGTTTGCATGAGGAAAGAAGCTAGCCCCTCCCAGATGATCTGGATGTAGATGAGATAGCAAGACATAGTTAATGTCTTCTGGCTTCATTCCTTTAGCTTCCAGCAAATGTGAAATCTGATCCTTGTTCGTCATTTGAACTGGCGTTCCTAGACGATAAAAACCATAACGAAGTTTCCTCTTAATATCATAGTGATAGCCAGTATCATAAAGCAGATGCCCCTTTTCCCTATGCTTGATTAAAAAGGCACCCGCTGGAAAAGTCATCTTTCTATTCTGGACACCCTTAAATAGCAAACCGGCATAACTAGTACAATATCCTGCTGGGAAATACTCAATGCTTTCGATAATCTTGGACATATTGCTCAATCCCTTCTGAAATACTTATTTTTGGATGATAACCCAGCTCCTTCTCAGCCTTACTAATATCAAGAGTCTGACTATAACGAAGCAGGTAATAGGTATAGCGTGTCAGGGCTGGCTCCCCTTTAAGATTCAGAGTCTTATAAAGAAATTCTAAACTACTAGCAATTCCCGATAATAGAGCTGCTGGAATTTTTCTATATTTGATTGGATAACCCAAACCTGTCAAACTTTCTTCTAGCAAATCCCTAAAAGCTCTTGGCTCGCCATTAGTAATGTTATAGATATCACCTTTTGCTTCTGGAGCTTCCAAAGCTAAACGAATTGCTAAAGCTACATTTTCCACACAAGTCATGTCCATGAGCTGACGCCCATCTCCAATCAAAGGAATTCCTATTTTTTGACTAAGATTGATTACCCGTGGCAAAATACTGGTATCCCCAATCCCAAAAAGTCCACGAGGTCTCAAGATGATACTAGGAACATCTGGATAATCTTTAAAGAGTTTCTCAGAAGCCAATTTACTACGGATATAGTTATTGAGATTGTTTTCCTCTGGAGCATCACTTTCTTTGATAGCTAATTGATCCTTAGGAGCAGCATAAACACTTGGTGAGGATACGTAGACTAAGCGCTGAATCCCAGCTTGACGACAAGCTTCGAGAACAGTTTTAGTTCCTAAAACATTGGCCTGATAAAAATCTTCCCACGGGCCCCAAACTGTTGACAGAGCTCCCGCATGAACGACCATATCCATCCCCTTACAGGCTTCTGTCACATCCTCAGTTTTGGTCAAATCCCCTTGAAAAAAACTGACCGAAGAATTCTCTAAAGAGTGACCAGTTTTTCTATTTCTTCCAAAAGCTCGCACTTGGTAACCATGCTCAACTAATTCTTCTACTACATATTTACCCAAGAAACCAGTGGCTCCTGTAACTAATACTTTTTTCATCATTCTTTCTCCTTATCTGCTAACAGACGATGAATTTCGTTCTCTAAAATTTCCGTCGGATGATAAGACTGTGCTGCTTGACGCAAAGTCTCTAATTCTGGCCAATTTTCTTTAGCTAACAGTTCCTCAAAGGATTGTCCAATGGCCTTACTATTATCTCTTTTAGCTGTGAAAGCAACACCGGCCTCAACCCCACGAACGGCATAATCAAATTGATCATAATCATGAGGTAGTATCAAAGCTGGCTTACCATAAATAATGCATTGATAAAAAATCCCAGCCCCACCATGATGAATGACATAATTCATCTTAGGTATATACTCCTTATAAGGAAGATAAGAAACAACGGACAAATTCTCCATGAGATTCTCACATTGAAAAGCTTCCCCACCAACGCCGCGAGTCACAAAAAAGTGACAATCCGGATGAGCTTTCGCAAGTTGCTTAGCTTGATAGATCAAATTTTCTTTAGCCCAAGCTAGTTGTGTCCCACAAGTAACCAAAACCTTTTTTCGATTAGGGAAAAACGACAAATCTAATGGATAATCCTCTCCAGCCTCAACAGAAGCTCCAGAGGGCCCCACCCAGAGAAAATGATCTGGAAAGCCCTTTTTAAGTTCTAACTCTTTCATGCCAATAGCAAGAATGGAATACCGAGAATAAATGGTCTCATGACCGAGTTGGTTATATAATTTAAATTTATATCTCTTTAAGCGATTACGGAATGAAAAAGATACAATACGTTTTACTATACGAGTTGCTTTTCTCCCCAAAAATTGTATTGTAGCCTGCCAAAAATTCTTTGGACTCCCCATGCCACCAATAAAACAAGGAGGCCCATCAGTAGTCTCTAAAACAAATTGTGTAGCCATGGTAGTTATCCAGGGAATTCCAAGTTGATTAGCTACAAGGCCACCAGATAGTGTGATAAAGTCCACTATAACAATATCCGGACGATGATTTGTCCATTCTTGGATTAATTGGTCCGAAACTAGGTTTATCAAATCAAGACTAGCAGACAACTGCCGATAGGCTGAAAAAATTCCTAACTGCTCCTTATTGTTGGCAGCTTTTTCAAATTCCTTTACGTGTCCTTCTAAAATGGGAAGAACTTGAAAACCAACCGCCTCTGCAACAGCCTTTTTCTGAGGACCTGTAAATAAACGAATCTCATACTGAGGATTTTGTAATAGTGGTGCAAGTAAATTCATCGTAGGATAGAGATGCCCACTTAAGGGAAGGGCCACTACATCGATTTTGATTTTCTTCATAATCCTAGCATATCAAATTTTCCAAAAAAGAACTATCACAAGGATAGTTCTTCTTAAATATTATTGTTTTTAAATCATAGGAATAGTATTTGATTCCCTAATACATTATTTGAATATTCGGGAGGAATTCGTAATGTAAGAATCTTAAATTTACTATCCCTAAAAAAAATTCAAAAGTAGCTTTGCTTAGAACAATTCCTTATAGAAAGCAATGGTTTCTTCCAAAGTTGGCATGAATGGATTACCTGGTGCACAAGCATCAATCAAGGCATTCATAGAAAGGTATTCAAAGTCAAAGTCTTTTTCTTCGATACCAAGTTCTGTCAATTTCTTAGGAATACCGACAGTTTCAGAAAGTTTTTCAATTTCAGAAATAGCATAAGCAGCACATTCTTCATCTGATTTTCCTTCGATTTGCATACCCAAGGCCTTAGCAACATTACGGAAGGCTACAGGTACACGTTTGGCATTTTCACGCTCAACAACTGGCAAAAGCATGGCACAGCAAACACCATGAGGCAAGTTATAGACTGCACCCAATTGGTGAGCCATTGAGTGAACATAGCCGAGCCCAGCATTGTTAAAGCTCATTCCTCCAAGGAATATAGCATTAACCATACCCTCACGAGCTTCGATGTCGTGTCCGTTTTCTACTGCACGTGGAAGATATTCTTTGATCAGCTCGATAGCTCCGATAGAGAGTTTCTTAGTCACATCATAAGCACCTGGTGTTACCAAAGCTTCAACAGCGTGAGTAAGAGCATCCATACCAGTAGCAGCAGTCAAAGCTTGAGGTTTTGAAACCATCAATTCAGGGTCATTAACAGAGATAAGAGCAAGACTGTTCTTATCAACCATTACCATTTTAACCTTACGTTCTTCATCAGTGATAACGTAGTTGATAGTAATTTCTGCTGATGTACCTGCAGTAGTATTGATAGCTACAACAGGAAGGCCTTTTTGAGCAGACTTATGCAAACCTTCATAATCCTGTGGCTTACCGCCATTAGTAGCGATTACAGAAATACAGCTAGCTGCATCCTGTGGAGAGCCACCACCGACAGAGATGATAAAGTCACAGTTATTCTCTTTCAAAGCAGCAACCCCATCCATGACATTTTTACAAGTAGGGTTAGGTTCAACATCACTAAAAATAACATAAGCAATTCCTTCATCATCTAAAGGTTTTAAAATTTTTGGCAAGATATCACTTGATTCAATATACTTATCTGTCACTAAAAGAGCCTTAGTATAGCCCAACTCCTTAACATAAGGACCAACTTCATTTACCACACCTTTACCAATAAGGTTGACTGCTGGAACGTAAAATGTTGCCATATTTTTTCCTCCTTGCGTTTTTCACGCTTTATATTTAGGTTAATTATATAATATATTCCCTATATTTTCAAATGTTTGTGATTTTTTTAACAAATAAATCGCAAATGAAGGGAGTGGGAAGCCCCACATCCCCCTTATTTTTTACAAAACGCCTTTTTTCAGGATAATATTTCCATAAAGAGCACTTTCTCCAGTTTGAATCACTAAATAAGCTTTCTCTGCCTGATCGTAAAATTCAAAACGTTCAAACTCTTTGATAGATGCACCTGTATGATACTTGCCTAGTAAGGTTTTATATTCATCCCAAATAACTGGAATCGTTGGATCTCCTGGTACAACCTGCATAAGGCCTGCTTGATAGTCACTGTATGTATCGAGAGGTAGTAGTTGCAAAATAGCATCCAAAATCACAGGAACTCCATGACCATCACAACGAACAACGCGTTGTCCGATCCTGTGAGCTGGGAAATTTGCATCAGCTATTACTAGCTCATCTCCATGTCCCATCTCCATTAGATACTTAACTAGCTCTGGGCTAACAATTTTAGGAATATTCTTTAACATTTACTCCCCCTTCTCTACTAATGACTTGAAAAACTGTTGACTAGTTTCGACATTATCCAAATCTTCTACTACATAACTTTTCAGTAATTCTGATTGTCGAATGAGATTTTGTGCTTCCTCTCTTGACTGAACAATTCCCAAAGTTAACAATTGAGACAAAACATTCCCCAGAGCACTAGCTTCAATCGGTCCTGTAATGACTGGCTTACGAGCAAAATTGGCAGTCAACTGGCATAAAAGCTCATTTTGAATACCACCGCCCACCATCTGAATACGGGCAATCTCTTTACCTGTTAACTCTTCTAGTTGCTCAACTGTTTGATGATAAGCCAAGGCCAGACTTTCAAGAACTGTCCTAACAACTTCTCCCTTAGTCTCTGGAACAATTTGACCACTCATTCTACAGTAGTCTTTTACTTTTTCTTCCATGTCCCCAGGAGAAGCAAAGATTGCTGCATTTGGATTAATAAAGCTTCGGTTATCCTTAACCTCACGCGCTAATACAACCATTTCTGCAAAGCCTATTTCCTCCCCTTGAAGCTGCCAATCTCTCTGTAACTCTTGGATAATCCATAAACCTGTTGTATTTTTTAAGAGACGAATTCCTCCATCAAAACAACCTTCATTGGTCAAGCCTGCATTCAAAGCTTCCAAGCTATTCAAGACTGTTTGGTTTTCCATCCCCACAAGAGACCAAGTTCCACAAGAGATAAATACTGTTGGTTGTTCATCGACATAAGGCACTGCTAATACCGCCGCTGCCGTGTCATGCCCAGCTCCAGCTATGACATCGAAAGGTTCGATTTTCAAATTTTGAACAATTCTTGGAGAAAGACTTCTTAATACTGTCCCTCCTTTGCTAACCTTAGAAAACCATTTTTCAGGAAGTCCCAAGCGTGCAAACAAACTGCTAGACCAAGTTTGGGTCTGACTATTTAACAAACCACTCGTACTGGCAATGGTATATTCATTTACCAGTACACCTGATAAGAGATAGTTAATTAAGTCAGGCATAAACAGAACATGATCAGCTACCTCTATGAGTTCCGGTTTTTCTTTGATATCAGCGTACAGTTGTAAAATTGTATTATAAGTCGCTGGTTGAACTCCCGTTTCAGTAAACAAAGTCTGCTTATCTACTAACTTGTAGAATTCATCCTCATAGCGTCCCATCCTGTTGTCACGATAACAATGTGGCTGATAAAGCAGATCCCCATTTTTATCAAGATAAGCGTAATCTACTCCCCATGTATCGACAGAAATAGATTGGATAGGGATTTGATCACGAGAAGCTTTTTTTATCCCTGTCTTGATTTCATTGAATAAGTGAAGAATATTCCAATACAATCCATCGTTGACAGTTACCGCTTCATTTTTAAAACGATGAACTTCTGACAATTGGAGACGTTCTCCATCATAAATCGCTTGCATGACACGACCAGAACTTGCACCTAAATCAACAGCTAGTATTTTTATCAATGTCATTTAAAGCTCCTTCTCTATTCGAATATAATCGATTTATTGATACAACAATGCTTTGATTTCATCAGAATCAATATTTTTTGCATCGTACCATTTAGACCCTGTATCAACATCTTTTACTTCTTTACCTTGAGCTGATTCAACCGCAAGTTTTACAGCTTGATAACCGATTTGAATTGGATCTTGAGTTACAGAACCAGCAAAGACACCATTACGAATTGCATCTTGTTGAAGAGCACCTGAGTCAAATCCAACTGCAATAATCTTGTCTTTACCAAGTTTTGATTCTTTAAAGCTACCATTTGCATTGATAATTGCTTTAGCAGCAAATTCATTTGAACCATAAATAGCGATAGTATCTGCCTTCTCAAGTACTGTAGAAGCTTCTGTTTTACCAGCAGCATCATCTACTTGAGCAGGAACACGAACTTCAATGATAACTTTAGCATCTGATTCAGCTACGTTGTTTTTAAATTTATCATGTCCAACAACAGCTACTTTGACGCCTTTCTTCTCAAGCAACTCAACCATCTTATCGATAAATCCTGATGTACGTTGAGTGATTGAAAGAGAGTTAGCTTCTTGAGAAACTACACCAATACGTACAGGAGTATCACCAATTTTCTTTTCGATTAGAGGGAACATATGTTCTGCTGCATTTCCTCCAGCAGCATGGTTATCTGTAGAAGCAGTCGCTTTAATTGCTCCTTCTGGTGCCCCTGGAACCCCTGAGTCAAATCCAATAATTGGAATATTCTTAGATTGTGCTTGTTTAATAGCATCGAGTTCTGCTTCTGTATCTAAGGCTGCCAGAGCGATTGCTTTCGGATTCTTATTGATAGCATTGTTAAGTTGTTCAAGCTGTTCTGCAATAGCAGTTTCATTTTGTGGTCCTACAAAGGTAATCTTAGCACCAAGTTCATCAGCCGCTTTTTCAGCCCCTTTATTAACAGCTTTCCAGAAGTCATGTTGGAAACCTTTAGCGATTACTTCTACCTTGTAATCACCACTAGCTGATCCACCCTTAGTACCATCTGTTGTCTTAGAAGATGAACAAGCTGTCAAAGCAAATGCAGACACAGCTGCTGCCGCAATAATAGCAAACTTAAATGATTTTCTCATGATAGTTGCTCCTTTTTTATTATTTTTATCTAAGATTTGAAGAGTGATTATTCACCCGATAAAGAGAGGAATGCCATTTTTGTATTCCTCTAGCATTGACTATTTCTTTTTATTCCTACGAATCAAAATATCGGAATAAACTGCGACAATTACAACGAAACCTGTGATGAAGAGTTGATAGTGAGGCTGGAGGTCGATATAAGGGAGTCCGATTTTCAATACAGACATGATGAATACCCCAATGATAGTACCTACGACTGAGCCAACTCCTCCAGCAAGAGAAGTTCCCCCAACTACAACACCTGCAATTGCATCTAATTCCATCCCATTACCTGTACCAGGTAAAATAGTAGAGTAAGTAGCAGCATAGGCAACTGCAGCAAGTCCTGCAAATAAACCACCTATAACATAGGCCATACCTTCCCACTTAACAACGTTAACTCCTGATAAACGAGTCGCCTCTTTATTGGAACCAATCGCAAAGATATAACGTCCCACTTTTGTCTTATTCAAAACTAAAGCTGCAAGGACAGCAAGGACAATCAATACAATCAGACCAGTAGGGAAATTGTCTTGGGTACGGAATAAATCCTTATACCAACCTTCACCTGTCCCACGGAGTGGGAAAGTCACACTCTGAACATTAGAGACAATAGAACTAAGTCCACGAGATATCATCATCGTACCTAGGGTTGCGATAAATGGAGGTAATCCAAATTTAGCAACCATTATTCCATTTAATAGTCCAAAGAGAACTCCTACCACTAGAATGGCCAATAAAGAGAGCCACAGTGGCCAGCCCATTTTTGTATGGAGGACACCACCAATAATAGCTGAACACATCATCACTGTCCCGATTGAAAGGTCGATCCCACCTGTAATAATAACAAATGTAACCCCAATTGCTAAGAAACCAATATAATACGAAGCATCCAAGATACTAACCGCCGTATCAAACGAACGGAAAGACTCACTAGAAATAGCGAAGAATGCGAAAATTACAATAAGCGCAATCAAGGCAATCAGTTTTTGCAAACCAACTGTTTTTTCTAATTTCATCCATAAAGATTGTTTCTCTTCCATAAGTAAACACCTCTGTTTTCACTTCTAACGGTCTGTAGCTAAAGCTAGTATCCGTTCTTGAGTAGCTTGGCTAATATCCAGCTCACCCGTTTTTCTACCTTCACACATAACGACAATTCGATCACTCATCCGCAAAATTTCAGTCAATTCAGATGAAATCATGATAATAGACTTCCCTTGAGCAACCAAGGCATTCATCAAAGTGTAAATTTCACTTTTGGCACCAACGTCAATTCCTCTTGTTGGTTCATCAAAAATTAAAATATCACTATTTTGTTCGAGCCATTTTGCAATGACGACCTTTTGTTGGTTACCACCTGATAAGTTACGAACTAATTGTTTTGACGATGGTGTCTTCGTTCTTAATTGTTTAACGAATTCATCACTGACTTTTACAATTTCACCGTCATTAATAAGTCCACCTTTAATATACTTATCTAAGTTTGTCATTACTGTATTATCAGCGATTGTCATATCTACAATACAACCAAAACGTTTACGGTCTTCTGAAAGATAACCAATTCCTTCTCTAATTGCGTCTTGTGGCGAATTAATAGTCACTTCTTTACCATTTACAAAAATGGTACCGCTTTCTTTTTTATCTGCACCAAACAGTAACCGTGCCACTTCTGTACGGCCAGCTCCCATTAATCCAGAAAAACCTAAGATTTCACCCTTTCGAAGCTGGAAGCTAACATCTTTTACAGATGATCCCGCATTTAAATTCTTCACCTCAAGTACAACTGGAGCATCATCTGCTACAGCTGAAGCCGCTTTAGGATCCTCGTAAATAGTTCGACCAACCATCATTGCAATGATTTCGTCTTTTGTTGTTTCTTTGGTATTTACAGTCCCTACATACTCACCATCACGCATTACCGTTACACGGTCTGTAATACGAGCAATTTCGTCCATGCGGTGAGAGATGTAAATGATACCAACACCTTTAGCACGTAAGTCATCAATAATTACAAAAAGTTCGTTAATTTCAGACTCCGTTAGGGCTGCTGTTGGTTCATCGAAAACAATGACCTTAGCATCCATGGATAAGGCTTTGGCAATTTCAACCATTTGTTGTTTCCCAACCGTTAAATTACCAACTTTTTCAGTAGGATTAATATCCAACTTCAATAGATCAAATAGTTTCTTAGCTTTTTTGATGCTAGCACCATCGTCTATCAACAAATTATGACGGAATTCTTCTCTCCCAATGAAAATATTCTGAGCCACAGTTAAATGATTCATCATATTCAATTCTTGGTGAACGATAACAATCCCATCTTCCATCGCTTCCTTAGGCTTGCTATAGGCAACCTGCTTACCATTGTAGTGAATAGTTCCTTCATTAGCATCATGAATTCCTGTGAGGACTTTCATTAGCGTGGATTTACCAGCACCATTTTCCCCCATCAGAGCATGAACTTCACCAGCACGTAGATCAAAATCTACTCCTTTTAAGGCTTTTACAGGTCCGAAGCTCTTTACGATACCTTTCATTTCAAGTATAACTGGATGACTCATGTTTTTTCACCTACCTGTTCCAGTTTTTCTATTTTCTTTTTTAATTGTTCAACTTCTTCTATCTGATGTAAGAAAACATCCGCTAACTCAAGCAATAAATGACTGTTCATAAAATGATCTTGGGCATGAATAGCTAATAGACTAACTTCTCCACTCTCACCCCTCGTCTCAGCTTGGATAAGAGAGGTTTGTAAATTATGTGCTTCTATATTTATCTGATTCGCTAATTCTAGCACCTCTCTAGCACCTGAAAGATCTCCTCCTTGAGCCAATTGAAGGCTTTCCATAACCTTTTGAGTACTTTTACTACTTTTTAAGATTAGCTGCATCAACTCTTGTGTCGACTGTCTTGTTAGTGTTCCCATCAGCTCAACCCATTAAGTCTTCTGCTTGCTGCAAAACAGCTTCACCTTTCATTAACTCAAAATTTTCATCGCTAATAACAGCAACCGGAACACTAAGAGATGCTTTAGCCTTTTCTTCTAAATATGCCAACTGAGGGCTCAAAAGCAAAACATCAATATTTTTTAAATTATTAATTCCTGCAATACCAACAGAGTAAAATGAATAATTTAATTGATCTCGATGAATAACTTCGTTAATACGTTCAACTAACATACTAGTTGTCAAACCACCTACACAGGCTAGAATAATTGTTTTTGTCATAATTTTCTACTCCTTTTAAATTCTTGGAGATAGAAATCCAATTATTAGATTTCTACCCCCAAAATTTTCATCATTTATGTACAGGTCCTAATAATTGACATGCACGGTAGTCAGCTGATTCTAAATCTTCTGTTCCGAATAATGACCAGTTCTTAGGTCTGAAGATATCTTCTTCTGCAACGTTATGCATATTTACTGGAATGCGTAACATTGAAGCAAGAGTGATAAGGTCAGCACCAATATGTCCATAAGTGATAGCACCGTGGTTTGCACCCCAGTTATTCATTACATCGTATACTGACTTGAATGCGCCTTTACCTGTTAAGCGAGGAGCAAACCAAGTTGTTGGCCAGCCTGGATCTGTACGGTTATCCAATGTATGGTGTACATCTTCAGGTAATTCAAGAGTGTATCCTTCAGCAATTTGAAGTACAGGACCTACCCCTTTCAACAAGTTCAAGCGAACCATTGTTACAGGCATATTTCCTTTAGATAAGAAGCGAGTTGAGTAACCGCCACCACGGAAGTATTCGCGGTTTGCTGCTGGGAAGTCTGTATTTGCAAGCATTGCATCTACTTCACTTTGTTCTAATTCCCAGAATGGTTTAATCACTGGTTCACCGTTTCTTGTAGCTTGACCAGTACCGTCTAATGTACAAGAACCAGAGTTGATTAAGTGTAAGAATCCATTTTCAGCATGGCCTTCAAGTTTATGTCCTGTAACACGTTCAACAGCTTCTGGACTCCAGTAAGTACGAACATCCGCAAAGATTTGTGGAGTGTTTGTTAATAAGTAGTTGAATAGCATTGATACACCGTTTAACGCATCATTTTCAGTTGCGAAGATGTATGGTCTGCGAATTCCGTTCCAGTCGAATTGAGTGTTTAGGAATGTTTCCATGAAGTCTCCGTTAGGGAAGTGGTCTGTCCATTGACGTTGACCTTGGAATCCACCAACAAGAGCGTAGTGACCAACTGCTTCTTCTTCAAAGCCTAGTTCAGCAAGTCTTGGGTTACCAATCATTAAGTCACGTCCAATTAAGAACATCTTAATAACGAATTCCCATTGTTTATCTTTTTCTTCACGGCTTAAAACAAGGTCTTCACGGTTGTGATCGAATCCTTCTTTAACGTTTTCTTTCACCCATTTAAGCGCACGTTCGAATTCTTCGTGATCGTAAATACCACGATCGATACGGCGAGTGAATTCAGTCATATCTACTGATTCATTACGCATTCCTAAGTATTCTTGGAAGAAGTTAGGATCTACGATAGAACCACCGATACCCATTGATACACTACCCATTGATAAGTAAGCTGTATCTCTCATTAATCCTGTAGCAAGAGCTGCTCTTGCATATCGTAAGATTTTTTCTTTAACGTCTTCAGGAATTTCTGTATCTGTTGCTTCTTGTACGTCTTTACCGTAAATTCCGAATGCTGGAATTCCTTTTTGAGCGTGAGAAGCAAGAACTGCTGCTAAGTAAACAGCCCCTGGTCTTTCAGTTCCGTTGAATCCCCAAATAGCATGTGGAATATCAGGAGACATATCCATTGTTTCACTACCATAGCACCAGCATGGTGTTACAGTGATTGTTGCACACACGTTTGATTTTTTGAATAATTCGTGAGATGCTGCTGCTTCTGGTACACGACCAATTGTTGATGGTGAGATTACACATTCAACTGGTTGGCCATCAGGATATTTCAATGTACTAGAAAGCAAGTCCGCAACACTTTTTGCCATATTCATTGTTTGGACTTCAAGCGATTCGCGGACCCCTTGACGACGACCATCAATAGTTGGACGAATTCCGATACGTGGATGTTGAATCATGATATTTCCCTCTTATTCTTCTACTTCTTCTTTAACACTGCCGTCTCCATTATATTTACGATAACCAGGATGACGACCAGTAACCTTATAGTTTTCTCTCATGGAGAACAGACGTTCCAAAGTAGGACGTGAAATTTCTTGTTCTTCAATACCTTTAGTTGACAAAAGCATACGTCCATGGAAAGTTGTTTTAGCGACTAACTCTAGAGTCTCCATACGATAGTAAGCTGTAATAACATCACTTCCGACAGTTAAAGCCCCATGGTTCTCAAGTAACATCACATCATGATCAGGAAGATATGGAGTAATGGCATCAGGAACTTCCATAGTAGATGGAACCCCGAAAGGTGTAATCGGAATAGCTCCTACAACAATTGCACTCTCAATCAGAGAATACGTATCAAGAGGGATATGCGCTAAAGCAAAACCAGTTGCAATAGGTGGATGAGCATGGACAACAGCTCTCACATCTTCACGTTCCTCGTAACAGCGGATATGCATTTTAATTTCACTTGAAGGACGATAGTCTCCCTCAGCTTCTAAAATCTCACCCTTGAGGTTCAGTTTCACCAATTTTTCTGGTGTAATAAAACTTTTACTGATACCAGTAGGCGTTGCTATAATAGTATCAGCATCTAAACGAACAGATACATTTCCATCATTAGCAGCTACCCAACCAAGTTGCCACATTTTATGACAAACGTCACAAATCTGTTCACGAATAATTTTTTCATCTTGAGTCATAAACTCACTCCTTTCTTTATCTGTATCATAACACTTTAAGAAAGCGCATACAATAGATGAATATACTATTGGAAATTTGTAAATGTAAATGGTATAATATATTCAAAAATGTTCAATAATGTTCAAAATATTATCATAAAGGAGAAATAATATGGTTTCCTTAGAACGTATGGAACGAATTTTAGAAATTCTAAAACGAAGAAAGATAATTTCAACAATAGAATTAGAAGCACTCATGTATTGCTCAACTTCAACTCTAAGAAGGGATCTTATAGAATTAGAAAAAGAGGGGAAAATACATAGAGGTCATGGAGAAGTACGGTTACTGACTGCTAATAACATGGAATATATATACTCTGCTCGAGTCCGAGAAGAAGAAAAGGGTAAGCAACACATTGCCGAAATTGCTTCCACTTTTCTCACTAACAACCAATCTATATTTATTGATAGCTCATCAACAGCAGCTATGATCGTTCCTTATCTTGAAAAACTTAAAAATCTCTGCATTATTACAAACGGAATCGAAATTGCAAGAAAACTAAATGAATTTGATAATGTAACTCTCTTTCTATCTGGAGGACATATAAATTATGGAACAAATTCAGCCTTAGGCGATTTTGCAAGTGAATTTATCAATAACTTTCATGCTGATTTGGCACTCATCAGTTGTAGAGGCCTAGACAAATATGGTGCTTACGAAGCTAACCACAATCAAGCACGCATAAAACAGCAAATGATCAAAAACTCAGAGAAGAGCCTCTTACTCGCAGACCATTCAAAATTTAATACTAGTCACTACTTCAAACTGGCGTATTACAACGACATAGACTGTATTATCACAGATACGGCACCAATTGATTCTTTCCAAAAAGAAGTAGAGAAAATATGTGAAATTTTATGGTAAGCTTTGCATTATAGACTTAAAATAAAAATAATTCTTATTAAATGAAAATTATTCACACATCCTTTTTTGATTAGTTCAAACACAGACCTCCAATCGGAGGCTTATTTTATTTCATAAAAATCAAAAAAATAGATTTAAAGAAAATAAAAAAGACATAAAATCTAATTGTTCAATACAAGTCTTTCAAATGATAGTTTCGTCGTTTTTCATTATAGATCTTATGTGACTTTTTTCTACAACAAAATAGGCTTCATAATATCTATAGAGGATTTACCCACTACAGAAATTATAGAGCTAGAATTATTTTATTGAAAGGTTATAAAGAATATTTATAATAAACAAAAAAAGAACAACTAGTGTTCTTACTCTTGTAATATCAATCGGGAAGACAGGATTCGAACCTGCGACACCTTGGTCCCAAACCAAGTACTCTACCAAGCTGAGCTACTTCCCGAATTAAATTGTTAATGCACCCTAGAGGAGTCGAACCTCTAACCGCCTG
>NZ_CALSFO010000008.1 GCF_943736975.1 Streptococcus sp. Marseille-Q0941 | reverse complement strand
CCTATTTCCATCAACCGCGATACACTCATAGTCCGTACGGGATTCGAACCCGTGTTACCGCCGTGAAAAGGCGGTGTCTTAACCCCTTGACCAACGGACCTCGAGCTTTTCAACTCTTTCTATTATATACACTTTTTTTATCTTGTCAAGAACTTAAGATAATTTTTTATCTTTTTGGAGAAAAATCTCTTAGCACATGCTTTAGTTCTTTCAACATTGCTTTTCTTCCTTTGAATCGCTCATCAGCTAACAATCGTTCAAATAACTCCAATTTTTCTTTTCCTAATCCTGCTCGATATTCTTTAAGTACTTCTTGTAAAGCGTATGACTCATCTAACAGAAGTCCTCCTTCTCCTAATCGGTGGCTAATTTCTCCGACCTCTTCATATGCTTGTCGATCTAATCTTCTTTTATGACTTTCTTGCTTTCGGACTGCATCTAAAATTCGGTTTCGGAACTTTGTTTTGAAATAGGTGTAGAATTGTTTATCTCTTTTTTCGGTGAATTCCGGGTAACTTTCTAATAATTCGTTCAGGCAAATCATTCCCTCTTGATCCCAATCTTCTTTTTCCCATAGATGTAGATAGTACTCTTTTCGACACTTATGCACGATGGCTTTCACTTCATGGTAATATTTTTCTAACATCATTACCCTCCTTTTCCTTATCCAGTATATCACTGTTAAGCTCTCCAGATTTCTTTATTTTTTATTTTGCTTGTATACTTGTCTAAACTTATACTTGGGAAATTTTAACATTCCTTTTAGATTATTTTTCAGTCTTTTCAGGATACAAAAAATGACAAGAAATGATTCTTGTCATTCGAAGTTTATTGGAATAAATCTACGATTGTATCCCAGATTGTTTTGGCTTTTTCTTTAATTTTAGCATCAGAAATTGCTCGTTCCGCTTCATCAATAAGGTTCTTAGCTCTACTTTGGATATCATTTATAGAGTCATTTGACTGCCCTCCACCATTGTCAACAGACTGATTTGGAACATTTTTAGGAGCAATCCCATTTATTTTATAGGCATTTTCAACTGTAAAAGTACTTCCCGGTGTATAAGGAAGAATTGTTTCTGCCATACTTTTAAAAATATGAGCGGCGCCATTTGATGTTGATCCCGCTAGATAATGATTTTCATCGGTTGTCGGGAAACCAAGCCAGTGACTAATGACTACATCTGGCGTATAGCCGATAACCCACTGGTCACTCGTATACACTGGGTTAAAGGCTGCTTCTGTTGTACCTGTTTTCCCGGCCATAACATAACCATCTGGTGATGAACTTATCCCTGTACCATTTGTAAAGGTCCCTAGCATCATGCTAGTCATTTTATCCGCTACGGATTTATCTATCACTCGTTTATGAGAATTCTTATGAGTAGCAATGACTTGACCACTTGCATTTTCAATACGTGTAATGAAATGTGCTTCAGGCATCAAACCTTCGTTTGCAAATGCTGCATAAGCCTGTGCCATCTGGAGCGGATTTGTTTCTACACCACCCCCCAGAGCAACACCTAAGACACGGTCTACATTCGTCAAGTTTAGTCCGAATTTCTCGCCTGATTCAAAAGCCTTATCAATACCAAGTTTCTTAACTGTTGCTACAGCAGGAAGATTTAATGATTCGGCTAAAGCTTGGTACATTGGAACTTCAGGAGATGTTTTGATTCCTGCGTAATTATCTACCTTGTAATCGCCATACTCCATGGTATGATTATCCAACTCTTTATTAAGAGCCCAACCAGCTTCGACTGCTGGTGTGTAGACAACTAAGGGCTTAATAGTTGAACCTGGACTTCTTTTTGATTGAGTTGCATAGTTGAAATTTCGGAAACCAGCTTTATCATCCCCTGCTACACGACCAACAACTCCACGAACTCCTCCTGTTTTTGGCTCTAGAGCAACACTACCCGACTCAGCATGAGTTCCATCTTCTGCTGTTGGGAATAGAGAAGTGTTTTCATAAATGACCTGCATATTAGCTTGGTAATTTTGATCTAGTTCCGTATATATACGATAGCCGTTGTTCACAATTTCTTCTTCAGTTAGATTATACTTTTCAATTGCTTCATTAACAACTGCATCAAAATAGGATGGATATCGGTAGTCTGAAACTTTCCCTTCATAAGCATCTTGAAGCTGAGATGCCATATCAATACCCAAGGCTTCCGCTTCTTTGTTCTTATCAATATAACCAGCAGCCACCATGTTCTGTAAGACGGTATCCCTACGATTAGTAGAATCCTCAATAGAATTGATAGGGTTATATAATTCCGGTCCTTTGAGCATCCCTGCCAAGGTTGCGGCTTCATCAAGTGTCAGTTGAGAAGCTGAAACCCCAAAATATTTTTTACTTGCATCTTCAACACCCCAAACTCCATTTCCGAAGTAGGCATTGTTCAAGTACATGGTCAGAATCTCTTTCTTACTATATTTTTTTGTTAACTCCAAAGCTAAAAAGAATTCTTTTGCCTTTCTCTGAACAGTCTGGTCTTGAGAAAGATAGGCATTCTTCGCTAATTGTTGGGTAATTGTGGAGCCACCACCTGAGCGTCCGCCCGTTACTATTGCTAGGAAGAAACGGGCGTAATTAATACCATCGTTCTTATAGAAACTTCTATCTTCTGTAGCAATGACTGCATTTTGTAAATCTTCACTAATATCAGCAAGCTCAACATAGGTCCCTTTTTGTCCTGACAGAGCACCCGCTTCTTTTTCCTCCCTATCAAAAATCAAGGTCCGAGTTTTCAGGGCATTTTGTAGGTCGGTAACATTTGTTGATTTTGCCAAAGCAAATAGATAGACTCCGACAAACAAGCTGGCACTAAGTCCTAGAATCAGAAAAATTTTGGTCAAGTGATAGCGACGCCAAAATTTTCTAACAGGGCCAACTGTACTGGACTTCTTCCGCCCCCCTCTTGAACGTCTTAAATTACTTGACTCATTTTCTTCATAGTCAACTTCATTAATCTCTGTTTCTTCAATTTCAGATTCTTTCTTAAATAAGGAAAGAAATTTTTCAAATAATGTATCTAATTTCATGCGTATATTTTATCATCTTCCCCATAGGAAGACAAGAATTTTGCTGGTTACCCTGTCCAAATACACCATTTTTTGTTACAATATCTGTATGAAAATTACCTTTATAATCCCAGATTCTCTACCTGAAATGACCGTCAAATTTTTCCTAGAAGAACAGCTATTAATTCCTCGAAAAATCAGACACTTTTTGAGAATCAAGAAACACATTCTCGTTAATCAAAAAGAAGTCCATTGGCATCAAATGATCAAGACTGGAGATGAGTGTCAACTGATTTTCGATGAGGAAGATTATCCTACAAAAGAAATTGTCTGGGGAAATCCCAAACTGGTCGAGGAAGTCTATCAAGACCAACATCTAATTATCGTCAATAAACCCGAAGGTATGAAAACACATGGAAACCAACCAGAAGAAATCGCGCTTCTTAATCATGTCTCCGCCTATGTCGGGCAAACCTGCTATGTTGTCCATCGCTTGGATAAGGAGACAAGTGGTCTCGTACTGTTTGCTAAGAATCCATTCATACTTCCTATCCTTAATCGATTATTAGAAAAGAAAGAGATTTCTCGAGAATATTGGGCATTGGTAGATGGGGAAATAGAGACTAAAGAACTTATCTTTCGAGATAAAATCGGTCGAAATCGACATGATCGCAGGAAACGGATCGTTGACTCTAAAAATGGACAATACGCTGAAACCCATGTAACTCGATTGAAGTTATTTCAAAACAAAACCAGTCTCGTTCGCTGTAGATTGAAAACGGGACGAACTCATCAGATCCGAGTGCATCTATCACACCACAACCATCCAATCGTCGGAGACCCCCTCTATAATTCAAGCTCTAAAACTAGCAGACTAATGCTTCACGCATATAAACTGTCCTTTATCCACCCTCTGACTTTAAAACAATTAAGCTTTACTGCTCTATCAGATTCATTTGAAAGAGAAATAAAACAAAACGGGAGTGGGACAGAAATCGGTAATTCGTTAGAATTCGATTTCGTCGTCCCACCTCCGCACAGTTGAGTAGGGCTGTAAAAGCTGATGAAATCAGCGTAGTAGAGCCCACTCAACCACTGCGTCTTGCTCGACAATCCAAAGACAATTGAGAGGCTAGGACTTTTGTCCCAGCCTCATTTTATCCTATATACAAAAAAGCAAGACCAGTTGGCCTTGCTTTTATCGACTCAGAAATTATTTAGCAATTTTTGCGAAGTATTCAAGAGTACGTACAAGTTGTGCAGTGTAAGACATTTCGTTGTCGTACCATGATACAACTTTAACCAATTGTTTACCGTCAACGTCAAGAACTTTAGTTTGAGTTGCGTCAAACAATGAACCGTAAGACATACCTACGATATCTGAAGATACGATTGGATCTTCTGTGTAACCGTATGATTCGTTTGAAGCTGCTTTCATAGCTGCGTTCACTTCATCAACAGTAACGTTCTTTTCAAGAACTGCAACCAATTCAGTAACTGATCCAGTTGGAGTTGGAACGCGTTGTGCAGATCCGTCAAGTTTACCGTTCAATTCTGGGATTACAAGACCGATAGCTTTAGCAGCACCAGTTGAGTTAGGAACGATGTTTGCAGCACCAGCGCGAGCACGACGAAGGTCACCACCACGGTGTGGTCCGTCAAGGATCATTTGGTCACCAGTGTAAGCGTGGATAGTAGTCATCAATCCTTCTACAACACCAAAGTTATCTTGAAGAGCTTTAGCCATTGGAGCCAAGCAGTTTGTAGTACATGAAGCACCTGAGATAACTGTTTCAGTTCCGTCAAGAACATCGTGGTTAGTGTTAAATACAACTGTTTTAACGTCATTTCCACCAGGAGCAGTGATAACAACTTTCTTAGCTCCACCTGGGTGCAAGTGTTTTTCAGCAGCTTCTTTCTTAGCAAAGAAACCAGTTGCTTCAAGAACGATTTCTACACCATCGTTAGCCCAGTCGATTTGTTCTGGATCACGTTCAGCAGAAACTTTAACGAATTTACCGTTAACTTCGAATCCACCTTCTTTAACTTCCACAGTACCGTCGAAACGACCTTGAGTTGTGTCGTATTTCAACAAGTGTGCAAGCATAACTGGATCTGTAAGGTCGTTGATGCGAGTAACTTCAACACCTTCTACGTTTTGGATACGACGGAAAGCAAGACGTCCGATACGACCGAAACCGTTAATACCAACTTTAACTACCATTAGTGATTTCCTCCTTATGAAAATCATGAAAATTTTATTGTGAAAAGAGTAACTTGAATCACTACAAATCACCTTTCAACGTTCTTATTATATAACTATTTAGGCTAAATTGCAAGCGCTGGCCTTGATTTTCTATGTTAGTTTCTTTTTACACTTATTCATAGCGTAGAGATTCTACTGGATCCATTTTACTAATCTTACGGGCCGGAAAGTAAGCTGAAATATACCCAAGTAGTACGGCAAAAACTAGTGTGCTAAAAATAGAGAGGAAGTTCAATTCAAAAACTTTAGAGATAGATGGATAGAAATGATGAACAGTAACATTCGCTATACTTCCTAAACCTTGCGCAATCACAAATGCTATAAACAAGGCAATCATAACAATCCACAGTGCCTCATAGATAAAAATTCCTTTCACATCTCTATTTTGATAGCCGACTGCTTTCATGACACCAATTTCCTTTGAACGTTGCATGATATTGATATAAATGATAATGCCTATCATAACTGCTGCCACCACAATCGCTTGTGAAGAAAGCACAATCAGTAGTCCTTGGATGACACGAATAAAGGTAATCACAATATCAAGAACAGCCTGTTGAGAAAGAACTGTATACTTCTTATTTTTCTGCAATTCTTCTGTTACTGTTTTCGTACGAGATGGGTCTTTAAGTTCTAAAATAAAATAGGATACAGCCTTTGTGAATTCAGCTTCTTTTAAAATTGTTTCCATCTGCTTGGAAGCCATAAAACTATTACTATCTTCTGCATCATCTTCATCATTGATTACACGCACAATATGAGTTTGAAAACCTGCCAACTTGCTACCTTCAGCAGCATTTTCTACAATGGTTGCCGATACTGGTTTGCCAATAACATCACTAGCTGTCAGATTCTTCCCTGTTTGTTCATTCCAATTTTTGAGCAAACTCATCGGAATCGTTAATCCCTGCTCGTTAACATCCGTATAAAGAGAGCCTGCTAGCACTTTTTCTTTTTCATTGCTACTAACAGAAATACTTGTATCTTCATATAAACTCACGACTTGAGCATAAGAAGGCAGGGCTTGGCTAAAATCCACTTCGTGTCCGTCTATGCTAATCTTTGACATGGTCATACCAAAAGGACTCTCTAGATATTTAATATTTTCTTTCCCAATCGTATCTGTGATATAGTTCTTATCTTCTTGGTTCAGAAAACCTCTGCCAGCAACGCTGGAATTCAGTGCAATCTGAACTTGGGAAGGGAGCTTGCCACCATTGGTATTTTCATCAATCATCGAAATCAAGGCATTTCCTAGACCAAAAGAAATCAACACGCCTACAAAACCAATCGAGGTTGCTACTGCAATCAACAAGTTACGCCACTTTCTTTCCATAAAATTACTTAAAGAAAGTTTGAATTTGTTTTTAAAGGACAATCCTTTATTTTTTGACTTCTTCAACGACTTCACCATCCTTCATTTTGATAATTACATCTGCATATTCAGCTACTTCTGGGTTATGAGTCACAATCAGTACTGTTTTCCCAGATTTGGCCAAACTTTTAAATACTTCTAATACCATTTCTTGGGATTGAGAATCCAGCGACCCTGTTGGTTCATCAGCTACAATCATATCCGGTTGATTGACCAGAGCACGCGCAATGGCTACACGTTGCTTTTGTCCTCCAGAAAGTTGCTTGACATTTTTAGCCATAAAAGGTTCCATTCCTAAACTGACTAGTTGCTCTTGAGCTATCCTTGTCATTTCTTTATCGGATAAATCTTTGACATAGAGAGGCAACTTAACATTGTCCAAAACAGACTGGTGAGGAATGAGATTGAAGTTTTGAAAGACAAACCCAATGTTGTCTTTGCGGAATTGAGTTAATTCAACCTCCGATAGTTCTCTGAGAGACTCCCCTTTAAAATCTAAAACTCCCTCATACTCTCTATCAAGACCACTGATGATATTCAATAGACTGGTTTTTCCACAGCCTGACGGACCATAAATCGCCGTAATTTTTCCTTCAGCAATCTGCAGGTTAATATTTCTTAGAGCCTGCTCTTTATGTTTGCCGTCCAAAGCGTAAAATTTTGAAATATTTTTAATGGATAAAATGGACATTATAATCTCCTTTAATCACTTGTGTTATCGTGTACCGATACAAACTAAAATAAACAATGCTAATATAAATTATATTTAACAAAATCAGATTCAAAAGAAACAAGGAATTCCGTTGTCTTTTTTTAGAATTCATTGTAACAAAAAAGCGACATTCCCCCAATGACAGAAATGTCACTCCTATAAACCCTTCAACGATATCTTTCTAGATCCTCGGTCCATTCATTATCTAAACTAATTAGTAACTGCTCATTGCCAAACATCTTCGCCATCATTTTTGCTTCTTCATACTTTTGTTTGGCTGTATCATAATCCGTCTGAATATAATATTTCCACTCCACCATCAAGACAATCGGTTGTTTTTGAAAATCTCGTGTTTTCTGTCCTATTTTATTTAACGTTTCAACTGCCCTCTTAAAATAATGAAACAGTCCCATAATTTCTATACAAGCTAAAGAAGCTAACAAGGAATCTCTAAGCAAGTCCAAACAATCGAACTCTATCTTATCAACCTGAGAACTTAGTTTGTCATGAAAACAAAGAATGGTTTCATGCTCAGATTCTTTTATCTCACCCACATTTAAACCATCCATTAACTGACAGTTGAAATACAGTCTCAATTTCAAAAGGTCCTCAACTTTATATACATCTCTGGATAGTAAGTCTTGAAGACCGCCCTCAATCACACTGCTTCCATATAAGGAATTACTAGTCATTCTCACTGCATCTATAGCTTGAAGACAATCCACTAGCACTTTCTCATCACGTGGCAAATCATCATAAAAACTCTCAAAAATCTCATCAAAATATTCTTCCTTTTGTTCCTGCAACTCTTTGTCTCCATAGTCAGGATGACGAAGAAGAAAGTATTTTAATTCTTGGTAACGCTTGGGCAATTCCTTATAGTCTGGCATCAAGACATAGGATGGGATGTCTAGCCTATCTGCAATGTATTCTAGCGTTTTTATCGTAGGACGAAATTCTCCTTTCTCGATGCGGACCAACTGACGGACGGATAATTCAGACTCATCCCCACAAAAGACTGGACGACTAAGCCCTTTCTCCTCTCTAAGAAGCCGTACCTTTTCCCCTAAATCATTCATTTCTTACATTTCTCCCTCGGCTCGATACAAAAACTTTGATAGTCAAACAAACATATACGCTTATTATACCATTTCCAAAAAAGAATTACAAAAAAGAGACAGGAAATTCCTGTCTCTGGCTGATAATCAATTATTTACGACGTCCTGGTCTTTCTTTGTAACCATAGTAAGCATCTTCGATGATTTCTTGCATATGGTCAACCATAGGAAGACGTGGGTTTGCAGGTGAACATTGGTCTTCATAAGCAAGGAAGGCCAATTCACGTGAATGTTCTTTCCATTCTTTTTCGTCAATTCCTTGTGCTTTGAAGTTCATTTCGATACCTACACGCTCACCGAGTTCGTAAACAGCTTTTGCGTAAGATTCAACCCCTTCTTCTGGCGTAGAAGCTGGAAGCCCAAGCATACGAGCGATATCTTGATATTTCTCGTCTGCACGGTAGTAGTTGTACTTAGGCCATGTAGCTGTCTTAGCCGGGCGTGTACCATTGTAACGGATAACGTATGGAAGCAAGATTGCATTTGTACGTCCGTGAACTGTGTGGAATTGCGCACCAATCTTGTGAGCCATTGAGTGAGAAATCCCTAGGAAGGCATTAGCAAAGGCCATACCAGCGATTGTTGAAGCGTTATGCATTTTCTCACGTGAGTGGAAGTCTGCATTCTTAACTGAGCTTTCAAGGTTTTCGAATACAAGTTTGATCGCTTGAAGAGCAAGACCGTCAGTGTAGTCGCTAGCCATTTGTGATACGTATGCTTCAGTCGCGTGAGTCAATACGTCCATACCAGTATCAGCAGCTACAAATCCAGGAACTGTCAATACCAAAGCAGGGTCTACGATTGCCACAGTTGGTGTCAATGAGTAGTCAGCGATTGGGTATTTACGGTTGTTTGCTTTATCAGAGATAACGGCAAATGGAGTTACTTCAGATCCTGTACCAGATGTAGTTGGGATAGCGATGAATTTAGTCTTCTTACCAAGCAATGGGAATTTGAAGGCACGTTTACGGATATCCATGAATTTTTGTACAAGGTCACGGAAGTCCACTTCTGGTTGCTCGTAGAAAAGCCACATTACTTTAGCAGCATCCATTGGAGATCCACCACCGAGAGCGATGATTGTATCTGGTTTGAAGGAACGCATAATCTCAGTACCACGTTCAACTGTTGTGATGTCTGGATCTGGTTCTACATCTGCAAAGATTTGGTAAACAACCTTATTGCGACGAAGGTCAAGTTGTTCGATGATACGATCAAGGAAGCCAAGCTCTACCATAGCGTGGTCAGTAACGATCATGACACGCTCAACGTCACGACATTTTTGAAGGTATTGAATTGAATCACGTTCAAAGTATGTTTTTGAAGGAAGTTTCATCCATTGCATGTTATTTCTCCGTCTTCCGACTTTTTTGATATTCAAGAGGTTAATAGCGCTCACGTTATCACCAACTGAGTTGCGTCCGTATGAACCACATCCGAGTGTCAATGATGGCAAGAAGGCATTATAAACGTCCCCGATACCACCGAAAGTAGAAGGTGAGTTACAGATAACACGAATAGCTTTAACAGCTTTACCAAATTCTTTAGTCAATTCTTCATCAGCTGTATGGATAGCTGCTGAGTGTCCAAGACCGTTAAATTCAACCATTTGACGAGCTTTGGCAATACCATCTTCACGACTTTCAGATTTCAAAACTGCGATAACTGGTGACAATTTTTCACGAGTCAGTGGCTCGTTTTCACCAACTTCTTTACATTCTGCAGCAAGAATGTTTGTTCCTTCTGGAACCGTAAATCCTGCTTGCTCTGCAATCCAAGTTGCTGGTTTACCAACGATGTCAGCGTTCAATTTTGCACCAGCACAGTTTTTGCTATTTGCTTTCACACCGAAGCAGAATTCTTCAAGAAGGGCTTTTTCTTTTTTGTTTACAAAGTAAGTGTGATATGATTTGAACTCTGCTACGAATTCATCGTAAATCTCTTTATCGATGATAACCGCTTGTTCAGATGCACAGACCATTCCGTTGTCAAATGATTTAGACATTACGATATCGTGAGCAGCTTGGCGGATGTTAGCTGATTTTTCAACATAAGCTGGAACGTTACCCGCACCTACCCCAAGAGCTGGTTTACCACATGAGTATGCCGCTTTAACCATGGCATTACCACCTGTCGCAAGGATTGTCGCAACACCTTCGTGGTTCATAAGTGCACTAGTTGCTTCCATAGATGGTTCAGTAATCCACTGTACACAGTTCTCAGGAGCTCCTGCTTTAATCGCTGCATCACGAACGATTTGAGCGGCGTGAGCTGATGATTCTTGAGCCGATGGGTGGAATGCAAAGACAATAGGATTACGAGTCTTCAAAGAAATCAAAGCTTTAAAGATTGCTGTCGAAGTTGGGTTAGTTGTCGGAGTGATCCCACAAACAACACCAACTGGTTCTGCGATAAGAGTCAATCCTGTTACATCATCTTCTTCGATAACACCAACTGTTTTAGTATGGCGCATGTTGTTTACTACGTGCTCACAAGCAAATAAGTTCTTAGTTGCTTTGTCTTCAAATACTCCACGTCCTGTTTCTTCAAAGGCATGTAGAGCTAATTCTCCGTGAGCATCAAGTGCTGCAACTGAAGCTTTTGCTACGATATAATCGACTTGATCTTGGTCGAGTTTACGCATTTCTTCAAGGGCAACCAAAGCTTTTTGCACCAAACCATCGACATGCTTTTCAGCAGCAAGTTTCTTTTCCTCTGGTGTTACAGTTTTTTTATCAGCCATATTTTCCTCCATAGCTTTCAAGGATTGTAAATCCTTTGTTAATTTTTTCACAATCTTATTATAACTCTTTTTTCAAGATTTGTAAACAGTTTCATAGAAATTTCACAAACTTTTTTTGTTTGCTTGTGAAAACAGTTTTGAACACACCTACAAATACACTTTTGCGCATACACTTTGTGAATAATTCAATAAAATTTTTATTTTTCACAAACTTCATTGTAAAAAGGTATTGGAAAGCAACCCAATTTCCATGTAAGCGCTTTCCTAGCGCGCAGTATAATACCCCCTCTAAGAGGAGGTTATTGCGCTTGTTGAAAGAGACCTTGTTTAAAATCACCTTCATAGACTACTTCTTGCTCGGTAGTCAGTTTTCCTTTACCTTCAGCCTGGCCATTAACAAAGTCACCTTCATAAACCCAGCCTTCCTTAGCTTGGTAGGTTCCTTTGCCGTTAAATGCGCCATTTTTGAATTCCCCAGTGTAGGTATCACCATTTGAGAAAGTCATGGTTCCTTTGCCATTCATCTTTCCACGAACGATACTTCCGTCATATACTAAGGAATCGCCATCCAATTTTAATACTCCTTGCTTAGGCATGTTCCCTACAAATACGAATATCGCGCAAAGAGCTATGACCACTACTGTCGCAATTTCTAAACGAGGACGTGTTATATAGACACTGTATCTATCATAGAATTTCTTTAAATTATCCATTTTTTGCCTCATTTTCTAAACGTGCTAGCCAAGCTTTACAACCTGTTAAAACCCGATCATAAGTTTCATCAAAATCCCCTGTATACCAAGGATCCGGAACACCTTCAGAAGCGAATGTCTCTATCTTGTGCTTCTGGCTTTGAGGACACATGCGAGTCAGATCGAGAAGATTAGACTCATCCATTCCAATGATATAATCAAAATATTCAAAATCATCTTTAGAGATTTGTTGCGATGTTTTTAATGAATCATAAGGAATCTCGTGAGATTTAAAGATTTCTTGAGTCCCTTCGTGAATTGGATTCCCGTGTTCCCAAGAAGAAGTTGCTCTACTTTCAATCTCATAATCATCGGTTAAAGATTTCATAACAAATTCTGCCATAGGACTACGGCAAATATTACCAAGACATACAAAAACAACTTTCTTCATTATTATTCCCCATCTTCATAGAAAAAGGGGTATGAGATCCACCCCGTTT
Source organism: Streptococcus sp. Marseille-Q0941 (assembly GCF_943736975.1). Classification (GTDB taxonomy): domain Bacteria; phylum Bacillota; class Bacilli; order Lactobacillales; family Streptococcaceae; genus Streptococcus. The sequence goes on along the minus strand of NZ_CALSFO010000008.1, from coordinate 120,219 downwards.
TATTCTTCAATTGCGCTTTCACCATCAACAACTGTACCTTCAGGTGTGACAGCTTCTTTAACTGGCAAAACTGTTCTAATTGCTCCTAATTCGAAAGTCAAGTAAACTCCGTCTACATCAAGTACAATCGTTTTGTTTTCGGTATCAACTTCATCAACTGTACCGTATAAACCACCGATAGTAATAACTTCGTAGCCTTTTTGAAGTTTGTTGAGACTCTCCATGCGTTTTTCAGCTTGTTTCTTTTGAGAACGTTGCATAAAGAACATCAATCCAAACATGACTACAAGCATAATCACAAATGTTAAATTTGGATTCATAGTATTTTCTCCTTTGTAATTCAGATAAAACTACTATATCAAATTTAAACTATTTTTACAAGATTACACCTTGGTTTTAGGTTAATAAAAAATCAGAGCTTTGCTCTGATTTTTATTATTTCAAGTTGTTTACAATTTTCACTAAGTTTTCAACTGTAAATCCATATTCTGCCAAAACTTTTGGAGCTGGTGCAGATGCTCCAAAGGTATCAATACCGAGAACTGCTCCATCAAGACCAACGTATTTGTACCAGTTTTGAGTTGCTCCCATTTCGACTGCCACACGGCGTCGAACTGCATTTGGTAGGATTTCTTCTTTGTATGCTGCATCTTGTGCATCAAAAACATCTGTAGATGGCATGCTGACTACACGAACTTTTCCACCTTGACTTGCTAATTCCTTAGCAGCCGCAACAGCAAGATTCACTTCTGAACCTGTTGCAATCAAAATCGTGTCAAAGTCTGCCGCATTTTCGTAGACAACATATGCACCTTTTGCAACTTTATCAAAGTCTGTTCCTTCCTCAACAGTCAAGTTTTGGCGTGTCAAGACAAGGGCAGTTGGTGTCTTTTCGCTTTTCACCGCAAGGTACCAAGCTGCTTGAGTTTCACGCGCATCTGCTGGACGGAAAACATTAAGGTTTGGAATCGCACGAAGTCCTGCTAAGTGCTCTATTGGTTCGTGAGTTGGTCCATCTTCACCAACCGCGATTGAATCGTGTGTGAAGACATAGGTTACAGGAAGACCTTGTAAGGCTGACAAACGAACTGCTGCTTTAAGATAGTCTGAGAAGACGAAGAAAGTTCCTCCGTAAACACGAAGACCACCGTGAAGAGCCATTCCGTTCAAGACAGTACCCATTGCAAATTCACGAACACCAAATTGAATGTTACGATTCAAGCGATTTGCATCATCTTGAAGTCCATCAGTTTTGATGTAAGTCATATTTGAATGAGCAAGGTCAGCTGACCCACCCAAGAAGGTTGGCAATTTAGCAGCCACAACATTCAAAGCATCTTGACTTGAGTTACGAGTTGCTTGAGAGAAACCATTTTCTAAGGCTGGGAAGTCTTCTGGAGTCAATTCAACTGGATCGTGCCCTTCGATGATTGCTTCCACTTCTGCAGCAAGTTCTGGGTGAGCTTCTTTGTAATCTGCAACTAGTTTTGTCCACGCATCATAAGCTGAAGCACCACGGTCTGCAACATTCTCTTTAAAGTCTGCGTATACTTCTGCTGGAATTTCAAACGGTTCGTAGTCCCAACCAAGTGCTTGGCGAGTTGCAGCAGTTTCATCAGCTCCAAGAGGGGCACCGTGTACAGCATTCGTTCCTTGTTTGTTTGGAGAACCATAACCAATAACTGTTTTGACTTCAATCAAAGATGGCTTTCCTGAAGCCTTAGCTTCTTCAATAGCAGCATGAATAGCTTCAAGATCGGTTCCATCTTCAACCAAGGCTGTATGCCAACCATAAGCCTTGTAACGATCACGAACACTTTCTGTGAATGAATCTTTTGTCTCACCATCCAGGTTGATATCATTTGAATCATAAAGAACAACCAACTTGTCAAGTTTTTGCAAGCCTGCATATGAAGCTGCCTCGCTTGAAACACCTTCCATCAAATCACCGTCTCCACAGATAACATATGTGTAGTGATCAAAGATATTATATCCTTCACGGTTATACTTAGCTGCAAGGAAACGTTCTGCTTGTGCAAAACCTGTCGCAGTTGCAATCCCTTGTCCTAGAGGTCCTGTTGTTGCATCAACCCCTGCAGTATGCCCAAATTCTGGGTGACCTGGTGTTTTAGAGCCCCATTGACGGAAGTTCTTTACCTCATTCATACTCACATCTTCAAAACCAGAAAGATGAAGAAGGGCATAAAGGAGCATTGAACCATGACCTGCTGAAAGAATAAAACGGTCGCGGTTGATCCAGTTTGGTTGAGCTGGATTGATACGAAGTTCTTTAGTGAATAGGCTGTATGCCATCGGAGCAGCACCCATGACCACCCCTGGGTGTCCTGAGTTTGCTTTGTTGATAGCATCAATACCTAGAAAACGAATCGCATTAACAGATAAATTTGACATAGAATTTCCTTTCTCTTTGAGGTGATAAGTATACCACGTATCCTATTTTACTATTATATGAAAAAATACCTAGAATAGCAATAAAACAATTTACTATAAAATGACTCACCCGATTAGGTTAATTTCGAGTCGCTTGATAGTAAGGTAATAATGTTTCAAAACTTCTATCAAGTTCATGTAAAATCTTAGCCAGAGATTCTTCATTGGTTACTGAAACATCAGCTTTTACTAGAACCTTACGAATCTCCCGGCTGGATAATTGTTGCCTCAAAAGTTGTCTATGTCCCTCGGTAGCTTGCACTCGGTAACTCTCATCGTTTTTTTGAACCCAATAATAAATCCCCTCAACCACCGGCACATCCAAGACTTTAGCCTGTTTTGATAAGGTTCCTTCATCTTTCTTTCTCTCTATAAAGCTGACTTCTAGGGAAATACCAAAATCATTCGGATTTCCAAATATACGGAGCGCCATCATTGGCTCTGATACTTGACCTTCTCGCTGTAGATAAGCCCAAAAATGTGGTCGTAATCTTTGCGCTTGATTCATCCATTGACTGGTTGGATGTAAATCCCAATCAGAATGCCTCTCTTGAAAACATTTGGCTATTTGAGTAAATCTTTTTCGTGCTTCCTGCCCTTTTTTACGCAAGGCAATCATTTTATCCTTTTCATCTCCAACTTTGTCGGGATTTCGATACTGCACCCCTTGATAAGTGAGATAATCCTTTATTTCTTTCATTTGACACCTGCTATAGTTAGAAAAAAATCAGGAAAAGCCTGATTTTTCATTTTTTATTCTGTATCAACTACAACGTAACGATTTGGCTCGTCACCTTCAGAGTAGCTCGTCACACCTTCCATTCGTGAGATAATACGGTGGATAATTTTACGTTCGCTACTTGACATCGGATCCGTCATTTGACTACGCCCTTCTTCCAAGACACGTGTCGCTAATTTTTGGGCATAGCTCTGCAAAACTTCTGCACGATGCTCTACATAGTCATTAACGTTGATGGTAATATAGAAGGTTCTTGAATAACGATTATAAAGATAATTTTGTGCTAGAAGTTGGAGAGATTTCAAGACCTTACCGTGGTAACCGATAATACGACCCGGTTCATTGGTATCAATTTGCATATTGATCGAACGACGGTTAGAGGTGCTAGAAATAGTTCCCTCAACATCCATATCATCAATAATCGCCTGGACGTAGTTAGTGACTTCTTCAACAACCTTTTCGGTATCGTAAGTTGGCTCGACTTTTAAACCAAGATTTTCTAAATCACTGTCCTTTTCAGCATCAACTTCATCTTGAGCTTCTTCAGGTTGCAATTCCTTTAAAACTTCAATATGACCTGTTTCTTCTAAAATCGTGCTAGCTTCTTTATCATTCTTAAGAATTTCAGCCTTGACTTCTTCAGAAATTTCTTGGCCTTCTTCTTCAATTTTCTTGATAGCTGCAACTACATGTCCCAAATCAACTGTCGCTTCGCTAACGGTTTTAACTGGATCGTTTTGATCATTAATTTCTTTAGGAACACCTTTGATTGCCTGCTGATTTGCTTTTACAACGGTTGTCTCACTGATTGCTTCGATATCAACTTGAGCTAGTTTTTTACCAAAAAGTCCAAAAAATCCTTTTTTCTCTCTCGAAACAACTTTGATATGAGCCTTCATTCTAGGAATATTTAATTCATTCAATCCATTTTGGATTGCTTCTTCAACTGTTGAACCTGTAAATAATACCATTATCAGATTTCTCCTTATTTTTTCTTTTTCTGTGCTTTCTTTAGAGCTTTTCTTTTCTTAACTTCTAAATCCTTCTTAGCTTGTACATCCGCTTCACGCTCTGCAATGATTTTGAAGGGATTGTTCAAAAGGTAGGTTTGCAATACTTGATAAGCATTTGAAACCGCCCAGTAAAGAGCGACACCACTTGGAGCAGATATTGCAAACAAGAAGATGATAACAGGCATCCCATACATCATACCTGTCATGGCACCGTTTTTCTCAGGCAAGGATTTGTTAGAAAGCCAACTACTGAGGAAGGTGAATAGGGCAGCTAGAATAGGTAATACAAAAGTTGTATCAGCTCCACCTAGATTGAACCACAAGAAATGGCCCGTCTTCAAAAAATCTACGTTTGATAAAGCTTGGAACAGAGCTAAAAGAATCGGCATCTGAATCAATAATGGCCAGAATGATGCAGATTGTTTAATACCTAATTCTTTAAATAGTTTACGCGTTTCCTGATCTAGCTTAGTACGACTTTCCATATCGCGACCTGGATAACGTTCGCGCAGTTCCTTTATGCGAGGTTGCGCTTCTTGCATTTTTCTAGATGCTACCATTTGTGTTTGAAAGACTGGTAGCAGGATTGTTCGAATCAAAACTGTGAAAAGAATAATCCCTAAACCAATACTGACATCAAATGACAAAAAACGAATGGTTTCAGCAAAAAAATAAACAAGTCTACTCCAAAAGTCTGCCGAATCCGCAGACACTTCACTAGTTGCACAAGCAGTCATTACCAACAAGGACAAACCTAATAAACTAGTCAATTGTAATTTCTTCTTCACTCTTATTTCCTTCCTGGTAAATCTTTGCTAATTTCAAAACATGAAGTAAATTTTTTTCAATTTCTGCATATTCTAGTACTTCAACGCCTTTTCGAGCAATGACAACAAAATCGACATTCTCAACAATTTGATGACTATTTTGAATAAGAACATGTCGAATTCTTCTCTTAATCTGGTTTCTTGTCACAGCATTTCCTAACTTCTTGCTGACTGACAAACCGACTCGAAAATGTTTCTCATTGTTTTCTAATCGATAAATAACAAATTTTCGATTAGCTACACTTGCTCCTTTTTTAAATATGGCGTCAAAATCTTTCTCTTTTTTTACACGAAAGCTTTTTCTCAAAAATCATACTCCATCTAATAAAACTACTACTATTATACCATAATTTTTCAAAAAGCCAATCATGGCAAGGTTTTAGGCTGTTTCGACTCCGAAAAAGTAGTCAATTAAAAAATAACTGACCAGAATCAAAGCTATTTTCCTATTTTTTTGAACATACAAAACAAAAGCCACTCTTACGAGTGGCTTTTGTAGGAGATTATTATGAAAAAGTTTAGGATTTCTATTAAATAAAGTTAGGAGGTCTTTATTTAATGATTAGAGTATACACACTTATCCTTAAATTGACCTTAAACCATTTCACTTTTTTATTAATTTTTAAAACTATGAATGGGAGCTGGAATTTGACCTCCACGAGCAATGAAGTCGACAGATGAAGCCTCATTGACTTTCATAACTGGGGCTGTTCCCAGCAGGCCACCAAATTCAATCATATCGCCTTCCTTCCCTTTAGGGATGATACGGACAGCTGTTGTTTTCATGTTAATGACACCAATTGCTGCCTCATCCGCGATCATAGCCGCAATGGTTTCGGCTGGTGTACCTTCAGGAATGGCAATCATATCCAAACCAACTGAACAGATAGCCGTCATGGCTTCTAGCTTTTCAAGATTGAGCGAACCATTTTGCACAGCAGCAATCATCCCCTCATCCTCAGAAACTGGGATGAAAGCACCTGATAGTCCTCCAACTTGATTGCAGGCCATCACTCCACCTTTTTTCACCTGATCATTTAAAAGAGCTAGAGCAGCAGTTGTTCCATGTGTTCCAACTGTTTCCAATCCCATTTCCTCGAGGACACGAGCCACTGAGTCACCAACTGCTGGAGTCGGCGCTAAACTTAAATCAACAATACCAAAATCAACACCTAGTCTTTCACTTGCCATCTGTCCAACTAATTGACCAATCCGAGTAATCTTGAAAGCTGTCTTCTTAACAGTCTCAGCTACTACATCAAAGCTTTGGCCACGAACTTTTTCTAAAGCACGTTTGACTACACCAGGGCCTGACACACCAACATTAATAATAACATCAGCTTCGCCAACACCATGAAAGGCTCCCGCCATAAAGGGATTGTCTTCAACCGCATTGGCAAAAACGACTAATTTAGCAGCACCCATATCCGAAAGACTAGCAGTTTCCTTAATGATTCGTCCCATATCGGCAACTGCGGTCATATTGATTCCTGACTTGGTTGAACCGATATTGACAGACGAGCACACTTTGTCTGTCTCAGCTAAAGCACGAGGAATCGAGTTGATGAGGATTTCATCACCTTTTTGATAGCCTTTCTGTACCAAAGCAGAAAAACCACCGATAAAGTCAACACCAATTTTTTTAGCAGCTCTATCTAGAGCTTTAGCTAATGGTACATAGTCCGTTGCATCTGTTGCAGCGCCAATTAAGGAAATTGGCGTTACCGATACACGTTTATTAACAATAGGAATACCTAACTCAGCGGCAATTTCATCACCGATAGCAACTAAATTTGCCGCCTTAGTCGTGATCTTTTCATATATTTTATCTGCAGCCTTATCAATATCTGAATCAATACAGTCAAGTAGAGAGATTCCCATGGTAATTGTTCTGATATCAAAATTCTGCTCCTCAATCATTGCGATTGTTTCGGTAACTTGTCTAATATCCATAAATACCTCCTAGATATTATACATAGCATCAAAAATTGCAGCACTCTGAATATTAATTTTAACATTCAAGGTCTGACCAAAGGATTCAAATTCTTTTCTTAAATAGGTAAAATCTTGTTTCTCATCACTGGATACTACAGCCATCATCGTAAAAAACTCGTCTAAAACAGTCTGTGAGATATCATCAATATTTAGTCCTAATTCAGCAATCTTAGTCGCAACACCAGCAACAATACCAGCCTTATCTTTACCAACAACAGTTATAATAGCTTTCATATCAGCCCTCCATATTTGAATTCATAGAAAAACAGTCTAGCTTCATTTTTCTTTTTTCTCAGTATAGCATATTTACACTAAAAAAACTAAAAAACGCCTGCTTACGAAATTGTTCTTAAAAGAAAAACAATTTCGTAAACAAGCGTCTACCCGATCACATTATGATGAGTGTTCCCGCTAGGACAAAAGTCCTAGCGGTAGACCAGAGCTAGACTAAGAGCACAAGGCTCCATCATCATAACACTCAACAAAATTGATGATTTTATACTAATTCGATGATAGCCATTGGCGCTGCATCACCACGACGTGGTTCAGTTTTAAGGATACGAGTGTATCCACCGTTACGGTCTGCGTAACGAGGTGCGATTTCTGAGAACAATTTTTGAAGTGCTGTAGTAGAAGTATACTTATCAGTTGCTTCATCATAGTTTTCAGATGCGATTTCATTACGTACGAAAGCAGCAGCTTGACGACGTGCATGCAAATCACCACGTTTACCTAGAGTAATCATTTTTTCAACAGTTTTACGGATTTCTTTAGCACGAGCTTCAGTTGTCACGATTGATTCGTTGATCAAAAGGTCAGTTGTCAAATCGCGAAGCATTGCTTTACGTTGTGAGCTAGTGCGTCCTAGTTTACGGTAAGCCATGTATTCCTCCTTTATTTATCTTTTAATCCAAGACCCAAATCAATGAGTTTGAGTTTCACTTCTTCCAAACTCTTGCGTCCAAGATTTCTTACTTTCATCATCTCAGCTTCAGATTTTTCTGTCAAGTCATGCACAGTATTGATACCAGCGCGTTTCAAACAGTTATATGAGCGTACAGACAAGTCAAGTTCCTCAATCGTACGTTCCAAAATACGGTCGTCCGATTCAGTATCAGCTTCTTTCATCACTTCTGCAGTTTTAGCAATCTCTGTAAGATTTGTAAACAAATCAAGATGTTCTGTCAAAATGCGTGCTGAAAGCCCTAAAGCATCTTCCGGAATAATAGTTCCATTTGTCAAGATTTCAAGGGTTAATTTGTCGAAACCATCATTGCTTCCTACACGAGCAGGTTCAACTTGATAGTTAACTTTTGTGACTGGTGTATAAATAGAATCTACAGCAAGTGTTCCAACTGGAGCATTATCTTTCTTATTTTCATCAGCAGGTACATATCCACGACCACTGTTTACAGTCATTGTTGCTTTGAATGAAGCACCTTCTCCGATTGTGAAAAGATAATGATCTGGATTTACGATTTCGATATCACTGTCAGTCAAAATGTCTCCAGCTGTAACTTCAGCAGGACCTTCAACATCAAGTTCAATAGTCTTTTCGTCTTTTACATAAGATTTAACTGCAATACCTTTAATGTTTAGAATGATTTGCATCACATCTTCACGGACACCAGGGATTGTATCAAACTCATGTAATACACCATCGATATCGATAGATGTAACAGCTGCTCCTGGAAGAGAAGCAAGAAGTACACGACGAAGAGAGTTACCAAGTGTTGTACCGTATCCACGTTCTAGTGGTTCGATGACAAACTTGCCATAATCTTTATTTTCATCAATTTTTGTTATATTTGGTTTTTCAAACTCGATCATTTAGTTACTCCCTCTTAAACGAAAAGCAGTGTAAAGGTAATGATTATACACGGCGACGTTTTGGAGGACGAGCACCATTGTGTGGCACTGGAGTCACATCACGAATTGCTGTTACTTCAAGACCAGCGGCAGCAAGAGCACGAATAGCTGACTCACGACCAGAACCTGGACCTTTTACAGTAACTTCAACTGATTTAAGACCGTGTTCTTGTGCAGATTTAGCAGCAGCTTCTGAAGCCATTTGAGCAGCAAATGGTGTAGATTTACGAGAACCTTTGAAACCAAGAGCACCAGCTGATGACCAAGCGATTGCATTACCATGCACATCAGTAATCATAACAATAGTGTTATTAAATGTAGCGTGAATATGAGCAATACCAGATTCGATATTCTTTTTCACACGACGTTTACGTGTTGGTTTAGCCAAGACTTTTACCTCCTATATTATTTTTTCTTACCAGCAATCGCAACAGCTTTACCTTTACGAGTGCGAGCGTTGTTTTTAGTGTTTTGTCCACGGACAGGAAGTCCACGACGGTGACGGATACCACGGTATGAACCGATTTCCATCAAACGTTTAATGTTCAAGTTCACTTCACGACGAAGGTCACCTTCAACTTTAATTGCATCCACTTCACGACGGATAGCATCTTCTTGATCTGATGTAAGGTCACGAACACGAATATCTTCTGAAACTCCAGCAGCTGCCAAAATCTTTTGAGATGTTGCAAGTCCGATACCATAGACATAAGTCAATGAGATAACTACGCGTTTGTCATTTGGAATATCAACTCCAGCAATACGAGCCATGTTTTCTCCTTTCTATCTTATCCTTGACGTTGTTTGTGTTTTGGATTTGCTGGGCAAATTACCATAACACGACCATTACGACGAATTACTTTACAGTATTCGCAAATTGGTTTGACCGATGGTCTTACTTTCATTTCTTATCCCTCCAAGTTTTTCGATTATTTAAAGCGGTAAGTGATACGTCCACGTGTCAAGTCATATGGACTCATTTCAACAGTAACACGATCTCCCGCTAAAATACGAATATAGTTTTTACGAATTTTACCAGAAACTGTTGCTAAAATCTGATGTCCATTTTCAAGTTCAACCGTAAACATTGCATTCGGCATCGTATCGACTACTTTGCCTTCAACTTCAATCACATCGTCTTTTGCCACGCAAAAGTACCTCCCTAAATTTCGATTTGATGCCTCTAGACACAGAGGCAACAATTATAAGTCAGACTAACTCAGTATAACATTTGTCAAGACATTTTGCAAGTCTGAAAAACGCTTTTATTTCAAATTTGTCAATACCTTTTCGATATCTTTAAAGACATCATTGATATCTTGGTTACCTTCGATATCATGTACTAGACCTTTAGCACGATAGTGGGCAATGATCGGTTCACCTTGGGCAATATTAACATCCAAACGACGTTTTACTGTTTCAGGTTTGTCATCTTCACGTTGATAGTAGTCTTCTTCTTTGTAGTCAACTGGTGGGTTGAAAACTTTATGGAAAGTTTCACCAGTTTCACGGTGAATGATACGACCACTCAAACGTTCAAGTAGGCAAGATGGATCTACTTCGATGTTAATAACACCTTCAAGTTCAATTCCAAGTTCAGCCAATGTTTTATCCAAGGCATGAGCTTGTTCAATCGTACGTGGGTAACCATCCAACAAGAAGCCAGTTTCCTTAATATCATCTTGTGAAAGACGCTCTTTAACAATTCCATTTGTAACTTCATCTGGAACCAATTCGCCTTTGTCGATATAAGACTTAGCCAACACACCCATTTCAGTTTGGTTAGCCATTGCTGCACGGAACATGTCACCTGTTGAGATATGTGCAACATGAAATTGTTCAACAATTTTCGCTGCTTGTGTTCCCTTACCTGCACCAGGTAAACCCATAATCAAAAGATTCATGATTCAAACTCCTTTTTTGTATTTAAATAGAAGCAAAAATTCAATTCAACTCCTATTTAAAAACAAAATAGAAGAGAGGAGATAAAAATCTGACAATGTCTTTGATTTTTACACTCCACTCTCTGAGCAATAGTGAATTTTATTTTCTATTACAATTATTCTGTTATATCTAAGAAACCAACATACTTACGTTTCAATAGATATCCTTCCAATTGTTTAATTCCTTCAATACCTGTCGAGATAATGATTAGCAAACTTGTTCCCCCAAAAGCAACAACTTCTGAAAGACCAAATAAATCTTTAGCTACAATAGGTAAAATAGAAATGACACCTAGGAAGAGAGACCCGACTGTTGCGAGACGACGAAGAAGTTTTGACATGTATTCCTCTGTCCCTTTACCAGGACGGACTCCATGGATGTAAGCTCCACTCTTTTGTAAATTTTCTGCTGCTTTCTCTGGATTGATCTGTACAAATGTATAGAAGAATGTAAAGAGAATAATCAACAGAGCATACAAAGCAACACCTGTCGGAGTTGAAGTAGACACCAACTCTTGAGCTGTTTTAACCCACTCCCAATTAAGACCAGACGCACTTACAAATTGTAAGATTGCAGCTGGTGCTGCTGTGATGGAGCTAGCAAAGATAACAGGAATAACCCCAGCAGGGTTAATTTTCAAAGGAAGATAGGAACTTGATGGTGCACCTTGAGCTACCTTTGTATACTGAATTGGAATCTTATATTTAGCTTGTTCAACGTAAGTTGTAAAGTAAACAATCAACAAAACAGCGATTACTAAGATAGCGACAAAGATGAGAGACGATGTCAATCGACTACTTGGTACATTGACAAAGTAGTCCACATAGATGCCCTTAACCATATCAGGAATTGAAGCAACAATCCCTGCAAAGATAATCATTGAAACACCATTCCCATAACCTTTATCTGTAATTTGCTCTCCTAACCAGGTTACAATCATACTACCTGCTGTCAGGATTGCCCCAATCACAAGAAAGACCTGTGGTGTGAGCGGAACAGTCAAAAGTTTAGCTCCAGACAGAGCATTAAAACCAGCAGTAATTCCAACTGATTGCACAAATGCAAGCACTAGTGCAATGTATCGAGTCGCTTGGTTTAACTTTCTACGACCAACTTCCCCTTGTTTACCCCATTCAACAAACTTCGGTAATAAATCCATTTGCAAGAGTTGGACGACGATTGAGGCTGTAATGTAAGGACTGACTCCAAGAGCAAAAACTGAAAAGTTTTTCATAGCATTCCCTGACACCAAGCTCAACATATTCAAGAAGGATAGACCACTCAAAGCGTTCAAGCTGTTTGCATTTACCCACGGTACAGTAATACTAGTACCAATACGAAATACAAACACGATAAAAATTGTAAATAAGATTTTTGATCTAACCTGCTTAACTTTGAGTGCTTCTCTCAATAATTTAAAAAACATAGGTCACCTCACTTAGATGACTTCAACTGAACCACCTTTAGCAGTGATAGCTTCTTCAGCTGATTTAGAGAATTTAGCAGCTTTAACAGTCAACTTCTTAGTCAACTCTCCGTTACCAAGAATCTTGATACCTGATTTTTCAGCTTTAACAATTCCTGCTTCGATAAGAACAACTGGAGTTACTTCTGCACCGTCTTCAAAGATGTTCAATTGGTCAAGATTAACAATTGCATATTCTTTAGCGTTGATGTTAGTAAATCCACGTTTTGGAAGACGACGGAACAATGGAGTTTGTCCACCTTCAAAACCAAGGCGTACTCCGCCACCGCTACGAGCTTTTTGACCTTTTTGACCGCGACCAGATGTTTTACCGTTACCTGATGAAGTACCACGACCAACACGGTTGCGAGTTTTACGAGAACCTTCTGCAGGTTTCAATTCATGAAGTTTCATTATATATTTTCTCCTCTTTTGTAAAATGCTAGCGCCGATAAGAGAGAAAAGGTTGTCTCCCCTATCAACTCGCCTATACTGAGTCATCTTAGATGACTATATCTAGTTTTAGGGGATGGTCTACTGCACATCCCCTAAAATTTTATTAGTTTACTTCTTCAACTGTTACCAAGTGAGATACTGCAGTGATCATACCACGGATAGCAGCGTTATCTTCTTTAATAACAGAGCTGTTCAATTTGCCAAGTCCAAGTGCTACAACAGTTTTACGTTGTGATGGAATGCGTCCGATTGGAGACTTAGTCAAAGTAATTTTAATTTGAGCCATTTTATCCCCTTTCTTATGCCAAATCAGAAACTGAAATACCACGAAGGGCAGCAACTTCTTCAGCGCGTTTCAATTGTTTCAAACCTTCAACAGTTGCACGAACAATGTTGATTGGAGTGTTAGAACCAAGTGATTTAGATGTAATATCTGCCACACCTGCCAATTCCACAACGGCACGAACTGCACCACCAGCGGCAACTCCAGAACCTTCTACAGCAGGTTTCAACAATACTTTAGCTCCACCGAATTCTGAAAGAACTTCATGTGGGATTGTTGTTCCTACCATAGGAACTTCGATCAAGTTTTTCTTAGCATCTTCTACTGCTTTGCGGATTGCTTCTGGAACTTCTTGAGCTTTACCAGTACCAAATCCTACACGACCATTGCGGTCACCAACAACTACAAGAGCTGCGAAACGAAGACGACGTCCACCTTTAACAACTTTTGTAACACGGTTAACAGCAACTACGCGTTCTTCAAGTTCTACTGCATTGTCTTTAAATGCCATTTTCTAGTGTCCTCCTATTAGAATTTCAATCCGTTTTCACGAGCTGCATCAGCCAAAGCTTTCACACGTCCGTGATATAGATATCCACCGCGGTCGAACACCACTTCTGAAATACCTTTAGCACTTGCACGTTCTGCAACGAGTTTACCGACAGCAACGGCTTGTTCAGTTTTAGTTCCTTTTGAAACTTCTTTGTCAAGAGTTGAAGCACTTGCGAGCGTTACACCCGCTACGTCATCAATCACTTGAGCGTAGATGCCTGTATTAGAACGGAATACGTTCAAACGTGGGCGATCAGCAGTTCCAGAGAGTTTTCCGCGGACGCGACGGTGGCGTTTTTGGCGGAGTTTGTTTTTATCTGGTTTAGAAATCACAGTTTTCACCTCTTTAATTTTAAATCGTGTGCTATGCACAAAGTTGGAAATGAAGTTGGTGGTTGACATTCAACCACTCAACATTATTTACCAGTTTTACCTTCTTTAAGACGAACATATTCGCCAACGTAACGGATACCTTTACCTTTATATGGTTCTGGTGAACGAAGGCTACGTACGTAAGCTGCTGTTTGACCAACTACTTCTTTTGAAATTCCGCTAACAATGATTGTTGTTGGGTTTGGAAGTTCAAAAGTAATTCCTTCTGGAGCTTCAACTTCGTCTGGATGTGATTTACCAACAGCCAAGACAAGTTTGTTTCCTTGAAGTTGTGCACGGTAACCAACCCCACGCATTTCAAGCTCTTTCTTGAATCCTTCTGATACGCCAACAACCATGTTGTTCAAAAGGGCACGAGTAGTTCCGTGGATTGTTTTCATTTCTTTTGAATCGTTTGGACGGTGAAGAGTTACTTCAGTACCTTCCACACGAATTTCAATATCTTTTGAGAACTCACGAGTAAGTTCTCCTTTAGGTCCTTTTACAGTTACAACGTTGTCATTGTTAGTGAGTTCAACACCAGCAGGCAACACGATAACTTTATTACCAATACGTGACATATTTTTATTCTCCTGTTAAATTGTCAGGCCTTTGAAGGCCAGTTTTCACGGGGGTTAAGATACTTATTTAGTTCACGAGCTGAACTGAACACGCTCTAAGAACTGTGCAAAATAGATAAGTTGGCTTGTTTGTAAGCAAACTGCTCCAACTTCCTAATTTTGCTTTGTTCTTTACGAGCTTTGTATCTTGATTTGAGTTCGAGCTAAGAATTTGGTGAAAAAGATAAGTTTGTCTTGGAGCATCGCTCCTGCTACAAACTTCCTATTTTCACTGCATTCTTTTAACGCTCTCACATCATCAATTACCAAACGTAAGCAATAACTTCTCCACCAACATTCTTTTGGCGAGCTTCTTTATCAGTAAGCAAACCTTCAGAAGTTGAAAGGATAGCAATTCCAAGTCCGTTAAGAACTTTTGGAAGATCTTCACGTTTTTTGTAGACACGAAGTCCTGGTTTAGAAACGCGTTTCAAGTTAGTGATAACTCGTTCACCGTTTGCTCCGTATTTAAGGAATACGCGGATGATGCCTTGTTTGTCATCTTCGATGATTTCTACGTTTTTAACAAAACCTTCGCGTTTAAGGATTTCAGCAATCCCTTTTTTGATGTTTGATGCAGGTACTTCAAGTACTTCGTGTTTTGCTTGGTTAGCGTTACGAATACGAGTTAGGAAGTCTGCGATTGGGTCAGTCATAACCATTTTATTTTCTCCTCTTACTAGTAGTTTGCAAGTCGCACTTGCTAGTTAATACGTGATACAAAGAGCGTAACAGAATGAGCAAAAATAGGCAATTTGATACAGGGCGATGCTCCAAAGCAAATTGGTCTTTTTTGCTAACGCTGTAGCTCGTGTTCAAATTGGCAAACCCAACTGAACCCGGGCTAAACTCCGTGTGAAAAAGATAAACTTTCCTAGAAACTTCAGTTTCTTTGTCAAGTTTCCTATTTTCACTTGGAGTTTTGACGCCCTTGATATCTTAAATTACCAAGATGCTTTTGTTACACCAGGAATTTGACCTTTATATGCCAATTCACGGAAGCAAACACGGCAAAGTTTAAACTTGCGGTAAACTGAGTGTGGACGTCCACAACGTTCACAGCGAGTGTATGCTTGAGTAGAGAACTTCGCTGGGCGTTTGTTCTTAGCAATCATAGATTTTTTAGCCATTAGTTATACCTCCTATATTATTTTGCAAAAGGCATTCCAAGGCCTGTAAGCAATGCACGTGACTCTTCGTCAGTGTTAGCAGTAGTTACGATAACGATGTCAAGACCACGAGTTTTGTCAACGTCATCAAAGTTGATTTCTGGGAAGATCAATTGCTCTTTCACACCAAGTGTGTAGTTTCCGCGTCCATCAAATGATTTTGTTGGAACACCGTGGAAGTCACGAACACGTGGAAGTGATACTGAAACCAATTTATCCAAGAATTCATACATACGTTCACCACGAAGGGTAACTTTTGCACCGATCGCAACACCTTCACGAAGACGGAAGCCGGCGATAGATTTTTTAGCTTTAGTGATAAGTGGTTTTTGACCTGAGATAAGTGCCAATTCTTCAGCAGCTTTTTCAAGGCTTTTAGCGTTTGATACAGCTTCACCAACACCCATGTTCAAAACGATCTTATCCACTTTAGGAACAGCCATCACTGATGAGTAGTTAAATTGTTCTGTCAAAGCAGGAACTACTTCATTAAGATATTTTTCTTTTAAACGATTTGCCATTATACTTCTCCTTTCCTTCGTGATTAATCAAGCACTTCGCCTGATTTTTTGTTGTAGCGAACTTTTTTACCGTCTACAAATTTGTAACCAACACGACCAGCTACACCATTTTTGTCCAAAACTTGAACATTTGATACGTGGATAGCTGCTTCTTTCTCGATGATACCACCTTGAGGAAGATCGTTAGTTGGACGTTGGTGTTTCTTAACGATGTTAACACCTTCAACGATAACTTTGTTTACTTTTGGAAGGGCAGTAAGGACAACAGCTTCTGTTCCCTTATCTTTACCAGCGATTACGCGAACTTTGTCGCCTTTTTTTACAAACATTTTTTTCTCCTTTTATTCTTACGCCCAATGGGCACCCTGGCTAGGCCAGGGGACTGTGTTTGTTTTTATTGATTAAAGTACTTCTGGAGCAAGTGACACGATCTTCATGAAGCCACCTTCACGCAATTCACGTGCAACTGGGCCAAAGATACGTGTTCCGCGAGGAGTTTTGTCGTCACGGATGATAACTGCTGCGTTTTCGTCAAATTTGATGTATGAACCATCAGCACGACGAGCACCTGATTTAGTACGAACGATAACTGCTTTAACAACGTCACCTTTTTTAACCGCACCACCAGGAGTAGCTTGTTTTACAGATGCCACAATAACATCACCGATGTTTGCAAATTTACGTTTTGAACCACCAAGAACTTTGATAGTCAAGATTTCGCGAGCACCGCTGTTGTCTGCGACTTTCAAACGAGTTTCTGTTTGAATCATTTCAGTTTTCTCCTTTCAGGTTTGATTAGATGATGACCGCTTCTTCAACAACTTCTACAAGACGGAAGCGTTTTGTAGCTGAAAGCGGGCGAGTTTCCATGATACGTACGATATCGCCTTCTTTGGCAACATTGTTTTCATCATGTGCTTTGTATTTTTTAGAGTAGTTAATACGTTTACCATAGACTGGGTGGTTACGTTTTGTTTCAACTACAACTGTGATTGTCTTGTCCATTTTGTCAGATACAACACGTCCAACAAGAACTTTACGATTATTGCGTTCCATTGAAATTTCTCCTTCCCTAGTCTATTATTTCACTTCAGATTGAACTGTTTTGATACGAGCGATTTGTTTTTTAACTTCTTTCAAGCGAGCTGTTTGTTCTAATTGACCAGTAGCAGCTTGGAAACGAAGTTCAAACAATTCTTTTTTCAATTCGTTTTCGCTCTTCGCGAGTTCTTCTTGAGAAAGACCACGAAGTTCTTTAACAAATTCTTTTACTTCATTAAGTTTCATGCCTTCTCCTTATTCTGCTTCACGTTTTACGAATTTACATTTAACTGGCAATTTGTGGCTTGCAAGACGAAGCGCTTCACGAGCGACTTCTTCAGATACACCAGCAACTTCAAACATTACTTTACCACGTTTAACTGGTGCTACCCAACCTTCAGGTGCCCCTTTACCAGATCCCATACGAACCCCGATAGCTTTAGCTGTGTATGATTTGTGTGGGAAGATTTTAATCCAAACTTTACCACCACGTTTCATGTAACGAGTCATGGCGATACGAGCAGCCTCGATTTGGCGGTTAGTGATCCAGTGGCTAGTTGTAGCTTGAAGACCGTATTCACCGAATGCTACTTCTTTCCCACCTTTAGCTTCACCGCGCATTTTACCACGGAATTCACGACGGTGTTTAACACGTTTAGGTACTAACATTGGTTATTTACCTCCTTTAGTGTTTTTACGAGCTGGAAGAACTTCACCACGGTAGATCCATACTTTAACACCAAGTTTACCGTATGTAGTATCTGCTTCTTCCCAAGCGTAATCGATATCCGCACGAAGTGTGTGAAGTGGAACAGTTCCTTCAGAGTATCCTTCAGCACGGGCGATATCTGCACCGTTCAAACGACCTGATACTTGAGTTTTGATTCCTTTAGCTCCCGCACGCATTGCACGTTGGATTGCTTGTTTTTGTGCACGACGGAAAGCAACACGTTGCTCCAATTGACGAGCAATTCCTTCACCAACAAGGTGAGCATCCAAATCAGGTTGTTTGATTTCGATGATGTTGATGTGTACTTGTTTTCCAGTCAATTTGTTAAGTTTAGTACGTAGTGCATCAACGTTAGCACCACCTTTACCGATAACCATACCTGGTTTAGCAGTGTGAAGTGAAACGTTAACTTTGTTTACTGCACGTTCAATTTCAATAGTTGAAACTGCTGCGTCAGCAAGTTCTTTTTGAACGAATTTACGGATTGCAAGATCTTCATGAAGGTAATCCGCGTATTCTTTTTCAGCATACCATTTGGCATCCCAATCACGGATGATGCCGACACGCATACCAATTGGATGTACTTTTTGACCCACGATTTTACCTCCTTATTTTTCTGCAACAGCTACAGTGATGTGAGCTGTACGTTTGTTGATTGGTGAAGCTGAACCCTTCGCACGTGGACGGAAACGTTTCATAGTTGGTCCTTCATTTGCGAATGCTTCAGATACTACCAAGTTAGCTTTATCCAAACCAAAGTTGTTTTCAGCGTTAGCTACAGCTGAGTTCAAAACTTTCAAGATGATTTCAGCAGCTTTGTTTGGAGTGAATGTCAAAATTGCGATTGCATCGGCTACGCTTTTACCACGGATGTTGTCAAGAACAAGACGTGATTTACGAGGTGAAACACGTACTGTGCGAGCCATTGCTTTAGCTGAAGTAATTTCTGCCATTTATGTTCTCCTTATTTTCTACGTGTTTTCTTGTCGTCTGCGGCGTGACCTTTGTAAGTACGAGTTGGTGCAAATTCACCAAGCTTGTGACCTACCATGTCTTCTTGGATGTAAACAGGTACGTGTTTACGTCCATCGTATACTGCAATTGTGTAACCAATGAAACTTGGGAAGATCGTTGAACGACGTGACCAAGTTTTGATAACTTTTTTCTTTTCGTCGTTAGCTTGAGCTTCAACTTTTTTCATCAAATGCTCATCGACGAAAGGTCCTTTTTTAAGACTGCGTCCCATTTTAATATTTTCTCCTTTAAATATAGTACCACAGCGGCTTGCGCTCTCAACGAGCGCTACCGAGCTGGCGGATTACCTAGCGCTTATGCAACTAGTTTTAAATTATTTCTCGTTGCGACGACGAACGATAAGTTTGTCAGATTTCGCTTTCTTGTTACGAGTTTTAAGACCAAGAGCAGGTTTGCCCCATGGAGTAGATGGCGCTTTACGACCAACTGGTGCTTTACCTTCACCACCACCGTGTGGGTGATCGTTAGGGTTCATTACAGAACCACGAACTGTTGGGCGGATACCTTTCCAACGGCTACGTCCTGCTTTACCAAGGTTTACAAGTCCATGTTGTTCGTTTCCGACAACACCAACTGTTGCACGACAAGTTCCAAGAATCATACGAACTTCGCCAGATTGAAGACGAACAAGAACATATTTACCTTCTTGACCCAATACTTGAGCAGAAGCTCCAGCTGCACGGACCAATTCTCCACCACGACCTGGTTTCAACTCGATGTTGTGGATCAAAGTACCAACTGGGATGTTAGCAAGTGGAAGTGCGTTTCCGACTTTGATATCTGCTTCTGGACCTGAAACGATACGTTGACCAACTTCAAGACCTTTTGGAGCGATGATGTATGCTTTCACACCGTCAGTGTAGTGTACAAGAGCGATGTTTGCAGAACGGTTTGGATCGTACTCGATTGTTTTAACAACTGCTTCAACGTTGTCTTTGTTACGTTTGAAGTCAACCAAACGGTAGAAACGTTTGTGTCCACCACCTTGGTGACGAACAGTGATACGACCGTTGTTGTTACGACCAGCCTTGTTCTTCAAAGCAACAAGCAAAGTTTTTTCTGGTGTGCTTGTTGTGATTTCAGCGAAATCCAAAGAAGTCATATTACGGCGACCGTTTGTTGTTGGTTTATAAACACGAATTCCCACGATATTTCCTCCTTAGATTATTCAGCTTCAGCTGCAAACAACTCGATTGCTTTTGAATCAGCTGTAAGAGTGATGATAGCTTTTTTAGTTTTGTTAGTAAAACCAGTGTAACGTCCAACACGTTTAGCTTTAGGTTTTACGTTAATTGTGTTAACATTTGCAACTTTAACACCTTCGAAAGCAGCTTCAACAGCTTGCTTGATCAAAAGTTTGTGTGCACGAGTGTCAACTTCAAATACATATTTTCCTGCTTCAAGTTGAGCCATTGAGCTTTCAGTGATTACAGGTTTTTTGATAACATCATACAAATTCATTATGCAAGAACCTCCTCGATTTTAGAGATAGCTGCTTGAGTAACAAGAAGTTTGTCACTATTTGCGATGTCAAGAACACTTGCAGTTGTAGCAGTCGCAACTTTCACGTTTGGAAGGTTACGAGCTGAAAGAGCTGCGAATTCGTTTCCTTCTTCAAGAACAACAAGGACTTTAGAATCGATGCTCAAAGCTGCAAGAACTTTTGCAAATTCAGCAGTTTTTGGAGCTGTAAATTCAAGAGAATCAACGGCTACAAATTTGTTTTCAGCAACTTTTTCTGAGTAAACAGATTTAAGCGCAAGGCGACGAACTTTTTGAGGAAGTTTGTACGCATAGCTACGTGGAGTTGGTCCGAAGACGATTCCACCACCACGCCATTGTGGAGAGCGGATAGAACCTTGACGAGCACGTCCAGTTCCTTTTTGACGCCATGGTTTGCGTCCGCCACCTGAAACAGCTGAGCGGTTTTTAACTGCGTGAGTTCCTTGACGAAGGCTAGCACGTTGGCTGATGATCACATCAAACACAACAGATTGGTTTGGTTCGATACCAAAGATCGCATCGTTAAGAACAACTTCGCCCGCTTGTTTACCAGTTTGGTCGAATAATGTTACATTTGCCATTTTGACTGTATTCCCCTTTCCTTATTATTTACCAGCTTTAACTGCTGACTTGATAGTGATAAGAGATTTCTTAGCACCTGGTACGTTACCTTTAATAAGGATAACGTTCTTTTCTGGAACAACTTGTACAACTTCAAGGTTTTGAATTGTTACGCGGTCGCCACCCATACGTCCAGCAAGGTTTTTACCTTTGAATACGCGGTTAGGTGCAACAGGTCCCATAGAACCTGGACGACGGTGGTAACGAGAACCGTGAGCCATAGGTCCACGTGATTGTCCGTGGCGTTTGATAACACCTTGGAAACCTTTACCTTTAGATGTACCAGTTACGTCAACAACGTCTCCAGCTGCGAATGTTTCAACTGTGATTTCAGCACCAACTTCCAAGCCTTCAACGTTTTTGAATTCACGAATGAAGCGCTTAGGAGCCGTGTTAGCTTTCGCTACATGTCCTTTAGCAGGTTTGTTGCTCAATACTTCGCGTTTGTCATCGAAACCAACTTGGATAGCGTTGTAACCATCTGTTTCAACAGTTTTAACTTGAAGAACAACGTTTGGAGTTGCTTCGATAACTGTTACAGGGATCAATTCGCCAGCTTCAGTGAAGATTTGAGTCATTCCCACTTTTTTCCCTAAGATTCCTTTTGTCATGAGAAAATAGTTCCTTTTCTATATTTTTTTATTCAAAAAGTTTTTAACGAGCGTTTTTTATGCTCAAGGCATCAAGCTTTAAATTAAAGTTTGATTTCTACGTTTACACCACTTGGAAGATCCAATTTCATCAAAGCATCAACTGTTTTTTGAGTTGGGTTGATGATGTCGATCAAACGTTTGTGTGTACGCATTTCGAATTGTTCGCGAGAATCTTTATATTTGTGAGTCGCACGAATAATTGTGTAGAGGCTACGCTCAGTTGGAAGTGGGATTGGACCCGCAACTTGTGCACCTGTACGAGTAGCTGATTCTACGATTTTTGCAGCCGCTGTATCAAGCGTACGGTGTTCGTAAGCTTTCAAACGGATACGGATTTTTTTGTTTGCCATCTTTTTCTCCTTTTCGTCTATTTAAGATAATAGGCTAGCTCCACAAGAAAACCGACGCGCGTTGCGTGGCAATGCAACCGAGCGTGTCGCAACCTCTTGCATCAAAGCTAAGGCTGTAATTTACAGCACCATAATAGAATAACACAAAGCCCCTGCGATTGCAAGGGATTTGACAGGATTTTTTTAATTTTTCGAATGAAACTGTTTTCTTATCGCTCCTTATCTCAAAAAAGCATAAATGAAGAGCAAATTTTTATTTTTCTTCTATATTAATATACAGTTTCTGCAATTGTTTTTTATTCCCTCTTCACCTGTTCATAGCTTTGCTTCCCATCATTAAGCTTGTCCCAAATAACTACTTTTCCACTTTGCAGAGATTTTTGTACATCGATAATTCGTTGATTAGAAGAACCTCGAAACTGGAGCATGAGATTGCGCTTGCTTTTGTCATACCGTCCATCGACAAGGATGTCAATCAGCGACAAGAGTTCCAGTTTATCTGGAGTTTCCAGCATCATTTCTTCCCAAGTGTAGCCCGTCCAGGACCAGATGTCTTTATCTGGTAATTCCTTCCGAATGCGTTTTACGAGGGGCAAGAGGATAGCAGTATTGAGGAATGGCTCTCCTCCCAGTAAGGTCAAGCCTTGAACATAGGGCTGGGCAAGATCTTCCATAATCTGTTCTTCTAACTCTGCTGTATAAGGAATGCCTGCATTGAAAGACCAGGTCGCAACATTGTAACACCCCTCACAGTGAAACATACAACCTGCTACGTAAAGGGAGTTGCGCACCCCTTCTCCATCCACAAAGTTAAAGGCCTTGTAGTCAATGATACGCCCCTGACTGAGTTCTTCACTTTTCCACTCGCCTGGTTTTGGTGTATTCCATGTCATGCTGTCTACTCCAAGTCTATCCAATAGCGCTCCGTTCCGTTTCGAACATCCTCCAACTCCCCACCATTAGCTAAGATAACAGCTCGGCTTGCTGGATTTTCTGTGCTACAAGTCACTAAAGCTCGTTTAATATTCTTTCCCTTAGCAACTTGTAGACCTTGTCGGAGGGATTCTTTGGCATAACCCTTACCTCTTTCAGATGGACGAATGGAGTAGCCAATATGGCCAGCATAATTCAGTAAACCCTCATTCAGTCTCAATCGCAGATTCAAAAGTCCTAGAGCACGACCTACATCATCAAATGATACAAATTGAATAGAAGGAACACGATTTTCAGGCAAGTTTATTCCCATCTCTTTTTGCATATTTATTTCCAACCACTCTTCATACACAAAGTTCTCTGTATCCCAGAAACCACCATCATGAGGTGACTGTACTTGTTCAAACTCTGCCATCATCTCTAAAACTGTTTCTTTATCTGCCAATGTTGGTCTGCGTAGTATCATTTTTACCTCCAATTAAGAGAAAAGTGAGAGGCAACTCTCACTTTTATTTTTTCTTGTTCTTGTTTAAAAATTGCTCTCTAAGGCTAGCCACTCGGTCTTTTTTATTGCCCCCACCCTTTGAATGTTTCTCGTGGAATCGTTGAACCAAGGCCTTTCCTTTATCGTCTAATTGATATTTTCCCATTCTTTTTCTTTCTAATTTCTTACTTCATGTCCAGCCGTTTTAATAGTAGAACCGTTCATATGTTTGACACGCGCTGCGATTTCCTTGTGGCGTCCGTTGACCATCGGACGGGCTTGAGGATTTCCCAGATAACCACAAGTTCGTTTCACTACATCTACTGTTTTAGGATCATTGTTTCCACAGTTAGGACAAGCGAACCCTCTCTCAGTTGGTTCAAAATCCCCTTCAAAGTCACACTTGTAGCAACGATCAATCGGAGTATTGGTCCCGAGATAACCGACCCGGTCGTAAGCATAGTCCCAGACAGCTTCCAGGGCTTTAGGATTTTGTTGAAGAACTGGATACTCACAATAATGGATGAAACCACCTGACGCACCCGCTTCTGGATAAACTTTCTCAAAGTCCAATTTTTCAAAAGGTGTTGGATTTTTGCGGACATCATAGTGGAAAGAGTTGGTGTAGTATTCCTTGTCTGTAATATCAGGAATAGAACCGAACTTCTCTGTATCCAAACGACAGAAGCGATCTGTCAAGCTTTCAGATGGTGTCGAATAGATAGAGAAGTGATAACCGTATTGGTCAGACCACTCTTCTACTCGGCGCTTCATATCGCGAATAATATCCAGTGTAAATTCCTTGGCTTCAGGATTGCTTTCCCAGTTATTGCCAAAGAAGACGGTTGCCACTTCGTACAAACCGATATAACCTAGAGAGATGGTCGCACGACGGTTCTTAAAGAGCTGGTCAACACTTTCTTCTTTTCCAAGTCGACGTCCGAAGGCTCCGTATTGATAAAGAATTGGTGCATTAGCTGGAGTGGCTTCCTTGGTTCGCTCCACACGATAGACCAAAGCATCTTCCGCGATGTTCATGCGCTCGTTGAAGATTTCCCAGAACTTATTCATGTCCCCTTCAGATTCGAGGGCGATACGAGGAAGATTGACCGTCACGACTCCTAGGTTCATACGACCAGAATTAACCTCTACTCCATTTTCGTCCTTCCAGCCTTGAAGGAACGAACGGCATCCCATCGGAACCTTGAAGGAGCCTGTTAACTCGACAATCTTATCGTAAGATAATACATCTGGGTACATCCGCTTGGTTGCACACTCAAGAGCCAACTGCTTAATATCGTAGTTAGGCGAACCTTCCTCCAAGTTAAGTCCTCTTTTAAGAGTGAAGATAAGTTTCGGGAAGATTGCTGTACGATGTTCTGAACCCAGCCCCTTGATTCGAATATTCAGGATTGCCTTTTGAATTTCGCGTTCAAAACGATTGGTTCCTAGACCGAAACCAAGAGAGGTAAAAGGGGTTTGACCATTTGAGGTAAAGAGGGTGTTAATCTCGTACTCTAGAGATTGCATGGCATCGTAGATGTCTTTCTGGGTTTTCTTCCAGGCGTACTCCTCACGCTTATCAGGCAGAACCCATTCCTCTGCATCTTTGAGATGCTTTTGGTAATTTTTCTCTGCATATGGAGCCAAGACTTCATCAATCCGGTCTGCGGAACATCCACCGTACTGACTAGAGGCAACGTTTGCGATGATTTGCGAAATCTGAGCTGTTGCAGTCTGGATAGACTTAGGACTCTCAACCTCTGCATTCCCAATCTTAAAACCATTTTCCAACATGCCATTGAAATCAATCAAACAACAGTTGGTCATAGGGGTGTAGGGGCTATAGTCCAAATCGTGATAGTGGATATCCCCTTTTTGATGGGCATTAGCCACATGTTTAGGAAGCATTTGGAGTCCAATCGACTTCCCTACAATCCCTGCTGTCAAGTCACGCTGGGTATTAAAGACATCACTGTCCTTATTGGCATTTTCATTGACAACCGCCTGATCTTTATTGAGCAGTTTATGGATGCTGAAGTTGATATCTGTTGCTTTTGAGCGCTCAAAATCACGTTGGGTCCGATAAGTAATATATTCCTCGGCCAAGGCGTATTCTTTAGCTTCCAACAACTCGTGCTCTACGATATTTTGGATTTCGTAGATTTTTACACCTTGAGGGAAACGGCTATGAATCTCTTCAACGATACGTTCAACTAGGGTGCTAAGTCGCTTTTCAACCAAAGGGGTTACATCCATAACCTTTTCAGCAGCCTTATGAAGCGCTTTGTCAATCTTGTCTACATCAAAAATTACACGTCTGCCGTCACGCTTTTCAACGAATAAAGTCGGATCAGGGACAGCCTTCTCTTCCAATACAATCATATCCATACCCTTTTCTTAAATATAATATTGATTCTAAAAAGTATTATATCACTAAAAAAATAAAAATCAATATCTTGTGTTAAAAAATAAAAATTTTTTAAAATTACACAAGATATTGATTGTTTTTATTTTAATTTGTAGAATTTAAAGTCTTTGAATTCACTTTGAACCGCTTGATAATTTTCAGCTAAAAGTTGCTCAACTTCTGTCCATAGGGTTGTTTTTGTATTTACTACAATCATCTTTGGTTGATTATCTCGTAAATCATTTACAAGCTTGGTACGATTTGCATCAAGTCCTGTATGCAATCTCGGTGATAATAACTGACTAGCAGCCAAGCGTTCACTTGCCTTATAACTACTTGTCTGATCATCCCAAACATAGATACGATCTGTAGCCTGCGTTTCCCCTTTAACCTTAGCTTCAATACTGGTTCGTTCTTGATATTGTGCAGTATGGAGCAAATATCGTGATACTAGAGGAGCTAAAAATAGGTAAGCAAGAGCTAAAATTGGCAGGTAGGCATTTCCTTTTACAAAAGCTCCCCATAGAGAAGTTTCTTCTCTAGAACGTCTACGACGATTGGCTCCTTCTGGTTTCTCTGTACGAATTCCAGCCAGTAAAAGAAGAGACAAGAAAGGAAGTAACTCCACCATACGACTGCCGTGGATTTGGTCTGTAGAAAAAATTTCTAAAACCAATACCAAAATAACAGCTATTGCAGCAAAGATTGATAAGACAGACTGTTTCAATGGCTTAGATCGGAAGAGACCTGTAAATGCCATCGTCAACGCTCCAAGAGCAATGGCTAACAATCCATAGAAAAGGATGTTGTCTAGCAATCCCGGGTTAGACGTAAAGTTCAAACTATCTACTGGGTAGAGTATTTGACTAATCGCATTTCCAAAACTACCTTTATAAACCGTGTAGTAGCCAATTGGATAAAAGAAAATTGAAAAACCAAGGCCCGCAGCAAAAGATTGATAGACACCATGAGTCAATTTGTTGCGACCGACATTAAAAGCTGTTACTGCAAGAAACAAGACGAATGCATACAAGGTTGTAACCAAAGGTGCAAAGAAAAATGCTAGAGCCAAGCTAGCTCCAATACGCAAGAAACCTCTATCTTGGTTTGGTTCGGCCAAATAAGCCGTCACTAAACTTAGAGCATAGAACAAGAATGGGAGAGCAAGAATAGTTGCATATCCGCCACCAAAGCTAAGAGCACTAGCCAGGATATAAAAGACTGTCAATACTTGTTGTGATTGTTTATTTTGTTCCGTCAGATTGTAGGCCGAACGAAAAAGAAAGAATCCGGCACCTACTAAAGTCAACCAATTAAAGACGGCAAACAAAATACTTCCCTGAGTTACATACTGTAAAAAGTAATAGAGGAGACCACTAGTTCCAAAATAATCTGTGTAGACGTCTCCGCTTTGGTGCATAGCCCATCCAATATAAAAATCCTGAGACTGCTCAGGACTTATCAATCCTAAGAAGAAGGGGAAGATTACGGATACAAGGACCACTAGAGTACTCAAAATGAGGATATTAAAAAATGGTAAGCGGGCAGGTTGACGAGTTTTAACCTCAAGTTGCTCCTCATTCTCTACTAGAGCATCCTGGCTTCCCATCCAAGTTGGAGTTGGTTCGTCTTCTAATCTACCATATACACTCATACATTCTCTCCTATTCTTTAATTTGTTCTAGTATATCAAAAAGTCTAGTTCTTGTCAGCCTGTGGCCGACGTTTGCTCAACTTTTCAGACAAGGAAGCAAAGCGTTCGACCTCATAAAAACGGTGATATAAAGCTGTTTTATAGTGAGCTAAAAAAGTTTTTTCTTCTACTGTTAGCATTATCATTCCTCCTTTTCTTTTTTATTCGAAAAAAGAAGAAAAATCTAAAAACGCTGAATTCCCAAAAATAGAATTCAGCGTTTTGTTTTTAATCAGCTTTTTTTTCTAAATTTTTTGAAATGCTTCGATTTTTACCTTCCAGATAGACCATAAGAATGGAGATATCTGCTGGGTTAACTCCAGAGATACGGCTGGCTTGGCCGATGGTTTCTGGATTGATGAGTTTGAACTTCTGGCGAGCTTCTGTCGCAATAGAGTCAATGTCATCCCAGTCGATGTTGGCTGGAATGCGTTTTTCTTCCATGCGTTTCATCTTGGCAACCTGATCCATGGCTTTGGAGATGTAGCCTTCGTACTTGATTTCTGTCTCGATCAATTCGATAATCTTGTCATCTAACTCTTCAGCAGCAGGTCCGATGAAAGCCACCACATCTTGGTAAGAGACTTCTGGGCGGCGAAGGAATTCCTTGGCTGTCACAGCGTCAGTCAATGGCTTGAAGCCCATCGCTTCAACCTTAGCGTTAGTTTCCTTGACCGGTTTGAGTTTGATGCTGTCTAAACGCTTCATCTCATTGTCAAATTGGTTTTTCTTGATTTCAAAGCGAGCCCAGCGTTCATCATCAACAAGCCCAATCTCACGTCCCATCTCGGTCAAACGCATATCAGCATTATCATGACGGAGAATGAGACGGTATTCTGCACGACTAGTTAATAGACGGTAAGGTTCAATGGTTCCCTTGGTCACCAAGTCATCGATCATCACCCCGATATAACCGTCGCTGCGCTTCAAAATCAACTCAGGCTTGCCTTGGATTTTCAGAGCTGCGTTGATCCCAGCGATAATCCCTTGGCCAGCAGCCTCTTCATAACCTGACGTTCCATTGGTCTGACCAGCCGTGAAAAGTCCTGAAATTTTCTTGGTTTCTAGAGTCGCACGCAACTGATGAGGCAAGACCATGTCATACTCAATGGCATAACCAGTACGCATCATCTCTGCATTTTCCAAACCTTTGATAGAATGCACCAATTCACGTTGCACATCCTCAGGAAGGCTAGTTGAAAGACCCTGGACATAAACTTCCTCTGTATTGCGACCTTCTGGCTCAAGGAAGAGTTGGTGGCGTTCCTTGTCCGCAAAACGCACAATCTTATCCTCAATCGACGGACAGTAACGAGGTCCCACTCCCTTGACCACACCTGTAAACATAGGTGCACGGTGGAGGTTGTTTTGAATAATCTCATGACTAGTACCATTGGTATAGGTTAACCAGCATGGAACTTGGTCTTTGACATAGTCCTCATCACGCGAAGTGTATGAGAAGTGATTAGGCGCTTCGTCTCCTGGCTGAATTTCTGTCACATCGTAGTTGATAGAAGAAGCCTTGACACGTGGAGGGGTTCCTGTCTTGAAACGACCAATTTCAAGCCCAAGTTCCTTGAGATTATCAGCTAGGTTAATCGAAGCTAGGCTGTGGTTAGGTCCTGATGAGTACTTGAGGTCTCCGATGATGATTTCCCCACGGAGTGCAGTCCCTGTCGTCACAATAACGGCCTTGGCAGCATACTCTTGATGGGTAGCTGTACGAACACCGACAACCTTGCCATCTTCCACTAAAATCTCATCAATCATAGTCTGACGAAGAGTGAGGTTGTCTTGATTTTCAACCGTCTTGCGCATCTCCTTAGAGTAGAGCTCCTTGTCAGCCTGCGCACGAAGGGCACGAACGGCTGGCCCCTTCCCAGTGTTGAGCATCTTCATCTGGATGTAAGTCTTGTCAATATTCTTCGCCATTTCACCACCGAGGGCATCGACTTCACGCACGACAATCCCCTTGGCAGATCCACCGATAGAGGGATTACAAGGCATGAAAGCCAGCATTTCAATGTTGATGGTCGCAAGCAGAACCTTACAACCCATACGGCTGGCAGCCAAGGAAGCCTCGACCCCAGCATGTCCCGAACCGATTACAATAATATCGTATTCTTCAGTAAAATTATAAGTCATTTTCTCTCCTATTCTTCAAGATGGATGTGTCTTAGTTGCCCGTTCCATTCTGGTAAGGCTGTTTTTAAAAAGGCTGGAACTAGCTGGAAATCCTCAAGCTGACCCAAGTCAAGCCATTCACAGGGCTGCGTTTTCTCATCTTCCTGCATGGTCAATGGGGCATCCTCAAGCAAGTCCACCAGATAATGAAACTCGATGTTGTGATAATAGACACCGTCTTGTTCAAAACGATTTTCAACCACAAAAGCTAGCTGACCAGCTTGAGCTTTGACACCCAGTTCTTCCCTCACTTCGCGGACTACCGCGTCTTCCGTTCTTTCATTGACTTGGATGGCACCGCCAATAGTGTAATACTTGCCCTCATCTTTGGTAACTAGGAGTTTGCGATTTTGAAGAATCAAGGCTGTCGCCCGAACACCAAAAACTGTATTTTCCACTTTTGTCCGAAAGTCTTGTTGAGTCATTTTTATCCTTTCCCTTAAACGACACAAAAACAGTCAAAACTCGTAAGAAGTGCAGGACAAAAAAGCCTGCAACATCCATGAGCTTTGACCATCATTTCTATTGCTTTTATTATTGTAGCAAAATGAGAAAATTTGTCAATTTATATGTACTGACAAACCTTGCCGTCACAGTAGGCATTATCAATCAAACCACCACCAAGACATTCTTCACCATCATAAAAGACAACTGCTTGTCCTGGTGTAATGGCGCGCTGAGGTTCTGCAAAGATGACTTCAGCCTTATCTCCTTTGACATGGACGGTCACCTTAGAATCAGGCTGACGGTAGCGGAATTTAGCCGTGCATTCTAACGTAAACTCCTCTGGCATCTCACGAGTAAAGTGAACCTGACTAGCCTCTAAACTAGTTGACATAAGCGAGTCATGGTAGAAACCTTGGCCGACATAGAGGATATTCTGGCTTAGATCTTTTCCGACAACGAACCAAGGAGCATTATCACCACCGTGTTGTCCACCGATACCAAGCCCGCCACGCTGACCAATCGTATAGTACATCAGACCGGCATGCTCACCCATATCGCGACCATCCACAGTCATCATGCGACCAGGCTGGGCTGGCAGGTAGTTGCTGAGAAATTCTTTAAAGTTCTTTTCTCCGATAAAGCAAATCCCTGTCGAATCTTTCTTCTTAGCAGTCGCAAGGCCAGCTTTTTCTGCTAATCTGCGAACTTCAGGTTTTTCCAAATGTCCCAAGGGGAACATGGTTTTTTGTAATTGTTCTTGCGAAAGTTGGCTGAGAAAATAGGTCTGGTCCTTGCCATTGTCCACACCACGAAGCATGTGAACGATGCCATCCTCATCGCGCGCTACTCGAGCATAGTGCCCAGTCGCTACATAGTCTGCTCCCAAGGTCATGGCATAGTCCAAAAAGGCCTTAAACTTGATTTCCTTGTTACACATCACATCTGGATTTGGCGTGCGTCCTGCACGGTATTCTGCTAGGAAATACTCAAAAACGCGGTCCCAGTACTCTTTTTCAAAGTTGACAGAGTAGTAAGGGATGCCGAGCTGATCTGCTACTGCAGCCACATCCTTGTAATCTTCGGTAGCCGTACAGATGCCGTTTTCATCTGTGTCGTCCCAGTTCTTCATGAAGATACCAATCACGTCGTAGCCCTGCTCCTTGAGCAAGAGAGCCGTCACCGACGAATCGACACCACCACTCATCCCCACGACAACACGTGTTTTAGAGTTATTACTCATGGTAAGTCTCCCATCTATTCGTTTATTCACGATTGAAGGTCGTGTGTGCTTAACGATTGAAGGTCGCTTGAGCAGTATTCATTATAACACGCTTGGTTGGAGAAGACAAGAAAGAGGCTGATAATCTACCAACCTCTGTTTTTAGATACAGTTCTAATCCAAACTATTCTTTATAGAAAAAAGTCCTATAAAATCGAGCAATAGTTAAAATACAAACAAATATAATATCCAAAATAGATAATACTATTCTAAAGCATTGATAGCTCAGATTTCTCAGAATAGAGCTGTCCAAACTCTCGAACAGCTCAAATACATATATATCCATGCAATTCTAAGCTTAGAATTGCTATAAAATAAATGTTTTGTGATTATTCTAAGTCTTTGACTGCTTAAAATTTTACGTTCTGAAGGATTCTAAAGCTAGAATAGCTCAAAAATCACGAGAACTAAGGTATTTGAATCTTAAGAGTCATACAATTATCGTTTTTGATAAGTGTGGTTAGGAGGTAATTTTAGAGAATCTCCTAAAAACAACCGATTTTCTATTTTTATCAATCAAAAAATGTTAATAAATTAGTGTTTTAAAATTAAATTTTAAAGGTGTTCTTAAGTTTAAAGATTTTTGATAAGATTTCTGTATTTTTCACAATTCAATAACTCGATGGCATTGTTGAGCTACATAGGCATCGTGGGTAACGATAATGACCGTTTTCCCTTCCTTGTTCATATCTAAGAGAAAGTTTAAAACCAAATCTCGATTTTCAGGGTCTAGAGAGCCGGTTGGTTCATCTGCTAAAAGGAGCTGACTGGGTTTTAAAATAGCTCTAGCAACTGCGATTCGCTGCTGTTCCCCTCCAGATAACTCTGAAACCTTTTGATGCAGAGTTGATGGCAACCCCACCCTCTCTAAAATTTCTTCTATCCTTTTGACTTTGTCTTTTTGGGGCAATTTCACATACTTTAGAGCCAGCATGAGATTATACTCTACCGTTTCATTATCAATCAGAGCAAAATTTTGAAAAAGATAGGAAATGTGTTCGCGAATAATCGCTTGCGACTTAGCAGAATTGACAGGTACATTTGTCTGACCGAAAATTTCATAATGTCCACTGTAATCACCATCTATCAAACCCAAGAGATTTAACAAGGTTGACTTGCCACTACCACTCTTTCCAACTATCGCAACTAAGTCCCCTTGGTTAATCTTTAGAGATAAGTTCTCCAAAATAACTTTTTTTCCAATGGTTTTCGTAATATTTTCCAACTGTATCATAAGATGTCCCCTTTCAATAACTGCGCTACATTTCGTTTTTCCATCTTAGAACCCAAGAAAAGTACAAACAAAATATCTAAGCATGTAAATCCTGCGAAAAGCAAGAGTGGAAAAAGAGCATGGGCAAAGAATAACAAAACCATAAAAGGAAGGCTATAAACGGCTAATAGGAGACCCAGCAAGGAACGATACCGATCTATCAATTTCCACCCCATAAACTTCTTGGTAATAATATCCGTTCGCTTCAATAAGAAAGTTGTTACTAGTAAGAAGTAGGAAATCATCATACTAAGGAGACCAAACAAAGCAAAGAGTAGGTTAAAATTCCGAACAGCATCTCGATAAGAATCTACTTTCTCTTGTTGAATGGCTTGAATAGATGAAAATTTTAAATAATTCTCATCTGATAATTTCTCAACTAACGCTGTCACCTCTTTTTGATGTTGAGCCGTATTTTCGATTTTAATGGGGTTATTTAAACCTGTTGTTGACAGGGAGGCTTTTTCATCCCACATCATATCAGAATCATTGACCAAGCTAATAATTGGATTGTAGAGATTTTCCTTTCGCTTATCACTATATGGAAAGAACGACCAATCTCCTTCATAATAGGCAATCTCGACATCCATCTCCTCTATCCTTCGTTTTTGCTGCTCTTCATACTTCATCGAAAGATAGGCAATTAATTTCCCCAAGAGCTGATTTTTATCTTCTTCACCTTTCGTACTTGCTGGCATCAAAATAACTTTTTTAGTCCCAGTATCTGGTAACTTGAATCCTTTGCTCTTTAGAAAATTGCTATTAGCATAGTAAACAGTTAGCGTATCAGCCAGTTGATACTGCTGCACTTGTTCTGCAGTGGCAAAATTTTTTATAGGCAGGTTACTAGTTTGCACATAGCCTGCCTGCGTTTTTTCTACCAAATCCTGATAAAATCGATAGAAATAATCCACTGCTTGCCCTGAGCCTGCCAACTGCTCTTGCCACAGGTTATCATTGAGTTGGAAAGTTTCTAAGGTCAGATAATTTCCTTGACTGATCCACTGTTTCTGGTAATCCAACTCTTTGTTTTCTTGCTCCAAACTTTTCCCCACCCCAACTAGCAAGACTGTCAGTAAAATGGTGGTTCCAATTTTCATCAAATAATTAAAGAGTAGACCAAATTTGAAAGATGAAAAACCTTTCAGCAGAGAGCTGATTGTCATTTTTTGGATTAAGAGATAAGTCAACCAACTGATAAAGAGATAAAGTTGCAAAAGCAAAAAATGAGACAACCACAACATAGGGAACAAATCTTTCGGCTTATAATCAAGCAAGAAAAACACTCCTAGATTGATCACAAGCGCCCCACCTAGGAGGAGGTAAAGATTGCCTTTCACAACATCAGCTAAAACAGCTCTATCCCGAAAACCAAGCAATTTTTGTACACCCACTCTTTTCATTTCCATCATCGGCTGATACACTGTTACTAAGACAAGAAGCAAAATAGCCAAGACAAAAATAATAGCAGATAAGAGCAAATCTCGATTTATGACTTCCACTGCACTTTTATAGTTTGGCTCTAGCAAGGTAGCCTGGTCGGTCTTGAAAAAATCACTCCACTTCTGTAAAATCTGATCCCTATTCATCTCTTGAGTCGAACTAATCGTGTAGCGACCATTTAAACTACGAGATGTATCCTTGATATAGGCTTGAAAAGTCATAAGCTGAATAGGCTTGGCTTTTAGAAAGGTCGGAATCGTACCAAGTTTATTGGAAATTTCTTTATTACTGTAGACTCCTTCACCATCTGTGGCAAAATCAAGGGAAGAAAGCCCAAACTCTTGGTAGGGGAAGGTATCTTTATCAAAAACACCAGACTTGATCACCTCATCACCACTGTCTGTTTTGATGACGGAGACTTTGTACTCCTTTGATACATCCTCAAAAAATCGAAGAACAGATTCTGCAGGTTCGTTAACATCTTTCAAATATACATCCAAAGAACCCGCTGTTTTTCCCATTTCCTGAATCCGAATTACTTCTCGTGTATAGTTTACATTAAAAACAAAAAAAGTGGTACACAGAAGCAGGAGTAACATACAGAAATTACTGATTTTTTTCATAAAGATACCTCCTCAGCACTTTATCATCTTGATTATAAAATACAATATACCTTGTCGTAGAATTTGTTAACCCTTTTCACAGATTTATTTTAGATTTCTTTTTTACTTTTTATATTACTATGATACAATATTTTTAATCAATTTCTATGTTTTGTTAACTTTTTTCACAAATAAGGAGGAAATCATGCGCTACGATTTTGGAAAGGTCTATAAAGAAATACGTGAGTCAAAAGGATTGACCCAGGAGGAGGTCTGTGGGGGTGTCCTCTCAAGAACCAGCCTATCAAAAATCGAAAGCGGGAAAACAACCCCTAAATATGAGAATATGGAATTTCTTCTCCAGCAAGTCAATATGACCTTTGAAGAGTTTGACTATATTTGTCATCTCTATCAACCTAGCCAACGAGCGGAAATCATACAGACCTATCTCAATATGAGCTCAATCTTAGGGACTAGTGAACTTATCAATTTATTTCAAAAATGCCAAGACTACCTCAAGACCCACCACGACCTCCCTATAGAGGAAATCAGCGACATGCTTGAAGTTGTTATTTATATCCGTCAACATGGGCCAGGGGAATTATCAGACCACGCAGAACAGGTTGTCAAGAAACTTTGGAGAAAAATTGAAAAACAAGATACATGGTATGAGAGTGACCTAAAAATCCTCAATACCATTCTCTTTACCTTTCCTATAGAACATATCCATCTCATCACTGGAAAAATCTTGCAACGCTTAGAAGTCTATAAAAACTATCAACATTTATATGACTTGCGAATGGCAATCCTACTCAACCTTTCCACCTTATACTTGTACAATCAAGATAGAAACATGTGCCAACAAATCTGCTACACTTTACTGGAGGATGCCAAGAACAAGAAAAGCTACGATAGGCTTGCTATCTGCTATGTCCGTATTGGGATTTGTACGGATGATTCTAAACTTATCCAAAAAGGGTTCTCCCTTCTGGAGCTAATCGATGAAACTGCAATGCTGTCTCACCTCAAAAAAGAAGTTGACACTTATTATCAACCAAAGAAAATATAAAAAGTCGAGGAAATTCCCCGACTTTTTATACTATTCTGTCCATTAGTTCTTAATACCAACCGTTGTTAAGCCAGAAGTTCTTAGCAGCTGTCCATGAACCATAACGTCCTGCAACATAAGCGTCTGCTACACGTTCTTGGTTTTCAGCTGAGTAGTCGCCGTTCAAGTAAGAATCTGTCAATTGGTAACGTCCGATGTAGCGTCCGTTTGTCGCTGTATAGCTACCACCTGATTCTTTTTGAGCGATCCATTCTTTAGCTTCTGCTTCTGATCCACTTACTGTTGCCGCTGGTGCTGAGTAGCTCTCTGTTGCTGCAGGCGCTGAGTAACTTTCTGCCACTGCAGGTGCTGGAGCTTCATAAGTTTCTTCTACAACAGTTTCAGCAACTGCAGGAGTTTCTTCAACTTCTGCTACAGGAGCTTCTGTTGTTGTAGTTTCAGCAACTGGAGCTTCCCCATCGATAACCAATACTTGGTCAATAAAGATAAGGTCAACATTTTTAATGTTGTTCAATTTAGCTAATTTTTCAACTGTTGTGTTGTAAGTCTCAGCAATTTCTGAAAGAGTGTCTCCAGCTTTAACTGTATAAGTTTTTGTTTCTTGTGCAAAAGTTAGAGATGGTGCAAGGAAAGCAAGTACAACTGCAAATCCTGCAAGTTTAGTCTTCATGTTTAATTTCATTTAAAAAAGTTCTCCTTTTTTCTTATACTACCATGATACCTTTCTAATATTACTATTTGTTAACGAATCTATGTAGAAATGTTACAAAACTGTGATTTATTTACTTAAAAAAACCTTTTTTTTGTTACAAAACCCTTGTTATTAAAGCTTTTTAATCTTTTTATATATTTCAGAATGTAAATAAGCACT
Organism: Streptococcus sp. Marseille-Q0941; assembly: GCF_943736975.1. Taxonomy (GTDB): domain Bacteria; phylum Bacillota; class Bacilli; order Lactobacillales; family Streptococcaceae; genus Streptococcus. The sequence continues at coordinate 83,322 of NZ_CALSFO010000008.1, read as the reverse complement.
TACATCTAATCTTTGTTATAATAGAGGTAAGAATCTTTGTAAGGGGAAACAGATGCAATCACTTCGTTTTCAATCTGTCTTTGATATTATCGGGCCTGTGATGATTGGGCCATCTAGTAGTCACACGGCAGGAGCTGTTCGTATCGGTAAAATTGTTTCATCTATCTTTGATGATACTCCAACCGAGGTCGAATTTCAGCTTTTTAACTCTTTTGCAAAAACCTATCGTGGACATGGAACAGACCTTGCTCTTGTCGCTGGTATTTTGGGAATGGATACGGATGATTCTGAAATCCCAAATAGTTTAGAAATTGCCCACAAGCGTGGCATTAAAATCGTATGGACCATCCAAAAGGACAGTAATGCTCCCCATCCAAACACCACTAAAATCACTGTGAAGAACGAGCGTAAGACTATCAGTGTAACAGGAATTTCAATCGGCGGTGGAAATATCCAGGTGACAGAATTAAATGGTTTTGCCGTATCTCTCAACATGAACACCCCTACCATCATCATCGTTCATCAAGATGTCCCTGGTATGATTGCTCATGTGACAGAAGCTCTTTCTCGCTTTGGCATCAACATCGCTCAAATGAATGTAACTCGAGAAAAAGCTGGAGAAAAAGCCATTATGATTATTGAAGTTGATAGTCGCAACTGTGAAGAATCTATCGAAGAGATTCGGAAAATTCCCCATTTGCACAATGTTAATTTCTTTCAATAGGAGAAAATATGTTTTACTCTATCAAAGAATTAGTCGAACAAGCCGAACTTGATTTTCAAGGAAACGTTGCTGAACTCATGATTAAGACTGAGTTTGAGCTAACTGGTCGTGAGCGTGGAGAAGTTCTTCTCCTCATGGAGCGCAATCTTGAAGTCATGAAGGCATCTGTTGAACTCGGACTCAATGAGAATAAATCTCGTAGCGGTTTGACAGGTGGTGATGCTGCCAAGCTAGACCACTACATCAAAAAAGGAAAGACCTTATCAGACTTTACTGTCTTGTCTGCTGCCCGTAACGCTATTGCCGTTAATGAGCACAATGCCAAGATGGGCCTTGTTTGTGCAACACCGACTGCAGGTAGTGCAGGTTGTCTTCCCGCAGTTCTCACATCCGCTATTCAAAAACTAAATCTAACTCATGAACAACAACTAGATTTCCTCTTCGCTGCTGGTGCTTTTGGGCTCGTCATTGCTAACAATGCTTCTATCTCGGGGGCCGAAGGAGGTTGTCAAGCAGAAGTGGGTTCAGCTTCAGCCATGAGTGCTGCCGCCCTAACCCTAGCTGCAGGTGGAAGTCCTTACCAAGCTAGCCAGGCCATTGCCTTCGTTATCAAAAATATGCTCGGTCTTATCTGCGATCCAGTTGCAGGTTTGGTTGAAGTGCCATGTGTTAAGAGAAATGCTATGGGAGCAAGCTTTGCCTTTATCGCAGCTGATATGGCTTTAGCTGGCATCGAATCAAAAATCCCAGTTGACGAAGTCATTGATGCCATGTACCAAGTGGGCTCTAGTCTCCCAACTGCCTTTCGTGAAACTGCCGAAGGTGGTCTCGCAGCTACACCGACAGGCCGTCGTCTTCAAAAAGAAATCTTCGGCGAATAATTTCAAGATTACTAGGAGAATCAATGTCATCCTTATCAGCCATCTTTTTCGACTTAGATGGAACCCTTGTGGACAGCTCTATCGGTATTCACAATGGCTTCACCTATACTTTTGAACAACTTGGAGTCCCTAGTCCAGACGCAAAAACCATCCGTGGTTTTATGGGCCCTCCACTGGAGACTAGTTTTGCTAGTTGCCTCTTGCCCAATCAGATTGAGCTAGCTATCCAGCTTTATCGCTCCTATTATAAGGGAAAAGGAGTTTACGAAGCCCAGCTGTTTCCACAAATCAAGGAACTACTCGCTGAACTAGCTCAACAATATCCTCTCTATATCACGACAACAAAAAATACTCCGACAGCAGTCCATATGACAGCTAATTTTGAAATCAATCATTTCTTTGCCGGCATCTATGGTTCAAGCCCTCAAGCGGTGCACAAGGCAGATGTTATTCGTCAAGCTTTGGCAAGTCATAACTTGGATCCAGAAAAAGTGGTCCTTATCGGAGATACGAAGTTTGACATGATTGGTGCCCAAGAAACTGGTATTAGAAAACTAGCTGTTACTTGGGGATTTGGTGATGAGAAAGATCTCATGACCTATCAACCTGACTGGGTTGCTCATCAACCAGCAGACATTTTACGTCAACTACAATCGAAGTCCTAAACAAAAAGCACTCCAATTAAATTGGAGTGCTTTTTAACTTGTTATTGCTTCGGTCTCTAAACTTTCAGCCCTCAAGCTCCGCCATTTATGAACCAGACACTTCCTTTGTAGGCATTGCAAGTAGGATTAAAAGGGTAACACCTTCTAGCGAAAGTACAGGAAGAAAGATAAAACCACTTAAGATAGCTAGCAATGGAATCAATTCGAAAAAAATAAAAGCCCAATGGAGGCCTGCATCTCTTAAACGACGAACTTTTAGAGCAAGGCTAGGAATAAATAACACCATAAATAAAATGATATAAAGACTTAAGATGGCTACGCCTGAAATTGGGTCTACTTCTTTTCCGTCATTCAAAATCATTTGAAAATAGATAATATAAAGTGGGATACAAAAAACATTATTCATCAACCAAACCCACCAAAAGTCTGGACGTGTTGAATGCCCTGAAAAGTCTGCAAATCCTTTAAAGAAATTTTTATAAGCCTTAATCATAGGTAACTCCATATTTGATGTTAAACAAGATTCAACTGTAAAACTAGAATCTCTTAGTTCTTATCTGATTCTTCGAACGGTGTGTCTTCGATGACTTCTTCGACTTTGACTGTTTGAGGTTCACTATAGTTGACCACTTCAGTTTCTTTTGTCGGCATAGCGAATAGGATCAACAGAGCAATCCCTCCCATTGGAGCGAAGCGAAGAAAGATAAAGGCCCAGTGGAAACCAGCGTCACGCAAACGACGAACTGACAAAGCTAAAGTCGGCACTAAAATTGCTAGGTAGAAAACTGCATAAATAATGGCAACTAAACCAAAAACCATGAAAGTAGCTTCGCTAGCTGAGTCGCTCACTGAATCCATCTCCGTACTAAGATATACAATGGAGATATATATGATCCAGAAAGGAATAGAAATGATAAAGTTTCCTAACCAAACCCACCAGAAGTCTGGACGTGTTGAACGACCAGTGAACTCTGCATATCCCTTAAAGAAATTTTTATACGCGTTAATCATACGATACTCCCAATTTTTATTTTACTGTACAGTTATAGAAGACTCCCAGATCTAGTAAAAGACCTGGGAGTGTTTTTAGGATCTAGCTTTACAATCTTAAAAGATCTTATCAACTAGAGATGCTTTAACAATTTTACTTTAGTTCTTGTCTATTTCTTCAAATGGTGAGACTTCTTGAGCTTCAACTGCCTCTACAACTTCTTCAGCTTCTTCAGCTTGAACTTCTTTTACTTGGTTCATAACTGGAGTTGCTTCTTCCTTTGTTGGCATAGCAAAAAGTACTAGAAGAACAATACTACCCAGTGGAACGAATAAAATAAAGATAAGTGCCCAGTGGAAACCAGCGTCACGAAGGCGACGGACCATCAAAGCAAGCGACGGTAAGAAAAGTGCTAAGCCAAAAATAAAATAGATAATAGCGATAAAGCCCAAAGCAATAAGAGCGCTCTCTTTTCGTGAATTAGCTAGAGCATTTCCGTATGTTAAGAAGAAAGGAATATAAAGAATCATATTTCCAAGCCAAACCCACCAGAAATCTGAACGTGTTGAACGGCCTGCAAAATCTACATAGCCTTTAAAGAAACTTTTATAAGCGTTAATCATAAGATACTCTCTGTTATTGTTATTTGTTATATTTTACCATATCTGTTCACTTAGAGCAAATATGTTTAAAATTAGCTGAAAATTCCTCTAAATATAGAAAAAAGATATTACCTGTCACCTCCACTTAAAGAAGATTTGACGGATAATACCTTATTTTTTATATTTAATCCACATGAGTTGTTTCATTAGCAAAAGCTATGATTGCTCTCTTCAATTCAGAACCCTGCAAGGTACGGAACTCTTCAATCTTCTGGTTGATCATCTCAAGAGGCATCACATTTACTTTACCAACAAAGATCTTGTCCATTACTTGATTGTCAACTAGTTCAGTTGACACAAGCAACTCTTCGTATAGTTTTTCACCTGGGCGAATACCTACTTCTACGATTGGAATTTCATTTTCAGTATGACCACTGAGTAGAACCATTTTCTTAGCCAAATCGTAGATGCGAACAGGTTTGCCCATATCAAGGATAAAGACTTCTCCATCCTTGGCATAAGCACCCGCATGTATCACCAAACGACTAGCTTCTGGAATGGTCATAAAGTAACGAGTCATTCGGAAATCCGTCACCGTTACAGGACCGCCTTCAGCAATCTGACGTTCAAAGACAGGAATCACACTGCCCCGACTACCAAGTACATTCCCGAAACGTACCGCACAACAAGTAGACTGGCTACGTTGGTTAAATCCAGTAACAATCAACTCTGCAACACGTTTGGTAGCTCCCATTACATTCGGCGGATTGACAGCCTTATCAGTTGAAATCATAACCATTTTAGGTACTTTCGCTGCATCAACTGCCTTGGCAACATTGTATGTTCCAAGGATATTATTTTTAAAGGCTTCTTTTGGATTGCGCTCCATCATCGGAACATGCTTATGGGCTGCAGCATGGTAAACAATGGCTGGCTCGTACTGCTCAAAGACTTGAAGCAAACGATCGTAATCTTGAATATCGGCAATGACAGGAACAAAATCAATTCCCTGGAACTTGCGAATCAATTCATGGTAAATTAGATAAATAGAGTTTTCTCCATGACCGAGCAAAATGACACGTTCAGGATTGAAGCGACTAACTTGACGGCAAATTTCTGAACCAATTGAACCTCCGGCACCAGTCACCAAGATGGTTTTACCAGTGATTTCAGAACCTAGACGCGATTCATCAAGCTGAATCTCCTTACGTCCCAAAAGGTCTGTGATATCAATTTTCTGGAAACCACCTGCTTGAGGCTGGATACCTTGCACAACTGACTCAATCATCGGCATCTTAAAGCATTTTATACCGATATGGTTACACATTTGCAGGATTCGCTCATATTCAGATGGATCTAGAGACGGAATCGCAACGATAACTTTTTCTACTCTGTAGCGTTTGGCCAATTCTGGTAGATCATCATAAGAACCCAAAACTGGGATTTTCCCAAGCTTTTGACCTTTTTTCTTTTCATCATTATCCAAAATCCCAACTAACTCAAGGTCACTAGTAGGATGTTGGTAGCTGTTCATAAAGAGCGCTCCACCATCTCCGGCACCAATCAAGAAGGTACGGCGGTGTTCTCCATCTCCATTTCCCTTTTTACGTCTTGAGTAAATCAACTGCCAAGTGATACGAGGAAGTAGAATCAAGAAAGTTGTTAATAGGATAAAGAGTACGATAAAGCGGACAGAAAAAAGTGGCAAAAAGGCATAGCAAATAACATAAGATAAGATACTACTGATGGTCACTCCGAAGAATATCTTCATAAAATCTGTGATTTTACTATAGCGACTAATGCTAGCGTTGAGACCCCAGAAGCCAATCATAAGTTGATAGAACAGGAAGGTTAGACCTGTGTAAATGACATAGTCTACTGGGGCTGGATTAATCAAGCCATAAAATAGAATATAGGAAACAATAATTGATAAGACCATACTGGCAATATCAAAAAATCCCCAAAATATTTGTTTTTGTTGTTTATTTAATACTTCAACCAGATCAATTACGTAATCTGTTATTTTTTTATTCATGTGAATGGTATCCTCCTACACAGAATCACATTTTCTAGTAATCTTCAGATAAATTTTTAAAATCCAATTGGCTACAATTACTTGCTTTTTCTTAGAAGTTTTAAAAATATAAACTGTCGCACAAAGCCTGGGCACAGAGCAACGACAACCTGAATTAAAACACTTTTCAGGTATTCGCCATAAGAAATCTGCCCACGCGCGTGCATTCTTTGACGTGCCTGACGATAGAGTTTGAGATAGCGAAGGCCCCCACGGCGTTCAAACATCCCTGCCCCCACTCGTACCTTACATAGGATTTGATCCACATTTCCAGTTCGAGCTCCAGCACTAATCATATTGAGCCAGAGAAGATCATCTTCCATATAAAGACCATCCTCATAGTTACCAGCCTTGAGCACCATTTCTTTTTTGAACATGACAGTCATGTGATTAAAGGCGCTTCTCATACGCTGGTAGGCAACGATATCCTCATGCTTAATCGGCACACGACGATAAGACACAATCTCGTCTGGTTGATCGATAAATTCTGCAATATGACCACCCAGCAAATCCAAATTCTCTGTTTCCATCAATTCGAACTGTTGTTCGAAACGGTCTTCGACAGCAATATCATCTGTATCCATACGAGCAATGACGTCATATTGGCACTGTAAGACGCCATACTGAAGCGCTAAACCTAAGCCACGATTTTGCTCAAGTGGGCAACGCTTGATTGGAATACTAGACTGTGCTTCCAATTTCTCCAAAACTTGATACAGTTCAGGTGTCAGCAGACCATCTTCGACGATGACCACCTCGCTAGGTTTGAGCGTTTGATGTATGATACTCTCTACCGCCTCTTCTAGAAAGACTGGGTTTTCTTTAACATAGACTGACATCAAGACGCTAAATTTACGATTTTCAGACACAGTACTTCTCCAATGTATAGATTTTCTTTCACTATTTTATCACAAATTTCCAGACTTTCCTATTTTTATTTGAATAGCAGAAAAAAACTAGTAAATCTATCCTTCTTTTTCCCATGATTTCGCTGAGCTAAGTAACGGATTCTCTCTATCTTGACATCTATAGGAAAAAGCTTTAAAATAAGCTGTTATCAAAATCAGTTTATTGAGGTTCACATGAAAAAACGATCACTCTTTTTTATTCTAGGAATTGTCTTAATCGGAGCGGTCTTAAGAACTCCTTTTACAGCCTTACCGACTATTTTAGGAGATATTGCTCAAGGTTTAGGAGTTGAGGTCAGCTCACTTGGTGTTTTGACTAGCCTTCCTCTCTTAATGTTTGCTCTTTTTTCCTCTTTTGCGACCCGTTTAGCTCAAAAGATTGGACTCGAGCACCTTTTTACCTACAGCCTTATCGTATTGACCATAGGTTCAGTGATTCGTATCTTCAATCTCCCATTGCTTTATCTGGGAACCCTACTCATCGGAGCAAGTATCGCTATTTTTAACGTGCTCCTGCCTAGCGCTATTCAGGCCAACTACCCACAAAAGATTAGCCTCCTGACAACCATCTATGTGACCTCTATGGGGATTACAACGGCTCTTGCTTCCTATCTCTCTGTACCCATTACTCAGGCGACATCTTGGAAAGGCTTGATCCTCTGTTTATCCTTGGCCTGCCTACTAACTTTAGTTGTCTGGTTCCCCAATCATCGTCACAATCATTTTCTAAAAAGAAGTGAGAAAAAACAAAAGAAAGAGAATATCTTAAAAAACAAGGAAGTTTGGGCTATTATTGTATTCGGTGGACTTCAGTCCTTGCTCTTCTATACCAGTATGACCTGGTTACCTACCATGGCAATCAGTGCTGGACTATCTCATACGGACGCTGGTCTTCTGGCTTCTATCTTTTCACTGATTAGTATCCCCTTCTCGATGACAATTCCAAGTTTAACGACTCGTTTGTCCAATGGTCACCGTCAAATCATGCTGACAGTCATCTCGCTAGCTGGAATGTTTGGAATTGCCATGCTCCTATACCCGAGCAAGAGTTTCCTTTACTGGTTAGTAGCGCATCTCTTGATTGGTACTGCTTGTAGCGCTCTTTTCCCTTATCTCATGGTTTGCTTCTCCATCAAAACTAGTTCCCCTGAAAAGACAGCCCAATTATCTGGACTTGCCCAGACCGGTGGTTACATCCTAGCAGCCTTTGGACCAACTCTGTTTGGCTATAGTTTTGACATGTTTCAATCTTGGATTCCAGCTGTTCTAGCTCTCCTCATCATTGATATCATCATGACAATCGCCCTCTTTATGGTGGATAAAACTGAGGAAATCCTCTAATCTTCTAGTTTTTACTAGGAGATTTTTTATATATAAAAATTTTACACATATTACTTGACAGGGCTTACATTTAGATGTATGATGTATGTGTAGAATAATTATATATAAAATTTTTACATACTAAAAAAGGAGGTGCCCCATGTATTTTCCAACATCAGCGGCCTTGATTGAATTTCTCATCTTGGCCATCCTAGAACAAGGGGATTCCTATGGTTATGAAATTAGTCAAACCATTAAACTCATTGCCAAAATCAAGGAATCTACCCTCTACCCCATCTTGAAAAAACTGGATACCAACCGCTATCTGACTACATACTCTCGCGAATACCAAGGTCGGATGCGGAAATACTACTCCTTAACAGAGATTGGGGAGGAGCAACTATTTGTACTCAGAGAAGAGTGGACACTCTACACTGACACTATCAACGGCATCATAGAAGGGAGCGTTCGCCATGACAAGAACTGAATATTTGAATCAGCTTGAAGCCTATCTGATGAAGCTTCCTCAATCTGATCGCATTGAAGCCATGGATTACTTCAAAGAACTCTTTGATGATGCGGGTCCAGAAGGTGAGGAGGAGCTTATCGCTAGCCTGGGAAGTCCAAAAGAAGCTGCCCATGATGTCCTGACTACTCTTCTTGATAAGAAAATCAACGAAGAAAATTCCAGCAAGAACGACCGCCATATTTTACGCATCGCTCTACTAGCCCTTCTTGCAGCTCCTATCGGAATTCCAGTCGGAATTGCTCTTCTCATGGCTATCATCGGCATTTTTATCGCCGCTGTCAGCGTACTTATAGCCTTCTTTGCTGTATCAGCAGCTGGGATGGTTCTCGGAGCTGTTCTCCTATTTGAAAGCTTCTACATTCTGGCTGAATCTACATCTGCTTTTGTGCTGATTTTTGGTGGTGGTTTACTGGCGATCGGAGCTTCATCCCTAGTCTTACTAGCCACTTCTTACGTAACACGTTTCTTTGGATTACTAGTCCTTCGACTCATCCAATGGATTCTTAATAGAGGAAAGAGAGGTGAAAGACATGCGTAAATGGACAAAAGGATTTCTTATCTTTGGTGTTGTCACCAGTATCATTGGTTTTTCCATGATGATCATCGGTATCCAAACAGATGGTGTCAGAAGCCTTCTTGCAATGTCTCAAAATCCAGTATTTGAAAGTCGAATGGAAGAACTCGTTTTTGATCAAGATATTGAAAATCTAAACATCTCACTGACAGAACATTCGCTCGTCATTACGGAGTCAAACGATGATAAGATTCACATCCAGTATCATCCAACCATCTCTGAAAAAGAAAATCTCCAACATTCTATCAAAGAAAAAACTCTTGAGATTTCCGACACCAAGTCAACGACACACCGCTTTGTAGGTTCTAGTATCGAGGGAATCCTATTTATCGCAAGTGGAGTCTCAAGTCGCAATGATGAAGTCGTTCTATCACTACCAAAAGGAAGAGAATTAAAAAACCTAACAGCCCAGGTTAACCATCGTATCCTTTCGATTGCTAATGCAAAAGTCAGCAACGCCAAGATTCAGTCAAATGGCTATCTTCTTCGTATCACTAATAGCGAGATCAAAAACAGCCAACTGACCACAACTGGGATTGTCAATGTATTTGAAACAAGTCTAACAGATAGCCGCATCCAAGCAGACCATGAACATATCACTACAGACAATATCCAAGTGCACGGTAAGGTAGAGCTAAAGGCAAAAAAAGATATGGTTATCCAGTTATCCAAAAAAGAACTTGAGAGAATCAATCTTAACCTCTCATCTGAACACGGCGCTATTTATCATCGAACTCGAGAAGGAGTTCATCCTGTCCAGGGAAATCATGAAAATAAGGACGAAGAATTCTCCAATCCTTACAACGTAGAGAAGAAAGATACTCAAGACACCCTCCTTGCAAAAGCGGGCCAAGATATCAACATTCCAGACGAACCAGATCGCTCACCCAATTCGAGAAATCATTATTAATAGTTAATCATTACTACTCAAACAAGAAATAAAAAAGGAGGTCCCATCATGACTCAAGAATGGTTCGAAAGTGCTGATTTCGAGAAAACAGCCAACAATGATAAAAAAGATAGCCCATCCGACTCAGTTCTCCTTGAAGAAGATGTAGAGACAAGAGAAGAGGCGCCAGTGGTTGAAGAAAATCTTCAAGTCAATTCTGAAGAACAAGAAGCTGACCTAGAAAAAGTAGAGAATGGCGAACACGAAGAGATCGTGGAAAATACAGAAAAGATAGACAAGTCAGAAGAATCTGTTAAAGAAGTTTCTCAGACAAGCAAACCTTTGACCAACAAATCCTTGGAAAGTCCATTTGTCCCAGACCCTGTCCCTACAAAAACAGCAATCTTCAAAGAAGAATTTACTGATTTTTGGATTTGGCTACGAGGAGCTCTGAAAGAACCGACAACTAGTTTCGATACAGATAAGAAACATAGTTACACTGCCTTTGCGCTCCTGACTATCTTTTCTGCTACGAGTTTCTTCTTAAGCATCTATCACATCAAGCAAGTCTACTACGGTCATATGGCAGCCATCGACTCTAAAGCTCTCCAGCATTTCCCTTCACTGAATCTCTTTTCTATCTTCTCCATCTTGGTAGCGACAAGTTTATTCTACTTTTCAATCCTCGTAGGTGGATTCGTGGTTAAACGTTTTGTCGATCAGGACAATGATTGGACACTGGAAAAAGCCTTGCAAGAGTTTAGCAGACTCTTCGCCCTTCCTATCCTGCTCACGGGTATTGCGAGTTTCTTTGCCTTCTTTAATAGTCTACGTTTTGCGGCTCTTCTTTGCCTCATTAGCATTGGTCTGGCACTTCTTGCCAACCTCTATACCATCTCAAGGCCAAGTAAAGATAGCCAAACCGACTCCTTCTATCGCCTTCTCTTGGCTTTCCTAGTCAACGGAAGTATCCTATTTCTCTTTTTCCTAGCAGAAATGGCACTGGTTTTTGATTATCTCCGAATTCTAGCCTTTATGTAATATAAAATCCTGTCAGCTCTTGACAGGATTTTTTGTGTATACAAAAAGCAGACTAAACGATCTGCCTTGTCACATTATTTAAAACTAGTATCTTTCATTTATGCCTTTAGTCACCTTTTACTAAGTTCTCAAAATCTTCCCCCAAAACAGGCCCTACTTCTACTTGGTTAGCATCTAGGTCCTGATAGAGCTCCTTTGGAAGAGCTTCTAAGAAGGCTTTGTAATCTAATCTAGCTACCGCTTCGTAGTTTTCAGGCTTAGAACCATCTCCAGATATTTTCACCAAATCAATTTCCCAAACAAGCTCCTTGCCAACTAATTGCTCCACGTAAGGAGCTGGAATCACCGGTTCTTTTGGTAAAATAGTTTTTACTCCCTGAGCAAGGTGGTAGATACCATGAACCTTCCCTTCCCCATCTGGATAGAATTTAGCACTGGAAGGATATGCATCTGATCCTTGTACCTTCTTCACTAACTCTTCAAAACGTGTCAAGCCATCTTCAGCTAAAAAGCTCTCCAGGTAGTCCTTGTTGAGATAGATAGGGGACAAGAGCCCTTGGCAATATACTAGACGAGTCACCTTATCAGCTAGATAATGCTTGGCCATTTGTCGGAAATAGGTTCCAAAGTCAAATCCTTCTAGCCCTTCTACCGCTTGCCCCAACTTGCCAGATAGGGCCTGGAGGAGAGTCTCTACAATCTCCCAGTCTGCTCTAGTAAGAAAATCTGAAATCACCACTTGATAGCCTTTTCGACTATCCGCATAGTTGACCTTGAAAAGAAATTGCGACTGCCCTACAATCCCACACTCGATATACTCAAGGTGATTGAGAGGTTGACGGAGGTAAACTGCATCATAACTATGTGACTCTAAGCCATCTACTAGGGCCAAAACTGACTTAGCTGTTAAAATCTCCTGTTGTCCTAGAATGCTTTCTTTATTTGGGATAAAAAATGTTTTCGCCATAACTGGCCTCCTTTGAAATCGTTTACATACAGTATAACCTATTTTCCTGAAAGATACAGAAACAAATTTTAGATTTTTAGATAAAAAGCATAGAAAAACAGCCTTTGAAGGCTGTTTACTTTATACTGAAGCGACGTGATCCAAGCTTTCACCGATAGCGGCTAGGCGCTCCACCACCTCTGCTTGTGTTAATTCATTTTCTGAAACATAGCGGTTACGTGGGTGAACACGACACTCGTGTGAGCATCCACGAAGGTACTTGTCTTCATTTTCTTCTGATGTTAGGATACGACGGTTACAGAAAGGATTTCCACAGTTGACATAACGTTCACATGGTGTTCCATCAAACCAGTCTTTCCCTACGATGGTTGGGTTGACATGGTTGACATCAACTGCGATACGCTCGTCAAAGACGTACATTTTCCCATCCCAAAGCTCACCTTGGACTTCTGGATCTTTACCGTAAGTTGCGATTCCTCCGTGCAATTGACCGACATCTTTGTAACCTTCACGGACCATCCAACCTGAGAATTTCTCACAACGAACGCCACCTGTACAGTAAACCACAACTCGCTTATCCATGAATTTTTCCTTGTTGTCACGGACCCATTGTGGCAACTCACGGAAGTTGCGGATGTCTGGGCGGATAGCCCCACGGAAGTGTCCTAGATCGTACTCATAATCGTTACGTGTGTCAAGGACAACGGTATCTTCGTCAAGAAGGGCTTCTTTGAACTCTTTTGGAGACAAGTAGGCACCTGTTGTTTCAAGTGGGTTGATGTCGTTGTCAAAGTCGTTGTCTTCCAAACCAAGGTGGACAATTTCTTTCTTGTAGCGAACAAACATCTTCTTGAAGGCTTGTTCATTTTCTTCGTCAATCTTGAACCAGAGATCTTCCATCCCTGGGAGGCTGTGAACGTAGTCCATGTATTTTTGAGTTGTTTCGTAGTCACCTGAAACGGTTCCGTTAATTCCCTCGTCAGCGACTAGGATACGGCCTTTGAGGCCAATTGATTTACAGAAAGCCAAGTGATCTGCCGCAAATTGCTCTGCATTTTCAATTGGAGTATAGAGGTAGTAAAGTAAGACACGAATATCTTTTGCCATAAGATTTGTTCTCTTTTCTATTCTTAAATTTTCAGAATTTTTCATCTAACTATACTAGTATACCCACTTGGGAAAACGAATGCAATTTATTTGACCGAAAATTGAAAACAAGACCCAATTTCAGATCTTTTTTCAGCTGTGCTTGTGTCCAAGCTTATATGTAAGAGCAAATATCTAGATACCAATGCAAATAAATATATGTGTTTGCCCAAAAAAATCACCACCCCGTCTGGAAATATCTAGACAAGGCAGTGATCGCATCTTTTAGGAATGAATACACGAAATCAATCTATCTTAAGATTTTTTGTTTTTCAAGAATTCGTCGTATTGTTTTTGCATTTCATCCAATACTTTTTGGTATGCACCTTCAGATTTAAGTTTTTCCATCAATTCTGGAATAGCTTTTTCTGGGTCTACAGTACCAGTGTTGATAGCTGTATCGAATTGTTGCATAGTGTTAGTGATAGCTGAGATTTCAGATTTCACATTGTCAGTGTTGAAGATAAATCCAAGCGCTGGAGATTCTTTTGCAGTTTCCAAGTCTTTCTTAGATTGTGCAATTTGCTCATCTGTTACGTTTTCGTTGATGTAAAGGATCCAGTTGTTACCAGTGTTCCATCCTGACATGTGAGTGTTTCCTTTGTATCCATCAAGGACTTTAACACGGTTTTCTTTACCTGCTACTTTTTCCCAGTTCTTGCCTTCTGGTCCATAAACAAGTCCGTTCAAGAGTTCTGGGTTAGTGTTCAAGAGGTTCAACACTTCCATTGCTTTTTCTTTGTTCTTAGAGTTGTTTGAGATTACAAAGTTAGCAACTTGAGTTGTTTGATTTTTCTTGATGAAGTTAGTAAATGGTTTGATTTTGATGTCTCTGTTAGCAACACGAGAAAGCAAGCTGCTACCGTAGTCAGCTGGTCCTACTGTTTCTTCGCGAACAAGCCAAGTATCTTGAGTAAGGTCATATGAAGTTTCGCTTGTTGCTACGTCTTTTGGAATGTATCCTGCTTCATAGTATTTGTGAAGAGTCTTCAAGTGTTCTACGAAACGAGGAACTTCGTAACGGTTTACAATCTTAGTAGTATCACCTTCAAGGTCGATAACGAATGGAAGACCATTTGCAACTGGATAGTCAAAGTTTTCTGATGGAATAAAGTTTTTACCAACAGCGAATGGCATTACATCTGGAGCTTTTTCTTTGATTTGTTTCAAGACTGGTTCAAGTGTTTCGTATGAAGTTACACCTGAGATATCGATGCCGTATTTTTCAAGAAGTGGGCCGTTGAAAGCAAAGTTTTGTGAAGATGCAACGTTGGCTGCAACTGGAACTGCATAGATCTTACCGTTTACAGTGTTCCCTTTGATGTAAGCTGGGTCAAGCGCTTTGTAAAGGTCAGCTCCTTCTTTCTTGTACAATTCTGTCAAGTCAGCATAAGCACCTTTTTGAGCGTTTACGACATAGTTATCTGCAAATGCGATATCGTAGTTTTCACCTGAAGAAGTGATAACTGACATTTTCTTACCGTAGTCACCCCATCCAAGGTATTGGATGTCTAATTTAGCACCAACTTTTTCGCCGATGATTTTGTTTGCATTTTCTAGCAATTCATCCAAATTATCTGGTTTGTCACCGATTTGGTACATTTTGATAACAGTTTTGTCACCTGAAGCTGAGTCAGCAGCTTTTTGGTTGTTTCCTTTAAGGTTTCCACAAGCTGCAAGGCTAGCTGCTAAAGCGACAAGGCTAGCAGATGCAAAAGCATATTTTTTCCAGTTTTTCATGATAAAAACTCCTTTTTTTATTTTTAATTTATAAACAATTTTAATGAGTAACTTTTCTGATGATGAAAAGTTAGATAGAGAAGAGAAATCTTGTTTCTCAATGTTTTATTCTTTAACACCACCGATAGTCAAACCTTTTACAAAGTAGCGTTGGAAGAACGGATAGAGAATCGCAATTGGAACAGTTGCAACTACAACCATTGCCATACGTCCTGTTTCTTTTGGTAGGGCAACTGCAAGTTGTCCAGACATTCCAACTGACTTGGCAATGTAATCCATGTTGTTTTGAATTTGCATGAGCAAATATTGCAATGGATACAAGTTATCACTCTTGATGTAAAGAAGAGCATTAAACCAGTCGTTCCAGAAGCCAAGAGCTGTTAAAAGCGTGATGGTTGCGATACCTGGTAGTGACAGTGGCAAACAGATCTGGAAGAAGATCCGAGCCTCGCTGGCACCATCGATACGAGCTGATTCGAGGATTGCTTCTGGGATGGTCTTCTTGAAGAAGGAACGCATCAACATGATGTTGAATGGTGATAGAAGCATCGGAACGATCAAGGCCCAAATGGTATCACCAAGGTGAAGCAACTGAGTTACCACGATGTAGCCTGGTACCAAACCAGCATTGAACAACATACTAAGCAAAGCGAAGATTGTAAAGAATTTACGATACTTAAATGTTGAACGTGAGATGGCATAGGCGTAAGTTGTAGTGATAAAGACGTTTGTCAATGTACCGACAACTGTCACAAATACTGAGATAAAGAGCGCTTGTAAAATCTTATCTTTGAACTGAGCTAAAAACTCAAAACCATCTAATCCAAATTGTGATGGGAAAAAGCTATATCCATATTGAACAATACTCTTCTCATCTGTAACAGAGATGATGATGACAAAGATGAAAGGCAAGATACAAGAGAAGGCCAGCAAACCTGATATGATACTAAAGAAGATATCTGCTTTCTTGCTGAAGGAGTGTATGCCAACATTATCAATTTTTTCTTTTTGAATTTTTTTTGCCATATGCTCCTCCTTTCTAGAATAGTGCTGAGTTAGGATCAACACGTCTTGCAAGTAAGTTTGATAGGATAACTAGAATCAAACCGACAACTGACTGATAGAGACCGGCTGCTGAAGCCATACCAATATCTGCTGTCTGAGTCAAACCATTAAAGACATAGACGTCTAATACGTTTGTTACACTATAGAGCTGACCAGCGTTGTGAGGGATTTGGTAGAATAGACCGAAGTCTGCACGGAAGATGTTTCCGACTGCAAGGATGGTCAATACTGTCACAAGTGGTGTCAACTGAGGAATCGTTACGTTGCGGATACGTTGCCATTTGCTAGCACCGTCCACTGTCGCTGCTTCGTAGTAAGTTGGATCAATACCCATGATGGTTGCGTAGTACATAACACTACTGTATCCAAACCCTTTCCAAATACCTAGGAAGAGGAGAAGATAAGGCCAGATACTGACGTCAGCGTAGAAGTTAATTCCCTTCATGCCAAGAGCTTCCAAGGTGTGGTTAATAAGCCCTTTATCGATATTTAGAAAAGCATCTGTAAAGAAACTGATGATAACCCAAGATAGGAAGTAAGGAAACAACATAGAGGTTTGGTAGATTTTAACCATTCTCTTAGAGCGAAGTTCACTAAGGATAATGGCGATACCAACTGACACAATCAAACCGATAAAGATAAATCCAAGGTTGTAAAGGACAGTATTTCGAGTGATGACAAAGGCATCTTTCGAACTAAACAAGAATTTAAAGTTATCTAGTCCGACCCATTTACTATTTATAATACTGTGGACGAATCCTTCACCAGTCATATGATAGTCTTTGAAGGCAACCACATTCCCAAAAACTGGAATGTAGAAGAATAAAATCAACCAAATTGTTCCTGGTAAAACCATTAAGAGAAAAATCCAATTATCTCTTAAAGTTTTTGAAAACTTATTCATAATTTCCTCCCTTTTTATTTTTCTAAAGCTTCATAATCTCACATTTTTAGATTTGATAACGTTTACAAAAATAGTATACTCTTATTTTTAGGACAGTTTAAACTACAAATTATAGAAAAAACTCCACAAATTATTTTATGTGGAGAACTTTTTTTATATGAGAAGTATGTTTCACGAGAAACACCCTGCTCCTAACAGGGTACTCTTATCCTTAGGTTGTATAAATAGTAGAAGCCGTCGCAATCGTATGCCACTGGTTGGCTGTCGTTGCTGCGAAGTCCTTATCTGCGTAGAAGTCAGTAAATGGCAAGATCTCTACTTCCAACTCATCAATACGTGAGATGGAACCAGCTAGATAGTCTTCAATACGACTTTCTGCACGCTTGATCCGTTGCAAGAGTCCTCCCATGCGAATATCGACCGTATCTAAACCAAAGACCTTGTTTTCTTTTAGCCATTGGTGGCTAAAGACGGCATGGAAGTTTTCGATTTGGCTTCTCAATTTTGGTAATTCTTGTCTGGCGATTGCTTGCAGACTTTCTTTATCGTTTGTTTGGTAGGCCTGCCGAATGCGTCGTCCAACATCCACTTTGTTGCTTAAAATAGCATTTAATTGAGCCTGTGTTTCAAAGAGATAGGTGTAGATGCCTGCTTTGTCTTTGATAGCAGCAAGGGTCTCCGCAGCCTGAGCAAAGTGCGGTTTGTCCTGTTCAGGTGTCATGTGTCTGTCAAGAATAGGGCAGAGAACATCCTGATAAAAGACATAGCGGTTGGGATTGATGCCACTGAGATTGTCTGGTAGATCTGGCAATAGGTTAGCTAGGTCAATCTGCATAAAGTCTTCAACTGAGAGACCTGTATTGGTCTTGAAATGGGCTGACAAACGCTCTAAATCGTTGCGATAGCTAAGTTCTGCCCAAATTTGCAAGCTCGGTAGGATAGAAAACTGGGCAGTTTCTCCACCATTATCCCCCCAACCAGTCACGATAACTTCTTTTATCTGATTGACACGACAGGCTTTATTGGCCTCGATAGCGATGAGACGGCTGAAATGGTTGTTGGGTGTGAAACCGATCCACTTCCAAGCACCACCTGCAAAGGCAATATCTTGGCTAATCTTGTGGTGATTACGGAAATTACGATTGTACTTTTCTTCGCTATCTTGATAATAATCCCAATAAACCAAGATTACACGATCTTTGAGACGGTCTAGGTAGACACGAGTTTCCTCAGGAATTTCCACATCGCGATCGTACTGGCCATCTGCTGACATGAGTTTGAAGAACATATCGCTCCACATCTGGCAGTGGAAACCATACTTGTCTGCAATATCCAGCACGCGCTCCAAATGTTGGCACATAAGAAGACTACGATCGACAACGCCGTTTAGGATGAGGTAGCGTCCCAAACCAACCAAGTGGGCTTCATCCATTCCGATATTGACCTTGCGAGTTTGCAGTTTAGACAGAGTAGCAAACATGCCGTCAATCAGGTCGTACACTTTTTCTTCGCCGATAAGGAGAATGTCCTCAACATCACGGAGTTGCTGAACTTCTTTGACACCCCATTTGACAAAGGCTGACAAGTGGGCCAAGGTCTGGATACATGGTACAAAGGTCATGTCAAACTGCTGGGCGTAAGCTTCAATTTCCTGTAATTCTTCAGCTGAATAGGCCCCACGGAAATAGCCAAAATAAGGTTGTCCCTCTATTTGATAGGTATCTTCCATGTAAAGTTCAAAGGTTGAGTAGCCCATGAGAGCTAAGACCTCAATCATCTGCTTGGCAGAGGCAACATTCATTACAGCATTACGGGAACAATCTGCCATGTAGGCTAAATCTTCATAAGCCGCTTGCTCCTCAATATCCACCTTGTTACCTTCTGCTAAAGCTGTTGCTAGCACAGGCAAGGCACGGTAGAGTTGGTGAGGTTTGTCATAAGTCAATTGATACTGTCCGCCCTCACCCTTGATAGAGATAGAGGCTTGGTCAGACTGAGCAACTGCCACTTCTACATCTGGTAGAGAAATGTGCTTTTGAAGCAACTCTAGAGCTTGAGCTTGTTTATTGCTAATTCCGGTAAAGTTTACCATTGGTTTTCCTCCTGTAACCAGTTGACAAGAGCACCGTAGAGATTAGCATCTGCGTGATAGGTGCAGGCTTGGATGACTGGTGCAATTGTATATTCTTCATATCTTTCCACAAAAGCATCTACTGCTTTTTGAACCCCTTTGATAAACTCTGGATTCTGACTGATAGACCCACCTAGGCTAATGACATCTGGGTCGATCAGATACTGAATATTGAGTAGTCCTTGGGCAAGATTGCGGTTCATACGCTCAATGGCTTCTTGACAAAGGGCATTCCCTGCTGCCGCCTCCTGGTAAATCTTACGGCCATCCCAATCACTTTGACCAGATTTTTCGATTACATAACGAACCATGTTTCCTGTCGAAGCTAATAGCGACCAGTTGTTGAGTTTTTCAGCTGGTTCGATAGTTGTCATGTAACCAAACTCACCACCTAAGCCGTGGCGACCTCGATGAAGTTTACCATTGATAATCATGGATCCACCAATTCCTGTTCCAATCACGACACAGGCTGCATTTTCAATCTCTGGGTGAGCCAGCAGTTCACTAAGTCCAACACAGTTAGCATCATTTTCGAGATGGACAGGTAGCTGATGATGAGCAAGGGCCTCATACCATGAAAAACCATGAATATAAGGAATGGCACTAATCCCCTCAATGACACCTGTCTCTTGGTTGACCGCTCCTGGAACACTCATGGCAATCCCGCGATAGTCCTGTTCTGACAAACGTTGGTCCAACCAAGCCAACAAATCTTCTAGCGTTTCTGGAGTTGGGGTGCTCGTCTTATCTAAAATCTTTCCATCAGAAGTCAGACTAGCAAACTTAACGCCAGTCCCTCCGATATCAATCGTTGCAATGGTCATTGCTTTTACCTGCAAAAAGGAGCGAGTCAGCAGTTGGTTCTTACTTCTTCGCTCCTCCTTTCTTTTTCTGTCTACTATTTGAAATTAAATTTCTTCTTTTTGAATGAATTCTGTACGAATTTCCTGTGGTGCCAATAGTCCTGAATGAACTGGGTATGGACGTTCCAGCAAGTCAAGAATGGTTTGTTGTTTTTCAGACACACGAATATTTTCTTGGCTCATATTGTAGTAACGAAGGACGTAACCTTCTTCATTTTCAGCTACCTTAAATGCTGTTGGACAAACTTGTGGCAAGTTCAATGCTGGATGGTTGAAGAGACTACCCGTTGCTGCAACGCTACCTTCTTGTTTTGCAACCTGAAGAGCTGTAAATGGCACTTGGAAGGTTTTGGCACGACGGAAGGCTGTGAAACGATCCTGAGCCTTATGGCATTCTACTGCAAACTCAACTTCGATATCGCGCAAGCATTGTGCTTCTGGTGTTGGGAAGTAGCCCCAGTCACCGAGTTCGCCTGAAGCACGAAGAAGGGTTACAGCCATGGTGTCATCTCCAAGGATTTCATACTCGTGCAATCCTTTATTGGATACGGTCACTCCTTTGACATCATCATACAAGCTGACAAAGGCTTGTTGGTGTTGTGGATTTTCAGGATTTTCCCAAGAAGCTGCTGGTTTATTTGGTCTTGTCACAACTTCATAGATGCTTTCAGAATCATTGCTTGGACGAGTGTTATGAGTTTTCACCAAGAGACGGATGCGGTGATCCTTGGCAGTATTGGTAAAACGAGTTTTAAAACGAATCTGTGGATTATCCACAAAGACGGTCATCTCAGTTTCAAGAGGAATGGTTGTCAACTCTTCTGAACGACCTGCATCTCGTTTCATGAACTCGATAATGCCTCTTTGTTCAGCATCCAATTTTTCATCTGCACTGACTGGAATCGTCAAGTCGTGTTTGAGCAATACCTTAGCATAGCGAGCATTGTTTTCTAAGACTTCGTATCCTTTCAATTGAGCATAGATTGGCTCAGTACCTTTTGGTTGGAAGTAAATATACTCGTTTCCGATATCTCCACGGTCTTCAAAGCGGATAAAGTCTTCGTAAGCTTCATTTGTAGTCTTGTCATAGACTGTGATTCCTTCATCTACACTCACAGTTACAAACGGTGTATCAATAACCCCATTTTGATAAATACCATCTCGGTATTCTACTTGGCCTTCAACCAATTGGAAACTAGCCCAAGAAAGTGGAGCAAGATGAACTGGGATTGTCACGCGCACTTGACGAGCGATATAAGGTTGACGGAATTTATCCTTAGGCAAAGTATAGCCAAAACTTGCTCCCAAGTCTTCAACCTCGGCTTCAAGGACATGACCATCCAAATCTTCAACATGGTAGGTTGGCAAGGTCAAGGCTGCCATCTTTTTGTAGCCTTCAGTTGGGTGTAATTCTTTGAACTCACAAGTAACGACGTCGAGTACCGTGCTAACAGTATCTACCTTGTCATGCAGACTCGTGTTGATGACAGTAAAGAGGTAGTCGCTCTCAGCATTTTGAGTTGCCAATTTCCCCTTCCATTCATTAAGAAGGTTACTCTTGACAAAGTTTCCGACTTGGTTGACCTTGGCAAAACGAACTTCCATTTCACGGTGAACTTCGTCGATGCTACATCCACAGATACTATCGTGTGGTGCATTCTGCAAAAGAACTTTCCAAGCATAGGTTAATTGATTTTTGTGGTTATGTCCACCAGTGATAATGGTCAAAGGTTCCACGACCTGCTCTAACAAGTTGCTATTTTCTTGAAAGGCTTGTTTGAGGTAAATACGGGATGAAGATGTGTTGGCAAGAGTGTACCAACCATCTGTTTCTTGGCTAGTCAACTCACCTGTGACCGTTGATAGGTGTTCAGGAAGTGCACTTTCCACTGCTTGGACATATTCGTCAAAGGAGCTATGAATAAAGGTCACGTCTGGAAAGAGTTCGTTTGCCACACGAATGGCTTCGCTCAGATTTCGCTGTACAGGCTGGTGGTCACATCCGTTCATCATCAACCATTGGTTGGTCGATGCATAGTCACGGACGTCTGCTAATTTTTGCTTCCAGAAAGCCATGGCCTCATCTTTATCCACTGGAATTTCATTCCCATTACTGTACCAGTTAGCAAAGAGAATACCAAGCACACGGCTACCATCAGCCCCCTGCCAGTACATTTCAGAAAATTGAGAGGTGAACTGTTCATCTTCAAGGACTTGATTGTCAAATCCGATTGGCTTGACACCGCGACCAAAGGCTGCGACGTGAATCCCTGATTTTTGAAGGATTTGAGGAGCCTGCCCCATATTTCCAAAGGTGTCTGGGAAGTAACCAATCTGAGTGGATTTGCCCCATTTTGCACATTCCGCTTGTCCAATCAAAGTATTGCGGACGTTGGCTTCACTGGAAATCAAGTAGTCATCCTGCAAGATATAGAAAGGACCAATCTTGAGTTTGCCTTCGTCGATATAACGCTGCACCTTGTCACGGTTTTCAGGGCGAATTTCTAAATAGTCATCAAGGACGATGGTTTGCCCATCCAAGTGGAAACTCTTGAACTCAGGATCATTTTCAAACAGATCAAAAAGATTGTCAAAAAGCTCCACCAATTGCATCCGGTGACTTTCAAAAGGTAGATACCACTCACGATCCCAGTGGCTGTGAGAGATAATATGTACAACAACATTTTCCATGAGTAAAACCTCATTCTAACTTTAATTTAAAAATAGATTTGTGATTCTTTACCAGAATCTGTTGAGCGAAACGTGCTCCTTATACTCAATGAAAATCAAAGAGCAAACTAGGAAGCTAGCCGCAGGCTGTACTTGAGTACGGCAAGGTGAAGCTAACGTAGTTTGAATTTGATTTTCGAAGAGTATTATCGAATATCCAAGTAATCCAAGACCAACTCACAAAACATCATGTTGGCCCATGAGAACCATTCACGAGAGTAGAGAGTCGGATCATCTACGTGGAAGCTTTCATGCATAACACCTGTTCCGCCATCGCAGGCAACTAGCTGGTCTAGCAAGTATTTTTTCTCAGCTTTATCTGTAGCTGTTAAGCCTTGAATTGATAGGGCAATCGGCCAGATATAGCGATAGAAGGTATGAGAGCTTCCGAGACCGCTAGCGTATTCTCCTTGGTAGAAGTAGGGATTTTCAGGGCTGAGAATGGTGCGACGAGTGGCTTGATACACTTCGTCATTGACATCGCAGTAACCAAGATAGGGAGCTGCTAACAAACTTGGTACGTTAGGGTCATCCATGATGCTAGCATTTCCTAGGCCATCCACTTCAAAGGCGTAAATCTTTTCACCCTTGCTATTGGTGGTGTAGGCATAGTTTTCGATCCCTTCTTGGATCTCTGCTTGCAGACGTTTGGCATCAACAATAATGCTCTCGCTATCAGCTAGGTCTAGTGTTGCAAAGATTTCTTGCACATAACCCAAGACAACCACTGCAAACATATTGGATGGAATCAAATAGCTATACTGACAGCAGTCATCACTCGGACGAAAAGCTGACCAGGTCATGCCTGTCACTGCAAAGTCAGGTCCAAAGCCATCATTTACCAGTGTGTCTTCCTTACGGTCTGTATCGCGGACAAAACGATATGGAGAGTTGTTGTGGTCCTGCTCTACTGTCCAGAGATGAAGAATTTCCTTGGTCGCAGCGACAAAAGTGTCATCAAACTGACTGGTCTCACCAGTCTCTTTCCAGAGGAGATAAGCCAACTGCAAGGGATAGCAAAGCGAGTCCACCTCATATTTGCGTTCCCAAATCCAGCCGTTAAGGTCTGTGTGGTCAGTCTCATGGTGACCCTTCCAGTTCTCCTCAATGTTAAAGGAGTTGGCATAGGGATCCTTAAGCACCAATGTCATCTGACGTTTGACCAAACCTGCAACGGTCTGACGCAAGAGAGGATCTCTTTTAGCCACATGAAGGTAGGGTCTGAGTTGGGCAGTCGAATCACGAAGCCACATAGCGGGAATGTCTCCTGTGAGCACAAAAGTTGAACCATCTTCCAATATCTCAACTGTATTATCCAAGGTGTCGGTGTAGCAACGCTCAAAGACATCCACCCATTCAGGATGTTCCTTGGCACGCTCTGCTACTTGGTCTAGCCATTCTCTGACAATTTCTTTTGAATATACCATAAACTATTTTGCCTCTTTCAAACAAGATTCATTTTCAGTATATAGCTTTTAGCCCAGAAAATATATACACAAATGATAGTCATTTTTCTACAAAATTGTTATATTTTAAAGCCGTTTTCTAAAAGTCATCTTTTTCTGATATAATGTAGAAAACTACTGAAGGAAATCACTATGAAACCTATACTTGAAAGCATCGATACGCGTTTTGGAACAGCCAGTAAACACGCATTCTCACGAGGCAATACACTACCATACACTGGAGTGCCTTTCGGCATGAATTACTTTGTTCCACAAACTAGTGATCAGGAAGGATCTTGGTTTTTTGATCCCCATCTTCCCATATTTCAGGGTGTTCGACTAACCCACCAGCCTAGCCCTTGGATTGGCGATTATTCTTGGTTACTACTGACTCCTGTTGCAGGAGAAATTAGCGGCGACACGCTCTTCCATCGTCAGTCTTCCTATAACCTCGATTGTGCTATTTTCAATCCCCATTATCTCAGAATTTTTTCTGAGCGTTATCAGATTGAGACTCAGCTCACACCAACCTGCTACGGGGCTTCTATTCAACTAAGACAGACACAAGGAAAAGCCCTATCCATCTATCTGCATGCGAATGATGACTTGACAGTAGTGCAAGTGGATGAACGTACTATCGATATTCGCCAAAGCGGATTAACCGAAACCAACAAAAGTCCTCTCGTCATGTTCACTGCCCTCGCATTCTCTAAGGATATCCTATCTATCAAGCAAGAGGGGCAAGACTGGCGTATTGATTTGGCTGTAGCAGAAGTTCAAGTTCAACTGGCAACTTCTTTTATTTCTAAAGAACAAGCTCGCTTTAATCTACCTAGCAAAGATTTTAAAGATACAAAAGCAGATGCTAAAGCAAGTTGGGAAGACCTGCTTGGTCGATTTGATGTCGTGGAAACCGGCCGTGTAGACAGAACATTTTTTGATCACTGTCTTTACAGACTCTTTCTTTTCCCGCAAACCTTCTACGAGGTAAATGAGCAGGGTAAAAGCATTCATATAGACCTTGCTTCAGAAACTATCAAACCCGGTCTGCTCTTTACCAACAATGGTTTCTGGGATACTTTCCGCACTTCATTCCCACTCTTTGCCTTGATTATTCCAGAGCACTATCGTCAGTTTCTTAAGGGCTTCCTCAATAGCTATCGCGACACTGGATATCTGCCTAAGTGGCTGGCTCCTGACGAAAGAGGAATGATGCCTGGTACTTTGATTGATGGTGTACTGGCAGATAGTGCTTGCAAAGACATGGCACCTGAAATTGAAGAAGAATTTCTCAAAGCCATGATCGAAACTGCGACCAAGGCAGATCCAAAAGCCATCAACGGACGCCATGGCCTTTCTCAATACCAGGAACTGGGCTACTTGTCCACAGATTATCATGAAAGTGTCAGCCACACACTAGACTATGCTTACAGTGACTTTTGTATCTCTACTTGTGCAGCAAAATTAGGGCAAGAAGAGCTAGCCCAAACCTATGCCCACTATTCTAAGAATTATCAAAACCTATTTGACCCTGAGACAGGCTATATGAGGGCGCGTGATGTAGATGGCAACTTCCGTCCTGACTTTTCTCCTTATAGTTGGGGCCGTGACTACGCCGAATGTTCAGCCATTCAAGCCAGTCTCGGTGTCTTGCATGACATTTCTGGACTTAGTCAACTAATAGGTGGAAAAGACGCCTTTAGCAACTATCTTTTGAAAGCTTGTCAAAGTCTACCGCTCTTTGAAACGACGGGTTATGGATATGAAATCCATGAGATGAGTGAGATGGCAACAGCGCCATTTGGTCAACTAGCCATTTCAAACCAACCTAGTTTCCACATCCCTTATCTCTTCCGCTACAGTAACTATCCTGAATACACTAGCCTTCTCATCAAGACGCTGCGTCAGAAGGCCTTCAAACCAAGCTGGGATGCCTACCCTGGCGATGAGGACAATGGCAGTCTCTCTGCTTGGTATATCTGGTCAGCTCTTGGATTCTACCCAACCTGCCCAGGAAAAGCGAGTTATGATCTTGGAATTCCTCTCTTTGACCACCTTCGTATCTATCTGGCTCAAGAAGATAAATGGCTTGAGATTCGTACTCAACAGAATCATGAACACTTCCACTTTGTCCAAAACTGTCTACTGGACGGGAAAGAAAGACAAAGCATCCGCCATCAGGAATTGCTCAATGCCAAGACTCTTGACTTTAATCTCAACTGGTTACCAAAGCAGTAATAACCCAACCCCTTTGTCATGTACAAGGGGATTTTCTTATCCATATAAAGTTATCCACAGGTTGTTGATAACCTTCAACTTTTCTTTGGAAAATATTTTCAAGTTTTTTCAAAATGCTTTTCCAATCCAAGTCTATAGGATTTATAACAGAACAAGGTCTATAAACCTTATTCTATCAGGGTTTATAAAGGCTTGCATTCTTTACTATTCTATAAATTTTGTCTCTTCTTCTCACATCAAAACGCTAAAGAGACTGTTGTTGTTGACACCTTGAGTTATTCACACACTGTGGATAACCTTTTCTCAACTAACTAATCCTAGTGCTTATCTGTTAACTAGCCTTTAGATTTTTATAGGAAATTTCGAATTTTATTAGGCGCTTTCAAAAAAACATGATATACTAAAATTATTAGAAAAGGAGACATTATGAAAAAAGATCAACACCAACTTAATTGGCTGATGGTATCTCTGATTGCTTTCAACATGGTTTGGGGGCTAGGAAACGTCGTCAACAACTATTCTCAACAGGGGATTTCAGTAGTCGTATCTTGGGTTTTAATCCTCGCACTCTACTTTATCCCATATTCACTCATCGTCGGACAACTAGGTTCTACCTTCAAGGAAAGCGGAAGCGGTGTTAGTGACTGGGTTGAAAAAACATCAACCAAACGTCTCGCCTACTTTGCCGCTTGGACCTACTGGGTTGTACATATCCCTTATCTTGCACAAAAACCTCAAGGAATCCTGATTCCGCTTGGATGGGCCTTGCAGGGTAACGGACAATTTCTAAAACAAATCGACATCCACTTGATTGTTATTCTCTGCTTGCTAATCTTTGGACTTTTCCTCTACCTTTCTACAAAAGGATTGACAACACTGAAGGTCATCGGTAGCCTGGCAGGAAGTGCCATGTTGATTATGTCTTTACTCTTTGTGCTTTTGGCTGTCGGTCTGCCTTTCATTAAGCCAGACATCCAGTTTGCGACACCGCACATGGATCAACTGAGCACTTACATTCCAAACTTTGATTTTTCTTATTTTACAACCATCTCACTACTGGTCTTTGCAGTTGGTGGTTGTGAAAAAATTTCCCCTTATGTGAATCAAACTCGCAATCCTGCAAAAGAATTTCCAAAAGGTATGATTGTCATGGCCATCATGGTAGGACTCTCTGCTATCCTTGGTTCAGTTGCCATGGGAATGCTATTTGATGGCAATAATATCCCTGAAGACCTCATGCGTAATGGTGCTTATCAAGCCTTCCAAATGTTAGGAAATTCTTGGGGAGTTGGAAATCTCTTTGTCGTAATCTACGCTCTTACAAACATGGTCGGACAAATTGCGGCACTTGCTTTCTCTATTGACGCACCATTGCAAATCCTTCTCAATAATGCTGACGAAAACTATATCCCAAGTTGGCTTCGTAAACGGACTGAAAAAGGTGTCCTCATTAACGGTTACCTCCTTACAGGCGCCCTCGTTAGCCTTATCATCATCCTTCCAATTTTTGGTATTCAGGAAATTGACGGACTTGTAAAATGGATGACCAACCTTAATTCTATTGTAATGCCAATGCGTTATCTCTGGGTATTCCTTGCCTATATGATGCTCAATCGCGCTTGGAAAACATACAAAAATGCCGAATACAAGTTTGTTAACAATCCAAAACTTGGCTTTGTTATCGGTACTTGGTGCTTCCTCTTCACTGCCTTTGCTTGTATCCTAGGTATGGTTCCAAAAATTAGCTATGCTGAGAATCCAACTGCTTGGCAATTCTCTCTTCTTACAAACATCTTGACCCCAATTATTCTGATTGGTTTAGGTGTTATTCTACCAATACTTGCCAAAAAAGAACAAAAGAAACAAATCAAATAAATTCTACTATTAGCTAGATAGTTTCACTTTTGTTTTTTCCTGAAAGAAAAATCCCCTTGAACGCTACTGTTCAAAGGGATTTCTTTTTGTCTAATAGTCTATTTTTTATTTAGCCTCATACCAAGTCACGCCTTCATTTTCATCAGCAATCAGTGGCACACTGAGTTGAATGGCTTCTTCCATAGTTTGCTTAACGAGTTTTTTAATGGCTGCTAATTCTGACTTAGGCACTTCAAGAACGATTTCATCGTGCACTTGTAACAGCATCTTGGTTTGATAATCACCTGCTACCAAGGCCTTGTCTAGCTGAATCATAGCGATTTTGAGAATATCTGCAGCCGATCCTTGAATAGGTGAGTTAATTGCTGTACGCTCTGCAAAACCACGAATGTTAAAGTTACGCGAATTGATATCTGGCAACTCACGACGACGCTTGAAAAGAGTCTCTACATAACCCTTATCACGCGCCTCACGAACCACTTCATCCATGTAATTTTTGATACCTGGGAAGCGTTCAAAATAGGTATCAATATAGGCTTTAGCCTCTTTACGACTGATACCTAGATTATTTGATAAACCAAAGTCTGAAATTCCGTAAACCACTCCAAAGTTGACAGCCTTGGCATTGCGACGGTCGTTTGGAGTCACATCCTCAGGACGTTCAATTCCAAAGACCCGCATGGCTGTCGAGGTATGGATATCAGCTCCCTCTTGGAAGGCCTTGATTAAGTGCTCATCTTTAGAGATATGCGCCAAAACGCGCAATTCAATCTGTGAGTAGTCAGAGCTGAGAAGGACACTATCCTCCCACTCTGGCACGAAAGCCTTACGAATGAGGCGACCTTGTTCCAAGCGAACAGGAATATTTTGCAAGTTTGGATCCACACTAGACAGACGCCCTGTCTGAGTCAAATCCTGCACATAGCGAGTATGAATCTTACCATCCGCTAAAATCCAATCCTGCAAACCAATCACATAAGTCGACTGTATCTTAGCAATCTGACGATAATCTAAAATTTTCTTGACGATTGGAGCAATAGGAGCCAGACGCTCTAGCACATCCACTGCTGTTGAGTAACCTGTTTTGGTTTTCTTGGTATATTCGAGGGGAAGCCCTAACTTTTCAAAAAGCAGTTCACCCAGCTGTTTAGGTGAGTTGATATTAAACTCCTCACCAGCTAGCTCATAAATCTCCTGAGTTAGCTTTTCAATGACCAACTCATTCTCAGCTTGCATTTCAAGCAAGGTTTCTTTCTTGACCGTAATTCCAGCGATTTCCATCTTAGCAAGCACAAAGGCCAGAGGCTGCTCCATGTCATAGAGGAGATCTAACTGTCCATGTTCACTGAGTTTTTCAAGTAGGACAGGCTCTGTCTCAACCAATACAGCAACCTTACGAGCTAGGTGTTCCAAGAATTTTTCCCGTTCAGGAATTGCCTTCTTGACCCCCTTGCCGTAGAAGGTCTCATCATCGACCATGTAAGTCTGACCATAGAGACTCGCAATGGTTGAAATTTCATTGTTCTCGACAGTAGAGAGAAGGTATTTAGCCAAGCGACTGTCAAAAGCAGGGGCCTGCAGGTTCAAGCCCAAGCGATTTAAGAGGACTTTGGTTTTCTTAAAATCATAAACTTTCAGAGGTGTTTTTTCTAGAAAATCCTTAAGAATCGAATCCTGCAGAAGTTCCAACTTATCTGTCGCATAGAGCTTGTCTCCACAAGACCAAGCAAAACCAACCAAATCATCTGTATGATAGTTTTCACCAAAAAGTTCAAAGTGGAAGATGGAGTCGGCACTCAACATCTCTTCACTCACTTTGTCCACCATGGTGAAATTTAATGTCTCAGCTTGATTAGACTGAGAAGCATTCAAGGCTTGTTTGAGCTGCTTAAAGCCCATCTCATCGTAGAATTTACCTAAACTTTCCACATTTGGACCCCTATAGACTAAGTCATCTAGGCCAATCTCGATTGGTGCCTTGGTATCAATCGTTGCCAGTGTTTTAGACAAGAAGGCCTGTTCCTTGTCGTTGACGAGATTTTCCTTCATCTTGGAAGCCTTCATGCTATCGATATTTTCATAAATACCTTCGAGCGAGCCATGTTCTAACAAGAGCTTGATACTGGTCTTTTCACCAATTTTAGTCACGCCTGGAATATTATCAGACTTATCCCCCATAAGGGCCTTAAGATCAATAAACTGAGCTGGGGTAATTCCCATCTTTTCCATGAGATATTCTGGCGTAAAGGCCTCAAACTCAGCCACACCTTTTTTAGAAATCTCAACCACTGTATGTTCATCCGTCAACTGGATTAAGTCTTTATCTCCGCTGACGATTGTTACATCAAAAGATTCATTTTCAGCCAAGCGACCAAGAGTTCCAATGATATCATCCGCCTCATACTGAGCCAACTCATAATGGCGAATTCCAAGATGGTCTAGCATCTCACGAATGAAGGGGAATTGTTCCCGAAACTCATCTGGTGTCTTAGCCCGGCCACCCTTATAGTCTGCATACATCTCTGTACGGAAAGTCGTCTTCCCTGCATCAAAAGCAACCAAAATATGGCTCGGCTGGACGCGTTCCAATAGGTGATTTAGCATCAGGTGAAAACCATAGATTGCATTGGTATGTAGTCCATTGTCATTTTTAAAACGATCCAGCTGCTGGTAAAGAGCGAAAAAAGCGCGAAAAGCAACTGAAGATCCATCAATCAATAATAATTTTTTCTTGTCCATACACCCATTATAAAGGAAAGCAAGGAAAAATACCATTGCTAAGAGTTAGATTGTCGAGGAAGCTTATTGGGACGCTTGTTCTACTCGCGCACCGTTGCTGTCAACTTGGAAGCCATCGATTGTCGTATCTACTGCCAATTCTCCAGATGCATTCACGTAATAATACTTCCCTGATACTTGGAACCACTGACTAGCCTTCATTGCTCCTGAACTTTCAAGATAATACCAAATACCTTTATCCTTCAACCAACCCGTTTGCATTTCTCCAGACGATTTCAGATAATACCACTTAGATCCATCTTTTAACCAACCTGTTCTCATTGCTCCACTAGTTTGGAAATAGTACCAACTTCCGTTTATCTTTTTCCAACCAAGAGCCACTTTCCCATTTTCATAGTAGTACCAAGTTGTCCCCTGTTTTTCCCATCCATTCTTAGAGGTTTCTGTTTTAATTAGCGGGATATAGCGTCTGTTCCCACTTCGTGCAACATAACTAATCCATCTATAGCCATCCTTTTCAAGAGTTTGATCATAATGAACACTCATTCCAGGTTCATAGTAATCGATAATAGTAGATGTCAATGATGGCTGATTCATAATAGCTACTTTTTCTGTAAAGAAATGAGTTCCACTAGGAGCTAGTACAGATTGATGATTCCCTACACTAGCATTCCCCACATCTTTAAAATGAATGAAACCAGTCATAGAACTTGCTTTTACTATTCTACGATGATACGTTTCTGTATAATCGTAATTGTACTCCTCGATTTCAATCATGTCTCCAATCACATTCGAAACCCAGGCTACGTGACCATACGTTCCCCTCGTACTCCAAGCAATAGCTCCAATCACTGGCTTTTGATCCACACGATATCCTTCTCTTTGAGCTCGATAACCCCATTCCTTCGCATGCCCATAAGCGGCTGGTAGTTCAAACCCATTGACACTACTTAATCGAAAAGCAGCGAAAGATGTACACTGTCTGGAGTATAGCCGCCATTTATCAATTTTTTGGCTCCTATTTTTGTAATAATAAGGATAATCATCTCCACGAGCTATGGAACCATTGTTTGCCTGATTGGCATGAACAACTCCTCCACCAAACAAAAAAGCACCTGCTAACAATAGTGAAGCTGTCCCCACTGTCGTTCTCTTAAGAAAAGTTCCCTTTTTACTATCTGTCATTCATTCTCCTTCGAATAGATAAATTTTTGAGGTTGACCTCATTTATATCATTCGAAAGAAAAAGAAAAAAGTGAGAAAACTCCCACTTTCAACCTTAATCCAAATAGTGAATTAAATTCTTTTCTGTTAAAATATCTGAATAGGTGAAGGATTCAACATAGACATTGGCCTGTTTGTCCCCTTCAACATTCCCAAATTCAACGATAAAGAGCGATGGATAAACTTCAATAAGTTTTCCCAAACGATTTTTTTGACGTTTACGACCGTTTTCTAAGGTCATTTCCACGACTTGTCCTTCATGCGCCTTGATTTCTTCCTTGATTTTTTTCATCTTGGCTACATCTGTAAATGCATCTGTCATCTTTGTTCCTCTCTCTTCGAAATACTTGAAAACTTGTTATACTCTTTTTGGAAAATCAATTCTACCGTTCCACGTGCACCGCTACGGTTTTTCTCGATAATAACTTCTACCTTGTTATTCGGAAGTCCTTCCTCTTCTTCGCCACCACGTTCATAATAGTCATCTCGATAGAGAAAGGCTACGATATCCGCATCCTGCTCGATAGATCCAGACTCACGAATATCTGATAACACCGGCCTTTTATCTTGACGTTGCTCAACACTACGTGACAACTGGCTTAGCGCGATAACAGGCACCTTAAGTTCCTTAGCTAGGATTTTCAACTGACGGGAAATCTCTGACACCTCTTGTTGACGGTTCTCACGACCTGTCCCAGTGATTAGCTGCAGGTAGTCAATCAAAATTAAACCAAGATTTCCTGTTTCCTGTGCCAATTTTCTGGCGCGTGAACGAATCTCCGTAATTCGAATTCCAGGGGTATCGTCAATATAGATACTTGCTTTTGCAAGATTTCCTTGAGCAATCGTATATTTACGCCACTCTTCCTCAGTAAGTTGCCCTGTACGGATAGAGTGAGACTCCACTAATCCTTCGGCAGCCAACATACGATCGACCAGACTCTCAGCACCCATCTCGAGAGAGAAAATTGCAACAGTCTTGTCTAGCTTGGTTCCAATATTTTGAGCAATATTCAAGGCAAAAGCAGTCTTACCAACCGCAGGACGAGCAGCAAGAATAATCAACTCCTCCTCGTGCAACCCAGTTGTCATATGATCCAAATCTTGATAACCAGTCGCAATCCCCGTAATATCCGACGTTTGTTGCGATCGAACTTCCAGGTTTCCAAAGTTAAGATTTAAAATGTCACGAATGTTTCTAAAACCACTACGATTTGCATTCTCGCTGACATCAATCAAACCTTTTTCTGCTTGCGCAATGATTTCATCTGCAGGGCTAGAGGCTTCGTAAGCTTGGTTTACAGACTCTGTTAACTTAGCAATTAAACGACGAAGTGTGGCTTTCTCTGCTACAATTTTTGCATAGTATTCAGCGTTTGCAGAGGTTGGTACAGAGTTGATAATCTCAACAAGGTAGGACAAGCCACCAATATTTTGCAAATCACCTTGATCATCTAATATCGTACGAACAGTCGTTGCATCAATGGCTTCGCCACGATCTGACAAGTCAACCATGGCCTGAAAAATCAAACGGTGAGCATACTTAAAGAAGTCTCGAGAGTCAATATATTCTCGAACAAATACGAGTTTACTCTCATCGATAAATATAGCTCCCAATACAGATTGTTCTGCCAAGATATCCTGGGGCTGAACTCGTAGTTCTTCTACTTCTGCCATCAGATTTCCCTTCCTTTTACAAAATCATTTCTCAAATCTAGCTTAGCCTTCTTTTACACGAAGATTGATGACGCTAGTTACATCCTGATAAATTTTTACTGGAACATCGATCAAGCCAACTGCTCGAATCGGAGATTGAACTTGAATATGACGTTTATCAATCTTAATTCCAAATTGTTTTTGAAGTTCTTCCGCAATCTTCTTGCTAGTAATTGAACCGAAAGTTCGGCCATCTGGGCCAACTTTTTCAACAAACTCGACGATTGTTTCTTCTGCTTCGAGTTTTGCTTTGATTTCTTGTGCTTCAGCAAGAAGTTGAGCATGTGCTTTTTCTTCAGATTTTTGCTTACCACGCAACTCACCAATAGCTTGTGAAGTTGCTTCTTTAGCAAGGTTTTTCTTGATTAAAAAGTTTTGTGCATAACCTGTTGGAACTTCCTTAATCTCGCCTTTTTTCCCTTTACCCTTTACATCTGCTAAAAAGATTACTTTCATTCTTCTGTCTCCTCTTCTCTAATTTCATTAGAAATAACGGTTTTTAGTCTATCAGCCGCTTCTTGCAGACTCATATCTGTCAGTCGGGCTGCTGCCAGATTGAAGTGGCCTCCACCACCTAATTCTTCCATAATCCGTTGCACATTGATCTTACTTCGACTTCGTGCAGAAATGGAAATATCTCCTTGGCTGTTTTTTGCAATGACAAAGCTAGCTTCAATACCTGACATAGCTAACATCGTATCAGCTGCTTTACTGATCACTACAGTATCATACTCCTTACTATCCTTGGCCTGAGCCACGAGAATAGAAGGTTGTACGGCCTGTCCTTGCAAGATAAGCTCATTTACCAATCGATATTCTTCAAAGTCAGTTGCTGCAAGTTCTTGGATTACAATACTGTCACTACCACGTGTTCTTAGATAACTTGCCACGTCAAAGGTTCGGCTAGTCACACGAGAGGTGAAATTCTTAGTATCCAGCATCATACCACCCATGAGAACACTAGCTTGGATCCGACTTAAACGTGATTTCTTAGAGTTTTGGAATTGGATCAACTCTGTTACAAGCTCACTCGCGCTACTTGCTCCACTCTCGATATAGGTGATAACAGCATTTTCTGGGAAATCCTGATCTCGTCTATGGTGGTCAATAACAATCGTTTGTGTGAATAAATCATAAAACTCTTTTGATAAAGTCAAGGCCGTCTTAGAATGGTCCACCATCACCAACAAGGAGCGATTCGTGACCATTCCCATAGCCTGATTTAGAGGAAGAAGTTTTGTAACTCCCTCATTTTCTAAAAATTGAATGGCACGATGGATGTCCGGAGACATTTGTTCTGCATCATAGACTACGTAACTTTCGTCCAAGACGTTACTAGAAAACAATTGCATACCGACCGCAGATCCCAAAGCATCCATGTCTAAGTTTTTATGACCAACAACAAATACACAATCGACACTCTTTAATTTTTCAGAGATCGCCGTCATCATCGCTCTAGTACGTGTTCTTGTTCGCTTAATAGAAGCTGCAGAGCCTCCACCAAAATAAATTGGATTCTTCGTTTCATCGTTTTCTTTTACAACGACTTGGTCTCCACCCCGAACTTCTGCAAGATTGAGATTGGATAAAGCAACTTTACCAATACTCTCATGATCGCCATCACCGTATGAAAAGCCCATACTCATGGTTAAGGCTAAATCTCTCTGCTTAGCTTCTTCACGGAAGGTATCAATCACAGAAAACTTGTCCTGCATCAAATGTTCCAATACCGTATAGTCAGTAAACAAGTAAAAACGATCCATAGTCACTCTACGAGAAAACATCTGATGTTTTCCGGTAAATTCTGCGACAAAATTCGCAACAAAACTATTAATATGACTGATATCTGATTCAGATGTTTCGTTCTCTAAATCATCATAATTATCTACTGAAATAATACCAATTACAGGGCGACTCGTAACCAATTCTACTGTGGCTTCGTACTCTCCAGAAACATCAAAAAAGTAGAGCACACCAGAATTTCTATCTAGATGCACCGCATAACGTTTTTCCCCTACATTAGCATAAATGCCAGGCGAAGTGATGGATGTTTTTATAATTTCTTGAACTTGAGGAAGATCAATTTCTCCATCTTCCGTTGTCAACATTAACTCTGCGTAAGGGTTGAACCACTCAATCTCACTACTTTCCATGTTTATCTTGACAACTCCAACAGGCATCTGTTCTAAGAGTGAACTTAAACTATCTTCCGCCTGATGGTTTACGTACTGGATCTGTTCAATTTCTGTTTTCTGATAATATTTCTTCTGAAAATAAAATAGCAAAAGAAATGCCACCATCAAGAAAAATAAGCATGCTATTGTGACTAGGTTATTTTGAAGAAAAATAACTAATACAGTCATGATTATAAAGGCAATCCCAGCAAATAAGTATATAAAAAAGGGATTCATTTCATTTTTTTTCATTACAAACCTCTTGCGCAATATTATACCATATTTGCACTAAAAAAGCGACCTTTAAAGAAGGAATAACACTTGTGCTCAGTTGTAGTGCACATGAATACAAAAGGTGGTTTACACTAGTGTAAACCACCTTTTTAATCAAATCATACTTAGGATTATGATTCTTTTACTTCAAGAAGACCAATGTCTCCATCTTCACGTCGATAAATAACATTCGTTGTTTCATCGTCAACATCAATGTAAATAAAGAAATCATGTCCCAATAGGTCCATTTGAAGGAGTGCTTCTTCAAGATCCATTGGTTTTAAATCAATTTGTTTTGAACGAACAACTTTAGCTTGAGCTACATCTGCCTCTTCAACCAAAGCATCTGTAAATAATTGGCTAGTAGAAACTTTGTTTCTGTTTTTACGTTCAATTTTAGTTTTATTCTTACGGATTTGACGCTCAATCTTATCTGTCACCAAATCAATAGATCCATACATATCTTGAGAAACGTCTTCTGCACGAAGGGTAATAGACCCAAGCGGAATCGTTACTTCCACCTTAGCAGTCTTTTCACGATACACTTTCAAGTTTACACGTGCATCTAGTTCTTGGTCTGCTTGGAAGTATTTTTCGATCTTTTCGAGTTTAGAAACTACATAATCACGAATTGCTTCTGTTACTTCTAGGTTTTCACCACGGATACTATATTTAATCATATAAGTACCTTCTTTCTAAACATATTTGTTTTTTCTATATTTATTATAACGCTTTCAAAAAATTATTGCAATCTTTTTCCTCATCTTACGAGGGAAAATGTTCTAACCTCTTCTGCTCCTGCATTCTCAAGTAGTTTTTTCACACGATTAAGTGTCACTCCTGTAGTATATATATCATCAATCAATAAAATCTTTTTGGGAACCGTGGCGCCATCTTTAATAAAAAAAGGAAGTTCAGTCGCTAAACGTTCTGAACGAGTTTTTGAAGAACTTGCTTTCTCTTCTCTTTTTTCTAAAAGATTCTCATAGGAAAGACCTGTAGCTTCTATTAAACCTGCAACCTGATTAAAACCTCTTGTTGCATATCTCTCAGGACTTAATGGGATTAAAAGAAAATGGTAGTCCTTATAGTTGATTAGGGAATCCCTCAAAATCGATGCAAAAACCTTTCGAAGTATATAATCACCATCAAATTTATAACGACTAAAAAAGTCTTTCATTGCTTGATTATAAACAAAAATTGCCTGATGTTCTACATCAATCCCTTCTTTACACCAAATTTGACAATCTTTACACGAAGTTGACACCCCTTTTTTATGACAGTTTGGGCAATGTTCTTCCCCAATCCTTTCAAAACTTTCAGAACAAGTTACACAGACTGAAGTCTCCTCTTTTTTTAACAAGAGTAGATTGCTAAAGGTTAGATTGCTTTTCAAATGCTGTCCACATAGTAAACAATTCATAAGCCAGCCTCCTTGTTCATCAGTTTAATTTCTTTTATAGCATTCTTAATCGAACTATTTAATCCATCATGAAAGAAAATCAAATCTCCAGTTGGTCTATCCATACTTCGACCTACACGCCCTCCAATTTGAATGAGACTTGATTTTGTAAAGAGGCGATGATTGGCCTCCACTACAACTACATCTACACAAGGGAAGGTAACTCCTCGTTCCAATATGGTCGTACTTATCAATATAGTTAATTCCTTATCCCTAAATGCTTGAACTTGTTCTAATCGGTTCTCAGTAACTGAAGATACAAAGCCAATCTTCTCATTTGGAAACTGTAGCTGCAAGATTTCCTTTAACTTTTCTCCTTTTTTGATCTCGGATGCAAAAATGAGTAAAGGATAGCCAGTTTTTCTTTGTTTTTCAATATAGCTTTTTAGCCTTGCTGGTAAACGAAGTTTTTCTAAGTAACTGTCCAATTCTGATAACCAGACTGGTTTGGGAATAATCAAAGGATTTCCATGAAACCGTCTTGGCAAGCTCAGCCTTTTCAACTCTCCTAAGCGAACCTTTTTATCCAACTCATCTGTAGAAGTTGCTGTAAGAAAGATGCTGAGCCCATTTTCCTTTACACAATTCTTTACAGCGTTGTAAAGCATTCTATTGTCAACATAGGGGAATGCATCTACTTCATCTACTATTAATAAATCAAAAGCGTGATAAAACTTTAATAATTGATGCGTTGTTGCAACAACTAGTGGTGTTCGAAAGTATGGTTCAGACTCGCCATGCAGTAACGCAATTTCACAGTCAAAATCGTTCTGTAATCGCTTATGTAATTCTAAGCAAACATCTATACGGGGGCTGGCTAGACAAACTGCCCCGCCATCATTAATAACCTGGGCAACAACTTGATAAATCATCTCTGTCTTTCCTGCCCCAGTCACGGCATGAACTAAGGTCGGTTGCTGACTTTCTAGTGCTTGAAGCAAACCTTTTGATACTTTCTCTTGAAAAGGAGTTAATTGTCCCTGCCACTTAAGAACATCTTGCTTAGGAAATTCTTCCTGAGGGAAGTAGTATAACGCTTGATCGCTCCTTACTCGCTTCATTAACAAACATTCGCGACAGTAGTAAGCATCAATAGGTAATTTCCATTCCTCTTGAATCATACTATCACATCGTTGACAAACAAGTTTTCCCTTCTCTTTTTTCATACTCTGCATTTTTACTGCCAGTTGTTTTTCTTCTACACTTAATTCTTGTTCTGTAAAAAGTCGGCCTAGATAATTTGGATTTACTTTCATACTTATATGTTCGGAAAAACTAGCGCTTTATATGATTTTTTAGTACAATAAAACCATGGAATTTAGAACAATTAAAGAGGACGGACAAGTCCAAGAAGAAATCAAAAAATCTCGTTTCATTTGCCATGCAAAACGTGTCTATAGTGAAGAAGAAGCTCGTGCTTTCATCACAGCTATTAAGAAAGAACACTATAAAGCAACTCACAACTGCTCTGCTTTTATAATCGGAGAACGTAGCGAAATTAAGCGAACCAGTGATGATGGTGAGCCAAGTGGAACTGCTGGTGTACCTATGCTAGGGGTTCTAGAAAATCACAATTTGACCAATGTTTGCGTAGTCGTTACTCGTTATTTCGGTGGTATTAAGCTGGGTGCCGGAGGCCTCATTCGTGCTTATGCAGGAAGTGTCGCATTGGCAGTCAAAGAAATTGGCATTATTGAAATCAAAGAGCAAGTAGGCATTCAGATTCACATGACTTATGCTCAATATCAAGAATATGGGAACTTTCTTAAAGAACATCATCTTGTAGAACTGGAAACCAACTTTACAGATCAAGTTGAAACGACAATCTTTGTTGATAAAGAGGATAAAGAAGGTATCAAAGCTGCCCTTATTGAATTTTTCAATGGGAAAGTCACCTTAACAGACCAAGGTTTACGAGAAGTTGAAGTTCCTGTTGACTTAGCTTAAAAATGAGAAAATATGGTGTTCGGAAAATGAAGCAATGAACTCGCTGGAAATTTTTGCGAGCAAAACCGTCTGAGAATTAATGCTTTAGATCATTGATATAAAAGAATCCTATCGCTTTGATAGGATTTCTATATTTTACAAAAGGAAAAGTTAGCGTTATACTAGAAGCATCTTATATAAAGAGGTGCTAACATGGCTATTTAT
This sequence comes from Streptococcus sp. Marseille-Q0941, assembly GCF_943736975.1. Taxonomy (GTDB): domain Bacteria; phylum Bacillota; class Bacilli; order Lactobacillales; family Streptococcaceae; genus Streptococcus. The sequence goes on along the minus strand of NZ_CALSFO010000008.1, from coordinate 43,281 downwards.
AACAATATCACTGAACTCATCGGAAAAACACCGATTGTTAAATTGAATAACATTGTACCAGAAGGTGCAGCAGATGTTTATGTAAAACTGGAAGCTTTCAACCCAGGTTCTTCCGTTAAAGACCGCATTGCTCTTAGCATGATTGAAAAAGCAGAACAAGAGGGTAAACTGAAACCAGGCTCTACTATTGTAGAAGCAACAAGCGGGAACACTGGTATCGGTCTTTCATGGGTTGGTGCTGCTAAAGGTTATAAAGTTGTCATCGTTATGCCTGAAACAATGAGTGTTGAACGCCGTAAGATTATCCAAGCTTATGGTGCTGAACTAGTCCTTACTCCTGGTAGTGAAGGTATGAAAGGTGCGATTGCAAAAGCGCAAGAAATTGCTGCTGAGCGCGATGGTTTCCTACCTTTACAATTCGTCAACCAAGCTAACCCAGAAGTTCACGAAAGAACAACAGGAGCTGAAATACTAGCTGCTTTCGGTTCTGATGGACTAGATGCCTTTGTAGGTGGTGTTGGTACCGGTGGAACGATCTCAGGTGTTTCTCATGCATTAAAAGCTGTCAATCCAAACATTCAAGTTTTTGCGGTTGAAGCTGATGAGTCTGCCATCTTATCCGGTGAAAAACCTGGACCTCACAAAATTCAAGGTATTTCAGCTGGATTTATTCCTGATACACTTGATACAAAAGCCTATGACGGTATCGTCCGTGTAACATCAGATGATGCACTTACGCTTGGCCGTGAGATTGGCGGAAAAGAAGGCTTCTTAGTAGGTATTTCTTCTGCTGCAGCTATCTATGCAGCTATTGAAGTTGCTAAAAAACTTGGAGCAGGTAAAAAAGTACTTGCACTCGCACCAGATAACGGAGAACGTTATCTATCTACAGCGCTCTATGAATTTGAAGTGTAGTCTCCTAAATACAAAAAGCCCTTGTTAAAGGGCTTTTAAATTTTTATAAAAGAAAAAGGAAGCAAATTTGCTTCCTTTTGTATGATTAGTTGTTCAAGGCTGCTGCCATTGTAGCCGCAACTTCAGCTTCAAAGTCATTCGCAGCTTTTTCGATACCTTCACCAACTTCAAAGCGAGCGAACTCAACTACTGAAGCGTTAACTGATTCAAGGTATGCTTCAACTGTCTTGCTGTCATCCATGATGTAAACTTGTGCAAGAAGTGTGTAAGCTTGGTCTACTTTAGTGTTGTCAAGCATGAAACGGTCCATTTTCCCTGGGATGATTTTGTCCCAGATTTTTTCTGGTTTACCTTCTGCTGCCAATTCAGCTTTAATGTCAGCTTCAGCTTGAGCGATTACTTCGTCAGTCAATTGAGCTTTTGAACCAAATTTCAAGTGTGGTAGTGCTGGTTTGCCAACCATTGCACGGCTTTCGTTATCTTGGTCGATAACATGGTTCAATTGTGCCAACTCATCTTTAACGAATTGAGCGTCCAATTCTTTGTATGAAAGAACTGTTGGTTTCATCGCTGCGATGTGCATTGAGATTTGTTTAGCAAGTGCTTCGTCTCCACCTTCGATAACAGAGATAACACCGATACGTCCACCGTTGTGTTGGTAAGCTCCAAAGTGTTGGGCATCTGTTTTTTCAAGCAAAGCAAAACGACGGAATGAGATTTTTTCTCCGATAGTAGCAGTTGCAGATACATACGCTGCTTCAAGAGTTTCTCCTGAAGGCATTGTCAAAGCAAGAGCTTCTTCGTTGTTAGCTGGTTTTCCTTCAGCGATTACTTTTGCAGTTGCATTTACCAATTCAACGAATTGAGCGTTTTTCGCAACGAAGTCAGTTTCAGCATTTACTTCAACTACTGCTGCAACGTTACCGTTAACAAATACACCAGTCAAACCTTCTGCAGCAACACGGTCAGCTTTCTTAGCTGCTTTAGCCATACCTTTTTCGCGAAGCAATTCGATCGCTTTTTCGATATCACCTTCAACTTCAACCAATGCTTTTTTAGCGTCCATGACACCAGCACCAGATTTTTCACGTAACTCTTTAACAAGTTTAGCTGTAATTTCTGCCATTTTGATTCTCCTATATTTTTTTAAAAATAGGAGAGCCGGGCTAAGCCCCGCCCTCCTAGGTAATTACTATTTATACGAATTAAGCGTTGTCGCCTTCAACAACTTCAACGATTTCTTCGATTGAATCTGCTTGAGCTTCTGAAGCTGCAAATTCTGCTTCAACTGCTGCTACAGCATCTTCACCTTGGCGACCTTCGATGATAGCGTCTGCCAATTTAGCTGTGATCAACTTAACTGCGCGGATAGCGTCATCGTTAGCTGGGATGATTACATCGATATCATCTGGGTCAGTGTTTGTGTCAACCATCGCTACAACTGGGATACCCAATTTTTTAGCTTCTTTAACAGCGATTTGCTCTTTATGTGGGTCAACTACGTACATTACATCTGGGATACGAGGCATATCTTCGATACCACCCAAGAATTTTTCAAGACGTGCACGTTGTTTGTTGAGAAGTGCAACTTCTTTCTTAGGAAGAACGTCGAAGATTCCTTCTTCTTCCATACGTTTGATTTCTTTCAAACGAGCGATACGTTTTTGGATAGTTCCCCAGTTAGTAAGAGTTCCACCCAACCAACGGTGGTTGATGTAGTATTGACCTGAACGTTCTGCTTCTTCTTTAACAGCGTCAGCAGCTTGTTTCTTAGTACCGACAAACAATACAACTGCATCATTAGCTGCTGCATCACGCATAAAGTCGTAAGCTTGGTCAGCGTATTTTACAGTTTGTTGCAAGTCGATAACGTGGATTCCGTTACGCTCAGTGAAGATGTACTTAGCCATCTTAGGGTTCCAGCGACGAGTTTGGTGACCAAAGTGTACACCAGCCTCAAGAAGTTGTTTCATTGAAATTACTGCCATGAGTATTTCTCCTTTTTTGTTTTTTCCTCTTCTCGATTTCAGCTCGCAAAACAACCCGAAGGCAACAGTTTCACAATTCATCAAGAATGAGTATTATCGTTCACACGACAAGTTTCATTTTATCATAATTGGAGCTTTATTTCAAGTAGTTTTGTTATTTTCTCCTTATTAAATTACTCGTTAAAAACTCTAAATTTAAAACATCTCAACATATACTGCTGAGATGTTCTAATGGCTAGTTTTTTTAAATTTAATGTAGTGGTAAAATAATTAGTTTATCCTATCTACTTCGAAGTTTCTTACGAATTTTATAAGCTAGATTAAACAAGAAATATAATGAACTAGTTGGATAATTAAACTCACCAACAAATTCCTCGATAGTAGGATTAAACTTGGATTTAAAGTTAATTAATCCACCCTCTAAATTATTTTCAATTCCTCCCATATTATGAGTCTCTGCTCCACGTTCAAAAGAATGTTGGGCAGTCTCAAACCATGTAGGAATAGCTGGTTGATAGTGTCTAAATTCTTCATTCATTCCAGCATATAAGTTTTCTGAAGTCTTCCCAAATTCGATAGTTAAAGTACCAGACAATGGGACAATACTATCTCCTCTATCAATATAGCTCTTAAGAAAAGAAATTTCTTCTTCTAATCGGTTTCTCTCTTGCTGATTATCTTTTACTTTGCCTTCTTTTGTTTTATCTGTAAACTTCTGCGCTGTTTTTAGATTTTTTTCAAGTTGTTGTTCAACTTCTTTCAATCTATTAGGTAAATCTAAATAGCTTAGTGTGATAAAGGAGTGATTAGGATAAGTAGTCAGTAACTTTTGATAATAATCTTTGTCTCGTAAACTAATGTTCTTGCGAGACTCTGTTTTCTTCATTAAAAACGAAAATTCATCTAATAAATCGAGCCCGCCAAATTTTACTTCCAATCCTTTATTTCTTGCAGTTCGGATAGCCTGTCTAGTAGACTTAGAAAGTTGATCCAGTGAGAAATTTTCTTTATGAATATTAGCTTGAAAACGTGGTTGTATATTTTCTGCCATATCCTCTGTTAAGCCTGTCCAATGAACTTTATTTTTTTTCAGTTCTTCAACAATTCCTAAAGTCATAGAATTTTGGACAATTTCTTGGCCAATAAGACCTTTACTGATAAATAGAATTGGGTCAAATTTAACCATTATTGCATGGCTTTTTTTAGCAAGTTTTTTCAACGTTAAAAGAACAAATTTCAGAAGTTCTTTATCTTCATAGTCAATTACTGGGCCTCGTGGAATATAAAACATAGAAAGTCCTAATGGTAGCGGCTGAATTAGGATATTTGCTACTCCAACTAATTGATTGTCTTTATAAAAACCAACTCTCTCATTTCCCCAAGTGTCCTTTATCTTGGACCAATCACTACTCTGCAATAAATTTCCTTGTGGATGATTTTGCAAAAATAAATCCCACTCTTGAACATCAACATTCATTTTATACGTAAACATAATTCCAGTACCAACTCTCTTAAAATCTATTTTATCTTCATTAGCTTGCTTATGTGCTAATTCTCTATACTTCGTATTACTTTACCAAAACGAATACGAAAATAATATGTCAATGACAACTAATGATATTATGAAATTTATTTTTAAACACTATACAAAGGGTGAGATTCATAAAACCTCACCCTAAATTGAATAATAATCAGTATATTAGTTTGGATAAATGTATCTTACTGTACCACGTGATGCTGTAGGATTAAACCATCCACGGTAATTTCCGATTGGTTGAGTACCGCTACCATCATAGTTACACTCTGAAACTTGAATACGCGTCGTTGATTCAACAGCTGTAACAACCGCTACGTGTCCATATCCACCATCATCCCAACAAGCAATCGCACCAATTTGTGGTGTAGAACCTGTACGGAAACCTGCTGCTGCTGCACTAGTAGCCCACTGGCCACCATTACCCCAATAATCACCAGCCCATGGAGCCAAGGTCTTAGCACCCCATGTACATTGACCTGTAGGGTAACTTGAGGCATTTGAACTATAAGTTGGTCGTTGACTTACAGGAGTAGGTGCAGGTGTGTAACTTGAGTCTTCATCTGATGAAGAAGAAGAACTTGAAGTTGCTTGTACTTGTGCTGCAAATGTTGTATTTGCTGAAGCAGCAACCGTTTGTTGTTGACTTGTTTGTTTTGCTTTGTATGCTGCTTCTGCTGCTGCTGCTGCTTTCGCTTCTGCTTCAGCCGCTGCTTTTTGCTCTAGCAAGGTTGCTTTTTCATTTTCTGCAGTAGCTTTTTCAGCTGCAAGATTCAACTCGGCTGCTTTCAATTCAGCTTGTTTTGTTGTCAAAGCTTGAGCGTCATCAGCAAGTGTTTGTTGGTTAGCAATAACTGTGTTGATTGCATCATTGTTTGCAACTTGTTTTTCAGAGATAGCTTTTTTATCTTCTTTTTGTTGTTGCAACATTTTATTGTTTGCTGAGACAATTTCACTCATAGCCGCTACACGAGAAATAGCTTCTGTGATTGAGTTAGAGTTAATAATTGTATTAATGTAGCTTGTAGCAGTTCCGTTCGTTTGTGCACTACGAGCTTGGTTTTCAAGCGATTCATTACGAGCTACGATATTTTTTGAAAGCTCTGTGATTTCACCCTCAAGTTTTTTAGATTCTTCTTGAAGTTTTTCATTCTCAGCTTGCAACTTTTCTTGTTCTGTCTGAATAGCTGTCACTTGAGTTTGAATCTCATCAACTTGTTTTTGAGCTTCCTTCTGTTGTGTTGTCAACTCACTAATTTTGCTATCTTGAGCTGCAATTTTTTCATCTGTTGTGTTAGCTTTAACACTTGAAAGTACAGCTCCTTGCGAAACTAATACTGTACTTAACATGAGTGATGCTAGAATTTTTTTCTTCATAAATGTAAATACTCCTTCTTTAAAAAGACAATACTAGTATATCAAAAAAAGGCCTAATAAATATTACGCCTTTATTACAGTTTTGTTTCTTTCTTACTTATAGATATATTTTTTCAAAAATATATTGGAAAACTAACATCCATATAAAATTCAATATCATAGTAGGAACAAGGCTATAAACTATAAATACAGATAAATTTTCTGCAGTTAATCCTACCAAGTGTGCTAGGATAAAGCTAGCAAATTCAAATGTAAAAGTCATCATTAAAATAGCTAATAATCTTGTCCATCTATTTAACAAAATAACAGAGTTGCTTTTATAGACGATAGCTCCAATAATCACAAAAAGGAGACTGGCAATCCCTATCAAATGGAAGAAGTAGATATCGTAAATAAGTCCTAAGACCAAGCAATAGGCTAAAAAGAGATACTCTGATACTTCTATTGTCTCGAATAATAAGAAAATGAAGATAAAGTGGCTAATCATTTGAAAATGCGGGAAGAAGCTGTTTACAAATTGTCCTAAGTGGCTATCTATCAAGACGATTAAGGGCAAGAGCAAAAACATCCCTATCTGCTTAAAAAGTCTCATGATAGATTCCCCGCTAACTCTACGACCTTAAGATTCATCGGATCAGCATGCAGTTTAACCATAACTTCTCTTGTTAAATAGTCATTACTATGTGTAACTGATACGACTTCCCCTACAGGGATATCTGTAGCATTAAAGTTTCCTAAGCCTCCAGTTACCACTTTGTCACCTTGACTAATATCGACACTGCTATTCAATTGGCTGATTTTTAGTAGTTCTTTTTCCTTATTATAACCAATGATAATACCATAAATACTACTAGATCCGTGCTGGATTTTAACAGAAATTTTCTCTGTATTTTCAGCGTTTGTTAATAAATTGACTACAGTTGAGTTGTCTTCTACTTTTTCAACGCTTCCAACAAGTCCTCCACCAGAAACAACGAGCATACTAGTTGTTACACCTTGTTTTGAACCGGCATTAACTGTCAATTCCTGTTTCCAAGTTGCTGGAGTTCTCATAATGACATCTGCGGCAATTACCTGGGGCGCGTTCAATTTTGATTTCATATCTAATAATTGACGCAGTTGTTCATTCTCTTCTTTCAAACGATCTGCTTCATTCTTTTCCTTTTCCATTTGATAGAATTCTTTTTTGAGAGTTTCATTCTCGCTATATGCTCTCGTCAAATTTCCTAAATCTGACTTTGTGGCTTCTATCCATTGAAATGGTTTTTGTACAATTCTATCTACCAATGAAATTCCATCTCCAGCTTTTGTCACAAGTGCACTGGATTGTGTCGCCACTAAAAAAACTGAAACTACTAGTATAACGACAAATAGAACAATGATATATTTTGATTTTTTAAAACGATTCATGCCTTTACCTTATATTATTCTATACTTCACTTTAGGATTTTAATAAAAACAGGATTCCGCCTAATACACATACAAGTAGTAAGGCCACACTATCTTTATGCATCCAATTCAATTGTCGATACTGACTACGTCCATGACCACCTTGATACCCTCTAGCTTCCATAGCTGTAGCAAGAGAATCCGCTCTTTTTAAACTTGTAGCGAATAAAGGAATTAAAATAGGAATCATAGCCTTAACCTTCTGGATGATATTGCCCTCTCCAAAATCTACACCACGCGCCTTTTGAGCGTTCATAATTCGAATGGTATCATACATCAAGGTTGGTACAAAACGCAAGCTCATAGACAACATCAGTCCAATTTCATGAACAGGCACTTTAAATCTTTTTAAAGGGCCAAGCAAGGACTCAACTGCTGTTGCCAGGCTTAGTGGCATTGTGGTCAAAGTAAGCAAGGTTGAGAAAAAGATAATCAACACAAAACGACAAAAAATGATTCCAGCCTGTTCAATCCCATGAGTAGTGATTTTTATGAACCCTATTTCAAATAAGACTTGCCCACCAGAAATAAAGAAAAGTTGAAAAAGAGTTGTAAAGGTAATCAGAAAAAACATCGACTTCAAACCTTTTATGAAAAAAGATAAGGGAACATCTGATAAACCCACAAATATGCCTGTTGCAGCGAAAAGTATTACGTTTGTAATTGGATTGTTGGCCCAAAAAACGATGATAATCAATAAAATCATTGCCACCAACTTACTACGAGGGTCCAGACGATGGACAATCGAGTTTCCTGGTATGTAACGGCCTAAAATCATGTTATCCATTAATGAACTCCTTAAACTCTTCTATCGTTATCGGCATTTGTTTAAAAGAAACTCCTCGGTCAGCTAGTCTTTGAGCAAATCTTGTGATTTTTGGAACACCTAATTGGATATTTTCCATAAACTCCAGATTTTGAAAGACAAGACTAGGCGCTCCACTCTTAACCAATCTTCCTTTTTCCATCACATAAACTTGGTCAGCAAACTCTGCTACATCATCCATAAGGTGAGTCACCAAAACAATCGTAATGCCATCTTGATGAAGCTTTTCAAATAAAGTCATCAACTCTTTCCGACCAATCGGATCTAGTCCTGCGGTAGGCTCATCTAAAACCAAGATACTTGGCTCCATTGCTAAAATCCCAGCAATAGCAACCCTTCTCATCTGACCGCCTGAAAGTTCAAATGGACTACGTTCAAAGAGTGACTCGTCAATTCCTACTAAATCTAATTTTTCACGCGCAATAGCCTCGGCCTCTTCTACAGAAACTCCAAAATTCTGAGGACCAAAAGCTACATCTTTTAAGACAGTTTCTTCAAATATTTGATTTTCTGCAAACTGAAATACCAATCCTACTTGTTTGCGAATTTGACGAATTTGCTTGTTAATTGATGTTGACGTAATTAATGTATCAAAAACACGGACACTTCCCTTTGTGGGAACCAACAAACCATTCAAGAGTTGTAGAATTGTGGATTTTCCACTTCCTGTATGCCCAATAATTGCAGTATAGGAGCCGTCATCTATCGTCAAACTAACATCAGATAAGGCTGCTGAAGCAAAGGGGGTTCCTTCCTGATACGTATAACTAACATTGTCTAGAATAATTCCCATAAAGCCTCCTCAAGCTCCTCTTCAGTAAGATAGAGTTCCGGCAAATTCAAACCACTGGCACGTAGTGAATCTTTTAATTTATTTACAAACGGTTGATCGAGGCCAATTTGATCTAAATCTGACCTAGAAAATAATTCTCTAGGAGTACTAGTTGATTCGATTTCTCCTTTTTTCATCACCAAAATACGATCACTCATGGCCACCTCATCCAAATCATGCGTTATGGAGATGACTGTCATTTGGTGTTCTTGGCGAATCTTCTGGACTATCTTAATCAACTCTAGACGTCCCTCTGGATCCAACATACTTGTAGCTTCATCCAAAATTAAAATATCTGGCCGTAAGGCGACAACACCTGCAATGGCAACCCTCTGCTTCTGGCCTCCTGATAAGCGAGCTGGTTCCTTTTTAAAAAATTCAGCCATCCCAACCAATGATAAAGCTTCAGCAACTCGATACTTCATCTCTTCAAGAGGGATTCCTTGATTCTCTAAACCAAAAGCAACATCATCTTCCACAGTTGCCCCTACGAACTGGTTATCAGGATTTTGAAAAACCATACCAATCTGACGTCTTTTTTCCCAGACGTTTTCTGGAGTTAGGCAATCACCGTCTATCCAAATCTCTCCAGATTCAGCCTCAAGTAAGCCGTCAATCAAGCGAACGGTCGTTGATTTCCCACTACCATTATGACCAACAATAGACAACCATTCTCCACGTTTCACGTGAAACGAAATGTTATGAACATCATAATGTTCCTGATCTGCCTGGTATCGAAATGACAGATTTTTAATCTCAATAATTGATTCCATATCTAGCGAAAAGTCCCTTTAAATAAATACGCGCTTCCTTTAAAATAATCATATCCAGAATAAACTGTAAAGAACAAAGCAATATATAGAGTTATCTGGCCAAGTAAGTTCCAGTGAAGCAACAAGAAGATGATTGCAAACATCTGACTGAATGTCTTGATTTTCCCAGGCATAGCTGCAGCCAGAACAGTTCCACCCGTTTCAACTAAGAGCAAGCGCAAACCAGTAACTGCAAGTTCACGACAAATGATAACAGCAACTAGCCAGGCTGGAGCCATGTTTAAACCAACCAACATGATGAAGGCTGACATGACCAACAACTTATCAGCCATCGGATCTGCAAATTTCCCAAAATTGCTAACTACTTGCCATTTTCTAGCTAAATAGCCATCTAGATAGTCAGTGATACTGGCAACGGCAAAAATAATTGCTGCTATTTTATGTAACACAGGAGACTGTCCAAATGATAGAAGGAGAACAAAAATCGGAATAAATACAATTCTACCCAGCGTAAGTATGTTAGGAATATTCTCTTTTTTCATATTATCCTTCCTTAATTTAATTTGAACTCAAATTCATTGTAATCCAACCAGTTTGGCCTGTTAATTTCGAAGTATCGATTTCCTGATTATCGATTTTTATTTTCACGCTTTTAACAACACCTAATGTGATAGTTACTGGAGAACCTTTAGAAATTGTTGTTTTAACTGTTTTATTATTCGGATCTAGAGTTGCCCCTCCAGCCAAATCAGTATCTGAAACGCTAACCCAACTTGTTGCATCCGCTACAGATAATTGAAGTTCGGCAGTTTCTTTAGGAGTTTTATATTCCACTGATATAACATCTCCTTGCCCTGTGACTGTCACAGTTGAGGCTTCAGTCGAACTTGATGGATTAGTGGTTTGATTACTACTTGTTGTTTCACTACTTGGTGCATTTGTAGTTGTAGTCACAATATGATAGTTAGCTGAAGTTGTTTCTGTTGGCTGTGTTTGAATATAATTCCAAACATAGTAGGTTACGAAAATTAAAATTGATAGGGAGAATAGAACAAAGTAAAAAAGTGGAAGTAAGGAGCGCTTCTTACGATTGGAACGTCTACGACCTGATAGTTCTATCTCATCAACATCAACTTCCTCATAGGTAATCATACTTCCCGAATCATAGGCATCTAGAACGATGTTTTCATCTAATTCAACCGCCCAAGCATATTTCCTCAAAAAAGAACGAGCATAAAAGGGACTAGGTAATTTATCAAAATCATCTGATTCTAAGGCTTCTAGCATATCAAGTTGGATGTCCGTTTTACGCTGCAATTCCTCCAAACTCAAACCTTGATTAATTCTTGCTAAACGTAAAACTTCACCAATTGTTTTTTTTCTCATACTTACCATTCCTTCTTTCTAGTCTATTTTACTTGAATGACTATAGTGGAAAAATCGTAAATTCAACGATTTCACTATTGTCGATAAAATGATGTCCTACCTCAAGAACATCTTCCAAGGTCATTTCCTGTATAATCTTTGGCAAATCAAATAGGGTTGATTCCTCAATATGCGACTGATATTGAGTCGCAATAAATTCTAAAGAATTCATGTTATGGATGAACTCTCCATAAATTTCACTTTTTATTAAATCAAGATGTTCTTCCGAAACATCTGCATCAGTCACAAAGTTCTGAATCGCCTTTCGAAATTGGTGCGAAATTGCAACAGGTTCCTTCGTCTCCATTGTTAGCATCAAAAAGTTAAAACGTCGATTGATTTCAACTTCTAAAGCTAATGAAGAATCTAATTTCCCAGTTTCATACAAACTCTGAAATCTTTTAGAAGTCCAACCAAACATCATCGTAAATAAAGCTCTTAGCAAAATACTATATCGGTAACAATCCTGATTACTCATATTGGAATTCGTTCGAACACCAATAGCTAATTTAGGAGAAGCGACATCCATACGAATGCTGTCAACCTTCTTTACAGGGTTTAAAGCGATTGTTTCTCTCGAAGTTTCATCTATCGGTTCTCCAACATCCTTTTGTCTGAAATAATTCTGTATCAGTTCTAAATCAAAGTTCCCAACAAGGAAAATATGACTATTGACAGGAGTGTAAAATTCTTCAAAATTGTCTCGTAAATCCTCTAATCTAATATTTTCTATCGAATCTTCAGTTCCAACAATATCTGAAGCCAGAGAACTTTCTGGATATAGATTTGCAAGTGTTTTAAAGAATAAGCAGGAATCCGGATCGTCTTGATACATTTCGCGTTCTTGCTGAATGATATCCTTTTCGTGTTCAACAGATTCTTCAGTAATGTTAAAGCTTGTAACAAGCTCGTCAAGCAAGTCCAAACACTCAGTAACATAGTCAGAAGTTGAAAAAAAGTAACTTGTATTTGTAAAACTTGTAAAGGCATTACTATCTGCACCTAATTCAGTAAAAGCAGCCATAATATCTTCAGAATTTTCTCTTTCAAAAAGTTTATGCTCTAAAAAATGAGCAATCCCTTTTGGATATGTTTTTCTTTTGCCATCTCTTGCTGTAAACTCTGTGTCAACTGAACCAACTTGAACGGTGACTACACCATAAACTTCGTTAAAGTCATTTTTTGGAAGTAAAGTAACTGTCAAGCCATTTTCTAATGTTGCTTGATAAAGAGTTTCTTTTACAGCAGGATAGTATTTCTCATCAAAAGTTACTCTAGTCATTCTGCTCCTTCCATAAAATAGATAGCTTGCAATTTTAGACTAGACGCAGCCCTACAGATTGCCTCCTTGTCGACTTGCTCTAGTGTCTCTATCAAAGTATCCAGGTCTAAAACCGATTTACCAAAAAAGATGCTTAAGTATTCTCTGTCAATTATCGAATCTTGATTATCCTGACTCAACAACATCGTTCTACGAATCATTTCCTTAGTCTGATTGATTTCAGCATCTGTAAATCTACCATTTTTGATATTGAGTAATTGATCATTCATCAATTTTCTTGCCTTGTTTCGGTTTTTACGATTAATTCCAGCAAATAATCGTAAAAATCCACTAAAAAGATCCAGGTAACTAGATACAGTATAAGCTAGACCTTCCTTTTCCCTTACTTGAGTAAACAATTTAGAGTGCTGGAAAGCTCCAAGCAGACCGTTTACAAGAAGTAAAGCCATCTTTTGATCATCTCCATAACCAATTGTGCTATGGTACCCCATTTCTAGAATAGACTGCCCTAGGTTTTTTCTGATAATTCCTTCCCTAAGAATATTTGAATATTCTTGTCGATATTGAATGTTTACAGCATCTTTACGACCTGTCAAGTTAAATTTCTTCAGGATTTCTAGAACTTCTATTTCATTAAAGTCCCCTAAAAAGAATAAATCAATCCTATCTTCGTTCAGCATTTTTTGGAAACTTGAATAACAAGTTTTAGAAGTCTCTTCAGAAATTCTGGAAATCAAATCTTTAGGGACTAACTGCATGGATTCTTCTTGGAAAAACAAATGATCTAATTCTTTATGCGCAAAGAAGAAAGGATCCTCTAATTCTGATTCCAGTCTTGCCAACAGTTGTTTTTTCTCAATTTCAAAGGCACTCTTTTCAAATCCTTCCTCATCTGACAAGGGATTGAATATGACTTGATACAATAATTCTAAAATTTGAGAAGTTAACACGTTTTTCTTACTTAAAAATTCGTCTCGAACATAAGTTAAACTGACATCTACGAGATGGCTTTGTCCTCTTCTATATGCATGAGTCGATAAATCCGCTCCATACAATGCAGCCAAATGTTTTTTTAGAATCTGAGCGGTTGGATAACTTTTATTAGCTGTTTCAAGCATGCTGGCACTTAACATGCGCCCTGAAATTAAATCCAGAGATAATGGAGCTGTGAAACGCATGGTTATTTTATTAGTCTTAAACTTTTTAGATTGGATAAAATGCACTGCAATTCCAGGGAATAACTCCATCTTTTACCTCCTTTTACATAGAGTTCTATTATACCATGAAAACGAAAAATTTTCTTGTTCTCTTTGACTCTTTTAAAATTAAAATCGTTTTCATATCAGTGGTTTCTTCTCAACTATTTTGAGCAAAATATGGTATAATACCAAAGATTGAGGTGAACTATGGAATACAAATTATTTGAAGAATTTATTACTCTCCAATCTCTTTTGAAAGACCTTGGAATCATACAAAGTGGTGGTGCTATTAAATCTTTTTTGTCTGACCATCTTGTATATTTTAATGGAGAATTAGAAAACCGTCGAGGCAAGAAAATTAGAATCGGGGATTCTATTGAAATCCCTGATTTAAAAATCCAGATCGTTCTAGTTCAACCAACCCCAGAAGAACTAGAGGAGTTTCGTCTAGAAAAACTTGAGAAAGAACGTGTAGCTAAACTTGTAAAGGAAATGAATAAGAAAGTTCAAAAAAAATCTACAAAAAAAGCTCAACCAACAAATACAAAACCTGCACCACGCTTCCCAGGTAGATAATTATGTGGTTGAAAAATTTATCCATTAAACAATTTCGTAACTATCATAATATCGAAGTTGATTTTAATCCAAAATTAAATGTATTTGTTGGCCGGAACGCTCAAGGAAAAACGAATCTTCTTGAAAGTATTTATTTTTTAGCCTTAACAAGAAGTCATCGAACAAAGACAGACAAAAATTTAATTCAGTTTGAAGAAGAACAACTACAAGTCTCTGGACTGTTGCAGAAGAAAACAGCAACTATCCCACTTGAAATCGACTTAACACAAAAAGGTCGGATTACTAAAGTGAATCATTTAAAACAGGCTCGTCTTTCTGATTATATCGGACATATGAATGTTGTCTTATTTGCTCCAGAAGATTTACAACTTGTCAAAGGTGCGCCAGCTATTCGACGTAAATTCATTGACATGGAGTTGGGACAGATCAAACCGATTTACTTGTCAGACTTGTCAAGCTATAACCATATTCTTAAACAAAGAAACACCTATCTAAAAACTACACAAAACATTGATGAAACTTTTTTATCTGTTCTTGATGATCAACTGGTTGAATATGGATGTCGTGTAATGATTCATAGAACTGACTTTATACAGAAAATGGATTTCTTTGGTCAAAAGAAACATTTTGACATTTCAGACCAATTAGAAGAACTGTCAATACGCTATCAACCTTCTGTAAATTTTGTTGACAAAGAACATTTAGCTGATTCTTTTTATAGGGCACTTCAAAAGAGTAGAGCTAGAGATTTATTTAAAAAGAACACTGGAGTTGGTCCTCATCGAGATGATATGGTTTTCTTAATCAACGGTATAGAAGCAAGTTTTGGCAGTCAAGGACAGCATCGCAGCTTAGTTTTATCTATCAAACTAGCTGAAATTGAGTTGATGGAGAGTATTACCAAGGAAGCGCCTATTCTTTTACTTGACGATGTTATGAGTGAACTTGACAATACTCGTCAACTTAAATTGTTAGAGACTATATCTCAAAATATTCAAACCTTTATTACTACTACTAGTCTAGAGCATCTTCAAAACTTACCAGATAATCTCAGTGTATTTACAGTAAAAAATGGTCAATTATCTGTAAACTAAGTTTTACAGCGTTGTAAATAACAAAAAATCTCCTGTTAAACAGGAGATTTTTTGTTACATTGAATAGTTTGGTGCTTCGTTAGTAATTTGCACATCATGCGGATGACTTTCTTTTAGACCTGCACCAGACATTTCGATAAACTGAGCATTATCATGCAATTCTTTTAGATTAGTAGCACCACAGTAACCCATACCAGAACGAATACCACCAATCATTTGGAAGACGATATCAGCCGCAGCTCCTTTATAGGCAACACGACCTTCAATTCCTTCGGGAACAAGTTTGTTTGCTTCATTAACTGAACCTTGGAAGTAACGGTCGCTTGAACCTTTCTTCATAGCAGCAATTGAACCCATACCACGGTAAGTCTTGAACTTACGTCCTTGGAAAATTTCAGTTTCACCTGGAGCTTCATCTGTTCCTGCAAACATTGATCCAAGCATTACTGCATTTCCACCAGCAGCAAGGGCTTTAACAATATCTCCAGAATACTTAATTCCACCGTCGGCAATAATCGTTTTACCATATTCACGCGCAACTGCTGCAGCATCGTAAATTGCTGTAACTTGTGGAACACCAACACCTGCAATCACGCGAGTTGTACAGATTGAACCTGGTCCAATTCCAACTTTGACAACATCTACACCTGCTTCATAAAGAGCACGCGCACCTTCTGCTGTTGCAATATTACCAGCAATCAATGTACGGTCTGGGAAGTGTGCACGGATTTCAGCGATTTTGCGGAGAACTCCTGCAGAGTGTCCGTGGGCAGTGTCGATAACAATCGCATCTGCTCCTGCTTCAAAGAGGGCTTCAGCGCGTTCAAAGGTGTCAGAAGTAACACCCACTGCACCAGCAACTAGAAGACGACCAAACTCATCTTTTGCTGCATTTGGAAACTCAATTACTTTTTCAATATCTTTGATTGTGATCAAGCCAGAAAGGCGACCTTCTTCATCAACCAGAGGTAGTTTTTCAATGCGGTGTTCTTGTAGAATACTCTCCGCTGTTTTTAAATCTGTACCAACCGGTGCAGTAACCAAGTTTTCACTAGTCATGTGTTTTGAAATTGGTTGGTTATAGTCAGAAATAAAACGAAGGTCTCGGTTAGTCAAGATACCAATTAATTTACGGTTTTCAAGAGTTTCAACCACTGGAACACCACTGATACGGTAACGTCCCATCAGTTCGTCTGCCTCAGCAATGGTATGTTCTGGAGTCAAGAAGAATGGATCAATAATAACACCATTTTCAGAACGTTTTACCTTGCGAACTTCATCTGCCTGTTGCGCAATAGACATGTTTTTATGAATCACTCCAAGACCACCCGCACGAGCAATGGCAATAGCCATTTGACTTTCTGTGACTGTATCCATGGCGGCTGTAATAATTGGGATATTTAAAGTCAGATTATCTGCCAATTTTGTTGTTAAATCTGCATCATTAGGCAACACATGACTTTCTGCTGGAATGAGCAATACATCATCAAAGGTAAAACCTTTTTTCAAAAATTTAGTATCCCAATTAGACATTGAAGTTTCCTCTTTTCTTTCTTTTGAGCTTGACTCTTTTTGTATTGTATCTATCATACCATTCTATGAAAATTTGTCAATTATATTTATGGCAGAAAACATAAAAAAACTATCTCTGTAATTCTATGGAAGAGATAGTTTTACGATTCATATTTTATCTATTATTTAAAATAATTTAGTCCCATTGCTTCCTTAACCTCAGATAGAGTTTGCCCTGCAACCTCGCGAGCTTTTTCACTTCCTTTTTGAAGCATATTGTACACTTCTCCCATATCCTTAGCAAATTCAATACGGCGCTCACGAATAGGACCAAGTTCACGTTCAAGTATTTCAAGTAGATAACGTTTCGTCTTCACATCACCAAGGCCTCCACGTTGATAGTGTTCTTTCATCTCTGCAATTTCTTGAGCATCTTCAGGACGACCAAACACATATAAGTAATGGAAAACCATATTCCCCTCAATCTTACCTGGATCCTCAACACGTATATGATCTGGATCAGTATACATACTCATCACTTTTTTGCGTAAAGTATCTGCATCGTCAGCTAGGTAAATACCATTATTAAGTGATTTCGACATTTTGGCATTACCATCTAAACCTGGCAAACGTCCTGCACCTTCATGCTCCGGATATATTCCTTCTGGCTCCACTAGAACATCACAATTGTAGGCATGGTTAAAAGAACGAACAATTTCACGTGTTTGTTCAATCATCGGCTTTTGGTCATTTCCTACTGGAACCAAGTTAGCTTTAAATGCTGTAATATCCGCAGCTTGCGCAACTGGGTAAACTAAAAATCCAGTTGGAATACTTTCCCCAAAACCTTTCTGAGCAATTTCTGTTTTGACGGTTGGGTTTCGTTCCAAACGGGCCAAAGATACCAAATTCATGTAATACATAGAAAGTTCTGCCAATTCTGGTATCTGACTTTGGATGAAAATCGTTGATTTATTAGGATCTAACCCCACTGCAAGATAGTCCAAAGCGACATTCCCAATAGACTCTACTATAGTTTGAGGATCTTTTGCGTGGTCTGTTAAGGCTTGTTGGTCAGCTAAAAAGACAAACATATCATATTTATTTTCTTCTTGTAGTAAGACACGATTTTTTAAGCTCCCAACGTAGTGCCCAATATGTAATTTCCCCGTTGGACGATCTCCTGTTAAAATAATGGGTTTATTCATTTGATTCTCCTTTGATATGGTCCTTTCAATTATAGCATTTTTTTAATAAAAAGACAGATAATTTTTTTATTCAAACAATAGACTTGTTAACCCTTTCAACTGTAAATCATTTGTCAACTTTCTTTACAAAAAATTGACAAATAAAAATTTGAATATTTAGTGATTTTCTAGTAGAATTAGAGTATTACATATAATAGGAGAAAAACTTTGCTAACAGTTACTGACGTCTCACTACGTTTTAGTGATCGAAAATTGTTTGATGATGTCAACATCAAATTTACAGAAGGAAATACCTATGGTTTGATTGGTGCCAATGGTGCTGGAAAATCAACTTTTTTAAAAATCTTAGCTGGTGATATCGAACCTACAACTGGTCATGTTTCTCTTGGACCAAATGAACGTCTTTCTGTCCTTCGTCAAAATCACTTTGACTATGAGGATGAACGTGTTATTGATGTTGTTATCATGGGAAATGAAAAACTATACAACATCATGAAAGAAAAAGATGCTATCTATATGAAGGAAGATTTTTCAGACGAAGATGGTGTCCGTGCAGCTGAACTTGAAGGAGAATTTGCTGAACTAGGTGGTTGGGAAGCAGAGAGTGAAGCTTCACAACTCCTCCAAAACCTAAATATCCCTGAAGAACTTCATTACCAAAATATGAGCGAACTTGCAAACGGGGACAAGGTGAAAGTTCTCCTTGCTAAAGCCCTATTTGGTAAACCAGATGTCCTTCTTTTGGACGAGCCAACCAACGGTCTTGATATCCAATCTATTACATGGTTAGAAGATTTCTTGATTGACTTTGATAATACTGTCATTGTTGTTTCCCATGACCGTCACTTCTTGAACAAAGTATGTACTCACATGGCCGACCTGGACTTTGGTAAAATCAAACTTTATATCGGAAACTACGACTTCTGGAAGGAGTCATCTGAGCTTGCTGCTAAATTACTAGCAGACCGTAATGCCAAAGCCGAGGAAAAAATTAAACAACTCCAAGAATTCGTTGCTCGCTTCTCTGCCAATGCTTCTAAATCAAGACAAGCAACTTCACGTAAAAAAATGCTTGACAAGATTGAACTAGAAGAAATCGTTCCTTCTAGTCGCAAATACCCATTTATCAGCTTTAAAGCTGAACGTGAAATTGGTAATGACCTCTTGACAGTAGAAAATCTATCTGTAAAGATTGACGGTGAAACTATTCTTGACAACATCAGCTTCATCTTGCGTCCAGGTGACAAGACAGCTCTTATCGGACAAAACGACATCCAAACAACTGCCTTGATCCGTGCTATTATGGGTGAAATCGAATATGAAGGAACTGTCAAGTGGGGAGTTACAACTAGTCGCTCTTACTTGCCAAAAGACAATTCAGCTGATTTTGCTGGTAGCGAATCTATCCTTGACTGGTTACGTCAATTTGCAAGTAAAGAAGAAGATGACAATACCTTCCTACGAGGATTCTTGGGTCGTATGCTCTTCTCTGGAGACGAAGTTAACAAACCTGTAAACGTCTTGTCAGGAGGGGAAAAAGTGCGCGTGATGCTTTCAAAACTCATGCTTTTGAAATCAAACGTCCTTGTGCTTGACGATCCTACAAATCACTTAGACTTGGAATCAATCTCAAGTCTGAATGATGGATTGAAAAACTTTAAAGAATCGATCATCTTTGCCAGTCATGACCATGAATTTATTCAAACATTAGCAAATCACATCATCGTCCTTTCTAAAAATGGTGTCATTGATCGTATTGATGAAACCTATGACGAATTCTTAGAAAATGCTGAAGTTCAAGCAAAAGTAAAAGAACTTTGGAAAGATTAAATTAGATTATAAAAACTCAGTTGGATAATCCAACTGAGTTTTATTGTTTTTATGAATTTTTAGTTGATAGTTCTATCAATCTGTTTATATCATTGTTTCACGTGAAACATATCTAATCTTCGTCCATTTTCTTAGGTTGATAAGCCAGCATACCTAATCCTATGAATAGAACTAACGTTACAAGAAGGAAAATTACTTGATGATGCATATTCCCTGTCATAGAAATTGTTTGTCTCAATCCTGAAACTGAATAACTCATTGGCAACCAAGGATTGACCGCTTTAAAGAAATCATTTGTCAAAGCAAGTGGATAAGTTCCTGCACTTGATGCTAATTGTAATAATAGTAAAATAAGAGAGAAGAAAGCACCTAAACGACTATTCCATGTCGTTAAAGTAGTTACCATAGACATAAAGGTCAAACTTGCGATGATGATTAAGAATAAGGTTCTCATTTCATGATTTGCTGTTAAGCCAATAAGATGGGCTCCTCCATAGACTAAGACAGCTGCTAACACAGCAATGACTCCATTTATTTCAAAGCGTGACTTAACCCAAGCCCAACGGCTCTCAGGATGACGACCTGAAGGTAATTTAGCAAAAATCATATTTGTTGATAATGCAGCAACAAAAAGGGCGACTGATATCATATAAGGAGCCATAGCAATTCCATTTACAGGAACTTGATCATTATCTGTTTTTGAAAGACTCAAAGGAGCGGATAGTATTTCTGCATTATTAGGCTCTGTTGATGCTTGTTTTAGCTGATTGCTAGCACTACCTAATCCTTTTCCTAGTCCTGTAGCTCCTACTTGTAAACTTTCTATACCAGCAGTTAAAGTTGCACTGCCATCTGCTAATTTCCCAGCACCGTCTGCAATTTTTTCTGCACCACTTCCTAATTGAGAGCTAGCTGAAAGTAATTGACTTGATTTATCTGTTAATTGACTTGATCCTAGATATATTTTATCAAGACCTAACATTAACTCTGGACTCTTACTATTTAATTGACTAGAGCCAAATGATAATTTTTCGATACCTGTTGCTAATTCTGGAGTTTTCCCAGCTAGTGTATCCAAACCAGTTGTCAATGTTGAAGAATTTTCTGTCAACTTAGTTGACCCAGAAACCAATTGATCTAAACTTGTTGTCAAAGTTGTATTCTTTTCACTTAGTTGATTTACACCTAAAGAAATAGTATCCAATCCTTTAGTATATTCTTTAACTACATTTTCAATTGATTGACTACCAGGAACTAACTGATTATCTACAGCATTTTGTAACTGTGTAAATCCACTTGACATAGATGTCAAAGAACTAGAAGCTACAGGTAATAATTGATTTGCTTTCGTCTGTAAAGTAGAAAGATTGGAGACTGGTTGGTTCACACTTTCCAAACTTACTTTTAAATTTCCTACTGATGTTAAAATTTCTTTTGCTGAATCAATCGTAGAATTAGAATTATTTGAAACAGCTTCAGCCAATTCTTTTTTCTGAGCATCAGTGAGAGTTTGATAAGTTACTGTTGATTGAAGATTGCTAAGAGTTCTCTCTTGTTCTGATTGACTATTAGTTACAATAGTTTGAGCGAGAGTAGATATAGTTGCTAAGTCATTAGATATTGTCGTTTTAAGTTCAGTATTATCTGATATAGTTACAGCTTGAAGAGCTTTATTCAACTCATCTAAACTAGTAGTTAACTGGGTTATATCTTCTTTCTGTTGAGATGTCGTATTCAATTGAGTAGAAATTTCTTTTATCCCTTTATTTAATTGAGTAATACCATCTCTTAATGAATCTGATTGACTAGATAATTGATTTGTTCCAACAGATAGTTTGTCAACACCACTTGTATATGCATTGACACCAACTGAAAATTGATTGAGACCTGCATTCAGTTGCGAAACTCCTCCTGCATATGTCTTCATTCCTGTATTTAGCTGATTGACACCTGCTACTAATTCAGGAGTCTTTGAAGATAATTGATTAAGTCCACTGTCAACCTGTGAAACCCCACTTGTATAGTTCTGTAACCCATCATTAAATGTTCCTAACCCAACATTTAGTTGGTTTACTCCTGTGACATATGTTGTCAACCCTTTTGTAAATTGTTCACTTCCATTAGAAAAAGTTAAACTTGAGTTGGCTAAAGTATTAAGATTTGAAGATAATGTCTGACTTCCAACAGCTAACTGACTAGCCCCGTTGGCCAATTGTTCACTTCCATCTGTTGCCTTCGTTAAACCAGATTTTAAATCTCCCATCTTTTGAAATAAAGCTTTCGTATAGGTTTCGGTTACATTAGCAGAAACAGTCTGTTTTAACTGTGTCATGGCAGAGTCACTCATCTTACTTGCGATGAAGCTATGCCCACTAGAAGTTTGATAGTTAATGGTCATTTGTTCTGGATGGTCTGTTAAAATAGAAGCAGCCTTTTCAGATAAGTCACTTGGCAAAGTGACTACCATATAGTAATTACCATCTTCTAAACCTTTCTGACCTTCTTCTTCATTGACAAAATGAAAATCTAATGATTTATTTTCCTTTAAATTGGACACCATGTCTTTTCCAATAGTCATTGTAGTTCCATTGTAAGAAGCTTCCTTATCGTTATTAACAACCGCTACAGGCAACTCAGATAATTGCCCATATGGATCCCACATAGATGATAAAAATATGATGTTGTATAAAGCAGGAATAAGAGAAATCCCTATCATTACAATGATAAAGGTTGGTTTTTTAAAAATTGCTTTCCATTCTTTAAACATATTGTCTCCTTTTTTAAACATATTGTCTAAAATTTTGATATAATAGATTATACATTAAAAAATATTATTTACAAGTCAAAATAATTATATTTGGACACATTGTCTATTTATGTTCACAAGGAGGAGCTATGAAAGAGAGCAACAAACGCTTAAAAACCAAACGTACTATTGAGAACGCCATGGTTCAATTATTAACGGAACAGCCATTTGATCAAATTAGCACTGTTAAATTAGCAGAAAAAGCCGGAATTAGTCGTTCTAGCTTTTATACTCACTACAAAGATAAGTATGATATGATTGAACACTACCAAAGTAAGCTATTTCATACTTTTGAGTACATTTTCCAAAAACACGCAAATCATAAAAGAGATGCTATTCTAGAAGTTTTCGAATACTTAGAATCTGAACCACTACTAGCTGCTCTTCTTTCTGAAAATGGTACAAAAGAAATACAAAACTTCTTGAGAAATAAACTGCACATCCTGCTCAGTACAGATCTCCAAAAACGTTTTATGCAGTTAAATTTAAACGAGATTGAGTTAGAGTATAGTAGTATCTATCTAACAAATGCACTATTTGGTGTATGCCAAACTTGGATTGCTCATGGAAAAAAAGAAAGTCCGCAAGAAATGACAGACTTTCTTATGAAAATGTTAGGAGATTAAAATTAGACATAAAAAAGAACACCAATGGTGTTCTTTTTTGTTTGACTCCGCCAGTAGGACTCGAACCTACGACATCATGATTAACAGTCATGCGCTACTACCAACTGAGCTATGGCGGATAATATAGTCCGTACGGGATTCGAACCCGTGTTACCGCCGTGAAAAGGCGGTGTCTTAACCCCTTGACCAACGGACCATCTATCTGTAGCAGATATAACCATTATATCAATTTCTTACTAATTGTCAATCACTTTTTAGATTTTTTCTCCAGAATATCTCTTAATTTCCGAACCTTGAGACGAGTAATCGGACAACGATGATCTTCATAAAAAACCACTTCTAAATTTTTTCGATCAATTTCCCTAATATTTCCTACATTGACAAGAAACGACTTATGAGCGGAATAAAATCTTTGCGTATCTTTGTCTTTTTCTTGAATATCCGCCATTGTCCCATAAAATTCTTTGGCAAAATTCTTACCAATAATCCTTAACTTATGAGATACTCCTGTTGTTTCAATATACAAAATATCATGGTAGGGAATTTTCAAATCATTTCCCTTGTAGTTATAGTCAAAATAATCCACAACATCTTTATTTTCAAGTAGCATACTCTTGGTATATAAGATACTCTGTTCGATACGTTTCTTAAATAATTCATCATTGATATCTTTGTCAACAAAGTCCAAGGCTGATACTTGATATTTATAAGTTAAGGTAGCAAATTCTGATCTACTAGTGATAAATACAATAATTGCATAGGGATTATGGTGACGAATAAACTGTGCGACTTCAAATCCTTTTTTCTCAACTCCATGAATATCAATATCTAGAAAATAAAGCTGGTTTACTTCATCATTTTCGATATATTCCTTAAATTCTCGTTCTTTACCTGTTGTTTTATAAGAAATAGGAATATTTAATTCCTTTGAAATTTCATCCAAGGTTCTTTCTAATCTGACTTGATGTTGAATAACATCTTCTAAAATTAATACTTTCATTCAAACTCTCTCTTAAATCTAATAATCTGTCTAAAGGTACTATCTTCCATTTCTGTTTCTAAAATGATATTTTCATACTTATCCAAAATTTCTTTAACATTATTAAGCCCTATTCCTCTATTTCTACCTTTAGTAGAAAAACCTAGTTCAAACAAATCTTCTGAAGGTGTCATAGTAATTTTACACGAATTTTGAATCACGATAATTGTTTCCAAATCCATCTTAATCACTGCAACTTCCATTTGTTTCAAATAACTTTCTGCAGCACCTTCAACAGCATTGTTCAACAAAACACTCATAATACGAACAAGATCAAGTAAATCGATTGACAATCTTGTGATAGTATCCTTTACTTCTAGTGTAAACTCTACGTTCTTATTTCGTGCATATACAATAGATTGCGCAATTAAACTTCTTAAAGCTGAATCTTCTATGTTGTTTAAATCAAAGTATGTATACTTATCTGAACGTAATTTTTGATTAGCTTTGACTAGAACTTCATTGTAAACTCTGTCAATTTCCTGTAAATCTCCACTGTCAATAGCCATTTGCATACTGACAAGTATACCTGCATAATCATGACGAAAACCACGAATTTCATTATACAAACCCACAATTTCATCTGTATAAGTCTGTAAATGTTCTTGTTCAAATTTTTTCTGTTTTAGGGCTATTTCTTTTTCAACTCGTACCTTATGAGAATTCATTGCGAAGAAGATTAGTAGTAAACAAATAAAGACAATTGTTGCTAAAATACTACCAAAACTATTAAAATGTGTATGAGTACTTACCATATCTGAAATGAATGATAGAACATGTAAAGCACAGAAAGCAAGTATAACTTTCTTAAGAAATGGATAGAGGTAGTCTTTGTCAAAATAATTAAGTTCAAGGTGAAAATAAGTAATAATTTTTTTTATAGCAAAATAAGTTAGTAATAATACTACTAAAAAGAAGAAATTTTCATATTTTGTTACAAAAGAATCACCTGTTATTGAGGATATAGTTACTGCAATAAAAGTGTGTGTACTATGATATAATAGGGATATCAGTAAGCTGATAAAAATAGCCTTGTACTTATCATACTTTTTTATCCCTATTAGATAAAAATATATAATAAAGGGAAACATTAGTTTTTCTAAACCTAAACCATGTAAAAAAACAAAATAAAAGAAAATTTCAACTATGGACTGCAATATAAAAATCCAACATATGAATAGAAATCTTTCTTTTTTTGTTGCTCTACAAATTAGTTTATAGCTATTTGTTAAAATAAAAATATGAAGAATAACTATGAATATTTTTAATAAACCCATTATGTCTCCCTATAATCTACAATGTTTTCTATTTTTTCCTTTTAGGAAAAAGGTTAGTAATAAAGTAAGTTAATCTTTTATCCCCACCTTGAATTTCCTGTAATTCTTTTTCTGTAAGTTTTTTGAACTGTTCTAATTTAACTGTTTTTTCCATATTAAATTCTCCTTTATTGTTTTTTCTTGTAAATTAACTTACAAGCCTATTATACAAAACGGAGTTTGTTTTAAAACAATTCATTCTCAACTGCACATTTTTGTACCTGAACTGTCATTTTTTACAAAAAACGCTGGGTTGCCCCAGCGTTACATCTAGTGTATGATCCCAGCAGGATTCGAACCTGCGACCGTTCGCTTAGAAGGCGAATGCTCTATCCAGCTGAGCTATGAGACCTCACTAGTCTATATTATCAGAAAAATCTAGGTTAGTCAATCCTATTTATGATAGGGAGAACCTTGCTGGATAGTAAAGGCACGGTAAATTTGTTCAACCAAAACTAATCTCATTAATTGATGTGGAAGAGTCAAACGGCCAAAGCTAATAGATAGATTAGCACGCTTTTTTACTTGAGGAGAGAGACCTAAACTCCCACCAATGACAAAGGTTAAAGTAGAAAAACCATTTATAGGCGCTTGTTCCAATTGTTTACTAAACTCTTCAGAAGAAAGAGTTTTCCCTTCTATAGCTAGTACAATAACAAAATCTCGGTCAGCAATTTTAGAAAGAATTCTAGTCCCTTCTATCTCTAAAATCTTCTGATTTTCAGAATTACTTGCACGATCTGGTGTTTTTTCATCAGCAAGTTCAATCATTTCTAAATTCGCAAATCGCGAAAGTCTTTTTGAATATTCAGCAATCCCATCTTTGAGGTATTTTTCTTTCAGTTTTCCTACTGTTACAATTTTAATTTTCATTCTTATATTCTATCACATTCAAATCATATTTCACATCTTATACACAAGTAAAAGAACTAAAATCTTCAAGAAATTAACATATTCCCAAAAGTTATCCACAGATTGTTGAAAACATATTTTTTTTAAGTTTGAATTAAGTTAACAGTTTTATACTTTAAACAATGACTAAAACATGGAGGAATCAATCTATGAAAAAAATACAAAATATTTCAAAAAAAATCGGAAAACTTTTACTAATTATTCTCATCAGCTTTTTTAGTGGTGTATTGGGTAGTTTGACTATTCTTCAGCTAAACCAAAAACAGAAAACTAATACACAGAATAGTACAACAATCACTCAAACTGCAGTTAAAAATGAGAACTCAACTACTAAAGCAGTGGATAAAGTTAAAGATGCTGTAGTGTCGATTATCACCTATTCAGCAAATTCTCAAAATGGTCTGTTTGGATACGGTGAATCTGATACAGACACAAATACTGAACAAGTTTCCAGCCAAGGATCTGGTGTTATCTATAAAAAAGATGGGGAGTACGCCTATATCGTAACTAACACTCACGTTATTAATGGAGCTAAGAAAGTTGATATTCGTTTGGCTGACGGAACAAAAGTACCAGGAGAAATTGTAGGAACTGATACTTATTCTGATATAGCCGTTGTTAAAATCTCTTCAGAAAAGGTTTCTGCAGTAGCTGAATTTGGAGACTCAAGTCAATTGACTGTTGGAGAAACAGCCATCGCAATTGGTAGTCCTTTAGGTTCAGAGTACGCAAACACAGTTACTCAAGGAATTGTATCTAGTTTAAATAGAACTGTTTCTTTAAAATCTGAAGATGGCCAAGCTATCTCTACTAAGGCTATTCAAACAGATACAGCTATCAACCCTGGTAACTCAGGTGGTCCTTTAATCAATATTCAGGGACAAGTCATTGGTATTACATCAAGTAAAATTGCTACCAATGGTGGAACTTCTGTAGAAGGTCTAGGATTTGCTATCCCTTCAAATGATGCTATTAAAATCATAGAACAGTTGGAGAAAAATGGAAAAGTAACTCGACCAGCTTTGGGGATCCAAATGGTTAACTTATCAAATCTTAGCACAACTGATCTTCAAAAATTAAAACTTCCTGATAATATTACTTCTGGAGTAGCTGTTCGTTCTGTTCAACCTAATATGCCAGCAAATGGACACTTAGAAAAATATGATGTCATCACAAAAGTAGATGGTAACCCAATTGCATCTACTACTGAATTGCAAAATGCGCTTTACAGTCACTCTGTTGGAGATGAAATGACAATAACTTACTATCGTAATGGTAAAGAAGAAACAACAACAATCAAATTAGATAAGAGTACAAATGATTTAAATCAATAGTTTACATATCTGTAAACCTACTTTACAGAATATCAAAGATGTGATACTGTAGAAATATGGAAGAATTAAAACTAATTCATATAAAAGATATTCAAAAAAATCCCTATCAACCTCGTAAAGAATTCTCAAAAGAAAAAATAGAAGAACTGGCTCAGTCTATTAAAGAAAATGGATTAATTCAACCCATTATCGTCCGTCAATCTCCAGTTATTGGATACGAAATCCTAGCTGGAGAAAGACGTTATCGTGCATCCATTCTAGCTGGACTCTCAGAAGTTCCTGTAATCATCAAAAATTTATCTGATCAAGATATGATGCTTCATTCAATCATTGAAAATCTGCAACGAGAAGATTTAAATCCTGTTGAGGAAGCTAAATCCTATCAATCTTTGATTGATAAAGGTTTCACTCATGCTGAAATTGCTGAAAAAATGGGGAAATCACGTCCATATATTACCAATCTTGTCCGCTTGCTAACGCTCCCTGATTTTATTTTAACCGAAGTAGAAGCTGGAAAATTGTCTCAAGCACATGCTAGACTCCTGATTCAACTATCTACTGATGAACAAAAAAAATTACTCTATCGCATTCAGACAGAGGATTTATCAGTTCGACAGGTAGAACACCTACTTAAAGAAGAAAAAAATAAGAGAAAAAGTAAAGAAAAAGATCACTTTATCAAAGAAGAAGAAGAAAATTTAAAAAAATTACTGGGGTTAGATGTCCAAATTCGCCTCCAAAAGAAGGAAGCTGGAAAAATAACCATTTCTTTTCATAATCAAGAAGAGTACCAACGTTTTATTAACAGTCTGAAATAAGGCTGTTATTTTATTTTTCTCAAATCACAGCCTTATCCACTGAATTAGTAAAGGAAAAAGCAGTAAAATCAAAATTTATACCTTTTATCCACAAGTTGTGGATAAATCTTTCAAACATTGTGGATTGTTTTTCACAAGTTGTGGAAAAAATGCTTGCTATATGATAAAATAGTGTTTAAGATTATACCATTTAGAAAAGGAGGAGTTTGTTGTTGAAAGAAAAACAATTTTGGAATCAGATTTTAGAATTAGCTAAAGAGAGATTAACACGATCAATGTTTGATTTCTACGCAACACCTGCTGAATTAATAAAGGTCGAGGGAAATGTAGCTACTATATTTTTACCAAGATCTGAAATGGAAATGGTTTGGAGTACAAAACTCAATGATATAATTGTAGCTGTCGGTTTCCAAATCTACGATACTGAAATAAAAGCTCAATATGTATTGACTAAGGAAAATTCTAATACCTCCGATATAGTAAGCAATGTTGAAAGTACTAATCATCAACAGGAACAAATTGAAAAATCTATTCCTTATTCTGAAACAGGATTAAGAGATATTTATACTTTTGATAATTTTATCCAAGGTGATGGAAATATTTGGGCCAAGTCTGCTGCTTTAGCTGTCTCGGAAGATCCTGGACTAACTTATAATCCTCTGTTTATATATGGAGGACCTGGTTTAGGAAAAACTCACTTGCTCAATGCTCTGGGAAATGAAATTCTCAAAAAAAATCCTAATGCGCGTGTTAAATACATTCCTGCTGAAAGCTTTATTAATGAATTTTTAGATCACTTAAGGCTTAATGATATGGATAATTTTAAAAAAACCTATCGAAGTCTAGATCTACTTCTTATTGATGATATTCAATCTCTTAGTGGAAATAAAGTACAAACTCAGGATGAATTTTTTAATACATTTAACAAACTTCACAGTAATAATAAACAAATTGTTTTAACGAGTGACCGCAGACCAGAACAACTAGAAAATCTACCTGAGCGTCTTGTTACGCGCTTCTCATGGGGTCTGACTACAGATATAACACCACCAGATTTTGAAACTCGTATCGCTATCTTAAACAGTAAAACAGAGGATCTTGATTATCATTTTCAACCTGATACAATCGAATATTTGGCTGGCCAGTTTGATTCAAATGTACGTGAACTGGAAGGTGCGCTCAAAGATATTAGTCTCATGGCTAAAGTCAAACAAATCAACACGATAACTGTGGATATTGCATCTGAGGCTATACGTGCTCGAAAACAAAGTGTCAGCACCATGATCGTCATTCCAATTGAAAAAATCCAAGAGGAAGTCGGAAAATTTTATGATGTCAGCGTTAAGGAGATGAAGGGAACTAGACGTGTTCAGAATATTGTTCTAGCTCGTCAAGTTGCTATGTATCTAGCTAGAGAGCTGACAGATAACAGCCTTCCAAAAATCGGAAAAGAATTTGGTGGTAAAGATCATACGACCGTCATTCATGCTCATGCAAAAATCAAATCGATGATTGAAACTGATGATAAATTACGTATAGAAATCGAAACTATCAAAAAGAAAATCAAATAGCTTGTGGATAAGTGTTAATATTTTTACTAATTTATACACATCTTTTAAACAAGTGTAACTTCTTGAATTTTCTATACTAAACTAGGTTTTCCACAAATTTCACACAGACTACTATTACTATTAACCTTCTAATAATAAAAATAAATAAAGGAGATTCCATGATTCATTTTTCAATTAACAAAAATCTATTCCTGCAATCATTAAATATTACAAAACGTGCTATTAGTTCTAAAAATGCTATTCCTGTTTTATCAACAATCAAAATCGATGTGACAAACGAAGGAATAACATTAATTGGATCTAATGGTCAAATTTCAATTGAAAACTTCATTTCTCAAAAAGATGAGAATGCAGGTCTTTTGATTAACTCTTTAGGTTCTATCCTTCTAGAAGCTTCATTCTTTATCAATGTAGTATCAAGTCTTCCAGATGTAACTCTTGATTTCAAAGAGATTGAGCAACATCAGATTGTATTAACAAGTGGAAAGTCAGAAATTACCCTTAAAGGTAAAGACAGTGAACAATATCCACGTATCCAGGAAATCGCTGCAAGTAATCCTTTAGTTCTTGAAACAAAACTTCTTAAGAAGATTATCAACGAAACTGCCTTTGCAGCTAGTGTACAAGAAAGTCGTCCTATTTTGACTGGTGTTCACTTTGTTTTGAGTAATCATCAAGAATTAAAAACAGTTGCAACAGACTCACATCGTCTGAGCCAGAAAAAATTAACTCTTGAGAAAAATAGTGATAATTTTGATGTTGTCATCCCAAGTCGCTCTCTACGCGAATTTTCAGCTGTTTTTACGGACGATATTGAAACAGTAGAGATTTTCTTTGCAAATAATCAAATTCTCTTTAGAAGCGAAAATATTAGCTTCTATACACGCCTCTTAGAAGGTAATTATCCTGATACAGATCGCTTAATTCCAACTGACTTTAATACGACAGTGACTTTTGATGTTGTTAATTTACGTCAATCTATGGAACGTGCTCGTCTTTTATCAAGTGCTACTCAAAATGGAACTGTAAAATTAGAAATCAAACAAGGAGTAGTTACAGCACATGTAAATTCTCCAGAAGTTGGTAAAGTAGATGAGGAAATCGATACAGTTGCTGTATCTGGTGAAGATTTAACGATTAGCTTTAACCCAACTTACTTGATTGAAGCACTGAAAGCCTTGAATAGTGAAAAGGTAACAATCAGCTTCATCTCAGCAGTTCGTCCTTTTACTTTAGTACCAGCTGATACAGATGAAGATTTTATGCAGCTAATTACACCAGTTCGTACAAATTAATGGAAAGAGGTTGAGCCTAGCTCACCTCTTTTATGATATAATCAGAAATATGAAAAGGAGAGTAGTATGTATCAAGTTGGAAATTTTGTTGAGATGAAAAAACCACATGCTTGCACAATCAAGTCAACAGGAAAAAAAGCCAATCGTTGGGAAATCACACGTTTAGGTGCAGATATCAAGATAAAATGCAGCAATTGTGACCATGTTGTCATGATGAGTCGTTATGATTTTGAAAGAAAAATGAGTAAAATCATCGACTAAAGGCAAGAAGTTAGAGGGTTAGCAAGTTTTCCCTTTTTGTGTTATAATATGGAAGATTGAAATGTGAACGGAGAATGAGAAACTATGGCTTTAACAGCAGGTATCGTGGGTTTGCCAAACGTTGGTAAATCAACCCTATTTAATGCAATTACAAAAGCAGGAGCAGAGGCTGCAAACTATCCCTTTGCGACCATTGATCCAAACGTTGGAATGGTAGAAGTTCCAGATGAACGCCTCCAAAAATTGACGGAAATGATTACTCCTAAGAAAACAGTCCCAACAACCTTTGAATTTACAGATATTGCAGGGATTGTCAAAGGGGCTTCTAAAGGTGAAGGGCTTGGAAACAAATTCTTGGCCAATATCCGTGAAGTTGATGCCATTGTTCACGTGGTTCGTGCTTTTGATGATGAGAATGTTATGCGTGAGCAAGGTCGTGAAGATGCCTTTGTCGATCCACTAGCAGATATTGACACTATTAACCTAGAGTTGATTCTTGCAGACTTAGAATCTGTTAATAAACGCTATGCGCGTGTGGAAAAGATGGCACGTACGCAAAAAGATAAGGAATCCGTTGCAGAATTTAACGTTCTTCAAAAGATTAAACCAGTTCTTGAAGATGGAAAATCAGCTCGTACCATTGAATTCACAGATGAAGAACAAAAAGTAGTTAAAGGACTCTTCCTCTTGACCACTAAACCAGTTCTTTATGTAGCAAATGTGGATGAGGATGTCGTTGGAGATCCAGAATCTATTGAATATGTGAAGCAAATCCGTGAATTCGCATCAACAGAAAATGCAGAGGTAGTGGTCATTTCTGCGCGTGCTGAAGAAGAAATTTCTGAGTTAGACGATGAAGATAAAAAAGAGTTTCTTGAAGCCATTGGTTTGACAGAATCTGGTGTGGATAAGTTGACTCGAGCTGCTTACCATCTATTAGGACTTGGAACTTACTTTACAGCTGGTGAAAAAGAAGTTCGTGCTTGGACCTTTAAACGAGGTATGAAAGCTCCTCAAGCAGCTGGTATTATTCACTCTGACTTCGAAAAAGGCTTTATTCGTGCAGTGACCATGTCTTATGACGATTTGGTGAAATATGGATCTGAAAAGGCTGTAAAAGAAGCTGGACGCTTGCGTGAAGAAGGAAAAGAATATGTCGTTCAAGATGGCGACATCATGGAATTCCGCTTTAACGTTTAATGAACATTTTAAATAGTGTCAATTAGGTTGGAAAAAAATTCCAACCCTTTTGGCTTTTGAAAGGAAAAATAAATGACAAAACTACTTGTGGGATTGGGAAATCCAGGAGATAAATATTTTGAAACCAAACATAATGTTGGCTTTATGCTGATTGATCAACTAGCAAAAAAACAGAACGTCACCTTTACACACGATAAGATATTCCAAGCGGAGTTAGCTTCATTTTTCCTTAATGGTGAAAAAATTTATCTGGTGAAACCAACTACTTTTATGAATGAAAGTGGAAAAGCAGTTCATGCTTTATTAACCTACTATGGTTTAGATATTGAAGATTTACTGATTATTTACGATGATCTTGACATGGAAGTTGGAAAAATTCGTCTCCGAGCTAAGGGCTCAGCTGGTGGCCATAATGGAATCAAGTCAATTATTCAACATATCGGTACACAGGTTTTCAATCGTGTAAAGATTGGCATTGGAAGACCTAAAAAAGGAATGTCAGTGGTTCATCATGTCTTGAGTAAGTTTGATCAAGAAGATTATATTGGTATTTTACAGTCAATTGACAAAGTTGACGACGCTGTAAATTATTATTTACAAGAGAAAAACTTTGAAAAAACAGTGCAGAAATATAATGGGTAAGGAAATGTCATTAATCGATTTCTTTTTAGAGAATAAACAGATACAATCATGGAATGAGCATTTATCTCTCAAACAAAGACAATTACTACTTGGTCTTTCTGGATCAGCAAAATCCTTAGCTATTGCTAGTAGTCTAAAGAGTCAGGATAAGATTTTAGTGATGACTTCTACATATGGAGAGGCTGAGCGTTTGGTCAATGATTTAATCTCCATACTAGGTTCAGATCTGGTTTATCCATTTCTAGTAGATGATTCACCAATGGTCGAATTTTTGGTATCATCTCAGGAAAAGATTTTTTCTCGGGTTGAAGCTTTGCGTTTTTTAAGAGATAGGTCTCAAAAAGGGATTTTAGTTTGTAACCTAGCAGCTAGCCGCTTATTTTTACCAGATCCTCAAATTTTTGATAATAGTATTTTAAATCTTGAAATTGGCCAAGAATGTGAACAAAGTGAACTAAAAACTCAATTGATTTCTCTTGGTTATAAAAAAGTTACACAAGTTCAAAGTCAAGGTGAGTTTAGTCTTCGTGGAGATATTCTGGATATCTTTGAAACTTCTCAAATATCTCCTTATCGAATAGAATTTTTTGGTGATGAGATTGATGGGATTAGAGAATTCGATGCTGAAACGCAATTATCAAAAGATAGTCAATCTCAAGTCTTGATTTATCCAGCTAGTGATATTTTGCTAACTGCTGAAGATTATCATCGTGGTCAAAAATTCTTAGAACATGAGATTGATAAAGCTATTTCTCCAACTTTAAAGTCTTACTTAGAAGAAGTTTTTAGTTGCACGAAAGAGCAAGTTCTTCATGCAGATATTCGCAAGTTTTTATCTATTTTTTATAAAAAACAATGGACATTGATTGACTATTTGAATCAAATTCCTATTATCTTTGATGATTTTCAAAAAATTATCAATCAGTATGATGTTTTTGATAAGGAAACAGCTAGTTACTTGACAGAAGATTTACATAACAGTAAAGCTGTGTCAAATTTACAATATTTTGCGGATGTAGAAAGTCAATTAAAAAAATATGTACCAGCGAGTTTCTTTTCGAATTTTCAAAAAGGTCTTGGAAATCTAAAATTTGATGATCTTTATCAATTCAATCAATATCCCATGCAAGAATTCTTCAATCAGTTTTCTTTTCTGAAGGAAGAAATTGAACGCTATAAAAAATTAAAGTATACGATTGTTCTTCAATCAAGCAGCCAAACAGAATTAAAAAAACTGTCAACGATTCTTGATGAATATAGCATTAAAGTTGATAACAGTAATCAAAGTGAAATCTGTAAAGGAACTGTCAATCTAGTTGAAGGAAATCTTCGTCATGGTTTTCATTTTGTAGATGAGAATCTTGTATTCATCACTGAATATGAAATTTTTAAAAAGAAGATTAAACGCAAGTATCGCAGACAAAATATTAGCAACGCTGAACGATTAAAGGATTATAATGAGCTTCAAAAAGGAGATTATGTTGTTCACCAAATTCATGGTATTGGCCAATATTTAGGAATTGAAACAATTGAAATAAAAGGAATTCATAGAGACTACGTAAGTGTCCAATACCAAAATGGAGATCGAATTTCTATCCCTGTAGAGCAGATACAGACTCTTTCTAAGTATGTTTCTAGTGATGGTAAGGCTCCAAAGTTAAACAAATTAAACGATGGACGTTTTAAAAAAGCCAAGCAAAAAGTTAAAAATCAAGTTGAAGATATTGCAGATGACTTAATTAAACTGTATGCCGAGAGGAGTCAACTTAAAGGATATGCATTTTCAAAAGATGATGAAGATCAGGTTGCTTTTGATGAGGCTTTCCCTTATGTTGAAACTGAAGATCAACTTCGAAGTATCGAAGAAATTAAGAAAGATATGCAAAGTTCTCAACCAATGGATCGACTTTTAGTTGGAGATGTTGGTTTTGGTAAGACAGAAGTAGCAATGAGAGCTGCTTTTAAGGCTGTCAATAATCATAAACAGGTTGTTGTTTTAGTACCTACTACAGTTTTGGCTCAGCAACATTATAGTAATTTCAAAGAAAGATTTGAGCAATTTGCTGTCAATGTAGATGTTTTGAGTCGTTTTAGAAGTAAAAAAGAGCAGGCTGAGACACTTGAAAAATTGAAAAAAGGACAAGTAGACATTTTGATAGGAACTCATCGCGTTTTATCTAAAGATGTTGAATTTGCTGATTTAGGATTGATCATTATCGATGAGGAACAGCGTTTTGGTGTCAAGCATAAAGAAGCACTCAAGGAATTAAAAAAGAAGGTTGATGTCTTAACCTTGACAGCTACACCGATTCCTCGAACTCTTCATATGTCTATGTTAGGTATCCGAGATTTATCTGTCATCGAAACTCCTCCAACAAATCGATACCCTGTACAAACCTATGTCCTTGAACAGAATGATCGTGTCATTCGTGATGCTGTATTGAGAGAAATTGATCGTGGTGGTCAGGTTTACTATCTTTACAATAAAGTTGACACGATTGAAAAGAAGGTTTCAGAGTTACAAGAATTGATTCCTGAAGCTTCTATAGGTTTTGTTCATGGTCAAATGAGTGAAATTCGTTTGGAGAACACACTGCTTGATTTTATTGAAGGTGAATATGATATTTTAGTGACCACGACAATCATTGAAACAGGTGTGGATATTCCAAATGCCAATACCTTGTTTATCGAAAATGCAGATCACATGGGTCTATCTACCTTGTATCAATTAAGAGGTCGGGTTGGTCGTAGTAATCGTATTGCTTATGCTTATCTCATGTATCGACCAGATAAATCATTGACAGAAGTTTCTGAGAAAAGATTAGAAGCTATCAAAGGTTTCACTGAATTGGGTTCAGGTTTCAAAATTGCCATGCGTGATTTGTCTATCCGTGGAGCGGGTAATCTTTTAGGAAGTTCCCAGTCCGGTTTTATCGATTCAGTTGGTTTTGAACTGTATTCTCAGTTACTGGAAGAAGCCATTGCTAAGAAAAATGGAACTGACAAGAAACGTGAAAAAGGAAATGCTGAGTTACTTCTACAAATTGATGCCTATCTTCCTGATGAGTACATTTCAGATGAACGGCATAAAATTGAAATTTACAAGAGAATTCGTCAAATTGACAACCGTGTCAACTACGAAGAATTACAAGATGAGTTGATAGACCGATTTGGAGAGTATCCAGATGTAGTTGCTTACCTCTTAGAAATTGGATTAGCAAAAGCTTATCTTGATAAAGTCTTTGTCAATCGTGTTGAAAGAAGAGATAATAAGCTTGTGATTCAATTTGAAAAGATATCTCAACAACTATTCTTAACTCAAGATTATTTCCAAGCCCTCTCACAGACAAGTTTGAAGGCTAACATTTCTGAGAATCAAGGTTTGATAGAAGTTGTTTTTGATATTCGAAATAAAAAAGATTATGAGATTTTAGAAGGTCTTTTAACCTTTGGAGAAACATTAGCAAACATAAAAGAATCAAAAGAGTCACATTAGGAGTTACCTTTTTTCTTCTATAAAAGGGATAAAAATGGTACAATAATAATTTGAGGTATTATAAGATGAGATTAGATAAATATTTAAAAGTATCACGAATTATTAAACGCCGTACAGTGGCTAAGGAAGTTGCAGATAAAGGGCGAATCAAGGTAAATGGAATCCTTGCGAAGAGTTCAACAGATTTAAAAGTCAACGATCAGGTTGAAATTCGCTTTGGAAATAAGTTGTTGCTTGTGAGAGTGCTAGAAATGAAAGATAGCACAAAAAAAGAAGATGCAGCTGGAATGTATGAAATCATCAGTGAAACAAGGGTAGAAGACGATGTATAAAAAAATAGTCCAAATGAATAACTCTTTTATTCAAAATGAATACCAACGTCGTAAGTACATGATGGAAGAACGTCAAAAACGGAATCGTTTTATGGGTTGGGTTTTAATTTTGATTATGTTGTTATTTATCTTACCAACTTATAATTTAGCGCAAAGTTATCAACAATTACTAACACGTCGCCAGCAACTAGCTGATTTGAACAAACAATATCAGGAATTGAGCGATGAAAAGGATAAAGAAGCTAGTTTAGCAACGAAGTTAAAAGACGAATCCTATGCTGCTAAATATTCCCGTGCAAAATATTATTATTCAAAAACATGGGAGGAAGTTTATACAATTCCGGACTTGCTTCCTAGGTAATGTTAAATGGAAAATTTATTAGAGATTGTTGAACAATTTTTAAGTCAATCAGATGAAAAATTAGATGAGTTAGCTCAAAAAAATCATCTATTACGACTGCAAGAAGAAGAGGGGAAAAAGAATGCGTAAATTTTTAGTGATATTACTACTTCCTATTTTCCTAAAAAGTGTACAAGTAGTAAGCACTGAGAATCAAGTTATTATTCCAAAACAAGAAGTTTATTCCTTAACTCACGCTCCGTATCATTTTTATTATCAAGATACTATAGAATCTCCAAAATTTTATGGTGAGACACCTGTTTATTCTACAGAAGACCTGATTAATGAATCAGGTAAAGTAAATGCAGAAACAACATTAACCGTTACAGAATGGAGATTAAATAAACAAGGACAGCCTGTCTTTAAATTGTCTAATAATCAATTTGTGATGGCTGATAAACGACTTTTATACGATAGCTCCATCGTCAATAATTTCTCAAAACGAGTATGGCTAGAACCAGGATTTGTCGTTTATAATAGTCCTTATGATCAACAAGAATTAAAGTCTACTTTAGCGTCTTATCAAGAAGTTGAAGCAGATATGTCTATTTTTGCTGAAGGTCGTGAATTCTTACATATCAAGCAAAAAGGTTGGATTTCGACGAATTATATTTCCGATGATGATAATCGTATTCAGAAAGTACAAGAGTTTCTATCTGCGAATTATCAAAATGAACAGTTCTCTATTTATGTTAAACAACTTAGTACAGGTAAGGAAGCTGGCATTAATGAAAATCAAAAAATGTACGCTGCTAGTGTTATGAAATTACCTTATCTTTATTATATTCAGGAAAAAATCAATCAAGGTGATTACCAACTTGATACGAAACTAAAGTATGTTTCTGAAGTTAACGATTTTCCTGGTTCTTATAAACCGGAAGGAAGCGGAAGTCTCCCTAAAACAGCGGACAATAAAGAATACACAATCAAAGATTTAATCACAAAAACTGCAAAAGAATCTGACAATGTAGCTCATAATATTCTTGCTTATTATATTACGAATAAATCAGATGAAGTCTTTAAAAAAGAAATGGCTACTATCGCAGGTGAGGAATGGGATGTGACAGATAAGTTGGCTTCAGCTAAAATGGCTGGTCAAGTTATGGAATCTATTTATAATCAGAATGGTTTTGTTTTAGAATCCCTTTCACAAACATCTTTTGATAATCAGCGGATTGCTAAGAATATTTCTACTAAGGTAGCCCATAAAATTGGGGATGCAGATGAATTTAAACACGATGTAGGAATAGTCTACACAGATTCTCCTTTCGTTATTTCAATCTTTACCAAAAATTCTGATTACGATACCATTTCTAAAATTGCTAAGGATGTCTACGAGGTCCTAAAATGAGAGACCGAGATTTTTTAAATCATTTTCTAGAAAAAGGTTACTTTGAAGGACATTCAAGAGTTGTGCTAGCCTTGTCTGGTGGATTGGATTCGATGTTTCTTTTTCAACTTCTTTTGACCTATAAAAAAGAACTTGGTATTGAATTGTTTTTAGCTCATGTAAA
Organism: Streptococcus sp. Marseille-Q0941; assembly: GCF_943736975.1. Classification (GTDB taxonomy): domain Bacteria; phylum Bacillota; class Bacilli; order Lactobacillales; family Streptococcaceae; genus Streptococcus. Next base: position 3,899 of record NZ_CALSFO010000008.1, on the reverse strand, counting down.
TCATAAACAACGACCAGAGTCAGATAAGGAAGAAATTGAATTAAGAAAACTAGCTGAACAAGTTGGAATTCCAATTTATGTAGCTTGTTTTACTGGAGATTTTTCAGAAGCGAATGCTCGTCAATTTCGCTATGAATTTTTTAGAGAAGTGATGGAGAAAACTTCATCTACAGCTCTTGTAACTGCTCATCATGCAGATGATCAAGTTGAGACAATCTTTATGCGATTGATTAGAGGTGTTAGACTACACCATTTATCAGCTATTAAAGAAAGACAAATGTTTGATAAGGGAGAGTTGATTCGTCCTTTGTTGTCTTTTTATAAGAAGGATTTTCCTGAAATTGAGCATTTTGAAGATTCAACGAATAAAGAAAATCACTATCTTCGCAATCGTATTCGCAACCTCTATCTGCCACAGTTAGAAAAAGAAAATGTTCAGGTAAAAAAAGCAATTTTAGAGTTTGGAAAAGAAGTTTCTGACTATCAAATTGCTCTGGCTGAATTATCTCAAGCAGTTGATGTAGAAGATTTAACTCAGTTTTTATCTTTTAGTGAAGCAACGCAAGGAGTTTTACTACAACAATATCTTAGTCGTTTTGCTGATTTAAATGTAACTAGAGAACAATTTCGAGAAATTCATCATATTCTAAAGACTAAAAGTCAATACCACCATAGTTTGAAAAATGGCTACAAATTAGTTAAAGAGTACAATCACTTTCAAATTTGTAAAATCAGACCAAAGTCTGATGAAAAAAGTAGTGAGTGTGTGTTAAACTATCAAAATCAAGTTTATTATGATGGTTATCTCTTTTCATTTGGAATTCCTCTAAGAGGAGAAGATATTCAACATATAAATGTTTCCCGTGAAACATCATTGATTTTGCGACATCGAAAGCCAGGTGATTATTTGATAAAAAATGGTTACCGAAAAAAAGTAAGACGACTTTTTATTGATTTAAAAATTCCTACAGAAAAACGAAAAAATGCGATTATTATTGAGCAATCCGGCGAAATTTGTTCAATTTTAGGAATTGAAATCAGTGATTTGAGTATAAAAATGAAAAATGATATAATGAACACTGTACTTTATATAGAAAAAATAGATAGGTAAAATCATGTTAGAACAAGACATCAAGAAAATTATGATTTCACAAGATGAAATTACAGAAGCAGCTAAAAAGTTAGGTGCTCAACTGACGAAAGATTACGAAGGAAAAAATCCGATTTTAGTTGGAATTTTAAAAGGTTCTATTCCTTTTATGGCAGAATTAGTTAAATATATCGACACTCATCTTGAAATGGATTTTATGATGGTTTCTAGTTATCATGGTGGAACTGTAAGTAGTGGTGTCATCAATATCAAACAAGATGTAACTCAAGATGTTAAAGGTAGACACATTGTCTTTGTAGAAGATATTATTGATACTGGTCAGACTTTAAAAAGTTTGAGAGATATGTTTACTGCTAGAGAAGCAGCATCTGTTAAGATTGTTACTATGCTGGATAAACCAGAAGGACGTACAGTAGAAATCGAAGCAGATTATACATGTTTTACAATTCCAAATGAATTCGTTGTAGGCTATGGTTTAGACTATAATGAAAACTATCGTAATCTTCCTTATGTAGGTGTATTAAAAGAGGAAGTTTACTCAAAATAGAAGGGTAAGTTGTTGAATGCAAAAACAAAATAATGGTTTTATAAAAAATCCATTTCTTTATTTGTTGATGATTTTCTTGTTAGTAACAGGATTTCAGTACTTTTTTGCTGGAAGAGCTGCTGGTCATAGCCAACAAATTAAGTACTCAGAATTGGTGCAGGAAATCACTAATGACAATGTAAAAGAAATAACCTATCAGCCAAGTGGTAGTGTTATTGAAGTATCTGGTGTTTATAAAACTGCTAAAACAGAAAAACCAGAAACAGGTATTCAGTTTTTCACACCTTCTGTAACAAAAGTAGAGAAATTTACAAGTATTATTCTGCCATCGGATACTACTGTAGCGGACTTGCAGAAACTGGCAAGTGAACACCAAACACAAGTTGAAGTGAAGCATGAGAGCTCAAGTGGTATGTGGATTAACATCCTAGTTTCAGTAGTACCATTTGCCATTTTATTCTTCTTCCTGTTTTCTATGATGGGAAATATGGGCGGAAATAGCGGACGTAATCCAATGAGTTTTGGACGTAGTAAAGCTAAGGCTGCTAATAAAGAAGATATCAAAGTACGCTTTTCAGATGTAGCAGGAGCTGAGGAAGAAAAACAAGAACTTGTTGAAGTTGTTGAATTCTTGAAAGATCCGAAACGCTTTACAAAATTAGGTGCTCGTATCCCAGCTGGTGTTCTCTTAGAAGGACCTCCAGGAACTGGTAAAACATTGCTTGCTAAAGCAGTTGCGGGAGAAGCTGGCGTGCCGTTCTTTAGTATTTCAGGTTCTGACTTTGTAGAAATGTTCGTCGGTGTCGGTGCAAGCCGTGTCCGTTCTCTATTTGAGGACGCTAAAAAAGCAGCACCAGCCATTATCTTTATTGATGAAATCGATGCTGTTGGTCGCCAACGTGGTGTTGGTTTAGGTGGAGGTAATGACGAACGTGAACAAACCTTGAACCAACTCTTGATTGAAATGGATGGTTTTGAAGGAAACGAAGGAATTATCGTTATTGCGGCAACAAACCGTTCTGACGTATTAGATCCAGCCCTTCTTCGTCCAGGTCGTTTTGATAGAAAAGTATTGGTTGGTCGTCCAGATGTTAAGGGACGTGAAGCAATTCTAAAAGTTCACGCTAGAAATAAACCTTTAGCAGAAGATGTAGATTTGAAGTTAGTAGCACAACAAACGCCAGGTTTTGTTGGAGCTGATTTGGAAAATGTATTGAACGAGGCAGCCTTAGTTGCTGCCCGTCGCAATAAGTCAGTCATTGATGCTTCTGATATTGATGAGGCAGAAGATCGCGTAATTGCAGGGCCTTCTAAGAAAGATAAAACTGTTTCTCAAAAAGAACGTGAAATGGTTGCTTACCATGAGGCAGGACACACAATTGTTGGTTTGGTCTTGTCCAATGCGCGTGTCGTTCATAAGGTAACAATTGTTCCTCGTGGTCGTGCTGGTGGTTATATGATTGCTCTTCCAAAAGAAGATCAAATGTTACTATCTAAAGAAGATATGAAAGAACAATTAGCAGGTTTGATGGGTGGACGTGTTGCTGAAGAGATTATCTTCAACGTCCAAACAACAGGTGCATCGAACGACTTCGAGCAAGCCACACAAATGGCGCGTGCTATGGTTACTGAGTATGGAATGAGTGAAAAACTTGGACCAGTTCAGTATGAAGGTAATCATGCTATGTTTGGTGCTCAATCTCCACAAAAAACAATTTCAGAGCGTACTGCTTACGAAATTGACGAAGAAGTTCGAGCTTTATTGAATGAAGCACGTAATAAAGCGGCTGAGATCATTCAATCAAACCGTGAAACGCATAAATTGATTGCACAAGCCTTGTTGAAATATGAAACATTGGATAGTACACAAATCAAATCTCTGTATGAAACAGGAAAGATGCCTGAATCAGAAGAAGAAGAAGAATCTCGTGCTCTATCATATGATGAAGTCAAATCGAAAATGGCTGAAGAAAACTAAAATCTTAGTAGACAAGATACAAGAGAGGATAAAAAATGTTCCTCTCTTTTTTACTATATAAATACAAATTTATGAAAACTAGTAATAAAATTTCAGAAAAAAGAGTCAAACTAGTTGACAAGGTAGAAAAAGTAGGTATAATAGAAAGAGTTGAAAAGCTCGAGGTCCGTTGGTCAAGGGGTTAAGACACCGCCTTTTCACGGCGGTAACACGGGTTCGAATCCCGTACGGACTATGAGTGTATCGCGGTTGATGGAAATAGG
>NZ_CALSFO010000007.1 GCF_943736975.1 Streptococcus sp. Marseille-Q0941 | reverse complement strand
CCTTCCTTCAGCGTTCTACTTGCATGTATTAGGCACGCCGCCAGCGTTCGTCCTGAGCCAGGATCAAACTCTCATTAAAAGTTTGAGTTCTCACTCATTTCTGTCACTGACAGATTTATTGTTTTTTCATTGTTCAGTACTACAACCTTAGTTGTAGTGCCCTGCACATTGGTTCGTCTTGTTCAGTTTTCAAAGGTCTTTGTCGCGCTTGCGACAACTATATTAGTATATCACAGTCACTTTTCTCTGTCAACAGGTTTTTTTAACTTTTTTTAATCCTATTTCCATCAACCGCGATACACCCATAGTCCGTACGGGATTCGAACCCGTGTTGCCGCCGTGAAAAGGCGGTGTCTTAACCCCTTGACCAACGGACCTTGAGCTTTTCAACTCTTTCTATTATACCTACTTTTTCTACCTTGTCAACTAGTTTTTTTAAAAATTAGTCAACAGAATTCGAGATTTACAAGTAAATTAGTAACTGCTATTACAATTCAGCAATTTGGTTCAAGTTTACTTCAGCTACAGTATCATTCCCAAACATTGAAATAATCATTTTCACTTTGTTATTATCAATTTCAGTGATTTTTCCAGTGTAATCAGTAAAGGCACCATCAATGATTCGAACTGTTTGACCGACTTCGACATTGATATCAAATTCTTGTACAGTTTGTCCCATTGATACCAAGATATCTCTGATTTCTTGCTCCAAAAGCGGAGTTGGTTTAGATCTGTTACCATGTGACCCAACAAACCCTGTAACGTTTGGTGTATTACGAACTACAAACCAAGCTTCATCAGTCATGACCATTTCTACAAGGACGTAGCCTGGGAAGCGATTTTCTTCAACTTCTTTTTTCTTCCCATTTTTTTCAACTTGTACAGTTTGAGTTGGGATTTCAACACGCAAAATGTTATCTAACATATTGTATGTTTGTGCACGTTGCAAGAGATTTTCTTTAACTTTATTTTCATAACCAGAATATGTTTGTAGGACAAACCATCCTTTATCAAAACTATCCATCTTTTTTCCTTTCTTAACGATAAACTTCTTTCAGCCTATTTATACTATCTTAAAAAATGTTAATGAATCGGATTAATCCGCTAACAATTAATTGGTCAAAGATATAAATGATGACAACAAAGAAGGCAGTGTATTCCATGATAGATTTAAAATCTACCCAACTTTGTTTTCTTGTTGGCCAAGTTGTATCTTTAAGAAGTGTAAAGATATCCTTAATAAAACCCATTCTTTTCTCCTATCTCGTTTCTCTGTGTGTTGTGTATTTACCACAATGTTTACAAAATTTATTTACTTCTAAGCGAGTCGGTTTTGGATTCCCACTAATTTTAATTGAGTAGTTTCTTGAACCACAAACCGCACAGGCTAAACTTGCTTTTTTAAGTGCCATAGCGCCTCCATCTTATCTATTATAACAAGAATCCCTGTCTTTGACAAGTTAAATTACACTCTGTATTTTCCTATTTTTAAAATAAAAAAGCCTAGGAATAATCCTAGACTCTATTTTACATTATTTACCAAGGTAGTATTCTTTCACAACATTCAATTTTTCGTCAAATTCGAATACCAATGGTGGGAAGTTAGGGATTTCAACATTCATGATTTCGTCGTCTGACAAACCTTTGATGTGTTTTACAAGAGCGCGGATTGAGTTACCGTGTGCTCCTACGAATACATTTTTACCGTCTTTAAGTGCTGGAGCGATTTTATCTTCCCAGAATGGAAGGGCACGTTCCAAAGTAACTTTCAAGTTTTCAGCATCTGGAATTACTGAATCGTCAAGTGAAGCATAACGACGGTCAGTGTGAGCTGAGTATTCGTCATCACGAGGCATTGCAGGAGGCAATACATCGTATGAACGACGCCAGATGTGAACTTGCTCATCACCAAATTGTTCAGCAGCTTCAGCCTTGTTTTTACCAGTCAAACCACCGTAGTGACGTTCGTTCAAACGCCATGATTTTTCAACTGGAACCCAAAGTTGGTCAGATGCTTCAAGAGCAAGGTTAGTTGTTTTGATTGCACGTTTCAATACTGAAGTGTAAGCTTGGTCAAATTCAATACCAGCTTCTTTGATCAATTTACCAGCATCGATAGCTTGTTGAGTACCTTTTTCAGAAAGATCTACATCAGCCCAGCCTGTGAAAAGGTTAGCTTTGTTCCATTCAGACTCACCGTGGCGAGCGAAAACCAATTTTACCATTAGTTGGATTCTCCTTTTATTTTTTGAGGTTCCCCTCGTTTATCTATTCTATTTTACACAATTTTTAACAAAAAAGCTAGTTAAAATCAACGAAAAAGAGAAGAGCTATGTGACTCTTCCCAAAAAATATTTTATCCTTCAATTTTGAATTGTTTCAAGCTTGCCAGGTACAAAGCTCCACCGATGACAAGGACGATTCCACCGATCCATCCAAGAAAAGGAATCAAGGCAACTACAGAACCAACAATAAATAGAATTGATGGTGCTAATGAAATACGTTTATCATCCTTATAGTAGACTAGTGAGAGAATCCCAAGAATAAGTGTTGCAATCTTCACCAAAGTGAACACAATGAAAATAATACCCAATACAAATCCTGCTAAATCTTCATCTTCAGAAATGGCTGCAATAAAAAGAATAAAAATTGGCAAGAAAGCCAAAATAGCTCCTGCAATAATACCAATAAAGCCATCTACTTGTGCTAGTGTTTTTGTCTTCATAAATATCTCCTTTTATTTTAATAAGCTATATTATACCATACTTTTATTAAAATTTTTATTTTTTAAAAAATACAGGAGACTCTCCTGTATTTTTGTTCGATTATTTAGCTTCAAATCCTTCTGCTACTGCGTCTGCAAAGTTTTCTTCTACGATGCTTGCACAGTGGTCACAGATAGTTGCATTATAGCTACGTTCTGCTGTACTTGGAACAATACGACGGCAACGATCACAAACTTCACCTGCTGCACGTTCAACTGTAAAGGCTACATCCTCAAAGGCAACTGCACCCTCTGGAGCTGGTCCTTCTGCGATGGTCAATTCTGAGACAATCAAGAGTTGAGCAACATTGCTATCTACTGCCCCAAGAAGGGTCTTCACTACTTCATTTGGATAAACTGTCAAATGAGCTTCAAGAGATTTACCGATCACTTTTTCATTACGAGCTTCTTCCAAGGCTTTTTGAGTTTGACCACGGAATTCCATGAAAGCTGACCAAGTGTCCAAGATTTCTTCTTGGTTAGCAAAAGTTTCTGCTTCTGGCAATTCTGACAATTGAACGAAGTCTTCAGCTTCAAACTCAAGATAGGACCAGATTTCCTCTGCTGTGTGAGGAAGGATTGGTGTCAAGAGTTTGGTGATTTTAACAAGAATGTCATAGAAGACAGTCTGCATTTGACGGCGTTCGAGTGATTTGGCACCTTCAATGTATACAACATCTTTGGCAAAATCTAGGTAGAAGGCTGACAAGTCAACGTTGATAAAGTTCACCAAGGCCTTGTAGATGGTCAAAAATTCAAAGTTAGCATAAGCGTCACGAATGGTCTTGACAAGTTGGTTAAAGCGGATAGTCATGTACTTATCAACAGAACGAAGTTCTGGGTACGCTACAGCATCCTCAACTGGGTTAAAGTCAGATGTATTGGCAATCAAGAAACGAAGGGTGTTACGGATCTTACGGTATGTTTCAGAGACTTGGCTCAAGATATCCATAGAGATACGTACGTCGTTACTTGAGTCTACACTTGTTACCCAGAGGCGCAAGATTTCAGCACCAAATTGTTTTTCAACATCGCTTGGAGCAATGGTATTCCCAAGGGATTTAGACATCTTCTCACCTTTACCATCAAGGGTAAAACCTTGTGACAAGATTTGTTTGTAAGGAGCTACGCCATGGTTAGCAACAGATGTGATCAGTGATGAGTTGAACCAACCACGGTATTGGTCAGAGCCTTCAAGGTAAAGATCTGCTGGGTAAGTCAGATTTGGACGATTGACTAAAACACCATTCCATGATGAACCTGAGTCAAACCAAACGTCCATGATATCTGTTTCTTTCTTAAACTCACCATTTGGAGAACCTGGATGTGTAAATCCTTCTGGCAAGAGGTCTTTGGCATCACGTTCCCACCAGATAAGAGAGCCATGCTCTTCAAAGAGTTGAGCCACATGCTCGATGGTTTCAGCTGTCATGATTGGTGTTCCGTCTTCAGCATAGAAGATTGGAAGTGGAACACCCCAAGCACGTTGACGAGAGATAACCCAGTCGCCACGGTCACGAATCATGTTGTAAAGACGCACTTTACCCCATTCTGTATGGAATTTCACTTTTTCAATTTCGTCCAAGATTTCTTGGCGGAATTTTGATACAGAGGCAAACCATTGTGGAACAGCACGCCAGATGATTGGTTTTTTCGTACGCCAGTCAAATGGATATGAGTGAGAGATTTCTTCTTGAGCAAGGAGCAAATCGCCCAGTTTTTCGATAACAGTGGGTACAACCTTGTCATAGAATTGACCTTCAAAGTCAGAGCCAGCATTGGCCATCATAATACCGCGTTCGTTAACTGTTACAGCAACTTCAAGGCCGTTAGCAACACCGACATTGTAGTCGTCCTCACCAAAACCAGGGGCTGTATGGACGATACCTGTACCAGAGTCAGTCGTAACGTGGTCACCGAGGATCACCAACTCATCTACAGCTGTATCCCATGGGTGAGCTGTCACAATTTTATTCAATTCTTGACCACGGTAGGTCGCCAAGACCTGAACATCAGCCCAGCCAAATTTCTCAGAAAGACTATTCAACAATTCTGCAGCAACCACAAACTTACGAGATTCGCCAGCTGGTTGTACCAATACATAATCAATATCTGCTCCAACTGTCAAACCACGAGAAGCGGTGATGGTGAATGGAGTTGTTGTCCAGACAACGATGTAAGTATCTGTATCTAGTACACCTTTTCCATCTTTGACGCGGTTAGCATAGTAAAGGGAAGTTGAAAGCAAGTCATGGTATTCAATTTCTGCTTCAGCAAGGGCTGACTCAGATGACCATGACCAGTAAACAGGCTTAGCTCCACGGTAGATATAACCTTTATTAGCCATTTCACCGAAGACACGGATTTGGGCTGCTTCATAGTCTGGAGTTAAAGTCACATATAAATTTTCCCAGTCACCTGACATCCCCAAGCGCTTGAAATCATCACGTTGTTTATAAACTTGAGAAAGAGCGTACTCACGGCAAAGTTTTAAGTACTCAACCAAGTCCATTTCTTTGCGCTTAACACCTTGCTTTGCCAAAACTTGCTCGATTGGCAGACCATGAGTATCCCAACCTGGGATATAAGGTGCGTTAAAACCTGACATAGACTTGGAACGAATGATGATATCTTTTGAGATATGATTCATGGCATGTCCAACATGGATATTTCCGTTTGCGTATGGAGGGCCATCATGCAAGATAAAATGCGGTTTCCCTTCATTTAGTTCTTGACGACGTTGATAAAGTTTTGCTTCATCCCACTCTTTTTGCCATACTGGCTCTTTAGTTGGAAGTCCGGCACGCATTGGAAATTCTGTTTTCCCAAGGTTTAGTGTTTCTTTTAGTTTCATGATTACTCCTTAATGTAAATTGACAATATAAAAACCACGACTCGCAAAAAGGACGAAAATCGTGGTACCACCTTTGTTCGGAAAAGGACCTAGTCCTTCTCCCTCTTTTCCCGTAACGTGGGTAACGTCAAATCTTACTCATTTCAGACTTGATACTAAGAGAGGATACATTTACCAACAGGGATTGTAGGACTTCCACCATCTCCTACTCGCTAGAAATATGTTTGATAAACTCTTGTTCTCTAATAAGATTCTTATAAAATTAAAACTGACTCTTGTTGATTGTTTGGATCGTCTTGAGACTCTTCCTCTTGCGCTGGTTCAACAGGAGTTTCAGCAACTGGTTGAACTTCAACTTCAACTTCAGCTTCAGTTTCACTTGACTCTTCAGCAGCTTGTTCAGCCTCTAACAATTCTTTGTTAGCTGCTTCAATACGCGCTTGAAGTTCTGCAACTTCTTCTGGAGAAAATTGACGCGTCATGTCAATTGGCTCTTCTTCCTGGTATGAAGATACATCTTCACCTAGAACCTCTTGGACGACTTCCTTGAATGCTTCGTCGCTAGTTTGCAAATATGTTGCAGTCGGACGCAAAATTTCTTCCCAATCTGATGAATCAACAATAGCCAACTGACTTTCGATTGTTGATTTCAAACGTTGGTGGAAGATGCGGCTCTTATTCTTCAACTCTTCAGTTTCTACAGCAACTTTTTTAGCATTATCTGTAGCTTGACGCAAAATTTCATTGGCTTTATACTTAGCTTCATCAAGTAAGCGTTGGGCATCTTGCTCAGCCTGCTTAATGATATTATTAGAACGGTCATTCGCGGCTTGTTTTACACGTTCAGCTGTGTCTTGGGCAATCAAAACTGACTGACTCAACGAATCTTTGATTTCGTCAAAATAAGATAGACGCTCTTCTAAATTTTTAATGTGCTGTTCTTTTTCATGATTACTACGAACCAAATCTTCATAGTCACGAACAACAATATCTAAAAATTCATCAACTTCTTCACGGTTAAAACCTCTAAACTGAACACCAAAGGTTTTATCCTTAATTTCTAACGATGTAATTGGCATATTTTTCCTCACTTATTTAATAAAAAATAGAATCATTCATTGCTTCTGGTTCTTGCTCGTTTGTTACTGTTCTCTTAGGAATATCATTTGTATAATAGGAAAGACATTCTTCTAGTTTTTTGATATAGAGTTCAGTTTCATCTTTAGATCGAATCATTTCCTCTAATTCAAAATATATCTTATCTAGAAATAGGTCAATTTCTTCCTGATCGTAACCTCTGAATTTTCTTGAGAAAGCTTTATCACTAATTTCTTGTGGTGTAATCGACATATTTTTTCTCACTTGCTTAATAGTAGCCGGACTGTTAGTTTTTTCTTATCCTTTTTGGTTTGACCATTTTCTTTTAGTAAGATGATTCGGCCAAAGCGTCTGACGCTGATTAAATCACCAATTTTTACCGGATAGTCAGATTTTTCAATTATATGATAGTTGACTTGAACCATCTTTTTTTCAACCAGAGCCGAAGTTTGGGAACGAGATAATTTCAAGATACTTGATAAGAAGGTATCCAGACGAAGGCTTGAAACCAAGACTTCTTTTTCCTGATAGTCCTCTTTAGATTCTATCATATCTGAAAAAGGGCGCTCCACTAGATTTACAGGCAACTTGGAAATTTTTTGAATCCCATCCTGAAACAGGGTCGTAAATCTCTGATCGACAATTATTTGAGCTCTCTCATCTGTTACCAAGATGTCGCCAAATAACTTACGATCAATACCCAGTCGATTGAGAACTGTTCCCAATATCTTTGAATGGGTCAATTGCTGAAACTTGCTGGGATACAGAATCTCAAGCAAGGTCATTTCAAAATCTTCCAAATTTGGCGTAAAGTAATCTGGCGCTAAAATCACCCTAGCGTACTCTGAAGAGATATAACTCGTACTAGAGAAGACCTTTATCCCTCTATTGTTTCCCAACGTTTCCAAGATAAATACTTGGTGAGGATTGATAAAAGGAGATAAAATCGGTGCATAGTGCTCCTCGACTTGCCTCAACCATTCCAACCCTTTATCGATGAATGGAATATCCTTAGTTGCGAAATGTTGGTAAAGTTCCTTACTCATAATACGATCAGCAAATTGATGAGATAGCGACTAATCATTCGCAAGAGAATTAGGGCTATCCAAACCGAGAAATCCAAACCAGCGATTTGAAGGGGTAGACGTTTCAAAGGCTCAAGAATTGGTTTACACAAAGTCTCTAAGAACTTCCCCAACTGGGTGTTATAGGCATTGGGAAACCATGATAATAGAGCAAAAGCTACAAGTATCAGCGAATAGATATCTGTAGCATTTTGGATAAAACGAATTATTAGAAACATTAACGTACTCTATTTCTCTTCATGTCAAAGTCGTATTCTTCACTTTGAGCTTCTTCAGGTAAACGAATATCCTCAATGTTGACCACAACACCTACTGGTGTCAAAAGATACATTGTGTTCGCAACTTTTCTTAACTCACCAGCTAGGACATGACGTGCTCCATCCAAGTAGTCCAAACAACGACGAGCTTGAACTTCAGTCATATATTGGAAGTCAATCAAGATACTTTCATTCCCAGCCAACAAATCAACAATATCTGTTGCATCTTCGTAACGGCGTGGGTAACGAACATCAATGGTTACTTTTTCAGTACTACGATGACTTTCCATAGCTAGTTGTTGTTGACGAGTATGAAGCTTAGTAATGTTTTTCTCTTTTGTTTCAACCGGAGAAGATTCTTGAGCAGCGGCTTGCTGTGGTAATTCTCTTTTTTGAGGAACCGAAGCTAGTGAACGTTCAGGTTGTGCAGCTACAACTTCTGAAGCAACTTCATCTCCATCTTCTGTAAAGTAATCTATAAATTTATCAAATTTATCTTTTAATGACATGATTAATTCCTATTTAAAAAATGCTGTACCAATTCGAACAAAAGTCGAGCCAGATTGAATCGCTTCTTTATAGTCACGACTCATTCCCATACTTAGTTCTGTCATTGGCATATTGGGGAGTTGTTGTTCACGAATGTATTGTTGCAACTCTTGCGTTTCTTTAAAAATTTTTTGCAACTCTTCTGTTTGAGCTTCAAACGGAGCCATGGTCATGAGACCAACATACTCTATTTTATCCAAGCTAGACAAATCTTGTAAGACTGTCAATAGTTCTTCTTTTGAAAAACCATGCTTGCTTTCCTCGCCAGAAATATTGACCTGCAAAAAACATTTAACGGTTCGAACGGCACGTTTTTGAATCTCTTGGGCTAATTTCAAAGAATCTAAAGCATGAAAATAATCAACAAAAGGAATGACATCCTTAACTTTTCTTCTTTGTAAGCTACCAATTAAGTGCCAAGTAACATCTTTATCACTTAAAGCATGATACTTTTCAAGAAATTTGTCGACACGGTTTTCACCGATGTGTTTGACTCCTTGGTCAATCAAATTTGCTGCAGTTGCAATATCAACATATTTTGTTACGGCAATTACAGAAACCGAACCGTCTTCACGGCCGGTTTCTTGAACTGCTTTTGTAACCTGTTGAAATACCTGATTTGTATTTTCTTTTAAATCCATTTCTATTAACGGTTTTTGAAGAATGGTGGTGTTTCCAACTCATCTTCGTCAGAAGCTGGCGCTTCGAAACGCCCAACTGGTGATACGACTGATTCACCTTGACGAACAATTGAATCACGTCTCAAGTCCCAGTCACCAAAAGCTGATGCTTTAGGTGCTTCAGTATGACGTTGTGAAGAAGTTGGAAGTTCAGCTGTTTCTGCCAAATCAAAATGACGGTCATAAGTGTGAGTATGACCAGATTTTACTGGTTCACGGAATGACGCTTGTCTTGGTTGTGGCGCTACAACTTTGTCGACTGTATCTTGACGAACTCCAGTAGCAACAACCGTTACACGGATTTCATCTTTCATTGATTCATCAATAGAAGTACCGAGCCAGATGTTTACGCCATGTCCAGCAGCTTGATTGACGATTTCAGAAGCTTCTTCTGCTTCAATCAAAGTCATATCCAAACCACCAGTTACGTTAACGATAACATCTTCTGCTCCATCAATTGTTGTTTCAAGAAGTGGTGAGTAGATAGCTTTACGAGCCGCTTCAATAACGCGCTCTTCTCCACTACCAATACCAATACCCATAAGGGCATTTCCTTTGTTTGCCATTACTGTCTTCACGTCTGCGAAGTCCAAGTTGATCAAACCAGGATTTGTAATCAAATCTGTAATCCCTTGAACACCTTGGCGAAGAACGTTATCTGCTTCAGACAAAGCTTCAAGAAGTGGAGTTTTCTTGTCAACAATTTCTAACAAGTTGTTGTTTGAAATAATCAAGAGAGTATCAACATGCTCGCGAAGTTCGTTGATCCCTTCAACTGCGAATTGACCACGTTTGCTTCCTTCGAAACCAAATGGACGTGTCACAACACCAACAGTCAAAGCACCTAAACCTTTAGCGATACGAGCGATAACTGGTGCAGCACCTGTACCAGAACCACCACCCATACCAGCAGTGATGAAGACCATGTCTGCACCGCTGATAGCTTCAGTTAAAACTTCTTCGCTCTCTTCAGCAGCCTTACGACCAACTTCAGGCTGTCCTCCAGCACCCAGTCCGCGAGTTAATTTTGGACCAAGTTGGATAACTGTTTCAGCTTTTGTACTGCTCAAAGCTTGTACATCTGTGTTGGCTGCGATGAACTCAACACCTGAAACGCCTTCGTCAACCATGCGGTTAATGGCGTTTCCACCACCGCCACCAACACCAATTACTTTAATGATTGCACCTTGTGCTGCTGCTGTATCAAATGAAAATGTCATATTTTATTCCTCTATCCTATTCATCAAACATGCTTCCGATTAAGCTACGGAATCGTTCAGTCAATTTTGGTTTTTCTTCTGATTGATTTAAAGTTGTTGAATCAGCAGTATAAGTTGGTTCTGCTGTTTCAGCTGAAGTTGTACCAAATACTGAACGTTGAGAAGCTGCAGGTTTTTCCTGACTTGAAGTTCTGAAGTCAATTGGTTGATGACGTAATGTTTCATCACCTCTAATAGCACGTTGAGCTAGTACATTTACTTCAGTAAGGCTACCAGCGAATTCTGACAAGCTGATTACATGTGCAAATGCAGGATTGCGGATACCTACTTGGTTTGGAACATAAAGTTTCACACGAACTCCAAGTACTTCTTGGGCAAGCTCAACGATACCTGGTAGAATAGCATTTCCACCAATCAGAGCAATGCCACCTGGTAAGTCCAGCAAATGTCTTCTTTCCAAATCTTGCTTGATTTGTTCAAAGACATGTTTCAATCTAGCTGAAATAATTTGCGCAAGGTAGACTTCACTCACTTCTACTGGTTCAACTTCACCGATAACTTCAACTTGGAACGTTTCTTTGCTTGCAAGTTGTGGGTATGCTTCACCGTAGTTAAGTTTTAAGCTTTCTGCAATTTTCTTAGAAGTTTTAAGAACTTTTGAAATGTCTTTTGTGACGTAGTCGCCACCTTCTTGGTAAACGTTTGTGTATTGAAGCTCTTGATTACGGATAGTTGCTACACTTGTTTGGCCACCACCCATATCAATCACAGTCGCTCCAAATTCACGTTCGCCTTCGTTAAGAACAGAGTTTACAATTGCAAGTGGTGAAATAATCACGTTGTCAACTTGAACTCCGACACGTTCTACAGTTTTACGAAGGTTGTGAAGAATGGTTCTTGGACCTGTATAGAGAAGACCACGCATTTCCAAACGAACACCCATCATACCACGAGGGTCGCGAATGCCTTGGAAACCGTCCACTACAAACTCTTCTGGCACAAAAGTAATTACTTCGCGATCAGGTGTCATGCTCTTTGTCAAAGCCGATTTGACAACATTTTCGACATCTTGATCTGTAATTTCTTTCGTGTCTGATGTTACAGGAATCATCCCTTGAGTTGGTTCAACTTGCAACAAGTTTGCTGGAAGTCCAACGTTTACTGATTTGATTGAAATTCCTGCTTTTTCTTCTGCTTGAGAAATAGCAGATTTGATAGCCGTCGCTGCGGCCTCGATGTCAACGATAATCCCATCCTTGACACCTTTACTTTTGGCGTTACTAACACCGATTACATTTACTTCACCATCTACAAGCTCAGCAACTAACACTTTAATTGAGCTTGTTCCGATATCTAAGCCTGTAAAGAAACCATTTCTAGCCATTACATTGCGTCCTCTCTATCTTCCAAGTTTCACACTTTGATTTTTCAACAGCTACAAGAAGGCATAGCTATTCACAGAATATTATATCACAAAAATCCGATTCGTGCCTAATTTTTTGTGATTTTATCGAAGGTTTTTCATTAAATTTATTTTAATATTCCGTTACAAGTTCATCTTTTTTACTTTTTCTCTGATAAAGAGTGTAAAACAGTCAGAAAATCTTAAAATAGCTATGGAATTCATGTTTTTTTCAAAAATTTTTATGTTAAGCTATTCTCAATTCCACAATTGAATAGAAATCTTAATATTACCCCTAAAAATGAAACATTTATATTCATTTTTTTATACTCGATTTATTGTCTCTTTAACAAAAAAAGAAGTCTACAAAAGACTTCTTATTTCGTTAATTCTTTTAGAGCACTGGTTAGATAAAAACCATCTCTGATTTTCTTACCGATATGTTTGGCATTTTCGACTAAACTTCGATAATCGGATTCTGATAGATTCTCAATCGTAGTTTTTAAATCATGAAGTGACTCTACTGCAATCCCACAGCCATTCTCAAGCACAAAGTGAGACAAGGCTGACTGACTCCAAACTACTAAAGGAAAACCTGACGCCAAGTAAAGTGACGCCTTGTGAGAATTGTTGAAGCGAAGGTACTCACCAAAGACGCCACTACAGGTTTCCGCACTATCTCCGTCCCAGACGAGGCCAAAGCCACCTTCAAGTGCTACAGGAAGCTCATCCGGCAGGAAGGAGCCAAAGTAGGTCTCGTTGGCTAGAGCTCTACTCTCATCAAAACCAACACCATAAAGATTGTAGGTTGGTCTAGCAGGCAATTGATAAAGGTAACCAGCTTTTTCCTGGGCCAAATTACCAGCCACAATGATTGACAGATTCTTCGTCAGCCCTGTCTTCTCTTGGTAGTTTGGAATCAAATAGTCGAAAATGCCTAGGCTAACAATCTTATTTTCCGCAATCCCTTTATCCACTAAAACAGATTTCATGATTGGATTGTGGGCGATGATCCCATCAGCTATCTTCAACAGACTTGATTCTTGAAGATGAACCCGAATCTTATGCTTCAAAGGTACTGTATCCAAATTCGCATAGCGTAAAACTTCCAAATCATGGATAACAAAGTAGACTTTCACCCCTCTCCGCTGGATTTTTTTTACCAAATGAGTAGTAAAGAAGCTATGATGAAGCATAGGAAATTGAATTAACAGTTGATCTCCTGATTTCAACCGCGAAAAAGCTTGTGACAACGCTTTTGCTTTGTGTCGTTGGGCTTTAATCGTACTCATTTTGTACCAGTCCTCAATCGTCAATAACAATGGACTAAAACCCTCTTGTTTTACAATTTCCTCAACATCATTTCTGGCCTTATTACCAGCATTCCTTGCTCCAGAGTCTTTTAGAAACTCTTCTTTCAAATAATATTTCATGGATATCTATTTCTTTCAATCAAATTCATTTGCTACAACTTCTAAAGCACGCTCAATGACCACGTGCATGTCATAGTATTTATAGTCTGCTAGGCGTCCACAGAAGATAACCTTATCATTTTTGGCTGCTTCTTCTTGGTACTTGGCAAACATGGCGTTGTTCTTTTCATCATTGATTGGATAGTAGGGCTCATCCCCACGCTTCCAGTCGGCTGGATATTCACGCGTGATAACTGTCTTTGGCTGCGTTCCATATTCAAAATGTTTGTGTTCGATGATACGAGTATAAGGAATCTCACGCTCTGTATAGTTCACTACAGCATTCCCTTGATAATTTTCCTCGTTTAAAATTTCATGCTCAAAGCGAAGGCTACGATATTCCAATTCCCCATGTTTATAGTCAAAGTATTGGTCAATCATCCCTGTAAAGACAACTTTCTCAGCTGATGCTTCCAACTCTTCACGATTGGCAAAGAAATCAACTCCAAGCTCTACTTCTACATCTCCAAGCATATTTTCGATAATGACATTGTAGCCACCAATTGGAATCCCTTGGTAACGGTCGTTAAAGTAGTTGTTATCAAAGGTCAAACGCACTGGGAGGCGCTTGATGATAAACGGTGGAAGGTCTGTTGCAGAACGTCCCCATTGCTTTTCTGTATAGCCCTTGATCAATTTTTCATAGATGTCCGGACCAATCAACTTGATGGCTTGTTCTTCCAAGTTCTTGGGCTCAACATCTTTCATATCAGCCGTTTGCTGAGCAATCTTGTCCTTGACTTCTTGTGGTGTCTTAGTTCCCCACATAGCGTAGAAGGTGTTCATATTAAAGGGAAGATTGTAGAGATTCCCCTTGTAGTTAGCCACCGGTGAGTTTATATAGTTGTTAAACTCAGCAAACTGGTTGACATAATCCCAGACTTTTTTATTTGAAGTATGGAAAATGTGAGCGCCATACTTGTGGACATTGATGCCCTCAATATTTTCACAGTAGATATTTCCACCAATGTGATCACGCTTGTCAATCACTTTTACTTTTTTTCCACGTTTTGTAGCTTCGTGTGCAAAGATTGCTCCAGACAAACCTGCACCAACGATTAAATAGTCATACATATTAAAACTCCGTTAATAAACTCTACAATTTCTTATTAATGCCGACTTAGAATCAGCAAAAGTTAGTTGCTTTTTTAGAAAGGTACCCTATCATGTATTAGACCCGCCTAAAATTTAGTATTAAAGCTAAGTCTCATTTGGTGCAACAATATCATTTAATTCTTTTTTGCTAAAAGTATTTGTTGTAAATAGTAAAAACATGAATATATTATATGTGGGAACAAACCAAAAGGCTTCAATCATACAGTTAAAAGCAATCAATGATAAAATCGCAACTAATAAATATTGACCATCCTTATACTGTTGCTTTGAGGCGACAACATAAATTATGATCAATAGGACTACAGGCACTATTCCATATGTAAACAACATCTGCACATAAGAGGAATCTACATAGTTATACCCAATTACAGATTCCGTTTTTCCACCTGAGCCGATAAATTGAACGTTTCTTGTCCCAAATAAATGCACTCCAAATGTATCAAATGCATTCCTGCCTAAACCCAGCCTTCCCGTAATTAATTTGTTTATCGATACCAAAAATGGATCAGACCAAGAAAACTTGTATGACAAATAGGTAACAACTGATGCGAATACAACAGCCGAATATGGTAGCAAGGCAAATATTTTTAGTTTTTTCCCATTGCTGTAATAAAAATAAATGAAAATAACTGTCGCTAACAAGATTGACAAAGCATTTAAACGCGCATCACAGTATTTTATAATAAAGGCGGATAGCAGGACACCAAACAGAGTTCTAGTCCATATCAATTTATCTTTTAAAAGATAAGAAATTGCTAAAAACAGATAGAAGCAATGTGATGCAAAGTCCGTAGGATAAATAAACCCAAACGAATTTCGAATAACACCCGCACGATTATATTGCAAGTTAGGAACCATGCCAACCAGCGATAAAAGAAAAACTCCAACTACGAGAATACCAGCTACAATTACATAGTTCCTCAAAACTACTTTCATATCCACATTAACCAAGAGGACTAGTAGCATTGAATAGACTAGAAAATTAAGCCTATTCGTTTGAAAATACACTAAAACCCCCGAAAGCAACAATAGAATAGAAAGTATTAGATATTTGTATGAGACCCGCATTGTATACAAAAAACGAAGTCCTAAAAGCAATACAACTAAAAATAGGAAATTTACTTTGACTTGAAAAAAAGTCCTATCCAGCATCGTAGTTGATATGGTATTAAAAAACACCACTACAGATACAACAATGCTGACTAGTAGGTTTTCAAATTTAATTTTTATCATATTTTTTGAAAAGAATCATACAGGGTGAATTATAAGAAAAAGAAATATGGAATTGAATGAAAAAAAATAATATTCCTTTAATCTTCTAGTTCACTTATACTCTTCTATCCTCCCTTTCCTAACTATTTAATCAACCAAAGCGAATTTAATCTATACAAGAGTTTATTTTACAATAAGGCTATAAGCTACTGAAATTTCTTATTTATTCCATGCAATTTCACTTATTCGATAATTGTTGTTTCAACTCTTTTGGACTAATTACCTTTAAGAATAGTATTTGAGAAATGTAAAGCACCGCTCCTATTGCAGCAAATACCATAACATTTATAACCGGCGTAATATTCACTGTAGTTTTTACAACGAATAGTACACTGTACATGAGAGCTGATGCTCCTATAATTTTAACTGTCGAAGCAAGAAGAGGTACTTCCTTTAAATAGTTTCTTGTAAAATACAGTTGAATAGCCCATACTAAGGCTTCTGTTAATACAGAAACAATGGCTGCTCCGATGTAACCTAGTTTAGGTAGTAATAATAAATTTAAACCGACACTCACAATAGCTGGAATAGTTGTCGAAATCATAAATTCTTTATTTTTATTATGTGGAATCAAGATTTGAATACCCATAATATTTGTCCAGCCAATAAAGAACATTCTAAAAATCATAATTGCTATCGCATACTTAGCATCTTGGAAATCCTGACCTAAGAAAAATTGCACGAAATCATCATTAACAATCAACATCCCTGCAATGATAGGAAATATTACTAAATTGTATATTAAGAAAGACATCTGATGCATTTTGTTTACAGCCTTGTGATCTCCAGTTGATAGGAGATTGGCAACACGAGGAAGCATCACGCTTCCTAACGAAGTCACTAGTGTAAGCAAAATATTGACCAATTTTAAGGCTTGGTCATAAATTCCGACATCTTTAGTTGAGGCTAATGTTCCTAACATAGTACGATCCAAAGTAACATATAGCGAAATAGCAATCTGCGGTAGAAATAGCAAAATCACAGGCTTTAGATGGTACTTTGCGTATGATAAATCAAAATGAGGTTTACCAATAAATTCCCTTGCTGGCAACCACATACTCAACTGCCCCAGCAACTCAAATATAGTCAACAAAAAAACATATAAATATAAATCATTTGCTGATTTAACAAACAAGAAAATCGAAATAACACCAACAAGTTTGACAGTAATATTTCTAACTGTTATCTTGCGAAAATCCTCTAACCCTTGAAATAACCAAGAAATATCCATCCCCTTAGATACCAAACTCAATCCCAATATATAAGCAACAGGATTCTGCATAAATGCAAAGGAAAGACACATGATCATGTATAAGGTGATTGAAAGGATAGTGGCACCAAGTTGCAAGGTATATATGCCCCAAAAGTTTTTCCCGATATCCTTCCTATGGCCTGAAATTTCTTTTGTTCCGTAGTTAGCAACACCTAAAGTAGCTAAAAGAATAAAGTAGGTAACAATGGAATTGAAGTAACCATAAGTTCCTAAATCAGTTGAACTAAATACCCGGGTCACATAAGGTGTGGTTATAATAGGAAGAATTATCACTAGAAGTTGATAGGAAAGATTATACGCATAGTTTTTTAAGACTTTCATAAGTTTCTAACCAATCTTTCCTCTAACTTTTTTATATAATCTTGGTGATAGTAACAATAGCAAATACTTTAGTTTGTTTTTCTTTGTTATATTTGAATTAGGAATAATATCGTTAAAATATCTAATGTATTCTTTTCTGATTTTATTGACATCAGAATACATACCTGAACTAAGCATAGCATGTACAATATGCAGACCATTGAATACATATCGAACATTTAAAGCTCTTCTCATTTCCTGATCATTAGGATAATCTCGTTCGATATAACTTCTATTCCATTCCATGGCCTTATAAAAATCCAAGAGACGATCACTATACTTAGAATTTACAATACTTCCTGGTCTTCGATAGTATTTATAAAGATTTAAATCACTAACAGCAATATTTTCACAGGAAGCAATATGCTCATAAGCAAGAGCTAAATCTTCATACAACATTCCATTAGGATATGGAAACCTTAATAAGATTTCTTTCTTATATAGTTTACCACCTGAATGTGTCCCAACATAATTTCCATAAAACATTTGTTTTAAAGCTGTTCGACGATCTAATTTTCCAGAATATTTCTCTCTGAAATCTCCTAGGAAATCACTATTTTCATAGTTTCTAACTTCAATCACGGGAGTTGCTACAAGATCAACTCTATACTTATCTCTAAGTTCTACTAAATATTCAATGGCTCTATGGTCATAATAATCGTCTGAATCAATGAAAACAATCCAATCTGTTGAAGATTCTTTTACCCCAGTATTGCGGGCATTGGACAAGCCCCCATTTTCTATATGCAGAACTTTTATTCTGTCATCTTCTCGAGCATATTGGTCACAAATTTCTCCAGAACTATCCGTTGAACCATCATCTACTAGGATTATTTCAATACTTTTATAGGTCTGTTGTCGTAGACTATCTACACAATAACTCAGACAGTCTTCAACATTGTATACTGGTACAATAATAGAAACCTTATCCATTATCCCTATCCTTCCAAAATGATATCGACGATTCTTTCACAAGCCTTTCCATCTCCATACGGGTTGCTAGCCTTACTCATCTTGTTATATTCTGTTTCATCTTCCAAAAGCAGTTTAAAATTCCTATAAATATTTTCTTCTTCCGTGCCGACTAATTTTAATGTTCCAGCAGCAATCCCCTCTGGACGCTCTGTTGTGTCACGCATGACCAAAACTGGTTTCCCTAAGGATGGAGCTTCTTCTTGAACTCCACCAGAATCTGTCAAAATCATGTAGCTTTGGTTCATGAAATTATGGAAATCAATAACTTCTAAAGGTTCAATGATTTTCATGCGTTCATTATCCCCAAAGACTTTACTTGCCAATTCACGAACTTTAGGGTTTTTATGAATTGGGTAAACAACTTTTACATCTTCAAATTCATTTAAAATACGATTAACAGCATTAAACATATTTTCCATTGGTTGCCCAAGATTTTCACGTCTGTGAGCTGTCAACATAATTAATTTACTATCCTTAGCCCACTCTAAAATTGGGTGATTGTAATCATCCTGAACAGTTGTCTTCAAAGCATCAATAACCGTATTACCAGTTACAAAAATATTCTTTCTTCCTTCTTTTAAAAGATTTTCTTTGGCTACTTCAGTCGGTGCAAAATGGTAATCTGCTATAATTGAAGTCGTTTGACGGTTAAACTCCTCAGGGAATGGACTTTGAAGGTTGTAGGTTCTTAAACCCGCTTCCACATGTCCAACTTTTATTCCCATGTAAAAAGCTGCCAAGGCCGTTGCGAAAGTTGTCGTCGTGTCTCCGTGAACAAGCACAATATCTGGTTTTTCTTGTTCAAGAACCGCTTGAATTTTGTCTAGAATACTGGTCGTGATTGAAAATAGGGTTTGATTTGCCTTCATAATCCCCAAATCATAATCAGGAACGACTTTAAAGACATCCAAAACTTGCTCAAGCATCTCCTTATGTTGTCCAGTCACGCAGACAAGTGTCTTAATCGAGTCATTTTTCTTCAACTCATTTACTAAAGGACACATTTTTATTGCTTCTGGACGTGTCCCAAAAACCAACATTACTTTTTTCATTACACTTTAGTTCCTAAATACTTGTTTTTTTCTCACAATCCACCCCACTAGATATGGGGAGATAAGTAAAAGCTTAAATTGTATATACTTCATTGTGAATTTTGGTAACACGACGTTAATATATTTTTTGTTTCTTTTTAATTCATCAAGGAAGAATTCTCTTCCATTTGCTTTTTCAGCATATAACTGTCCAAGTAACCAAATCAAATAATTCATTTTTTCTTTTTTAAATTCGTCTTTATAGTTCTTATACAATGGATCAGATATTAATTTATCCCATACAGTTAAACCTGTTATCTTTTTTTCACTATTCCCAAAAGTACTAGTTGTAGGTTCAAAATAATTGTATAGATTTTCTTGGATAATTTTAGCACTATTTACATAATGAGCATACTGTAAATTGAAATATTTATCTTCCATAAACATCACATTATCCAAAAATTTAATATCGTTAGTTTGAATAATTTCTTTCCTATATATCTTATTCCATACATATCCAAAAACATTCAAATCATACAATATTTTATTTATATATGTCTCTTTATTTAATTTTATCTCTCCCCCATTTAATCTTGGATGAATTTTAGACATTACTCCACATACAATAATGTCTACTTCTTTACAATCATCCATCATTACAGCATAAAAATTTTCATTAACTGTATCATCAGAATCAATAAAACTAATCCAATCTCCCTTAGAAATCTGTAACCCCTTGTTGCGTGCTGTAGAAACACCTTTATTTTTTTGGTTTATTATTACTACACTATGATTACACACTGATATTTCTGAAAGAATATCTATAGTTTTGTCAGAAGAACCGTCATTTATAAATATAATTTCATAATTTTCTATAGAACTATGTTTTATAGACTTTATTACTGACTCATAACATTTTACAATCGTTTTTTCGCAATTATAGCACGGTATAATAACCGATAACATTGGACATCCTCCCCTTAAACATAACGGCATCTGTTTATTACTTTTAATTATAATTTCGTATAAAACTGCTTATAATTATTTATAAATGAAGAATAGCTGTATTTCGATTCATAATCTAATCTAGCTTTCTTTGCCAACTTTTCTCTAAATTTGACTTCCCCAGCAAGTTTATCAATTGCTTGTGCCATAGCATTCGGATTTTTAACTGGAACAAGAAGGCCGTTAGTTTCATTGACAATTTCATTGATACCAGGAATGTCTGTTGCAACTATTGTTTTACTATTCAAAAAAGTTTCAATTACACTCAATGCCAAACCTTCATATATAGAGGAGGAAACTAAAAAATCAAAGCTATTGATACACTCTACCACGTCGCTTCGGTAGCCCAAGAAATGAATTCTCTCTTCCAGGCCCAGCTTTTTGGTTTGATCTATCAAATCATTTTTCAATTCTCCATCACCGACAATGAACAAGGATACACTTGGATTTGTCACAAGTGACATGGCTTCAATCAGATAGGTTAGCCCCTTTTGTTCAGATAGCCGAGCAATACAGCCGATTTTTACACCAGGTGTTCGAACAATCTCAGAAACTGTGTCCTGACTTTCTTCCATGAGAACACCGTTATAAATAACCGTCGTGTCTTTTATGCCGACATCTGTTTTTAAATTCTCACTAACGGCTTCGCCAACAGCAATAGCATGAGCCTTCCCTAGGGCAAATTTGTACAGTGGCAATTTGTCTTTAAAAACATTATGGGCTGTATATACATGGATTAATTTCGGATGACGCAGTTGCAACAAACGAATATAGAAAGCAGCCATCCGGTGATGGGTATGGACGAGAGTGATTTCATTCTCTTTGATAATTCTGGAAAGACTAGCAAGAATCTTGAGTACAGTAGCTGGTTGTTTGCTATCAACGTCTAAAATTCGATGGTGTTGAATCCCATTCTCTGCTAGTTTTTCTTCCCACAATCCACCAGTCGAAGCGACATGAACCTGGTCAAATTCATCCTTGAGGTCTGTCGCCAATTGATAGACAATTCGCTCCGCCCCACCAATGTCCATGGTCCGCGAAATGTGAAGAATATTATTTTTTTGCTTTCCGTTTTTCATGTACTACTCTCTTAATAAAAGTGGCATTTCCCACAAAATAGCGTTTAAAGAGCCGTTTTGGTTCATTAGCCACACGAAACAACCATTCTAGATTAGCCTTTTGCATCCACATAGGTGCCCGCTTAATATGCCCTGAGAGGACGTCAAAGCTTCCTCCTACTCCCATAAAGACGGAGTTTACTCCATTGTCCATAAACTTCTGGATCAAGTACTCCTTTTTAGGAGAGGTAATGCCGACAAAAACAAAATCAGAATTTTTCTCCCGAATATCCTCTTGAATAGCCTCCTCCTCTTCAGCAGAGAAATAGCCATTACGATGACCCACTACTCGGAGATTCGGATAATCCTTTTTAAAAATGGCCAGCATATCGCTCAAGACTTCCTCTTTTGCGCCGAAGAAGTAGACAGAGTAGCCTTTTTCATTGGCCAAGCGAAGCAATTCCTGCATCAAATCAATGCCTGCCACGCGCTCCGGTACAGAATAGCCTAAATAGCGCGCAGCAAGAACAACTGAAGCTCCATCTGCGTTAATGATTTCAGAATCATTCACTATCTTTTTAATCGATTCATCTGTTAGACATTGATTAATTTTGTCTGCATTCACTCCCATTAAGTGGAGTGGACGTTGTTCAAGAACAAATTTTTCAACAGCTTGGACAGTTTCGTCCATTGTTAAGGGGTCAATTCTGACCCCCATTAATTCAAAACTATTCAATTTAATCTCCCTAAGCAGTTCCAAAATGACCCTTACGCTCAGCTTCTTTTGGTAGTTGCATGTAATCACCATATATTTTTGTCAAATATTCATCAGGGTTTGCATGACAACTAATTTTTAAGTTTTCAAACTCTAGTAATTGCGGTTCTCCGAACACTTCTTTTCTTGCGAGTTCTCGTTCGCGGTAGGAACCCAAGACATTTCCGACCATGGTACTCGTCTCGTAATCATATTGTTTAATGATACTTTGTAATTTTTTGTTAATTTTTGAAGTGTTTAAGAGTTTATTTAATTTTAAGGCTCTTGAAACTTTCACAATCGCATTTTCGAAAGAGCCTCTATCTCTCTCATGCAAACGATCGATAACAGAAATTTTAGACAAGGCACGATAGAATTTTATTTTATTCGTATGCAACCAGTAATGGATTCCGTCTTCTGGGTAACCATCTAAGGGAAAGATATCAATAAAAGGACTACACCATTCATTGCCAAATTGAATTTGGATTGAAGTATCCATAATCGAAGTATTACCTAGATTATCATCGTGAAGTCTTAAAATAACACTTTCAGGAAGCTCTTTCTCGCAGATTGACAAGAATTTTTCATAATCTTCTCTAGGCATTCCTAAATCCATATCGTCATCCCATGGGATAAATCCTTTATGACGAATGGCACCGAGTAATGTCCCACCCAAGGCGTAATAACGCAAATCATGTCTTTTACAAAGGTCGATATAACTTTCTAAAAGAGTTAACTCTCCTAATTGAATTTCTCTCACTTTATTCATAGAATCATTTTGCTCCATCTCTCATCAGCACTACTTTGATTGTTTTTAATAAAATTTCGAAGTCTTTCCAAATTGTCCAATCATCGATATAAGCGACATCTAGTTTGACAACATCGTCAAAGTTGGTAATGCCACTTCGACCACTAATTTGCCATAGCCCAGTAATGCCTGGTTTAAAGCTCAATCGACGTTTCTGCTCAGGCGTATACTTTTCATACTCATCCACTGTTGGAGGGCGAGTTCCTACTAGGCTCATGTCCCCAATCAGTACATTCCAAAACTGTGGCAACTCGTCAATACTAGTTTTTCGTATAAAGCGACCAATTTCTGTAACTCGAGGGTCATTATCCATTTTAAACATACCACCTTGCATGGTATTTTGATCCATCAATTGTTGCTTGATTTCTTCCGCATCTATCCTCATAGATCGGAACTTATAAAAAGTGAAATAGCGACCATTTTTACCGACTCGGGTTTGAGAAAAGATTGCTGGTCCACCATCTTTTCGAATCATTGGAACAAGGACTATACTTACTAGTCCACAAGTGATTAGGCCAACAATTGCCCCTAAAATATCAATAATTCGTTTGGCAATAATATGACTCGGTTTATATAAGTTTGTAGAAAAAGTTACTACATTCAATCCAGCCATCTCATGGATCTGTTTATTTCTACCTAAATTCTTATCAAAGGCATTTAAATTTACAGTAACATCAATTCCCATTGTTTCAAATTGTGAAATAATGCTACCGATATCATAATCCTCACTAGGTAGGTTCACAAAGACTTCGTCTACTACCTCATGAGTTGCATAATTAATAAGATTTTTAGGCGGAACAGACTTAACTTTATCATGTTTAAAATCAGGTTTATCTAGTACACTTACAGCTACTAACTTACCCGTAACATCATTAGCTGTTAAAAGACGATCTATTACCTTCTCAATACGAGTTGTCGCTGTTATCAAAAGAATCTTTCGGCTCCCTTTTAAATTATGGTTAAAATGGACCCAATATTTTTTGATAACAAAACTCAGAAAATAATTAAACATTCCGTACAAAGACAGGAAGTAAATCATACCCCTTCTAGAAATCACAAATTGATCTTTCAGAAAAAAACTAGAAAAACTAATCAGCAATGCAAAAAAGATGATGTATTTTACTATTTCTATCAATTCGGCGGATTGACTACGTTTAAAAAAATCCTTACCGTAGCCACTGATATAGAAGGCTGCAAAATGAAGAAAATACAGAACAAAAACCGTTTTTGCAACAATTTCTGTTTCAGATACAGAGATAAGTATATAAGCTAATATACTGACCAGTATACTCTGTAAAAACGCTAGAGTTACGTTATAGAAACCCCTTCCTTCCATATTTCCTCCCTAAACTTATTTTTTACCGTAGACACCGTAATTCCCATATCCACCATATGTACCATATGTACCATACTTTTCAAGATGGATGTTGAATTTATTCAAAATAACTCCTAGGAATGGTGTTCCTGTTTGTTCTAGCTGGTCTTTAGCTTTTTGAACTTCTCTCCGTTTTGTTGCAGAAGCTTCAGTCACCAAGATAGAAGCGTCGCATTTTTGTACAATAATCGCTGCATCAATAACAACTCCGATAGGGGCTGTATCTACAATGATATAGTCAAAGTATTTGCGTAAAGTCTCAATCATTGCTTCAAATTTTTCACTTTGAAGAAGAGCAGTTGGGTTTGGTGAAACAGCCCCTGATTGAATGACAAACAAGTTTTCTACGTTTGTTTCACACAAACCATGAGATAGATCTTTGGTTCCTGATAAGTAGTCTGTCAGACCTGTAATTTTTTCTCGAGACTTAAAAACACCGGACATGACTGAATTACGAATATCGGCATCGATAAGGAGCGTCTTGTAGCCTGCACGCGCAAAAGCCCAAGCTATATTGGTTGAAGTGGTTGACTTCCCTTCTCCAGGTCTAACTGAAGAAAGGGCAATCACTTTGAGACCATCTCCACTCAACTGGATATTGGTCCGTAGCGCGTTATAATACTCCTCAGCTTTTTTTACAGAGTTTAATCGTTGTTCTGATAATTCTAACTTTGCCATATTTCCCTCTTTACTTTAATTTCTCAAGATTTGGAATAACACCTAAAAGCGAGAGGTGCATCACTTCTTCGATATCTTCCGGACGCTTCACGCGATCATCCAACAATTCAACTAAAAGTACGATAACCGTAATGAATCCTATACCTGCTATAGTAGCCATCATTGTATTGCGACGAATGTTTGGTGAAGATGGCGATGTTGCTGGTCTTGCTTCCTCAAGTGTGGTTACATCCGATACTCTTGTTACAGAAATGATTTTCTGAGCCGCTACTTCTCTGAGCGCATTGGCGATCCGACTCGCTTCCTCAGGTTTACCATCTCGAACTGAGATGGATACGATACGCGTATCTGCAGGAACTGTTACTGAAACTTTTTTCCCAAGAGTTTTTGCATCAATTGTTAAACTTTGATCAGCCACCACTTTTTCAAGTACATCCTGGGAGAGAATAATCTCACGGTAGTCTTTTACCAGATAAGTACCAGCCTGCAAATCTTGATTGGTTAAACCAGGCTTATCTGCTTGATTACGATTAACAACATAGATGCGGGTAGTACTGGTATACTGAGGTTTGATCACAAACGAGCTATAGGCAAAAGCTACTAGACCTGCTATTATTGCAGTTAAGACGATGAGGAATTTTCGTTTCCAAAGCACTTTTACCAATTGAAATACATCAATTTCAAATTTTTCTTGTTCTTTCATCATTTCTCCTAAATTAGTTGGTCATTTATAATGTTTGATGGGTTTATTTCAAACAGTTCACGAGCTTTTTCTGCTCCGTATTTTTTAGCAATGAGTTCATAAGCTTCTCTCATATATGGTGGGCGATTATCCAAATTGTGCATATCGCTAGCCACTACATGTACTAGATCTTTGTCCAAGAAGTATCTAGCACGTTTTTTCATAAACTTGTAGGCATCACCAAATAGTCGTGGTTTTAATACACTCGAACTATTAATCTGCATATAGCAGCCCATATTGATGAGCTCTCTTACTTTTTTCTCATCGTTTTCCAAGGTGTGATAGCGCTCAATATGAGCAACCACAGGTGTAATCCCTAACATGAGAACTTTGGTCAAAGCGCTATGAATATCTCTGTAGGGTGTATTCATGCTAAACTCAATCAAAGCATAACGACTTCCATTGAGTTTTGGTATGATACCCTGTTCAAGTTTTTCTAAAACGTCACTTGAAAAATAAATTTCAGCCCCGTAAACGATCTTCAAATCCGGCGCAATTTCTTGCGCCAACCGTTTCACTTCGCTAAAATTAGCTGCAATTTTATCTTCTGGTGTTTCAAACATCCCTTTTCTACGATGAGAGGTCGAAACAATGGTTCGAACACCTTGTGCGTAAGCTTCCTCAAGAAGAGCCTTGCTCTCAGCTTTATTTTTAGGTCCATCGTCAACATCGAAAACAATATGTGAATGTATATCAATCATCTTATTTTCCTTCCATGGTATCTTTAATGGCCGTTTTAACAGTTTCCAAGCTTATTGGGTCAACTTCTAACATGTAAAGGTTGCTATCTGGCATAGCGTAAGACGGAAGACCCATACGGCCAGTCCCTTTCAGATCTTGATTGGTAACAGTATATTTCCCTCCACTTGCCAATTGAGTATTGACAAGACTTACCATTGTTTCTGGTGGCATATTAGTCTGAATTGAATCCTGCAAGCTTTGAATAATGCTATCATAGTTTTTTAGTGATTCTGCCGAGGTTAATTTCTGGATAATAGCCGCAATGACTTTTTGTTGGTTACGGCCACGATCACCATCACCATTCGCAAGTGAATAACGTTCACGCACAAATCCCAAAGCTTGTTCAGAATCTAAATGAACATTTCCGACTGGGAAATGGTATTGTCCATGACGCGATGTGAATTCCTGATCATTGTATACATCTACGCCTCCGAGAAGGTCAATCAACTTCAAGAAAGAAGTGAAATTGAGACGGGCATAGTAGTTCAAGTCGATACCATAAAGATTTTCTAAGGTATGGATAGAAGCATCTACACCATAGATACCCGCATGCGTCAACTTATCGTTTTGGTTGTTTCCACCATCAGCAATAGGGACATAGGCATCTCGAGGAGTTGTCGTCAAGAGAATCTTCTTAGTATCTTGATTCACTGTCATGATGATATTGACATCTGAACGCGAAACAGAACTGATAGGACCATAGGTGTCAATACCGCTGATATAGACATTAAAAGAATTTCCTGTAGCTACCTTAGGCGCTTCCACTTTCTTAGTCAAATCCTTGGTATAGATTTTCTTAATCTTCTTAGCGTGGTCAGGATATTCCTGCTCAATCAGATTTTCAAAAACGCCATTTAAGACAATTGCTTTGCTTTCTCCGTCTAACAAATTCTTATAGGCCGCTAGGTAAGAAGAAGCTTCCTCAACTGTCAATTCCTTGCTTTGAGTTGTCTTAATGTCATCTATCAATTTTTGGATATTCTCAGCATCTGTTCCTGTTGGAGCAGTTACACTGGATAATTGAGAAACATTATCGATCTCACTATCTGCAAGTACTGCCACACTCATAGAATAGCTTGAATAATTTGAAGTTGCATTGAATTGATTGGCAAGTCCAACAAATCGATTGACGGCTACTAATGCTACAGAACTAAGCAAGACTGAGACCAACAGAATTATCAGGGTAAGAACCTTAGCTTTTCGCTTGACTATCAACAACAGGGATAATAAAGCTACGAGTACTAAGACGACTGCCAAGATAATATTAAAATAGCTAACCGCTAAAATCTGATACCTAAAAATCAAAAACAATAAAAAAGAAGCAAGAACAACATAGATTAGTAACAAACCTACATTTAAACTTTGCTGAAATTTCCCAGATTTACTTTTTTTTATGCGTCTACTTTTCATGGAACACCTCTTCAAAACATTTTAACTTAATTATATCACAAAGTACCTCTAAAGACTATCTACATTAGTCAAGGAAACGTTTTATTTTGAAAATGTATTTAGTTAGTGTATATTTATTAGTATTTTTACTACATTTTATGTTTTTAAAGAACAACTAAAATAAAAATAGAGCTCTTAAAAAGCTCTATTTTTTAATTATTTAACATGACTTTCGAATTCTTTTTGACTCTTTTCGACTGAGTTTTTACGCTCTTGTTTCCATTTAGCTTTAGCTTCGTCAAATTGAACAGTTGTTACGACTTCGGTTTGCAATTTCATGTACTTATAGTTACTTCCAGTACCTTTGATTCCGACAAGTGAGTATGCACGTGTGAAAGGTGTGACACGAGTCACTGATGCTCCACCACCATTTGACACAACTGGAATTAGCAGTGAACTGTCAATCAACCAAGCTTGTGCATCTGCATAGTTTTCATAGCGTTTAGCAACGTCTATATTTTCTGCATCTGCTGTTTTTAATTTTTGAGTATATTGGTCCAAACCTAGACTAGTAATCTTAGCTGTGTCTTTGCTTGGATCAAGTCCCAAAATCTTGAGGTAGAAACCGTCCTCAGCATTAAAAGGATTGAGGTAAGTTGAAGGATCTTGGTAGTCAGCTGACCAGCCATCCAAGTTCAAATCATAATCATGATCTGCTGGAGTTGGAGCTTGAACTGTTGCATTTGTATAATCATCCGTCGACAATTGGATAACATCAACCACAACATTTTCAGAACCAAGTGTTGATTCAATTGATTGCTTGATTGAGTTTGTTCCTGCAAGCAAGGTCTTATTAACCTGATCCACTGGCAAGTCCAAATGAATTGGGAAAGTTACACCTTGGTCTTCTAATTCTTTTTTAGCTTCTGCGAACTTAACTTGCGCTTTTTCTTTGTTGAAGTAACCATCTTGGGCATCTTCAAGATTCATATTTGCCCACTGTGTACCATAGTTTACCAACTTAGATGAAACGTTCTCACCAAAGGTCTTGTCACCTACTTGCACGAAAGTTGGAGGCACAAGGGTGTTGCGAAGAGTGTTCTTAGCTGCTTCTTCTCCGTTTGATTGAGCTGAATAAGCTGTACGATCGATGGCGAAGTTGATTGCCTGGCGGAAGTTTTTATTCAAAACTGCAGCTTGAGTTGCTTGTTTTTGATCATCGCTTGTTTTCGCAGTGTGGTTATAAGCACCACGGTTGACGTTAAAGTTGTAGTACCAAGATGTCGCATCTTGCAAGCTATAAACGATATTATCCTTGTATTTTTCCTTGGTCTTAGCAAAGTTCGAACTGTTTGGATAAACACCTGCAGATGAGTAAGCACCACTTTCGAAGTTACGGATTGTCAAGTCTTGGTCTGAACCGTCAAAGTATGCCAATTTTACCTTTTCAATCGTTACTTTTTCTTGGTCGTAATAATGTGGATTCTTCACATACTCAATAGATGACTTAGATGTAAAATCTCTTAACAAATATGGTCCGCTATAAAGAATGCTATCAGGTTTCAAGGTTCCGAAGTCTTTACCTTTAGAAGCTAGGAATTCTTCATTAGCGGGGAAGAGGATGCTATTAGTTGTTTTAGAGTTCCAGAACGGCTCTGGACGTGTCAAAGTATATTGGACAGTGTAATCATCTATAGCTTTAACACCAACATTTGAAAAGTCCGTATTAGCACCTGTTACATAATCATCCAAACCCTTGATAGAGTTCTGAATCAAATCTAGAGCTTGTCCCTTGTTGTCAGCAGCGTATTTGATACCAGTTACAAAGTCTTGTGCTTTAAGGGGAGCGTATTCTTCGCCGTCAGCTGTAAACCATTTAGCATCTTGACGAAGTTTGTAAGTATAAATTAAACCATCCTTAGAAACACTCCATTCTTCTGCAAGAGCAGGAATAAGGTTTCCATAGTTATCATTTTCAAGCAAACCATCTACCAAGTTGGTTACAACAGCAGTGTTATCACCAGAATAATCCAAAAGGTAGTTGAAGGTTGTTGGATCTGCACCAAATGTTGACGAGTAGGTTTTAGCATCTGTTGCCGATTTCCCACATGCAGTCAATAAGACTGCAACAGCTAGCGTTAAGCCCGCTCCAATCAATCGTTTTTTGAGTTTCATGATTCGACTTCTCCTTATATGTTAGGTTTTATAACATAAGATTATTTTATCAAATTTTATCCTAAAAGTAAAGTTATTTAATTTTTTGCTACCCGTCACTAAGACGAAAAAAAGAAAGAAACCCCGCATAAAAACTGGATTTCTTTCAGTATTGTACAGATTATTTAACGTGGTTGGCTAACTCTTTTTGGTACTTGGCATTTGTTTCAATTTTCTCTTTTTGCCATTTCTTGAGAGCTTCTTCGTAGTCTTTAGCGGTTACAATATCATTTTGCAACTCTAAACCTTTGAACACAAATGGATCACCCTTGATCCCAACCTGAGAGTAGGCTTTTGTAAATGGCACTGTACGGCTCACGGTTGGAGAACCACCTGAAGAAGCAACTGGGATCAAGAGCGAACTATCCGATACCCAGGCTTGAGCTTTAGCGTATTTCTCATAACGCTTATTGAGGTCGCTTGTTTCAGATGCAGCATCATCCAAGAGTTTCTTGTATTCATCCAGACCAACTTGAGCCATCACTTCTGGATCTTTTCCGCGAGTGATACCCAAGTGTTTAAGGGCAGAACCCTTCTTAGCATCAAGAATGTTTAGGTAGGTAGCTGGGTCTTGATAGTCTGGTCCCCAACCAGTTCCGTTCAAGTCATAGT
This sequence comes from Streptococcus sp. Marseille-Q0941, assembly GCF_943736975.1. Lineage (GTDB taxonomy): Bacteria > Bacillota > Bacilli > Lactobacillales > Streptococcaceae > Streptococcus. The sequence continues at coordinate 135,330 of NZ_CALSFO010000007.1, read as the reverse complement.
CTTTTTGTGCTGGAACCTTGGCTTGAGATGTAATGCTCATTTTCTCATTATCGGTCATTTGAAGGACATCGACAATGACATTCTCTGTACCAAGTGTTGACTCGATAGACTGCTTGAGTGAGTTAGTCTGTTGAACGGCAATGACATCGGTCTGTTCAACTGGAACATCCAAACGGATTGGGAAGGTCACACCCTTAGCCTGCAATTCTGCCTTGGCCTTAGCAAAGGCTGCCTTAGCTTTTTCAGGACTGTAAATCGTATCCTTGCCATCTGTAAGGGCTACATCTTTCCACTGATCTCCATATGAAACGAGCTCCGCCTGAGCTAACTCTCCAAAGGTCTTTTCACCCACTTGAACGTAGTCATGAGGTACTAGACTGTTACGGATAATCTTGTCCGCACCTTCTTCGCCATTCAACTGAGCCGTGTAAGAGTGACGGTCAAGGGCAAAGTTCAAGGCCTGACGGAAGTTCTTGTTGAGAAGAGCTTCTTTGGTTGATGTTTTTTGAGCTTCGTCTGTTTTAGCTGTTTTATTGTAAGACTGGCGGTTTACGTTAACAGTGAGATAGTAGCTTGTCGCTTCTTGTGGACTGTAGACAATCTTATCGCCGTACTCTTTCTTAGTTGACTCAAAGTTTGAGCTTGTTGGGAAGAGACGGGCTGTTGTATAGGCACCTTGTGTAAAGCTACGAATCAAGGATTCTTGGTCAGAACCATCATAGAAGGTTAGTTTGATGTTGTCAATCTTAACATTGTCCTTGTCCCAATAGTTTGGATTCTTTTCATACTCAATGACTGATTTTGAAGTCAATGATTTCAAGAAATAAGGTCCGTTATAAAGAATGCTTGATGGTACTGGCGCACCGTAGTCGCTCCCTTTAGAATTCAAAAATTCTTCATTTACTGGAAGCATGGTAGCAGTTGTAACTTTAGAGTTCCAGAAACTTTCTGGTTTATTGAGCGTGTATTCAACCGTATAATCATCAACAGCTTTCACTCCTACAGTAGAGAAATCATTGCTTTCTCCACTGATGTAGGCAGCCAAACCCTTGATAGAATCTTGAAGGAGAGAGAGGCCGTCTGATTTACCATCAGCTGCGTGTTTCAGACCAGTAACAAAGTCCTGGGCCTTGACTTCAGCATACTCTTCTCCTTCAGAAGTATACCATTTCACACCCTTACGAAGTTTGTAGGTATAGGTCAAGCCATCTTTAGAAACGGACCAGTCTTCTGCAAGCGACGGAATCAAGTTCCCGTATTTATCGTTTTCCAAGAGGCCATCGACAACGTTGGCTATAACGTCAGAAGTTGAGCTCTTGCTCGTCACGCTGTAGTCCAAAGATGATGGATCTATTGCATAGACATAAGAAAATGTCTTGGGAGCATCAGCCTTTTTTTCACTTTGTCCACAAGCGGTTAACAGAAGGGCCGCACTCAAAACAGCACCTGCTCCTAAGAGCCACTTTTTCGATTTCATAAGTAATCTCCTTAAAGATAGTGTTTTCACCATTATACCCTATTTTTTCATAAAAGCAAGGACTTTCGCCAGATTTTTTAGAAAATTCTAACAAATATTTTTTAAAGATTTTTCAATACAATCCTTGGCAAAAACCTCAAGCTTCAAAAGCTTGAGGTTTGCTCATTTTAGTCAGTCATTTCCACACAGAAAGCATCCCATGGAGCCAAGACCTGTTTTTCAACTGTTTCTTGAGCCACAGTGTTTTCAATCAAGACAGATTTAACTTTTCCTTCTACTGAAAAGTTTTGTTTTTCATTGGACAAATTAGCCACAACTAGGAAGCGGCGGTCACCGTCCTTACGGATATAGGCAAAGATCTTATCAGCTGTATCAAGCAATTCAAAATCAGCTCGAATCAACCAGCTGTTTTCTTTACGGATCTGGATGAGTTTCTGATAGGTATAGAAAATAGAATCTGGATTTGCCAGCGCTTCTTGAACGTTGATTTCTTCGTAGTTTGGATTAACTGCCAACCAAGGTTGGCCTGTTGAGAAACCAGCGTTTTTGCTTTCATCCCATTGCATAGGCGTACGGGCATTATCACGTCCGATGACACGGATACTATCCATAATTTCCTCTAGTGGAACGCCTTTTTCAAGAGCCTCACGCGCATAGTTGAGGGATTCAATATCTTCTACTTGGTCCAGTGTTTCAAATGGATAGTTGGTCATCCCAATCTCCTCACCTTGGTAGATATAAGGTGTTCCTCTCATCAAATGAAGCAAAATTGCAAAGGCTTTGGCAGATTTTTCACGGTATTCTTGGTCATTTCCCCAGATAGAGACAATACGAGGAAGGTCATGGTTGTTCCAGAAGAGGGAATTCCAGCCATCCTCAACTCCTAACTCTGTCTGCCATTTATTGAAAATCTCTTTTAACTTAGCAATATTCAGTTCTTTTTGATAGTGCCACTTAGGTTGCCCTTCCTGATACTGAAGACAGATATGTTCAAACTGGAAGACCATAGACAATTCTTGACCCTTCGGATCAGAGTAGAGCTTGGCAATTTCTGGCGTTGCCCCCCATGTTTCCCCTACTGTCAAAAGATCCTTATCCCCAAAAGTCGCCTGGTTCATCTCCTTGAGATAGGGATGGAGCATAGGACCATTGTTGACAATCTTCTGATCAGGAATCTTGCCAATCATATCGATGACGTCCATACGGAATCCACCAATCCCTTTATCAATCCAGAAATTCATCATTTCATAGATTTTATGACGGAGCTCTTCGTTTTCCCAATTGAGGTCTGGTTGTTTCTTACTGAAAAAGTGTAGGTAATATTGACCCGCCTTTTCGTCATATTGCCAGGCAGAACCACTGAAAATTGACTCCAATTCGTTAGGTTCATCACGCCAGATATAGTAGTCTCGCTCAGGACTACCAGGATTTTCACGCGCCTCGATAAACCAAGCGTGCTCATCCGAGGTATGATTGACCACCAAGTCCATAATAATCCGGATATCTCTTTTTTTAGCTTCAGCGATCAGCTCGTCCATGTCTTCCATGGTTCCAAAGATAGAAGCAATATCTTGATAATTGGCAATATCATAACCATTGTCATCCATAGGGCTATCGTAAACTGGTGAAAGCCAAATTGCTGTGATTCCCAGCTTAGCTAAATAATCTAACTTGCTCGTAATTCCAGGCAAATCACCAATACCATCTCCATTACTATCCTTAAAGCTTTTAGGGTAGACTTGATAGACAACTGCATTATGCCACCATTTTTCTTGCATCTTCTTACCTCATTATTTTAATAATCTATGGTCTATGATAGACTTTTTTTCTTGTTTGTGCAAGCGTTTGCTTTATCTTTTTTCTTACTTTTATGACTCTCTAGTTTCTTATCTTCTATTTTTTTTATATAATAGAAAATAGAGGTAAAAAAATGAAAAAACAAGCTTTTAGTTCTGAAAAATATTTAAATTTACAACGCGACCATATTTTGGAGCGTATTAACCAATTCGACGGCAAGCTCTACTTGGAGTTTGGGGGTAAGATGTTGGAGGACTTCCACGCTGCCCGTGTCCTTCCTGGTTATGAGCCAGATAACAAAATCAAACTTTTGCAAGAGTTGAAAGAACAAGTTGAGGTTGTAATTGCCATTAATGCTAGCAATATCGAGCACTCAAAAGCTCGTGGTGACTTGGGTATTTCTTACGACCAAGAAGTGCTTCGTTTGATTGATAAATTTAACGAATTGGGAATCTTTGTTGGTTCTGTTGTTATCACACAATACGCTGGTCAACCTGCAGCGGATGCCTTCCGTAACCAATTAGCTAAAAATGGGATTGACTCTTATCTTCACTACCCAATCAAGGGATATCCGACAGATATGGACCATATCATCTCGCCTGAAGGTATGGGTAAAAACGACTATATCAAAACTAGTCGCAATTTAATTGTCGTGACGGCTCCTGGACCTGGTTCAGGTAAGTTGGCAACTTGTATGTCTAACATGTACCACGACCAACTGAATGGTATCAAATCTGGTTATGCTAAGTTTGAAACCTTCCCAGTATGGAATCTACCTCTCCACCATCCGGTCAACTTAGCCTATGAGGCTGCTACGGCAGACCTTGACGATGTCAATATGATTGACCCATTCCATCTCCAAACTTACGGAGAAACTACCGTCAACTATAATCGTGATATCGAGATTTTCCCTGTCCTCAAGCGTATGCTCGAACGTATCTTGGGTGAATCTCCTTATGCATCTCCAACTGACATGGGTGTAAATATGGTTGGTTTTGCAATCACTGATAACGACGCTGCAGTTGAAGCATCAAAACAAGAAATTATTCGTCGCTACTACCAAACAGTTCTCGATTTTAAAGCTGAAAAAGTTGCTGAATCTGCTGTCAAGAAAATTGAACTTCTCATGAACGACCTTGGTATCACTCCAGCAGACCGCAAGGTAGCTGTAGCTGCGCGACAAAAAGCTGAAGAAACAGGTGGGTCTGCTCTAGCTCTTGAGTTGCCTTCTGGTGAAATCGTCACTGGGAAGAACTCAGAACTCTTTGGTCCAACAGCCGCTGCCTTGATCAATGCTATCAAGAAGTCAGCTAACATCGATGCCGAAATAAAATTGATTGAACCAGAAGTGGTGAAACCGATCCAAGGTTTGAAAATCAATCACTTAGGTAGTCACAATCCACGGCTTCATTCTAACGAGATTCTTATTGCTCTTGCAATTACAGCTATGGAAAATCCTGACGCTGCGCGTGCCATGGAAGAACTTGGTAATCTCAAAGGAAGTGAAGCCCACTCAACTATCATCTTGACCGATGAAGATAAGAATGTCCTTCGCAAATTAGGTATCAACATAACCTTTGATCCATACTACCAATACGATCGTTTGTATCGTAAATAGATTGAAGACTCGTAAGAACTACTTATTAAGTATCACCCCTCTTCGATAGATTTCAAATCTCTCTTATGACTTTTTTATGTACTATTTCTGACAATCTCCGACTATTTTCTTTTTTAATCATTCTAACATTACTTCGGGAGTTTATTTATAATGAGAGAATTACTCAGCCAAAAAGAGCAAAGGCAACTAAAGATTTTAGAGTATTTGTTCGAAAATCCTGATTGGATTTATCTTGATGATTTATCTAAAACCATTGGATACAACGCTCGCATCATTAAGAGTGATATTAAAGAATTACGTGAAATCTTCCCTGATTTTGATATCCGACACTCAACTGCGGGGATAATGATGGTAAATACGAAAAATAATGGTATCGAGCGAATTTACCAATATTTTTTACAAACATCTGATTATTTCCAAATTTTAAAAGCCTTCTTCCTTTTGGACAGTCCCTTTACCTATGAGCATCTTTCTGAATCTTTGGATATTTCCCTTCCTTCTTTGCGAAAGAAGGTTGCGGATATCAATAAGACACTCGATGGAACCTACCGCTTCAAGCTCAAGGTAACCCCAATATCTATCATTGGAGATGAAAAAGATATTCGTTTTTTCTTCTCCCAATTTTTCCACGAAGTTTATAATTTTCTGGATTGGCCTTTTGAGGAGATTAAGGAAGAAAATATAAATGATTTCGTCTCTTTCTTCATAAATTTAGCAAAATTCCCTGCAAAATATCAGAACCTCTATCAAATCAGAACACAGGCGACTGTTGATATACATCGAATGAAGAGAGGATATTTTGTTCGTTTCCCAAAACAAACCACTTCCTGGTTAAGCCCTATCTATGACCAGCTGCCTGATTTTCAGTCTCAGTTACAAGAATTGGCTCAAGGTCTGAACATCGAAGTCACTCCTGAAACCATCAATCAGATTTTCAGTCCTTTTGCTGAGCCTGGTCTTTTCTTCACAGTCGAAGATTTCCTAGCTGCTCGTCAGTCTTACGAACAAGTTGATCGTTCCTACCATGCTGCCCGAGACATCCTGGATAACTTGACTCGTAGATTTGGCGTTCAATTTTCAAATACAGATACCTTGATTTGGAACTTGCACAACACTGCCTTGCTTGAGAGAAGAGAAATCAACTCTGAATCAATCATTTCACAAAATAAAGATTATACTCTTGGAAAGATTAAAAAATTCTTCCCTAAATTTTATGAAGCAACGGTCTTTGAAATGATGCGATACAAGAATATTATGGGACAAAAAGACAAAACTCCTGCTCTCTCTCATCTGATCTACACCCTATTCACCCACGCTGAGGGCCTTACAGACCAGTTATTTGAGCACAAAAAGAAAGTCAAGGTCCTAGTCCTCAGTGAGTATGACTTTGCCCATACAGAGTTCTTGATTTCTCTCTATGAATTCCATACTTCAAATAATATCCAGTATGAAACATGGGATAAAGAAACCCTAAATATTGAAGAAATCATGGACAGTGACTACGATGCTATCATCTCTAACTTTGATATCAAAGATATTGAAGACAAGTTAGTGATTAATATCAGTCGCCTATCTATCTTGCAAGTTGTCAACGAACTCAATAAGATTTCCATGCAAGATTTATAATTTTAAAAACCTCCTAGAAAACATCTAGGAGGTTTTTATAAATCTCTGTTTTTCTCAAAAATCATGAGCCAATCACATTATTCAAAATCAAGTGTTTGATTTTTAACCACAAGCTTGGTATGAGCTGTTATATATTGTCGGTCAAGGGTTTTCGTGATTTCCCCTTCCTCATTTATAACATGCCAAACTCCATCTTTATGAACAACCATAGCAACTTCTTGTTTGTTTCTATCTTCATTCTTAACAGCTAGGGCATAGGCATTATCGACCCCTTCTAGCAGGAGTTCTTTTTTGCTACTGATTGTTACGAGATAATAGGCACCGTCTCGAACACCAATATTGTATTGTTGATTCACAAATATGGTTTTTTCATAGCTAGGTCCTGGTTCAGAAGTTCCTGATCCATTCCCAAGAATACTTTTAAAAGTATCCTTTTGTTTGTCTGACTCTGCCTGTTCTTGGGATTTGATAAATTCTTGAACTGCAGCAATCTTTTCACTCTCTTGTTTCTTTGAAGCTCTCATTTGATGAATCACGACAGTTCGAATCAAAAATGAACTGGCAAACAGAATCCCTATGATAGATGAAATTTTCCCCTTTTTTATTTCCACTCCAATCTCCTTATACTTCACTATTCACTAGTTTTCTATAGTATAACAAGATTTTGCTAGGTTAACAAGAAAAGTTGGAGTTTAGGAATAGAGTTTCCTTATTCTACTGTTACAGACTTAGCAAGATTCCGTGGTTTATCCACATCAAGTCCACGGTGGAGGGTTGCAAAGTAAGCGACCAATTGAGTTGGCACGACCATTGAGATTGGTGAGAGGTAAGGGTGTACGGTCGTAAGGACGATGTCGTCTGTATCTTTAGCAACATTTTCTTCTGCGATGGTGAGGACCTTAGCGCCACGGGCAGCAACTTCTTGGATATTCCCACGAGTGTGGTTAGCAAGAACTGGGTCTGACAAGAGGGCCAAAACAGGCGTTCCTTCTTCAATCAAGGCAATAGTCCCGTGCTTGAGTTCTCCTGCCGCAAAACCTTCACACTGAATGTAAGAAATCTCTTTGAGTTTGAGACTGGCCTCCATAGCTACATAGTAGTCTTGACCACGTCCAATGTAAAAGGCGTTGCGAGTTGTTTCAAGAAGCTCACGAACTTTAGCATCGATTGTTTCTTTATCAGAAAGAGTTGATTCGATAGACTGAGCCACGATAGACAACTCACGAATCAGATCAAAGGCTTGTGCTTTAGCATTGCCATTTGCTTCTCCGACTGCTTTTGCAAGAAAGGCAAGGGCTGCGATTTGCGCTGTATAAGCTTTAGTTGAAGCCACTGCGATTTCAGGACCCGCGTGAAGGAGCATGGTATGGTTAGCTTCACGTGAAAGAGTTGATCCTGGCACGTTTGTTACAGTTAAGCTAGGGATTCCCATTTCATTAGCCTTAACCAAAACCTGACGGCTATCAGCTGTTTCACCAGATTGACTGATAAAGATGAAAAGTGGTTTCTGGCTGAGAAGTGGCATACCATAGCCCCACTCAGATGAGATTCCCAGTTCAACTGGCGTATCTGTCAATTCTTCCAACATCTTCTTAGAAGCAAACCCTGCGTGGTAAGATGTCCCAGCTGCAAGGATGTAGATGCGGTCAGCCTCTTGAACAGCCTTGATGATGGCTGGATCTACCACTACTTGACCAGCCTCATCTGTGTAGGCTTGGATCAACTTACGCATCACCGTTGGTTGCTCGTCGATTTCCTTGAGCATGTAGTAAGGGTAAGTTCCCTTACCGATATCTGACAAGTCAAGTTCAGCAGTGTAGCTAGCACGCTCACGGCGATGTCCATCATAGTCTCGCACTTCAACACTATCAGCCTTGACGATCACCAACTCTTGGTCATGGATTTCCATGTATTGGTTGGTCTCACGAATCATAGCCATGGCATCAGAGCAGACCATGTTGTAGCCTTCCCCAAGACCAATCAAGAGTGGTGATTTGTTTTTTGCCACATAGATAACATCTGGATTTTCAGAGTCAATCAAGGCAAAGGCATAAGAACCACGGATGATGTGAAGAGCTTTTTTGAAGGCTTCAAGAACTGAGAGACCGTCTTCTTCGGTAAATTTCCCAATCAAATGTACGGCGATTTCTGTATCTGTTTGTCCCTTGAAGTGGTGACCCGCAAGGTATTCTTCCTTGATTTCAAGGTAGTTTTCAATCACCCCATTGTGCACCAAGACAAAACGTCCTGTCTCAGAGCGGTGTGGGTGAGCATTGTCTTCTGTTGGTTTTCCGTGAGTCGCCCAACGAGTATGCCCAATACCAGTTGTCCCCTCAACACCAGCAGTTTTAGCAGACAATTCGGCAATACGACCAACAGCTTTCACCAAATGGCTTTCAGCACCACCTAGGACAAAAATCCCCGCAGAATCATAACCACGGTATTCGAGCTTTTCAAGCCCTTGAATCAAAATATCTGTTGCATTTGTGTTTCCAACAACACCAACAATTCCACACATAGTATATACGACACAGATAGGCTGTGCTTTCTCCTTATCGAAATTGGTATAGTCTAATTCTCGCTTTACGGAATCAGCAAAAACAGTATATAATTGTTTCTTTAACTTGTCAAGAATAAAAATTGGTATAGCTCAATTTCTTTTAAACTACAAACAAAAAGCCATTCAAGAAATAGCTCTTGAATGGCTGGAAATTGACCTTATTTAGCTTATATCTATAAGCTATCTGGTACTCGATATCCTAGTTGATTTTTTCGCACTCCTCACGACCTATTATTTATTCGGTTAGAAGGGATAGGTGCTTTCAAAAGTTTCTACTATCTCTACTAAGCGATCATCCAAATAAGCCATAGCTTGGTTTTTGATCGGAGTCGGAATGCCATAGTAGGCTTGCGCAAGTCCTCCACAGATAGCCGCGATGGTGTCGCTGTCTCCACTATTGTGAATTATAAAATAGCGTATTTTTTTCTAATTTATTAACTAAAAAGCAATAATTAGTTCAATTTTTTACACTTGATCTCATTCTCACTGATTTCTCAAGTGTTGAAGCAATATCTCTCCACAAATCCTCCTTACCATATTCTTTAAGAATCAACTTATTAAATTCTATCCAATCATTATCATATAATTGATCTAGGATATTTGGTACTTCTTTTTCTGATAGTTTTCTCCATAAATTAATTATTTTTTCCTTAGCTTTGTAAGATAGCTGTTTTGGATCCAATATCAAGCCGTCTAATATTCCCTCTTTTGTTGTATCTAGAACGCCTAAACCTCTACCAAATCCTGTTGCTTCAATCATAAATTGACCAAAAAATGTGTTTAATAATGCATGAATTAATTCTTTATCAAGATTAGGATCTATCAACTTAAACACTGTCAATCTCTGGTTAATCAGTAAATCCGATGAGACACTTGACCAAAATAGTCTTTGATCTGGATTGAGAGATGTTACAAAATCCCCACTAACTTTTTTAGGGAATTTATACCAAAAGTCTAATTTCTGTTGAGAAGTAGTTTTAGGTATATTATCAAATTTTTCTATATAGTTTTGAGCACCGACTTTTACATTAGACCTTTCTTCTGTAACAACAAAAACATTTGAGTCAGCGAACGCAAAATATCCTTGTATTTTTGATGGACTCTTTAACAAGGGAAACAAATACTCTGTTTCAATTTTTTCTGATTCTAAAATATCATAGAAAAAGTCATCATTGGTTGATTTTGTTCCTCTTTTTCCTTCAAACATACTACTCATTGGGACTGTTACATCTAAAATACTATCAAACCATTTAATATCATGAAAAAGAATATTTAAAGACAAACCTGAACTAATATACCTTTGGATTTCACACTTCGTGTATTCCATGATATCAAGAAAATTATTATTATCATTTATCAGCAATGAATCTGAAACTTTGAGGATTTCTTCCTCTGATAATAGCTTAATATCAGTATTCAACTTAATAAATTTCGTATTTTGAGTACCTATTGTAGAATTCTTTTTCAGTACAAGTATTACTGTTACTACATCAGCATTACTAAACCAACGTCCGTTTGAAGATATTATTACTTTTTGCACTTCAAATAATTGAAATAAAATATTTATAAAATTATTTTTTCTTTTAGTTTTTAACCATGAGTTAGAAACTATAACAGCTGCGATTCCCCCGTTCTTCAATAGACGCTCAATCCCTAAAATGCCAAAGTAATACCAGTCAGATTTCAAACTTATTTCTTCTATCCCCTTATCACTTAAATACTTATTAACCGCATGTAAATGTTCTACTTCTATCACGTCCTTTTGTAATCTCTCATTCCTTATAAATGGTAAATTTGAGATTACATAATCAAACTCTGGTAATTGCTTCTCTATCACGCTACCATCTGAAGGGTCTATTATTTTTATAATTTCACCAGTCCGTAAGCTTAATAAATCCCTTTGGAATACTTGATTTGGTAAATTTAAACTATCTTTAGAAGACAAGGAGATATTTGCCACCTGTAAAGGTAATCGATACTTATCTGATGCCCAAAGATTGTTATGTGCTTTATTTAAGTCTCCACCTTCTGATAGTAACTTCAAAGCCGAACTAGCAATAGTACCCGAACCTACACATGGATCTAATACCTGTGAATCTATGTTCTCTACAGTTGAATTTACTAAGAGAGTAGCTAGCTTCTTTGGAGTAGTATACAATCCCATCAACTCTCTCTTAGACAAGTCAATAATAGATTCTAAAGTATCTTGAAATTCCTCTTGTTCAATATCTGCAAAATTCTTATTATACAAGAAAGAAGCGTACTGTCTAATAACCTTTTGTGACTCAGGTGATAAACATATATCTATATCCCGACAGCTTAAAATCGTGTAAAAATCAGACTCTTTTGTTGCCTTATTGAACATATTCTGAATATCAACAAATGTTTTGTCATCTAGTAGTAAAACTCGAAGCGCCTCAAAAACTATATTTTGATTGTTTTTCAGTAAATTGGCAAAGGTGATTCTATTTACCCAACTTAGCAAAATATTTTTTGCAAAAGCCCTTGTTTTCATCTCGTCGGAAATATTCTTACTATCTACAGCATTAAATTCCATTAATTCTGTATCATACCACTTTCTTATCTCTGCTAATAACTTCCTATCACCTAATTGTCTGTAGTAATCAGCCAACTCTTGAGAATACACCTCTGAGATATCTTTCGCAATACTCTCAGCTGATTTTAGAACTGGAACAGTAGTTACGATTTCATCTCTAAAAAGGGAATTAAGGTGAATAATTACATCTTTAAGCAATTCTTTCCATTGACTACGATTTTTTATCACATCGTCTCGTGTATGATTATCAATTAAATCATTCCAACTACCACTTTCTGACCAAGCATCTCCCGAATTTCTATAAAAGACTTTAACCTGTCTAAAATTCCAAAGTACAAAAGCATTTGTATTTAGTCTATCCGCCTTATCAACAGCATTTTTATAAAATTCATCATCATTAATATCTGTGTCTGGCATTTTTAACTCCCAGCCTAATGCCACCTGATTTTGGTACTTATCAGTGTAGTATAGTACATCGGGAAATAAAACATTAGCTCCCTTATCATCATTCCCATTTCTTCCTAAAGATTGCTCTCCTGATGCTTCTTTGAATATAAAATCATTATTTTCAAATAATGATTGAGATTCTTTTATTAACTCAATCGCTTCACTGCGTTCATTTGACCTTAAAAATCCCATAATTAGCCTCACTTAAGTATATTTTTTTTCAATATAGTTAATTTTTTTTCTTTATCCAATATCTTATACGCATCCTGAACTCTCTTAATTGATTCTTTAATATAATCTATATCTTTATTCTTAAATAGTTTAGAATGTTCATTTTTCTCAATACCAATAAAATTTCTCCCTTCCATTACAGCTGAAACCAAAAACGAACCACTACCAGAAGTATTATCTAAAACTACATCACCAGGATTTGAGTATGTCCTAACAAGATATCTTCCCAATTCAACAGGCTTTTGAGTTGGATGTATAACCTTCCCTTCTGATTCCGCTGTTTTAAAATACACTACGTCTGTTGGGTATCTATCACCATCACTTTTTACATGTATAGGATCGAAATCTCCATATGAACCTGTCAATTGTTTTTTTCTAGTTCCCTTGTCATAGGCTTCTCCTTGTCGCATTTGAGGATTATATGTTGGCTGCTTCCGATAAAAAACCAGTATCTCCTCAAATTTTCTCAGAGGCTGCTTTTTAGCATTTAAAAAATTAGTAGCTTTAGATTTTTCCCAAATTATTTTATACTTATATTCTTTTGGATTTGAAAGCATTAAGTTAGCAGAAAATAGACCCGATGCGGTAAAAATCATCGCGCCATCAATTTTTACTATTCGCCTGTATTCTTTCCATAATTTGTTTAATGGAATTATACTATCCCATTTATTTTGTGTCGTACCATAAGGTAAATCTACTAACAACATATCTACTGAATCATCTGGTAACTTAGACATAATCTCCAATGTATCACCCTCAATGATACTATTTATAAATTCATTCATTTTATGCTTATCTCACTACTTTTTCATATTTCTTATTATAGAATAACATTTTTTTCAAATAAATATCATCCTATGCTAGCTATTTTTTATTTTTATATTTAAATTCTCTTATTTTTGAATCTTCTGAATCCATCCTGACCCTAAAATAAAACCGATGCTCCCTGCCATCCTTGGCATTTTCCTTATTCAAGACAAAGTAGTTCTTTTGGTTGATAGCCATGGTTCGCAGAATGTCGTCAATCAGAAAAGTCAGGGGTACATTCATGGCAGAGTATTTTTGAAAATCTTCCTCAAAACGAATGTAGTCGTTCGAAAAATAATCCATCTGCAATTTGTTTTCATAGAGCTCTTTTCTAGTCATCAACTTCCTCCTGATAAAGTTGGATTGTGAGAATGTCATCTACCCTTATTAGGCGATAGCCTTCATCAGTTCTAAGAGAGATTTCTTCGGTAGATAATTCTCTTACTTCACCCAATATCGTGCTTTTATGATTTTTCTCCTTGACCACAAAAGAACCTTTTAGTCGCCCGACGTAGAGCTGGGAAAGTAGCAACAACTTTTCGACTTGATTCAAATCGGTCGACAAATCAACACGTTTTTTTTCTTCACCGAGTGAGCTCGTATGCTCCGATAAGAAAAAGCCCATCCACTTCTGCATGCCTGGATCCTGATAGTCCCTTGCGGATTGGAAGGGCAAATAAGAGCGATCAATCATTTTAATCCATCTAATCCTCCAGCAGAGTGCCCTCCGATGAGCTTGCTTCTGGCAATACTTCTCGACGCATCCTCTAAAGCAGTCGCCTTCAAGAGAGAAGTAAAGCCGAATTGCTCTCGTATGGAATCAATGGCGGTCTGGAGCCTTTCTTCTTTTTCTAGCTTATCCACATCATCAAAAAGAGAAATTAAACCAAAGGATTCGTCCACAAATCCTGAATAACTAACAGCAACACTTCTGACGGCCCCAGAAGTGTATTTGCTATGAAATAATTTCAATACATAGCTGACCAACAGACTGGTATTATTGGTCGGCTCCACCTTCATCTGGGTATGGATGGAGCGTTTTTGTTCCTGCTTTGAAAATCCAAGATGGATAGACACCACCGTCGTCTTATTTCTAGCCCGTCGAAGTCTGATAGCCACCTGCTCAGCCATCTCTCGAAGGATAATTTCGATATCTCGCTGTTTGATATAGTCTCTCGGTAAAATTTGCGAATTCCCCAAGCCATGAGATTTGGCTTTATAGGATTTATGAACATTACTCTCGTCAATCCCATTGGCATGAAACCACAAGCGAAGTCCAGCTTGGCCAAGTTCCTTCTTCAGGTCATCAGGATTGCTATTAGCCAGCTCTTTAATCGAATAGATTCCCAAACTATTCAAGCGCTTCTCCATCCGATGCCCAATCCCCCAAAAGTCAGTCATCTTTGGGATGGACCAGACCTTCTCTTCCACATCCTGATAAGACCAATTGGCTCGCATAGTCGGTGTGTGCTTGGCTTCATTATCCAAGGCCAACTTAGCAAGCAGGGGATTGGCATTCGACATACCGACTGTAGAGTAAATCCCGGTCTGCCGCCAGATATCCCTCTGGATACGAGCAGAAAGCATGTCCAACTTATCTTTACGAGAAATCTGCTGGTCTGGGACAAAATAATTGAGCGAACTGGTCAGGTCAATAAATCCTTCATCAATTGAATAAGGATAAATATCATCTGGACTGCCATAGTTCTGAAAGATTCCTTGGATTTCCATATTAACTGCGATATACTTATCCATCCGAGGAGGAACAATGACAGTCACCCGAGCCCAATCTTCGATAAATTTCACATAGGTTGGGTCTGTCCGTAAGCCCTGCTTCTTAGCATTATAGTAGGAAAATTTGCGCGTCTTGATATCAAAGGGCAGGTCATAGGCACGACCAACATTTGCTTTACCAAAGACCTTTTTGAACATAGGCGAGGAGGAAAGGATAAGCCCAACAGAATTATCCGCCCGACTCATGACACAAAGGGAGGTTTTGAGGGGATGAAGTCCTCTTTCTACACACTCAACACTGGCATAAAAGGACTTCATATCGACAAAGGCAATATCACTTTTGGGCTCTCTGGAATAATCAAAGTAGCCCATAGACTATCCCTCCATGGGTACAAAGTTACCTACGATAATACCCACAATCCGTGGATCTTCCTCGTAAGAGATAAAAATATCCTTGTATTGGGGATTGATAGAGACCAGACGCAACCCATCCTCTTCTCGGTAGACCCGTTTGATATAGGTCTGGTTATTGCAAACCACTGCATAGACCGCGCCGTCGTAATCAAATCCGGTCTCTCGAATCAGAGCCACTGAACCATTTTGATATTTGGGCTCCATAGAATCCCCTGATACCCAGGATGCAAAATCATGAGCCAGTTCTTCATTGAAATAAACCGTATCAAAGTTTCGATCATCATAAACCGAAGCCCCAATCCCCGCTGACATGCATTCATAGACATGATACTCGAAAAGTTTTTCTGGCATGGCTGTCACCTTCTTGGCTTGTTCTTCTTGAGCCAGATTACGAGCATAAACCACAACCTTCTCTTTTCCTTGATTAGAGAGGCTGTTATAGAGACGGACAATTTCGATCTGGGTGAAATAACCTTTTGGTACTTTTAAAATCTTCTCTAACTGAGCAACCTTCTCTTTAGAAGGCTCCTTGACTCCACGTTCCCAAGCTGAATAAGCCTGAAAACTAATCCCAAGCTGCTCTGCAATCTCTTTTTGTGTTAATTTCAGCTCTTTTCTCCTAGCCTTAAGTTTTTCTGGTTGGTACATGGTTTACCTCCTAGTATGATTCTTTAATTGGGAATATTTCCTTAGAAAGTTTAATTGACAGTTGAGTTTGTTTTTTAAACTAAACCATTTTGGTTTAGTTTTATTATATAAAAAAAGTAGACAAATGTCTAGTGGAAAAATCTAATGTTAAAGCATGCTTGCTTCATCTTCATAACATGATCATGACTTACAAATAAAGAAGAAAACCATCTCAAATTTGATGAGATGGTTGGAATATTTAATCTACTTTATAAAAAACTTGTTCCGAACTCGTTGGAGCAGCTTGACCAGCAATAAGCCTATTTTTACTTGGATCAGAATCAACCCATTTCATAGTAGTCCCCGCAGGATAAATAATCATACCAAATCCTGTATTACCAGTTCTAACACTAAAGTTAATACTTCCATCGTTACCTATGCTCGATTTTTCAATGTTTCCACTGTTTACTAATCCATTTTTATCGAATGTAAACTCTTGGCCCAAACCATTTCTCCATGTTCCAACTAGAGTTGAGAAATCACCATTTAGAATGGCTTGCTCATCTATTTTTTGTGATTTAGCATGCGCTTGCTCTTCTTGTGTCGAAAGTTTTTCCTCCGTAGTCGTCACACTATCTTGAGAAGTCGTTGAACTAGTGGTTGTCGTACTAATCGTTGTCGCACTAGTAGTAGAAACCTGTTCTGTTGTAGTACTTACCGCTTCTGCATCTTGCTTCTTATGATTAAAGAAGAACAAAGAACTTATCAGCGCTATAGCAATTAAGCAACTCAACAGAATCAAAATCCAATTGATGCCTTTTCCTATTTTCATTTATAACTCCTTTATATTATTCGTATTTAATTATATCATACTGAACTTATACTAGGAAGAATTTGTATAAGACAAATACTATTGGGGTGAATTTTGGGGTGAACTTTGATTTTTTGAAACAAAAAAGACATCCAAGAGATAATTCTTGAATGTCTGTAAACGTTGATATAATCGTATTGATTAACGTTTTGAGAATTGTGATGCTTTACGAGCTTTCTTAAGACCTGGTTGGAAACATTTTTATTTGAATAGATTTCAATATCCGCTTAAAATCAATGTTTTCCAACATTTACAGAAAACAGAATTTCATCTAATTTGAATCAATTTCAGTTGAATGGTGTGAATTTTACCCTAAAAATACACGAATTGAGCTAGATTTTACCAAAAAATTCACACCATTTCAAATGTTGTCATAAGTTCAGTTGTTTTCGTTATTTTTCCCTTGGATTCAATCTGTAAAAAATCCATTGCTGATGATTCATCGAAATAAATTGCTTTTTTAATGTACTCATAAATTATCCCTTCGTCACTTATCAATTTCCCCCAGCTCTCTCAACCGTTCCTGTCCCAACTTCAACATCTCTTCCTCCACCTTACTCCATTTTCCGAAGAGGCATTCTTGTAGAACTTCTGCTGCTGAGGTTCCGTCTACTTGCGAATCATAAACACACGATTGATCTCTTTGATAAATTTGAATTTGTCTAAAAAGTTTAGCCTTTTCTAACTCCCGTAAGTTATCAACCAAATGTTCTACAATTCCATCATGGTGCTCTTTGGGAGTCGCTCTCGCTTGACTAGGATCTATGGCGTAGAGCTCCTCATAACGTATCAAAGTACTGAGATAGGACAATTCTGGCTTAGTTGCAATTAGTGCAAGTGAGACTTGATAGTCTCTAGTTGTCAATAATTGTGCTGTTTTCCGAGGAACTTCGGTTGTTCTCAAGGTACCCTCGATTAATAAATGATAACCTTGCTTACTCAACTCATCTACAAGATATTCAACCATTTGTCCCGCGAATACTTTGGTATAATCCACACTATCTTTACCATACTTTTCCTGTAGACCAAGGTAGTTCGGATGAAAAGAGCGATAACTATCTCCATCAATGATAATGATATTTCCTTGAAATTCCCTTTGTTTAATACGATGAATCGTTGTCTTACCAGCACCACTCTGTCCACCAAGCAAAATAGCCTTGGGCTGAGATGAAGTTGTTTTTCCACGAGTTAAAGAACGAACGAGTCGATTAGAGGCTTTAATAAAGTCATCCTGGCTAAATTTATCTAATTTCATTAAGCCACCACTAGATGACTAGCTTGTTCTAGCACACGTTCAATGCCATCCAAATAACCATTATA
This sequence comes from Streptococcus sp. Marseille-Q0941, assembly GCF_943736975.1. GTDB lineage: Bacteria > Bacillota > Bacilli > Lactobacillales > Streptococcaceae > Streptococcus. The sequence continues at coordinate 117,244 of NZ_CALSFO010000007.1, read as the reverse complement.
TCGCTCTACATCCTCAAAAGTTGCAACAAGATAAATCTTCGTGTTAATCAAATCAGAAAGATCATAGCTCATTAGAACCCAAGGATTAGAACTATCATCAAATGCAATTCCTTGTTCATCTTGAAAACGATAAAGTTGCGCTAAGATATTCGCTCCTCGTTCCTTTATCAATTCTATTTTTAATGTTAACTGATAATCTTCTACTGGTGTGAGCATTTTCTCCTCCCCTACAATATCGATATAGGAAACATTAAATTTTTTGCAGATACAATCTATTAATTCTGTCGAAACTGAACTTGTCCCATTTTCATAACGACTCAGACTATTTCTAGAGATACCAACAATCTTTGCAAACTCAGGCTGCGTTAATTTATGTATTTTACGTAACGTTTTTATATTTTCTCCAATCATGTAACTCCTCCTTTTATTTATTTCTATTATAACATAAAAAAGATAAATGCACCATTTTTGGTGCGTCATTGCTGATGGATATAATACCACACATTTAGTTATTGAAGAAAAAGTTCTATGAGTCTGTTCAAAAAGTTTTTGAGAATATAAAAAAGTAAGAAAAGTATAATCGAAAACATATGGGAGATATGAATCTATGGTATACTAGTGATAATAAATAGTTATCATTAGGAGAAAGTTATGGATATTACAATTATTATTCCAATGAAAGATACCGAAGATCAAATAATGAAATGTTTAGATTCTATCAAAATCAATACGCTTTCTAGGGATAGGTATGAAATCATCATTATTGACGATGCATCAAAGCAACCTTCAGAATTTTTATCAGAAAAATATGATATTCATTATTTTTATTCTAAGAAAAGTTTAGGAGCAGGGGGAGCCCGAAATTTAGGAATAAGGATGGCTCGTGGGAAATACATATGCTTTATAGATAGTGATGACTGGATTTCCTACGATTATTTAGAAAAAGGTCTAACGTATATGGAGCAATGTGCATCTGAAATTGGAATGTTTACTTTAAAACGTGAATACGACGACATAAAGGATATAATCTACAAGTGTAAGTATAATACTTTGCTACAATTAGGGCCTGAAGAGAGTATAAAGGTAATGGCAAAAGAGTATAACTTTGATGTAAACATAGTTCCATCAACAACTAATAAAATCTACCTACGTCAATTTTTAATTGACAATAATATATTTTTTCCTGAGAATCGTAAATTTGAAGATTTACTATTCAGTATTAAGACGATGCTTGTAGCCTCTAAATTAATTTGTATTCCTGATGCAACTTACTTTCATTATCGACGTAAGGGGTCAATTGTCCAATCTTTTGAACACAAAAATAGCGAAGATATGTTATTCATTTTGAAAGAAATTAAAGTGTATTTAGAAAACAATAATTGTTTTGAAATTTATAAGAAAAGCTTCTATCTTTTTTGTGAACATTTTATGAACTTAATCATTAGACAAATTAATGAATTTTGTAGTGATGAAAATATTAAAAAAGCTGAAATGACTTTTATTGTTAAAAATTTATTACAGCAAATTAACTTAGATGAGTATCTTGCCTCTATTTCAGCAGAAAAACTTAGAATGCATATTCAACCTTACATCATTGATACAAATATACTATAAACATAAATTGTTCTACATGTTCTATTAAATTAATCCTAATATCAGGAAAGTATTTTGTAAATATATTGTAATTTTTGTATTTAAAAATTGAAATGATAAAATCTGTTTATTTAGGTATATTAAAAATTATCAATGACTACGCTAGAATAGGTCTACGGAGTATTCGAACGTAATCACTTTACTTTACTGTATTAATAATTAGACTCCCTTACCATATTGAACGAGGATCAAAATAAAACGTATTATCTTTCAGCTCACCACCCAAATAAAATTCAACATGAGCTGGTGAACAACTTAATTTAAGATTGTGTAAATTAATATTTTTATAATGATTAGGAAGAGGGGAACTATCAATTAATCTCAATTTGTTTTCAGTTTCTAGATATTGATTATTTTGGACTAATTCTAAATAATTAAATATGTTAGCAAAAAATAGTTTTTGACGAGCTCTGTAGGGACGTTTTCCCGAATCGTAGATTTCTTTGATTAAGTTCTTAAGAGTTGTTTGATCATCTAAAATGATAGCTCCGGCTACCAATCCAAGAATATACTTTTTATAGTCGTTAAGGTGGTCCTTTTTTAAGATACTAACTTTCTGTAGGATAATTAAGAACTGTTCTTGCTTAGGATTCTCTAAAAATTTTATAAATAATTTCTCTATTTCTAAAAAATAATTATATTTATCAATTGAAATAGGTTCAATTTTAAATAAAATTTCTTTGGCAAGTGTTATATTACTTGAATAAAAGATTCTCGCAAGGCGTTGGATGTAAATTTTTCCATATTCATCTATTTTTGAATAGTTCATAAATTCTTCTAAGAGCTTACAATCTAGTAATAAAGTGTTCTCTGTTTTAATCAGAGCCTCCAAAAATTTTTGGTTAGATTTAATTGTCTGAACTTGATCATGATTTACATTACGATAGGATAGCAAATTATGGAACTTCTTGCTATGTTTTCGAAATTGTTCTAAGCGATAGTTTTCATAATCACTATTGATTATTTCATAGACTACATTTAATATAATATTTAAAAAAATTTCAGATTCACTATTATAGTTTAATTTTTCATCAAGTATATTGAAAAGTTTTAAAAATTCTGCATATCCACTACTATCTTGTCCAACATTTGCATTAGCCATTGCAAAAAAATAGTGCAGTAAATAATAATCATTTTGAAATCTATAGAACAACCTCAAGTAGTTGTCTCCTCCTTTAAATTTGCGAAGGAGATAGTAAATTGAATGGTATTCTTGATGAGAAAAATATTGTTGAAGCGTAGCAATTGCTTTTTGACTTTTTTCTCTATTCTTATCTATAAATAAGGAGACAAATATTTCCTGGAGAGGATGATTGAAATTTATATTTTCAGAGATAAATAATTCATTCCCATTGTCTATAATCCAGTTCAAGAACTCCTCTAATAAATTAGAAGAGAATGGCACTAGTTGTTGGTTGATGTCAAAACCTAGAAATTTTTTTTCCAATAAAGATATTGTTGCTTCGCTATATATTTGAATATCATTTGGTGGGAGACTATAGTTCAAGAAAACAGACTTTACTACTTCAAGTTCCTCTTTGCTTAAATCTTCAAAACTTTTAATATTCTCGTTGCTACTGAAATGAATTAATAGTTTAGCGGGTTCGAGTTTTAAGATAGGAAAAGTATTTAAGTCCTGTAATTGTTTTATATTCTTAATGGATTCTTTTAATGGTTCATAGATTGGGTTTATTCCGTCCAGGGATAATGCTTCTGATATGTGAATGACATCTTTTGGAAAAGTTAATGGATTTGTTGAAGTAACGACAAAGAAAATATTGTAATCTTCATTATAGCAAGCTTGAATTATATGTTCAAAAAATTCTTTGTATTCGTTTGATAAAAATTGAAAGTTTTCTACAATAACTAATTTAAAGAATTGAGTTTCCTTAAATTGCTGAAAAAAGTCCGTTAGAATGTCTAATTGAAAATATCTAAAAAGTGCTTCGTAATTTTTAGCTTGATACTGTTGTATAAATGATTTTAAGGAACTACTGAGAGGAGTTGGATAATCTTCTTTGATGACCAGATCGTGTAGCAACGGAAACAAAATAAAATGCACTAGCTGAACTAAATTTTCCAAATTGTAGACATCATCCGATGAAAATGATATAAATATTTTGGGGAATTGCTGAATAGTAGGTGATGAAAAATAATTTTTGACTAGATAGCTTTTTCCATATTTATAGGGAGAAATAATTGAAAAAATCTGAGTAATTTTAGTATGATTCCTAGTTGTTTTACAATATTCTTCCAATTTCTGTCTGACATTCTCTTGTGATTTTATATAAATAGGTTTCATAACAGTATTTTTTATTAAAGTAAAATACTTAGGACTAAGAATTGAAATTTTGGTATTATTAGATTTCTTACATAAATCGAAAAAATGATAGATAGAATAACTGTCTTGATTTTTTTCGTAAATAAAAGAATTATTCTGGCTACCATTGGGTGAAGCATCATACCTATCGTCAGGAACTATTTGAAATTCTATTTGAATATGATTTTCACCAGCATTTACCGGAATCTCCTTAAGAGAAGATGTACTAACAATTCTCCAGGGATATTTTCCTATATTGTTAGGTAAAATTTCTATTATGTCATCATTGTCAGAAAAAAATGAAAAGGACAATCGATAGCGTGTATTGTACGACAGGTAATCTACTGAAAAATCGGGGTTTCGAATGGCATAGGAATTTATCGTGGTCACTTCAACAAATCTAGTTGAAGTAGTTTCAATTTCTGATATATCAATATCTTTTTCTGAGATATTAGAAGAAAAAAATTCTTTGATATATTTGGGATTACGTTTTAACCAACTTTCTAGATTTGTTTTAGTTATAAAATGTACAACCGCTTCGGGAGAAATTTCGGCAATTGCAGTTTTTATATTAATAATATTCTCAGTAGAAATATTCGAATTAGTAACAAAGAAATATTTTTTAACATTTTTTTGTAAGATAGAAGTGACAATAGTCGCATCAAGACGATACCGAGATAGTTTTTCTTTGGAGGTATATTTTGCTTCCATCCACCATCTAATAAATTGGCCGTCTTCTATAAAAAAGACGACCTGCGCATCTCTATTTCCATCACGAGTTTCTTTTGTTGGGGACCAATTTCTCTCACTGGGATAAACTTTTTCAACATATTTTAGTGCTAATACTTCAAAAGTTTTATCATTTTTGGGTTTTAGATATTGCCAAATATTCAATTTTATAAATCTCCTAATGATAACTATTTATTATCACTATACAAAGCATCAAAATAAGTTTATAATAGCCTGATTATTGATAAAGGAGTTATTCATGGATTATAAACTTATTTCTACTTTTTTAGACTACTGCAAAACTCATAAACGCTTGAGTTTACATACAATTCGAGCTTACAAAAATGATCTTTTGCAATTTTACAATTCAAACTATGACAATGTTGAATCATATATTGAATTTTTAACAAAATCAAATATAAAATCAAATACTCTACGGCGAAAAATCGCAAGTTTGAAGGTTTTTTATAGCTATTTGAAATTTCAAGATATAATTGATGAGAATCCTTTTAATCAATTACGTTTTCAATTTAGAACGGAAAAAATATTACCTAAAACAATTCCTTATGATATTTTGAAAAGTATTTTTTCACATCTAGAACAGAAAGTTGCCTATTCAAAAACTAAATATCAAAAACAAAAAGCTGAAAGAAATTTGCTAATCATTTCCTTATTACTTTCAACTGGTATTAGGGTTTCCGAACTTTGTCATATTCATCTCAAAAATATTAATCTTTCAAATAAGACTCTCCATATTATGGGAAAAGGTAAGAAAGAACGTATCCTATTTTTAGGAGATCAAATAACATTTAGCTTACTAGAAACATATATAAATAATTACTGCTTTCAACCCAGTGACTACCTATTCCCTGGAAAATATTCTCTCAAACCATTGTCAGAGCAAAGTGTACGTTTAATTCTAAATACTCTTGTTAAACAACATAACTTAACTACACCTATTACTCCCCATATGTTTAGACATAGTTTCGCAACAATGCTTCTAGATAGTGATGTAGATATTCGCTACATTCAACAAATTCTTGGACATAGTTCTATCTCAGTCACACAAATCTATACTCATGTATCTCAGTCAAAGCAAAAAGAAATTCTAAGTCTGTGTAATCCCATCGCTTCGATTCATTCACAGTCAAAAAAATAGGGCTACCTTCATAGAGGTAGCCCTATCCTGAATAGTCAAGCCCAGTATCGTCGCGGACTTCTCCGTTATAGGCAAAGGGATTGCCTGTTGTGTCTGTACTTGTCTTTCTTGCCCCATAAAGATGATAGCTAGTTGATGCGACGGTTTGTCTATCCTTTGTCAAGCCTGACACAGAGCCTGACTGGTTGGTCAAGCGGAAGCCTTATCCCCCCTTCCTTGGCCGCTGTAAGCAACTGTTTCTTTAAGTCATAGGTGAAACATAAAACTCTCGAAGAAATCCTTCCTCGAGAGTTTTTGTAGGTTTCTAGCACAACAGAAGATAGCCGTTCATTCAATATAGAGCAACTAAATACTGAGAGCCTAAAAATCGGTTAATCTATTCAGAAAAACTTAGTGGCACAATCTCTACATCCCCAAGATTGTCAACTGAGTAACGTTGACTACCATTTTTAAACCAACGTGCCAGAACAACATCATAAAGCATGAAGTGAGATTTTTCTTTAATCCAAGCTTCATCAATCCCATGAGGTTTTAAATACTCTAGTACTTCGTTGGGATTTGTTAGGTAAAAATTAGGTATCGAATCCCCTGTTTTCGACTGACGTGATAATTCTTTATATGCCTCCAAATCTAGTTTCCCCTCATCCTTATGGAGTATATTGTAACTAGCCAAGTCATACGCTACCGACCATTTAGAATCTGAGATTTCGACCGATTGGTTGAGTTTCTTATCATTGTAGTCATATTTTATATAAAGATATCTCCCATCAGATAATAGTTGCTGGTATTCAATAATAAAAGATTCTTCAAAACCTACAATCACTTTTAAACTTTCATTTTCAGACAAGTCTGCATCAAGTTCTATGGGAATTATCCAGTCTGAATCTCTAAACGACTGACTTCCGTCAACAGCTTTACTAAAATCAGCGAGGCCAGGTAAGATACCACTATGGGTTTCTGCATAGTTCATCTCTAAAAAGACATTACTTAAAGATTCATACACTCCTTTATAATAATACCTTTGATAGACACGATATAGACCAAACAAAGTTAGAAAAACTAATATCGTTATGACTAGAATTTTTAAAATTTTTTTCATCCAAATTCTTTTCCTCTAAATACTTACATATAACCTTTCTGCTATATTTGAAATCAAAATAATGATAGCCCCCTACCCCAACTCCTTGGCTATTCTGCTCTTTTCAAGTTTTCCCTTGGTAATTCGTTTCCATAAAACAAGTGGGTTCAAACTATAAGATAGGCGTAGGAGGAAATAATTGATCCATTCGATTAGGGCAAAAAGTTGTATCAGTGTTGCTAAGATAGCCACTTGGAAACTCTGGGTATTCCAGACAATAAAAGGAAAGCCTGAAATAAGTAAAACAAGGTCTAGTATTCTGAAACTACCATATAATTTGGGGACACTTCTACTGCCAAACTGGGGATTCGACAGTCTTCTAATCAAAATCGCCCAGTAGATTGAACCTTGAAGCAATATAAATGTCAGTAAAGACAAAGAATAGAGAATGGTTACTAGACTATTCCAATCAGTAAGCCGATTTTTCAAAAGGAGAAAACAAAACCAAAAGGATAGGACAGCTGTGAACTCTCCCAAACAGAGGGACACCAACTCTTTTCTAACTTTCTCTTTTTGCATGTTCATCATCTCACCCATCTATCTATCATCCTATATCAGAAAAAAGCCATTCGAATCATTTTCTAGTCAAGATTTCTCAGAATCAAGGCATTCTAAGCATCGAGCAGTTCAATTCCTTTAATATCGATGCAATTTTAAACTTAGAATTACATCAAAATAAATGTTTTAGGTCTATTCTAAGTCTATGAAGGCCTTAAATTTTAATTTTTAAAGGATTCTAAAGCTAGAATTGTTCAAAAATCACGAGAATGAAGCTATTCGAAGCTTAGAAGAACCTTTGGTGAATTTCAATAGCACTTCAACTAGCTATTCTACAATTTCTCTGATGAGCTTTGAGTTTTTTCAGAGCCCAATCATAGTGACTGGAAGTGGCACTCACAAAGTAGGAGCCTAGACTTGTTCCTCCCGTCCACTTATAGACACCTTTTGTGAACAATTCGTCATTGCTGAAGCCTTCCATCAACTCTAAAACCTCTTTATGCGATTGATTGAGGAGTTTGGTCGCTTCTTCTAAGGAAGTTCTCTGGTGCTTCTTCCAAAAAGCGACATTCATTTCCCCATAAGTTTTCCAATTATAAGGTTCAGGGAGAAAAGGTCTTTCATGACCCTTTTGATTGAAATGGACCCAGGTCAAAAGTAACTGATGCCATTCATAGAGATGGATCAGAACATCTCTTAGATTTTTATCTCTTTTCCAGTGAGCTTCTTTTTTCTTTTGGTCTTTTGAAAAATCAAAAGGAGTCTGTAGTTCCTCTTCACTTAATTTAGATATAAAGTGATTGAGCTTTTCATAGTTTTCTTTAGAGGCTAAGACTAATTCCTCTTTCGTTCTTGGTCTAGGCATAGGAGTTCTCCCTTCATTTTTAAGTTGGATATGCTATTTCCTCACTTCATTATACCATAATCAAAAAGCAGTTCTTCATTTTACGAAAAACCGCTTTTACTTACCATTTTATAAAAGTTAGGAGCGCCCCTAGACTTGCTTATTTACATATAAATCTTTAAAACGACGGTCCGCTTCTGCTATCTGATAGAGCAAGTTGGCTAGTTCTTGGTAATCTTCTCTTAAACATGAAAGGTGGGCTTGGCCATTATAGGCAAAGGGATTTCCTGTTGTGTCTGTGCTTACCTTGCTTGCCCCATAGAGGTTATAGCTGCTTGATGCGACGGCTTGTCCATCCTTGGTCAAGCCTGTCACAGAGCCTGACTGGTTAGTCAAGTAGTTGTAGCTGTCACCTGTTTGGTTGTTGAGGTAGCTAACTCGACCCTGACCATAGCTATAGGTCTCACGAGCCTTGCCATCATGATCATAGGTTTCGAGGACTTCTGTATGTTCACGATTGACATCGTTGACATAGTTGCGTTCCTCGTAGTAGTTGTAGGTATCCTCTCGTGTGGTATAAGGGATCAGGACATCCTGAACCTGACTGGCATAGGTTACTTCTCCCTGACCCGGTAAGTTTCCAAGTTCTGGTGGGTTGACGACAATTCCCTCCTTGGTTGCTCGATCCTTAGCCACTTTCTGGTGATAGGCTCTAGACACATCGTCAAAGATGCTGTGCCAGATGCTGCCTATCGTTTGCGGTAGAGCAGACAGGGCTTGGAGAACATTCTGGCTAAAACCATACCAGAAGAGGGAGTTTTCTTCTCCACTTGGGGCTGTGTATGGAAACTTACGACCTGAATTGGTATCCTTTGGCTTGCGTTGGAAGAGCTGATAGGTGTTCTTGCCTTCCTTGCGACTGGCAGTGAAGACACGGTTATCATCTCCATCATAGAGCGCAGCCATGAGAAGACCCTTCTTGTCCTTGATCGCAAGCAAGCGATTCTCTGTATCGTAGATGTAGTCTAACTTCTCTGAGTTCTTCTCAGAAGCGATGCTGGTATCAATATAGTCAGCTAGAAGTAAACTTTATAGTAAGCCATAAGTAAAATCTCCTGAAGAAATTCTTCAAGAGATTTTAGATTAATTTAACTCATAATCCTACGTCATCAAAAATCTAAACCGATGATTATCCATTCATCAACATAATCCCAAAAAGGGATCGGATATTCTGGCAATTCATCCTTTGACCAAAATATACCTCCTTCATCTATTGGTTTAGACAAATCTAAAACGAGATACTTTCCCATACCATTACTAAAAAAATTGTAATAACAGGAAATATCATCTGTTAACTGATCCTCAAATTCCCAATCATAATCGGCTATTGGTTCAATCATATCTAAATCGTCTAATCCCATACTTTTACTCGTATAGTCATTAAAACCTGCATGAACTTTTGTATAAAACTGAATAATACTCTCATCTAATTCTATATCTGACTGCTTAAAATGATCAATAAAATGTTGCTCCAAAATCGGCATTTTCCCCTCATAAAAAACCAAGCTATTGCTTTGATACGTTCTAATGGAATAAAGCAATGAATAATTGCTTCCAATTTTGATAAGATCTATATCTTCTGAAAATTCCTCTAGATATGAGATCGTATTGCTGAGTTCAACTCCTAAATATTTTTTCCATTCCTCAAAAATTATTTGTTTTCTTTTAGAAAAATCTGATGTTTGAAATGCATCGCGCCAATATTGTGGAATAGTATGATTGGACAGATTTTCAAAATTAGATAAAATCTCGACCATCTCTCCAGCTGGTACATATTTCTTTAAAAAATTTAATTTTTCATTCATAAACTACCTCCAATTTATTTATCATAGATAAAATTATCTATCATACTCTGAGGTTTCCCTTCTAAGATTGCTTCTTTTCTTATCATTTCTTCCCTAAAAATTGGATTTATCGGTGTATTAGTTTTTTTATACATCGTCCAATCGCTATAAGATTTTGCTCCTTTTGAAGTATTTGCTGATTTACTTAATCCTATAAAATTCTCTTCAAAATTCAACACAGAAAGTTGTTGCTCCGATGATAACTTATCAAATCCCTCCATAGTAACAATTTTTTTCATTGGGACTATATGATCAGCTTCTAGTTTCTTGGTAATGACATTTTCTGGTATTGCAAAATCATTCATCGGCAGACTAATCCCTTCATTCACTCTCATCCGAAGATTGGGTGTTGGAGTATTATCTCTTAATTTTTTATATTCTGCAGCAGATAATTTACTTTTCCCATATCGTGCTTTAGATACTGAGGCACCAGACTTCTCCGCAAACATTTGGAGATTATCTACTGTCATTGGTATACGTCCGCCCGTAGGCTTCGTCGTCACCACATCAGCCTTAGGAGCCTTCTTAGGAGACACACTACCTGCTCCGTTGGTAAAGGTGTTAAAGGCAAAGTTCATGGCGACTGTTTGACCAGTAATCTTATTTCCTGTGGCCAAATCAATACCTGTGTCAATCGCAGTCTCAACCGCTGATTCCACTCCAATCTTGGCAACTTGTCGAACTGCTTGATTGCTAATACTTTGGGTCACATTTGTTGCTAGACTAGCTCCTGCTCCCACAAATTGGCCGCCAATAAGACCTGAGATAGCACCTGTTCCTGCTCCTTTAGCGATCGAACCAACCAATTCCCAACCACGTTGGCCAGAACTATAGGCATCATATCCTGAGATGATTGCTCCAGAGGCTACACCACCGATAGCTGCCGCAGTTACGGCAACCTTCTTCCAGTCGACATTTTTCACGAAATCAACGACTTGATTCTTAACTCGTTCAGCTGTTGTACAGACATGTTTTAAGGTATTCTGCAAGGCTGTTCCCCAGTTTCGGAGGAGATATAGCCTCCATCGTCATACTCATAGTCGTAGCTAGAGATGAGCTTATCCTGCTTGCCCATATGGCGGAGTTCAGTGAGACTAAAATATATTTTGATTTCAAAAGCCCCCCAAAAATTTAGATTTTCTGTCTAATTTTTGGGGGAGTTCAAATCGTTTTTAATGTAATCTATCTATTGTCCTACACAATTTTCATCACCTTAAAGTGCCCCTCTGGATAATTGCCTTGGTAACCAACTGGAATGTACCCTCCCTCATAAATTAAAAGTAAATCATCATGAAATGCAGACTCTATCCCGAAATCGTCTTGCAATAATTTATAGTTTCTAAGAGTACTTAAATCAAATAAAATCGAATCTATGCATGTCTGTGGCAAAAAATTTCTCTGTAGGTATTCTTTTAATATAGGGTCAATAGATTTACGAAAATAGGCCGAATTTTCATTCCAAATTTTTCCTATTCCAGTTCTAACTTCACCTTTGTTCTTAAGTAAAAATTCACTTCGAAATTCCCAAACAAGCTCTTCCCATTCACTAGACTCTATACTTAGCAATCCTTCAGTACTGTCTAATATTTCTATCTTAAATGGGAATTCAATATTTCTTTTACTAAAACATTCAATAATATACTTCATATCCATATATTTTTCTTTCATTTAGAAAAACCTCATTTCTTTTTAGGTAACGGCATTCTACCTGGTAAAATTATTTCTGAATCACTATTCAATCCATAATAACTTTGTTCAGCTCTAGTAGCAGACATAACTTCACCAACTTGAGAATCTGTCAAGCCTGCATCTTTTAATGATTTAGTCGTTGCATCATTGTAATCAGAAATAGTAGGGATATCACCATATTTAGAGCCCCCCTTCCTATACTGATTATAAAATTCTTCCATAGTAGCATGGGCGTTGTAATGAGGACTACCAATATCTTTTCTTATGTTGCCAATTAGCGGAACAGTCACACCATCATTATAACTATAATTTGGAGCAGTTTTCTTCATCATAGCCGCTTGATTAACATGGTGAGCCTGATAATCAGTTCCTTTTAAAGACTTCGTTTGATTTTTATAAGTTCCCACCTGAGTATTTTCTTTCAATACTTCAAGACTTGACGTACCAGCCCTTGGCCCATCTAACAATTTCTGTGAAGCTTCTGCTGGTGGAGTGACATCTTTCAATGATCGATGATGCTTATACCCCACATCAAGGACTTCGACATCCCCTGATTTCGGCTTCGTCGTCACCACATCAGCCTTAGGAGCCTTCTTAGGAGATACACTACCTCCTCCGTTGGTAAAAGTGTTAAAGGCAAAGTTCATGGCGACTGTTTGACCAGTAATCTTATTTCCTGTGGCCAGATCAATACCTGTGTCAATCGCAGTCTCAACCGCTGATTCCACTCCAATCTTGGCAACTTGTCGAACTGCTTGATTGCTAATACTTTGGGTCACATTGGTTGCTAGACTAGCTCCTGCTCCCACCAATTGACCGCCAATAAGACCTGAGATAGCACCTGTTCCTGCTCCTTTAGCGATCGAACCAACCAATTCCCAACCACGTTGGCCAGAACTATAGGCATCATATCCTGAGATGATTGCTCCAGAGGCTGCACCACCGATAGCCATCGCTACGGGGGCTCCAAGACCTCCAGTCGCTACGGTAAGAGCAATACCGACACCGATAGCTGCCGCAGTTACGGCAACCTTCTTCCAGTCGACATTTTTCACGAAATCAACGACTTGACTCTTGACTCGTTCAGCTGTTGTACAGACATGTTTTAAGGTGTTCTGCAAGGCTGTTCCCCAGTTTCGAAGGAGATTCATGCCTTCTCGGATGGTAGGGGAAGAACTCCTACCTGTTGCCAGCGCATAGGCAGATTGAACCACTTGTTGGCGCCTAGCCTCTATCTGTGCTGCCGCTTGCTGGTATTTCGTTTGTACATAGTCACCGGCACTATTGTAGGCCGTTTGAACCTTATTCCACTGTCTGCCAACCCAATTCGATGCGCGATTGAATTGGGTGCTGATCCAGTTAGTCGCGTGATTAAAGGCACTCTTGGTCACATTCCAAGCTTTGGAGGCGAAACTCTTCACACTATTCCAGGTGTTTGAGGCCACTCGTTTCACCGTATTCCAGGTATTAGAAGCGACCCGTTTTACACCATTCCAAGCATTAGAGGCCTTCTTTTTAACATAGTTCCAGCCTTTTTTGATATTGTTCCAGAAATGCCCACTCGGGTCTGTATAGTTGACAGGGTTGTTCTGCACATAGCTGTAGAGGTTCTGGCTGAGAGGATCTGTGTCCTCGCCTGGATAGCTATCCTCAGTTAAGAAAGCACCTCCCTGACTATCATAATACCTTGCGCGTAAATAGTCAAGTCCAGTATCGTCACGAGCTTCGCCGTTATAGGCAAATGGCTGACCTGTCGTGTCTGTGCTTGTCTTTCTTGCGCCATAGAGGTTATAGCTGCTTGATGCGACGGCTTGTCCATCCTTGGTCAAGCCTGTCACAGAGCCTGACTGGTTAGTCAAGTAGTTGTAGCTGTCACCTGTTTGGTTGTTGAGGTAGCTAGCTCGACCCTGACCATAGCTATAGGTCTCACGAGCCTTGCCATCATGGTCATAGGTTTCAAGAACTTCTGTATGTTCACGATTGACATCGTTGACATAGTTGCGTTCCTCGTAGTAGTTGTAGGTATCCTCTCGTGTGGTATAAGGGATCAGGACATCCTGAACCTGACTGGCATAGGTCACTTCTCCCTGTCCCGGTAAGTTCCCGAGTTCTGGTGGGTTGACCACGATTCCTTCCTTGGTCGCTCGATCCTTAGCCACTTTCTGATGGTAGGCTGTCGACACATCGTCAAAGATGCTGTGCCAGATGCTTCCTATCGTCTGTGGTAGAGCAGACAGGGCTTGGAGGACATTCTGGCTAAAACCATACCAGAAGAGGGAGTTTTCTTCTCCACTTGGGGCTGTGTATGGAGACTTACGACCTGACTTGGTATCCTTTGGCTTGCGTTGGAAGAGTTGATAAGTGTTCTTGCCTTCCTTGCGACTAGCAGTGAAGACACGATTGTCATCCCCATCATAGAGTGCAGCCATGAGAAGACCCTTCTTGTCCTTAATCGCAAGCAGGCGGTTCTCTGTGTCGTAGATGTAGTCTAGCTTCTCTGAATTCTTCTCAGAAGCGATACGATTGCCATTCTTGTCGTAGGTATAGGTGATGGTACCATCTGGACCTTCTAGTTTGGTCAAGCGGTTATGATCATCGTAGGTAAATTGTGTCTGGCTCTCCTTGCCATCAACTGTCTCGGTGCTGGTCAGTTTATTGCCCGCTAGGTCATAGGTGTAGGAGAGTTTAGAGAGCTCCTTACCAGCTCCATCCGATACCGTCATGTTTTCCACTTGACCCAGAGTATCGTAGGTATAGGTATGGACTAGGGTTTCGCCATCCTGCTTAATGGTTTCCTTAGCGATATAGCCTCCATCATCATACTCATAGCCGTAGCTAGAGATGAGTTTGTCCTGCTTATCCATGTGACGGAGTTCGGTGAGACGGTGAGCCTTGTCATAGGTCAAGAAGCTCTTGGTTCCATCTCCTCGATTAACTTCCGTCAGATCCCCTGCTTGGTTATAGCTATAGCTGGTCTTTTGTCCCTTGACATCTGTCACGGAAGTCAGGCGATCCAGTTCATCGTAAGTATAAGAAACTGTGCTACCATCTGGGTAAATCATCTTCGAGATATTGCCATAGGCATCATACTCGTACTGAATCAGGCTACCATCTCCCTGACGAACACCCGTGATCTCGCCTTCTTCGTTGGTCGCGTACTGACTAGTTCCTGTCAGATCACTCATAGACACCCGACGGCCATCCGCATCATAGGTATAGAGGACTTGACCCTCTTGCTTTTCAGAGTACTCCACCTTGAGCAGTTGATCCAGCTTGTTGTAGTCATAGCTGATGGTTTTCCCATCGGACTTGGTTACTTTTTCGAGCTGGTTATTGACATTATAGGTATAGGTCTCCTTATCTCCGAGACTAGTCAAGCGCTCCACTAGATTGGAAAGCTGATCATAGCTGTAGCTTGTGACCTTGCCATTTCCATTCGTGACCGAAGTGACATTGCCCACACTGTCGTAGGTATAGCTAGAGGTGGAAGCCTTCTCTCCACTTCCTTGTGTCGCTGTAAGCAACTGATCCTTTAGGTCATAGGTGGGCATAAAACTCTCGAAGAAATCCTTCCCCGAGAGTTTTTTCTTGTTTCTATCACAACAGAAGATAGCCGTTCAATATAGAGCAACTAAATACTGAGAGCCTAAAAATCAATTAATCTATTCAGAAAAACTTAGTGGCACAATCTCTACATCCCCAAGATTGTCAACTGAGTAACGTTGACTACCATTTTTAAACCAGCGTTCTAGAACGACATCATAGAGCATGAAGTGGGATTTTTCTTTAATCCAAGCTTCATCAATCCCATAAGGCTTTAAATACTCTAGCACTTCGTTTGGATTTGTTATCTGAAAATTTGGTAAGCCTTTAGTCGAGCTAAAACTATAGGAACTTTTTAAATGTAGCTCTAAATCAGATTCTTTTCCACTCTTCACTTCTATATTATAACCAATTAACCCGTAAGCTAATGATTGATCAGATTCCGAAATTTCAATAGTTTGTTTGAGTATTTTATCGCTATAATCATAGTCAATAAAAAGATATCTACCGTCAGGTAACGTCCGCCTATACTCAATTAGAAATGTTTCTTCAATACCTACATACACTAATATAGTTTCACCTTCAGATAAGCCTGCTTCAAAACTCATACCAACTATAATATCCTTATCGCGATATGATTCACCTCCGTCAACGGCTTTACTAAAATCAGCGAGGCCAGGTAAGATACCACTATGGGTTTCTGCATAGTTCATCTCTAGAAAAACATTACTTAAAGATTCATACACTCCCTTATAATAATTCTTTTGATAGACACGATATAGACCAAACAAAGTTAGAAAAACTAATAAAATTATGAGTACGATTTTTAAAATTTTTTTCATCTACCTGTTTCCTTACTTAAATCTTGGATAAACTGATAAGCAACATTATTCTTCTCTTTTAACATCTCCATTGCTTGGGTATCATTCTGATGATTGATTCCTGTCTCTTTATAAATTTGTTTTTTAACATACTCCATTCCACCCATATTCTTTAAAAATTCAGATTCCCTTGAAGAGCTATTAGTAGAAAGTTGATCATAATATTGATTAGTAGCTGCAACATAGGATATTCTCTGATTTTTCATGATAGATATAATATTAACTGCATCAAGGTCTGCCTTATAATCAGGTATATTCATACTTGGAGGATTACCAATTGTCACATCTCCTAGCCAACCAGATAGGTCATTAGTATGTTGGTGACTATTGCCCCAGTATCCTTTTCTAAGCCCTTCAAAATTCGCAAGACGATTTTTGTTATCGTATAAATTAGTTGCAGTAGTAATACTTTGATGGGCAAAATCTGTAACAGTCTCACCCACAGTATTGGCTTTATTATGTTGTTCATTTATCCTAGCTTGTATTATCTTATATTCCTCTCCAGACAATCCGAAGCGGTTCATTTGTTCTTCTATGGTGTGATGGGGTTTAGCTCCACCTGTTGAACCTGGTCCAGCAGTTCCATTCCATTTAACAATATCCTTCAAGTATTCTAATACAGAATCGTTCCATTGTGCATTCTCATCGTTATAAATAATTCCACCTACTAAACGATTATAGACATAATCTGCATTTCTACCTTCTTTTTTCTCAATATTTTTATATAATTTCCACAATAATTCTGAAGTTTCTTCATCAAAATCATATTGTTTTTTAAGATTTTGCTTAAACTCGTATGCTGAAACACTGTAATCATCAACCGAGTTGGCCTTATTTTCTCCCTTATCGGAGGCACCAGTTGTTTTTGGATCACAGACATGCTTCAATGTGTTCAGTAGAGCCGGATTCCAGTTACGAAGAAGATTCTTGCCTTCTCGGATGGTTGGGGAAGATTTGATACCTGTTGCTAGCGCATAGGCAGTACGAATTGCCTGATAGCGTAGTTCTTGAATACGAGCTTGTGCTTGCTGGTATTTCGTTTGAACATAATCGACTGCACTATTGTAGGCTGTTTGAACCTTATTCCACCGTCTGCCAACCCAATTAACACCTCTATCAACCTGTCTACCAATCCAGTTAATGCCTCTATCAATCTGTCTGCCAACCCAATTAACGCCTCTATCAATCTGTCTGCCAACCCAATTAACGCCTCTACTAATTTGTCTGCCAGCCCAACTAACGCCTCTACTAATTTGTCTGCCAGCCCAATTAAGACCTGACTTAACATAGTTCCAGCCTTTTTTGATACTGTTCCAGAAGTGCCCACTCGGGTCGGTATAGTTAACCGGGTTGTTCTGCACATAGCTGTAGAGGTTCTGGCTGAGAGGATCTGTGTCCTCGCCTGGATAGCTATCCTCAGTTAAGAAAGCACCTCCCTGACTATCATAATACCTTGCGCGTAAATAGTCAAGTCCAGTATCGTCACGAGCTTCGCCGTTATAGGCAAATGGCTGACCTGTCGTGTCTGTGCTTGTCTTTCTTGCGCCATAGAGGTTATAGCTGCTTGATGCGACGGCTTGTCCATCCTTGGTCAAGCCTGTCACAGAGCCTGACTGGTTAGTCAAGTAGTTGTAGCTGTCACCTGTTTGGTTGTTGAGGTAGCTAGCTCGACCCTGACCATAGCTATAGGTCTCACGAGCCTTGCCATCATGGTCATAGGTTTCAAGAACTTCTGTATGTTCACGATTGACATCGTTGACATAGTTGCGTTCCTCGTAGTAGTTGTAGGTATCCTCTCGTGTGGTATAAGGGATCAGGACATCCTGAACCTGACTGGCATAGGTCACTTCTCCCTGTCCCGGTAAGTTCCCGAGTTCTGGTGGGTTGACCACGATTCCTTCCTTGGTCGCTCGATCCTTAGCCACTTTCTGATGGTAGGCTGTCGACACATCGTCAAAGATGCTGTGCCAGATGCTTCCTATCGTCTGTGGTAGAGCAGACAGGGCTTGGAGGACATTCTGGCTAAAACCATACCAGAAGAGGGAGTTTTCTTCTCCACTTGGGGCTGTGTATGGAGACTTACGACCTGACTTGGTATCCTTTGGCTTGCGTTGGAAGAGTTGATAAGTGTTCTTGCCTTCCTTGCGACTAGCAGTGAAGACACGATTGTCATCCCCATCATAGAGTGCAGCCATGAGAAGACCCTTCTTGTCCTTAATCGCAAGCAGGCGGTTCTCTGTGTCGTAGATGTAGTCTAGCTTCTCTGAATTCTTCTCAGAAGCGATACGATTGCCATTCTTGTCGTAGGTATAGGTGATGGTACCATCTGGACCTTCTAGTTTGGTCAAGCGGTTATGATCATCGTAGGTAAATTGTGTCTGGCTCTCCTTGCCATCAACTGTCTCGGTGCTGGTCAGTTTATTGCCCGCTAGGTCATAGGTGTAGGAGAGTTTAGAGAGCTCCTTACCAGCTCCATCCGATACCGTCATGTTTTCCACTTGACCCAGAGTATCGTAGGTATAGGTATGGACTAGGGTTTCGCCATCCTGCTTAATGGTTTCCTTAGCGATATAGCCTCCATCATCATACTCATAGCCGTAGCTAGAGATGAGTTTGTCCTGCTTATCCATGTGACGGAGTTCGGTGAGACGGTGAGCCTTGTCATAGGTCAAGAAGCTCTTGGTTCCATCTCCTCGATTAACTTCCGTCAGATCCCCTGCTTGGTTATAGCTATAGCTGGTCTTTTGTCCCTTGACATCTGTCACGGAAGTCAGGCGATCCAGTTCATCGTAAGTATAAGAAACTGTGCTACCATCTGGGTAAATCATCTTCGAGATATTGCCATAGGCATCATACTCGTACTGAATCAGGCTACCATCTCCCTGACGAACACCCGTGATCTCGCCTTCTTCGTTGGTCGCGTACTGACTAGTTCCTGTCAGATCACTCATAGACACCCGACGGCCATCCGCATCATAGGTATAGAGGACTTGACCCTCTTGCTTTTCAGAGTACTCCACCTTGAGCAGTTGATCCAGCTTGTTGTAGTCATAGCTGATGGTTTTCCCATCGGACTTGGTTACTTTTTCGAGCTGGTTATTGACATTATAGGTATAGGTCTCCTTATCTCCGAGACTAGTCAAGCGCTCCACTAGATTGGAAAGCTGATCATAGCTGTAGCTTGTGACCTTGCCATTTCCATTCGTGACCGAAGTGACATTGCCCACACTGTCGTAGGTATAGCTAGAGGTGGAAGCCTTCTCTCCACTTCCTTGTGTCGCTGTAAGCAACTGATCCTTTAGGTCATAGGTGTAGGTCTTGACACGCTTGCTTCCGGATGTGACACTGGTGAGGTTGCCATTGGCATCATAGGTCATACTTGCGACGCCACCAGCTTCATCTGTGATTTTCGTGAGATGGTTATCGTGGTCATAGCCATACTTAGTCCACTGGCCTGCCGCATCGCTTTCTGAGGTGAGGCGATTGAGGCTATCATAGGTCCGCTTGGTTACTTGACCGAGAGGATTCGTCTCCTCAAGGAGATTGCCATTCGGATCATAGGTATAGGTCGTTTCGCGTTTACCATTGATAGTTCGTTTGGTCACTTGACCGACTGGGTCATAGCTTGACTCCACTGTTCGACCAGTTGGCGTTTTGATCGTTTTTAGTTGATCGAGGGTCGTATAGTCAAAGGTGGTTGTAGCACCGGACGGTTTGGTCAGTTTAGCTAGATTCCCCGCTTCATCGTAGCTATACTTGGTTTCAAGGTCAAGGGCGTTCTTAGCCGTTAAGAGACGACCAACCTTGTCATAGCTATAGTGATTGCTTCGATCGGATTGGTCTGTCTCTTTCACCAAGTTTCCAGACACATCATAGCTATAGGTTTTTGATAGCCCCTGTGGACCTGTTTGCTTGGTGAGACGTCCCAAAGCATCATAGGCATAGGTATAAGCCGCCTCATTTGGCAGAGTGCGTTTGGTCACACGGCCATAAAGGTCATTGACATAGTTGGTGCTATGACCGTTGGCATCTGTTTCTTTTGCCAAGCTACCTGTAGCGTCATAGGCATACTGAGTCACTCCACCTGTTGGACGTTTCTTGCTGCTGACACGGTTCATACTGTCATAGCTGTAGGTCGTTGTATGACCTTCGCCACTTGTTTCGCTCAAACGATTTCCCAAAGCATCATAGCTGAAGCTTTGCTTGCTTCCTGTCGGAGCTACTGTTTCGATGATTCGTCCTAATGGGTCGTACTTAAAGGCTGTCGCTTGACCATTTGGATCCGTATAGAGTACCAATTTCTTATTAGCATCATAGCCATAGCTACTTGAATGGCCATTGGCATCGGTCATTTTAGATAGGTTGCCAAGGACATCATATTCGTAAGTGGAGGTATTGCCATCAGCATCCGACTCTGTCACTACTCGGTTGAGGGCATCGTAGCTATACTTGGTTTCACGTTTTAAATGATCAACGGTCTTAACTAGATTGCCATTTTGATCATAGTGATAGGTCTTAGTCTTACCTTCTTGGTCGGTTGAGCTTACGACATTGCCCATGACATCATAGGTGAAGGTTTCGCTAGTCTTATCTGCGTAGACCACTTTAGTCAGTTGGTTGTCGCTATTATAGCTGTATTGGGTGACCTCACCCAAGCTATTTGTTAAAGTGAGGCGATTTCCTGCCTTATCGTAGGTGTAGGACTCATTGAGATCCTGATTATCTTTTTTGTTCACTACTCGGTTGGCGGCATCGTAGTTATACTCTGTTACCAAACCGCTAGAATGCGTTTGCTTGATGAGACGATCAAGGGCATCGTATTCCTGCTTTACGGTAGTTCCGTCTGGGAGAGTCACTTCTTCCAGTTGAGCCGTTGAGGTATAGTTCATCTTAGTGACATTGCCATTGGCATCGGTAACCTGAATCGGATAGCCCAGTTCATTATAGGTGTACTGGGTCTTGCCACCCAAGGCATCTGTCAACTCTGTCAACTGTTCCATCTGGTTGTAGCCCATCTTAGTGACATTGCCTAAACCATCTGTAATACTGGAAACTTGATTTTGGCCTGTATAAGTCGTGCTAGCAGTATAGCCTGCCGCATCTGTAAGACTATTTTGATTGCCATTAGCATCATAGGTCATGCTGGTGCGGTAACCCAAGGCATTGGTCGTTGCGATCAGGCGCCCTGCCTTACTATATTCATAAGTCGTTTCTTTTCCAAGGGCGTCTGTCATGGACAGAATATTTCCCATCGCATCCAACACATATGAAACACTGCTACCATCTGGGTAGGTAACACCTGTCACATTTCCTGCAGCATCATAGGTGTAGCTGGTCGTCTTTTTCTCTTTGGTTTCACTGAGTTTATTACCAACACTGTCATAGGTGTAGGTCACTGTCTGACCTGCTTCATCGGTGTAAGAGAGCACACGCCCCATGATATCATAAGTAGTCTCTGCCTTTGTACCGATTGGGTAAGAAACTGAGGTTAGTTTTCCTGCTGCGTCATAAGTATTTTGAGTAACTTGACCTAAAGCATCTGTGATAGTTTTAACGGCATTGTTTCTATCATCGTAAGTCAAGCTGCTACTATTACCTGCTTCATTGGTCCGAGTGACAATCCGACCTAGTGCATCACGAGTAACGGTAGTCGTTTGACCTGAAGCATTGGTTTCTGTTAGAAAACGACCCTTGCTATCATATGTATAGCTAGTAGCGTGTCCTTCTGCATCAGTCACGGAAAGCTGGTTTCCAACACCATCATAAGTGTAACTATAGGTTCCACCTTCTCCATTCGAAGCACCGACTTTACGGCCAAAACCATCATACTTTTATCAAAACATTTGGTCGGAATCTTACAAAGCAGGTCAAACTACTTCTGCTACTAAACCACCATCTCAAGCAACTATAGTTGGAACAGAAATTGCTTTTAGGAAACACATCTTACCCTTACTTGGGAATTATTCAATAGACTTTCTTAATTAAAATAAACAAGTTGTACTAAATCTATTGACTCAAAAGGCTGAAGAATATGCAAATTTCAAAGTTATCAGGAGCTATGTTAACTCTATCTTTGACTGGGCAGAAGAATTAGAGTATATCGAAACTAATCGCCTATCAAAAACGATAAGCCGTATCAAAGCCACTAAGAAAATCAAGCTACAGGAATCAAAAAAAGATGAAGATTTATCTCTATCTCAAGAAGAACTTCAAGCATGGCTTACAGCTTTTGAAAAAGATTTAGATACTGAAAAAATTCTATTCAAAGACTATGTTTTATTCTATACTACCTTCTTTTTGGGAGATAGAAAATCAAAGAGCTACGCTTTGCAATGGAAGCATATTAATACAAAGGAACAAGAAATTCAGTTAGTCCAAGCTTTAGATAAATACAAAAATCCAAAGTCTACCAAAGGAAACAAGAAGACAACTTTTCGAATTCCTAATGAGTTAACTGACTTGCTTCAGGAATGGAAAAAACAACAAAAAATTGAACTGGCTAAATTCAATATTATCCAGACTCCAGAACAGTATGTGTTTACGTACATTGATACAAAGGGAAATGTAAACAGTTGTCTCCATGCTGATTATCTTAACAACAAGATGAAATCTGTTAAGCGTCGTCATCCAGAGCTTACACATGCTACGCCACACAAACTACGTCATACGGGAGCAACGCTCGCTAAACAAGCAGGAATGAGCTTAGAAGCTATCTCAGAAGCATTAACCCATAGTGATACGATTACAACCAAGACTTATGTCAATACTTCAAACATTGTTCCCCTATCTGCTGGACATGTCGCCTATCAACACATTAAAAATGAATAGTGCAAATTTAGGGCAAATTTTAGGGCAAATTCTCGTAGAAAGCACAGAAAAAAGCACCCATAGGGCAAACCTGTGAGTGCTTTGAAACGTTGATATAATCGTATTGATTAACGTTTTGAGGCAACTGACTTTGTCAGGTTGCAGCCACATTTGTAAGCGACTAAAGTCGCAACAACTGTGTCAATTGCACCAATTTAGTATGAAAGCATAAAAAAGAACACCCCGAAAGGTGCTCTTTGTAAGTATAGTAATTCTTTCGAATTAACGTTTACTAAATTGTGATGCTTTACGAGCTTTCTTAAGACCTGGTTTCTTACGCTCAACTTTACGTGAGTCACGTGTAAGAAGTCCTGCACGTTTCAATGAATCGCGGAAGTCTGGGTCTACTTGAAGAAGGGCACGAGCGATACCGTGACGGATAGCTCCTGCTTGACCAGCGTATCCACCACCTACAACGTTAACGAAAACGTCGTATGAACCTACAGTTGAAGTAACTGCGAATGGTTGGTTGATGACAAGACGAAGGTCAGCGTGTGGGATGTACTCTTCAACATCTTTTTTGTTAACAGTGATTTTACCAGTTCCTGGAACAAGGCGAACGCGTGCAACAGCGTTTTTACGACGTCCAGTACCTGCATATTGTGCTTGTGACATACTTTATTGTTCCTTTCCTTAGATAAGTCCTGAAATATCAAGAACTTCTGGTTGTTGTGCAGCGTGAGTGTGCTCAGCTCCAGCGAATACTTTCAATTTCATACCTTGAGCGCGGCCAAGAGTATTGTGTGGAAGCATACCTTTAACTGATTTTTCGATCAAACGAACTGCGTTTTTAGAACGAAGTTCACCAGCAGAGATTTGTTTCAATCCACCTGGGTGGTTTGAGTGAGTGTAGTAGATCTTATCAGTTGCTTTTTTACCAGTCAATTTAACTTTTTCAGCATTGATAACGATTACGAAGTCACCTGTATCAGTGTGTGGTGTGAATGTTGGTTTGTTTTTTCCGCGAAGTACGCTAGCAACAACTGCTGAAAGGCGTCCAAGAGGTACATCAGTTGCGTCAACAACGTACCATTTGCGTTCTACTTGGCCTGGTTTAGCCATGAATGTAGTTTTGTTCATGATTTCTCCTATATGAATATCGTTTTTGTTTACAGGGCGGATGTTCCGGTCCGCGGGGTATTTGAAAGGTTCCGGGGCCTTACAAATGGGGTAAACAATACCGCCTACTATTGTATCAAAATTCTCAGATAAAAGTCAAGCGGTTGGGAAAATATTTTTTATTTCTGCCAGATTTTCAATCTTCTTTCTGCCTTCTCCTGAGTGATGACCTGAAAACCTTTAGAGAAGAGGAAAATAGCACAAGCCAAAAATAGAGTGACAATGATATAATTAACCACAAGACCGTGGTCTCCCACCAATGGTGGTTTTGTCATAAAACCGTAATCTCCACCCGTCAATAAATTGACTATAAAAATCAAACCATTAAGTAAAGAGGTCAGTATAAGAATACCTTTGAAATCCAAGAGACGAGCATCGTAGTTGTTTAAAAGATAAATCAAGGAATTTCCAAGAAGGGCTAGATGTCCGAAAATAAAGGACAAAATAACGATGTGTGGGAAAGAGTAAGCGTCTGGGATTGGATAAACAAAAGCTGCAATCGTCCCAAAGGTTCCAAGCAAAGCAAAATACTGTTTGGTTTTTGAAACACCTGGTAGTAGTAGAACTACAAACATGGCTAATCGGCAATGATAAAAAGGCAAGCTTTCTGACAGCGGGAACTGGTTGATCCAATACCAGCTGTAAAGCGCGATTAACTGTATTGCCTGTATTATCTGGAAAAATCGTTGACAAACCTTATTATCACGATAGCGGTAAGCAAGATAAATTGTCAAAAACAGTAAGGCAAATGTGCTTGCGTACCAAGTAAATCCAAATTGGGGTGGCTCCGTAGCCTGGGTGGTAAATAAAGCATCCCAAACATTCATATAATTTTCCTCATTTTCATATAAGCCACCTCTTACTTATCTCCATAGATCATAGCTTACATTTATTTCTAATATTTTTGTGTTCCAAAGAAGCTAGTGGCCTTAAGATAAAACAAAGCTTCTAATCGATATATTGTTCCCGCTCACCCTTATAGACCTGCCATAGAATCTCCATTTGTTCCTTGGTTATTCTTTTTTCAGATAAGGGAGGGAGAGCCGAAATGTCAAAAAATCCTAATTCAGCAACTTCTTGATTTTCTTGAAAGTCCCCATCCAATAGTCGACAATCAAATACAAACTTGGCATACTGCTTACTCTGCATTTGAAAGCGATTGGTATCAAAAATAGCCAATAAAGAGCCTACTTCTGCAAAAAAGCCTGTTTCTTCCTGAACTTCTTTTCGAATATTTTCCTTAGGGGAATAGCCTACTTCACCAAAGCCACCAGGTAATGCCCAAGTATCCTCTCCTTGTCCTCTAACCAAACAAATCTTCTGGTCTTGAATAATCCAAGCCCTTACATCCATCAAGGGAGTTGCATAGCTAGCTGTTGGTTTTAAGATCGCAGTCAATTCCTCTTGATTAAGATCCGTAGTCTCCTGCAATACGTTCGATAAAATCTGACGTAAATCCTCATAACGTTCACGGTCAAAAGTGTCCTTTGTATAGGTCAAACCAGTATCAGTGATGGCTAACATTCTCTGCAGAGCCTTAGCAAAATCAGTTGTGCTCATTTTCTAGACTTTCTACTAGCTTAGCTAGATTCATAGAGTTGGAACCTTTAAGTAAAATTTGGTCATTGGCTCCAAGGCTTTCCTTAACCTGCTTGACTAGGTCTTCAAATTGGTCCTCGTCAGCTGTTTTCTTGAAGTAGAAAACGTGGCCGATTGGAAACATTTGACTAGCCAGCTGGCTTAATTCCGCAATATCTTCTCCGTAGAAAATAACGGTATCAAGGACATCTGGGGAAAGGCTCAAAATCATTTGATTATGGAGTTGGACAGACTGGTCGCCAAGTTCCTTCATATCCGCCAGAACTGCTATTTTTTTGCCACCTTCATTAGCTGGGATAGCAGAGAAAGTTTCTAAAATCAACTTCATGGCTGTTGGGTTGGCATTATAGACATCTGATAAGATATCTGCACCGTTGGCAGCCTTTTTCCACTCGGTACGATTTCGGGTCAACTCTAGATTATGGAAGGCTTGACCTATCTGCTCCTCAGACACTCCTTCTTGCAAGGTAACGTAAGAAGCAATCATAGCATTGGTCGCATTGTACTTGCCAGTTACTGGTAAATCCAGGGATTTTTCCAAAAAATTTGCCTTGAAGGTTAAGCTATCCTTACGCTCAATTAAGTCTGTAATCTCGAGTTCTGCACCCGGACCAAAACGAACCACTTTTTGCTCAGTAGGTAGATAATCCTCTACAATTGGATCAGCTGGTGCTAAAAGCAAGGCACCCTTTTCCATCCCATCAGCGATTTGCAATTTCCCTTTGGCAATTTCAGAACGGTCCTCGAAGAAGGCCAAATGAGCTTCTCCGACCAAGGTCACGATAGCTGTCTTTGGATGAGCTAGTTCAGATAAGAGATGGATATCTCCTAAGTGATCCTGCCCCATTTCCAAGACCAGCTTTTCAGTATCATCTGGCATATGAAGAACTGTATAAGGTAATCCAATCTCGTTATTATAATTTCCTTGCGTTTTGTAGGTTTTATAGCTTGTAGAAAGCAAATGGGCCAACATATCCTTGGTCGTTGTCTTACCGTTCGAACCTGTAACAGCAAAAACATCTACTCCTGTTTTTTGAAGGTAATAGGCTGCGAGAGTTTGAAAGGCTGTTAATACATCATCTACTAGAATATAGGGATGACCTTCTACTTCCTTCTCTGACAAGGTTAAAGCTGCGCCATTTTCAAAAGCCGTCTCGATAAAGTCATGACCATCACGCGCTCCCTTTAGAGGCACAAACAAGTCTCCAGGTCCAATCAAACGACTATCAAACTCTGCCTTGACTAGTGGGCTGTCCGCATAGCTTGTCACATCATTTTTTGCACCGACGGCACGCGCAACTTCGTGAATCGTAAGTTTCATGTTTACTCCTTTAAAAAGGGGCAGGAAGTCTTGCCCCGCCCTTATAGCTATCTTTACAATAGGTGCGCTTCACGCTTGTTAAAGCTTTCTTTAGCAAGATCAACCAAACGCTCGATTAGTTCTGGATAGCTAATTCCCATATTGTCCCAGAGCAATGGATACATAGACCACTGAGTAAATCCTGGCATGGTGTTTAGCTCATTTAGGAAAACTTCTCCCTTATCTGTATAGAAGAAATCACAACGTGAGAGACCAAGCCCGCCAATAGCACGGAAGGCAGCTTCTGCATTTTTACGCATGACTGCTACTACATCATCACTAATCTTGGCTGGAATATCCATAGTAATCTTGTTATCGATGTATTTTGCTTCGTAGTCATAGAAGGCTACGTCCTTGACAACTTCACCAGGTAGAGTGCTCTTGACATCATAGTTTCCTAAAAGTCCAACTTCGATTTCACGCGCATTGACACCTTGCTCTACCAAGACACGGCTATCATATTTAAAGGCGAGTTCGAGAGCTTGATGGAGTTCCTCTTTATTTTCAGACTTAGAAATACCAACACTAGAACCCATATTAGATGGTTTGGTAAAGACTGGGTAGCTTAATTTTTCTTCAACTTCTGCGATCTTAGAAGCTAAGTCATCTCCTTCAACAATGGCTACGTAAGGAACTTGGGCAATCCCAGCAGATTCCAAGACACGTTTAGTCGTGATTTTGTCCATAGCAAGGCTTGAAGACAAGATGTTGCAACCGACATAAGGCATTTTCAAGACTTCTAGGAAACCTTGAACGGAACCGTCTTCTCCCATAGGTCCATGAAGAACTGGAAAAACAACTGCGCCTTCTTCGTAGATGGCACTTGGAGCAATTTTCTTGTCCCAATCAATCGTTTCATTGGTCATGAGACGTTCATCTTGGCCAGGAGTTTGGGTAAATTCTTGGGTTTTGATAAAATCACCAGACTGGCTGATAAAGAAAGTTTTGACTGCAAAACGGTCATAGTTAACCGCACGCATGACACTCTCAGCTGACAATACAGACACTTCACGCTCTGCACTGCGTCCACCATATAATAGAATAATTGTTTGTTTCATATGATTGTCCTATTTCTACTAGAATACTCGCTTTTTAGTATATCACATTTGTTTATTTTTTTAAACTTGAATAGCACAAAAGAGACTGGATTAAAAATAAATCTAGTCTCTTGATTTCTTGAAATCTTATCTGCTAACTAATTACCCATTCTATATCCTTACAGACTAAAGTTCGGTACGATTTTCAATGGCTCTTAGGAGCGTTACTTCGTCCGCATATTCGATATCTGCTCCTACTGCTAGACCTCGTGCTAGACGAGTAACCTTAATCCCCGCGGGTTTGAGTAGCCGAGAGATATACATGGAGGTCGCCTCACCATCTGCTGTTGCATTGGTGGCTACGATGACCTCAGAAACTTCACTATCCATGAGGCGAGTCATGAGACTTTTCAGGTTGATGTCATCTGGGCTAATCCCATTCATAGGGGAGATCAATCCGTGCAAGACATGATAGAGTCCATGGTATTCTTGGATATTCTCCATAGCTGCTACGTCTCGGCTATCCTCTAATACTAGGATAGTAGTCTGGTCACGACTAGGATCCGTACAGATTGAACATGGATCATCATCTGTCAAGCGTCCGCAGATTGAACAATAGGTCAATTCTCGTTTAGCTGCCAGAAGATTTTTTGCAAATTCATTGACGTCATCATCCGACATTCCAATGGTATAAAAGGCCAGTCGGGTCGCTGTCTTAATCCCGATACCTGGAAGTTTAGAATAGCTGTCAATCAACTTAGCAATAGGTGTTGGATAAAGCATGGCTTCCTTTCTAATTCATTGGATGGTGTTGATTATATAAATTGATAATGTCGCGAGCAATTGCTGGCCCAACATTTTTGGTTAAATTGGTATTATGAGGAAAGACTACTGCAACTGCAATTTGAGGATTTTCTGTTGGAGCATAGGCCACAGCATTGGTATTATTAGCTTCTTGACCACCAGCTACATAGCTTTCAGCTGTACCGGTCTTACCACTGATAGAAACAGTGGCGCCATCTAAAAACGCCCGTCCTGTCGTTAGGGGACTAGTTCCATGCGATACTTGGTAAAATCCTTGGTGCAAGATTGCCATATCTGATTCAGAAATATTGACCTTGTTGATTTCCTTGGTATCTATTGCTTGGATTAATTCCCCAAGGCCACCCTTATCATTGTTATCGTATATTCCCTCGACAATATGTGGAGCTAGACGAACACCATTGTTAGCAATGGTCGCCACATACTGAGCTATCTGCATTGGTGTGTAGTTATCGAACTGTCCAAAGGCATTATTTAGATAGTTAGCCAAATCATAGTCTTTAGGGATAAAGCCTGTTGACTCATCCGGTAAATCGATCCCTGTAGACACGCCCAAACCATATTCACCAAAGGTTGAACGAAGTTTTCCCATGGCAGACTCAAGTTGGTTGGTTTTGACTGTCATATTTGGTTGATAGGTCTGACCCATCATTCCTAGCGCAGTTTGAACCATGTAGGCATTAGATGAATATTCTAGAGCCTCAACGGCTGTAACCGGAAAGGAACCGTAATAATAAGGGGTATACCAGGAATTGATAGGGGCAGAACCTTGGAAGACGATTGGTTGGTCTATCAAGGTTTGGTTGCCTGACAAGACTCCATTTTCCCAACCAGAACTGATGGTTGCCGCCTTAACGACAGACCCTGGTACAAAAACATTGGTCACTGTTCCTAGTGAGTCTGGTGTCAAGTCTCCTGTTTCTAGATTGTGTTTAATTCCTGACATTGCCAATACAGCACCTGTCTTAGGATTAAGGGCTACTGCATAAACACCTTCTGAGTATTTAGCACCACCATTTGCAAGTTCAGAATTAAAATAACTCTTTAAGAGGCTGTCTACGCTATCTTGGAAGGCCAAATCAATGGTTAATTTGATGTTTTTTCCCTTGCTACCTTCTTCTATATTCTCTACGCTCTCCATGTCTCCATGCTTGTCCAAATGGATTTCCTTGACGGTCCGTTTCCCTTGCAAGACTTCTTCGTATTGTTTTTCAAGATAGGAAGTCCCGACGCGATCATTGAGCGAATAACCTTTTTTCAAATAAGCGTCTACTTCTTCTGCTGGAAGACCTGATTTTTCACTAGAAACAGTTCCGACAATAGATGAAAGAGAAGTTTCTAAGACCTTTCGATCCCATGAGGTAGAGATAGAAATACCTGGCAATTCCTTTGAAGCAGAAGCAATTACAGCTACCTGTGTATCACTCAAAGGATCTGTTTGAATATTTCCTGTAGCAAAATTTCCAACTGAATTGAGCTGGCTAAAGAGATAGATGGCCTTCTTTTCATCCTCTGAATAGTTCAGTTGATCAGAAGTGATACTCTCAGCAGCATTGTTATAAAGTTGAGCTTCAGACAGCTGATTGCCATCTGAATCATACCGTTTATCTTTTGGAAGAGCTTCGACTATTTTCTTATAAACTTCAGCATCAGCCAAGTAGTAATCAGCCATTTGTCGGTCCGTCAACTCTGGAGAGGTGACTGTTACATAGGTCAACAATTTTTTAGAAATATCCTTCAAATCAGCCGCAGTCATCTTATTGCTTCGTGTAAAGGAAACAACTTGCTTCACAGTGTTTTGGACTAACGGTTTACCTGCAGCGTCATAAATTTCTCCACGAGCAGAACCCATGGTTACTCGAGTTTGGCTAGCAGAAGCGAGTTTATTTTCATAAAAATCCTTGTGAAGAACTTGCATATAAAGCAAACGACCAATAATGGCTAAAAAGAGCAAAATAACGATTGCGAATAACAAATTAAGCCGTGTCGGTATCGAGTGGCTGTTGAATTTTCTCATACACATCAGTCTCATTTCTAATCAAAATCACACTCTTCATTGTACCATAATTTAGGTAGAAAATTATGGAAAAAGAAAAGACTTTTCCTTTTTGGCCCAAAAATTATTTTCTATGATATAATGGAGGTAAGCGCTATTTTATTTGTTAGATTTGTCAAATAAATTCTGGCAAATAGCTATCAAAGGAGTCCCATGAATAAGCAAGATATTTCTACAATCATTGAGCTTCACTTTGAAGAAATGACCGATTTAGAGCAAGAAATTGCTCGCTATTTTCTGCAGGCAGATACCATAAACGATGACTTATCCTCTCAGCAAGTTACTCAAAAACTTCATATTTCCCAGGCAGCGCTCACTCGTTTTGCCAAGAAATGTGGTTTTAAGGGCTATCGAGAGTTCATCTTCAAATACCAACAACAAAAAGACACTCTTTCTACTCCTCAACAGGATATGAATCCTTTGACTCAGAGAGTCCTTAGAAGTTATGCAAACCTGCGAGATTTTTCTCAAGGATTGATTGACGATGAGCAGTTGGAACGTGTAGCTCAGATGATTGAGCAATCCGAACGAGTGTATTTTTTCGGAACTGGGAGTTCCGGTCTAGTCGCACGTGAGATGAAGCTACGATTTATGAGATTGGGTGTCGTCTGTGAAGCCTTAACAGATCCAGACGGTTTTGCCTGGACGACTAGTATCATTGATGAAAAATGTTTGGTCTTTGGTTTCTCCCTCTCAGGAACAACACCGTCCATCATCGATAGTTTATTAGATGCCCAGGATATGGGAGCTAAGACAGTTCTATTTACAAGTTCACCGAATAAGGATACTCAAGCATTTACAGAAACCATTTTGGTCGCAAGCCAAAACCAAGCCTCTTATATCCAACGAATCTCTGCTCAGATTCCAATGCTGATTATCATTGATTTACTCTACGCTTATTTCCTAGAGATTGATCGCGAAAGTAAAGAAAAAATCTTTAATAGCTATTGGGAAAATAATAGACTGAATGGTTATCGTAGAAACACAAGAAATAGAAAACCCTGAAATTGAAAACAATTCAGGGTTTTCTGTTTGGAATAACGTTATCAATAAAAGAAGGAGTCCACGATGGGACTCGCTTTTTTTGTGTTTCAAAACACTTTCTTTGATTTAGTTTCTGCTAATCCTTCATCTCTTTTTTGAAGAAGAATAGCATCATTCCTGAAACTAGAGTGAGGGCAGGCAAGAGAGCTGAACTGACTTCTTCTCCTGTTGCTGGTAACTGTTTGCTAGCAGAATCTGCTACAGTTCCCTTCGCCTCTAGCTTGTCTTCTCCCATTGGTTGTGGTGCAGGAGTTTCTACATTTGTTGGTACATCTGATTGAGGAGCATCTTTGTACACTACTGCATAGACACCCAGATGTGGAGCTACAAATTCAAGGGATGAACCTTTTTGTTCAAACTTCACTTCCTGCAATTCTTGATTTGCATTCATGGCATAGACATTGGCTACATCTGACGCCACAGTGACTTGAACAAGGGCTACACCTTTCAGTTGAACGAGTTCGCCTTTCTCATTTTTCAATTGAACTTGATAAGCATCGAAACGTCGACCTTCTAGAACCTGATCAGCAACCTTATCGACCTCTAGAACAGAACCTCCATTTAGGTCCCCTTCTCGGGCAATCAGTTTCAAGTTAGTTGAAGAATCTTTCAAGACCTTCAATTTGCTATCAGTTGATGGAGTTTCTTCCTTAGTACCAACCTCAATAATGCGATCTTGGGCTTCCTCACGTTCTACTTTAACAACCTTACGGTTGCCTCCATCGACTTCTACATAGGTAGTTACTTGACCATCTTTTCCTTCAGAAAGAACTTGTTCCTTACCTTTAGCCAAATTAGCATTCTCACGGCGGACAGTCTTGAAGGCAATTGGCTCTTTCTCTACTTTTAGATTTGGTAGGTTAAAGTCCAAATTCATAACGCCTTCTGTTGGCACAGCAGTTCCTTCTTGCGTACCAACCTCAATAATGCGATCTTGAGCTTCCTCACGTTCTACTTTGACAACCTTTCGATCGCTACCATCAACTTCTACATAGGTCGTTACTTGACCATCTTTTCCTTCAGAAAGAACTTGTTCCTTACCTTTAGGTAGGAGAGAATTTTCACGACGAATCGTATTGAAGGCAATTGGCTCTGTCGTTACTTCAAGGTTCGGTTGAGTTACACTCAATTCTTTAACACCTTCTGTTGGAAGATTTGAATGTTCCACTTCTTCTTTTGGTGCCGCTTGAAGATTGTTGATAGATGCCAAAGCTGCTTGCAAGGCCTTATCTACTGCATCCTGAGTCTTAGCTTCTTCAATAGCTGCTAAAGCTTGCTCCGCTAGTTCAACTAGTTTTTTCTTAGCTTCCTTGTCATCTCCCAACTCAGCTGTTTTATGTTTAATAGCTTCAGACAAACTTGCCATAGCTTTATCGTAGTCAATCTTAGACTCTTCTGGCTTGCTTGGTTCCTCTGGCTGTACTGGATCCTCTGGTTTTGCAGGTTCTTCAGGTTTGGCTGGATCCTCTGGTTGAGCTGGCTCTTCTGGTTTGGCTGGATCCTCTGGTTTGGCCGGCTCCTCTGGTTTTGCTGGATCCTCTGGTTTGGCTGGCTCCTCTGGTTTGGCCGGCTCCTCTGGTTTTGCTGGATCCTCTGGTTTGGCTGGATCCTCTGGTTTGGCTGGATCCTCTGGTTTGGCTGGCTCCTCTGGTTTGGCTGGCTCCTCCGGTTTGGCTGGCTCCTCCGGTTTGGCTGGATCCTCTGGTTGAGCTGGCTCCTCTTTCGGAGTCGCTTGAAGCTGATTGATAGATGCTAGAGCTGCTTGCAAAGCTTTATCTACTGCATCCTGAGTCTTGGCTTCTTGAATAGCTGCAAGTGCTTGCTCACCTAGTTCAACTAGTTTCTCTTGGGCAGCTCCATCTTCGACCAGTTCTGTTGCTTTTTTCTCGATTGCTTCTGTCAAATCTGCAATCGCCTTATGGTAGTCAACCTTAGGCTCCTCTGGCTTAGTTGGTTCTTCTGGAGTTGGCTCTTCTTTTGGTGTTGCCTGAAGACTATTGATAGACGCTAAAGCTGCTTGCAAAGCTTTATCTACTGCATCCTGAGTCTTGGCTTCTTCAATCGCAGTAAGAGCTTGTTCTGACAACTCAACTAGTTTCTTCTTAGCTTCTTTATCGTTTCCGAGTTCCTTGCTCTTGTTTCGAATAGCCTCTGCCAAACTTGCCATAGCCTTGTCGTAGTTTGGTTCTTCTGGTTGATCTGGTGTTGGTGTGTCTTCTGTACCGTAATTTTCTTCCTTATCAAGGATTGCTTGCAAGGCTGTTACTGTTTTCAGAATTTCTTGTGCATTCGCATCACTTACTGAAAGTTGCTTAGATAGTCTGTCCAAGTTTGACTTGAAGGCTTGACGTGCCTCTGAAGTATTTTTCAAACTGGTTTGATCAAATTTAGCCAACTCGTCCTTCCAGTTCTTCATTGCTTGGATCAACTCTTCTTTTGTATAAAGAGCGCTATCTTCTCCATGAGTGATGAACTGGTCAACTTGGATACCAATATTTCTCGTAGTATCATTACGTTTTGGATCCAATTGCAAGGTTACAGCATGCCAACCTTCTTCGAGCCCTGTCAAACGAACGAGAGTTTGATCTCCTTGACGTGTAGCAGCTGTACCACTAAAGTACTTCTTGCCATTAAGAACAGAGGCATTTCCTAGACCATCTTTGTACTCGACTTTTTTACCATCTAGCGTTACCTTGTAGATACCATGTCCCGGATCCACATATCCCTTAATTTCAAGACCTGTACCGTAGAAGTATGCTGTTACGCTGGCATTTTTCTTTTGCTCTTCATTCAAACGACCGAATGACGCCCATGATTCTGTATTTTGATATTTATCAGCTGAGTTCGTTTCATGGTTCCAACCTTGACTATAATCTAGCTGACTTGCCTGATCGTCATAGCTCTTCTGGTCTTTTAGGAGCAATTCTGCTTTCATCACTCGTACAGTAGCTTCTGAAGCAAATCCAAGAAGAGCATTGTCAGAAACGCTAGTCATTTTCACCTTGAAGTCAAAGACTGAATCAGCTTGCTCTGTAAAGTCGATCGTTGGAATCGTGATTGTTTTCTCAGTTTCACCGTCTTGGAAGGTCAAATCAGCGGTTGTATCCTTGTAAACTTTACCGTGAACCCCTGTTCCTGGCTCTGTTACAACATGAACTGTCGCAGCTCCCTTGCTACCACCAACACGTTTGATGGTTACAGTAACTGGTTGGCCTTTTTGAACTTCATAGGTAGTTTCTTTCATCTCAAACATACCCTTGCCGGCATTGTTGAGTGTGTAGATACCTTCAGTTGCAATAGGCTCGCCAGTTTTGTTGACAAGCTTGATGGTATGTTCACCTGGAGCCAAGTCATCTGTTTCATAGACCATCTGACTGCGCTTGCGAGCTGCATTTTTGGTTTGGACATCTGCAACCTTTTGACCATCCACGTAAACGGACATTTCACCGTGGTTTGGATCCACCGTAGATACTACATATGCTTTTGTTCCAGTGAAACGGTAGGTAACGCTGGCATCCTTTTGGTTAGTCCACATAGATGTTCCACGGATACCTTCAGATTCATCATACCAAGTTGTATTTTCTTTATCAGCTCTTGTATTTGAGTGGTAATCCAATCCTAGAGGGTAACCATCTGTCTTTTCGATACTGCTCGGCGTCTTATAAACAGAGAAGTTTGTCAAAATTGGAGTCGCTTGTGCACCCGTAATGGTTACACGAATCTTTTGCGCCTCTACTGGTTGACCTTGGATAAGACGACGATAACCAACAGTCGAACCTTCACCGTATGGTACCCAACGACCATTGAGTTCAACTTCAACCTTGAATCCAGAGATACGCTGACCTTTAGCGATGTCTTCTTTGAGTTCGACTACGTCAAAACGTCTCTTTTGACCAAGATCGACTGTAAATTCACCTGTCTTAGCATCATTTGCTAGTGCCCAGCTAGTATCATCCTTACCATCTGTCAAGTGACTTGCTTGATACAAATGATTCTTACGAGTAGAGCTTGCAGTTACAGTTGCTCCCTTAGCAAAATCAGTCGCATACATTTGATCCAAGGTTGCGCGGAATTCTTTCAAACGCGCCACGTCTGCATCTGCGAATTTACCTTCTTTATTAGGTGGAATATTGAGGAGAAGTGGCGTTCCGCGACCAACAGACTTGAAGTAGATATCCATCAAATCTTTGATTGATTTTGGCTGTTGGTTGTCATGGTAGAACCAACCTGAACGGATAGAAACGTCTGCTTCACCAACTGAATACATATCCCCTTCTGGATCTCCATGGTTGAGATATTCATTCTTCACATCATCAGTGATTTTAGCTTTCTTGACCTTATGCCAAACTGGATCTCCGGCGATACCACG
This sequence comes from Streptococcus sp. Marseille-Q0941, assembly GCF_943736975.1. Classification (GTDB taxonomy): domain Bacteria; phylum Bacillota; class Bacilli; order Lactobacillales; family Streptococcaceae; genus Streptococcus. The sequence continues at coordinate 80,613 of NZ_CALSFO010000007.1, read as the reverse complement.
TTCATTACCAATCCAACGCACACTTGTCGGTTGAGCAGAGAAGATAGTGATATCTCCTTCAGCTTTCTTGATGTACTTGAACCACTCATCAAAGGTGTAAGTTACTTTTTGAGCTCCGCTACCACGCGCACCGTCCATCCATACTTCGATAAATTTACCTTTGTTTCCGTATTTAGGATTGCCAAGGATTTCCTTGAGTTGGTTGAGATAGTATTCATTGTACTCTTTTTCAGTTGCAACATGATATTTAGGATGGTTGGCATCCCATGGTGATAGGTAAACACCCATATTCATGTCATACTTAGTCGCTGATTTAGAGATTTCTTCGAGAAGGTCTCCCTTACCATTTTTCCATGGACTCGCAGCTACCGTGTGGTCTGTGTATTTAGATGGATAAATCACAAATCCGTCATGGTGTTTCACAACCATAATGGTTCGTTTGAATCCAGCATCCTTCAAAGTCTTAATCCACTGATCTGTATCAAGATTGGTTGGATTGAAGTACTGAGGATTTTCTCTACCGTTCCCCCACTCAGAGTTGGTATACGTATTCATACCATAATGGATGAAGGCTGCCAATTCTTCCTTGTGGTAATCCAATTGAGCCTTGCTAGGCAGTGGACCGTAAGCAGCAATTTCTGTTTCTTCATCTTTTGGATCAACCACTGGTGTTACAGGAGTTGCTGGTTTTGGATCTTCAATCTTTTCGTATTCAAAAATAACTTCATTCACCCCTTTATGCTTGATAGTCGCTTCTTGGCTCGCATTTACTGGACGATAGCCTTTAATTTCTTTGGCTTGGAATTTATGAACAAAGGAAACATCGTATTCCTTACCCTCGTTATTGTCCACATCTGCAGTTGTCAACTCTTTATCAGAGTCTTTCAAGCGATAGTGAACTTCAAAAGAACCTTTATTCACTTTATAAACCACCTTGATGACGCGTGTTCCTGCAGGAGCCTTGCTTACCACACTATGATCTTCAGCCCAAGCGTCTTTCAATTGTTTATTGACTGGAGAATCTCCAATTGAAACGATCTCATATTTTTCTTTATTCTTCTTGTAGAAATCTGTTTTTTCGATTTCCGATTTGTAGTTATAGTTGAATTGAGCACCCACTTCTGCCTTATCTACAAACGTATCGTTTTCTTTGACTAGATTATCATTTTGGTCCACATGTTCAATAACTACTCGCCCATAGTCAACGCCTTCAACTAGGGTTGCTAGACCACTGTTGTCAAAGGCATACTTGTTTCCGCCAATGACAGCTGTTGTATTTCTGAGCAATTGTCCCTTCGAGTCAAAGTAATAGCGATTATCGTTATCACCTTGGTACCAACCTTCTTTGACACCGTACTTGTCAATGATTTCTTTGACCCATGCCAGTTGTTCTGGAGACAAGACAAGACCTCCACCGAAGCGGTCTTTTTCAGCAATGTTCATATTGTCAACAGTCCCACGTTGGTGGATTCCGATAACTTTGCCATCCCCGTTGATGATACCACCACCAGAAAGACCTGATACAGAAGTCAAACGATAAGTGACTCCAACAGTTCCCTTATCATCATATTTTTCAGTACCTTTAACAACACCATCAGCCTTATACAATTGACCAGGCACAATTGGTTCCTTCAATTCTGGCGAGCTTGAGTCTGTAGGATAACCAATCGTACTAACAGGTTCTCCCGCTTTATACTCTCGATACTCTGCTAAAGGAGTAAAGGTTGCAGCCTTATTTGGGCTTGCAATCTGAAGTGGAATAGGGGCTACAACCAAGGCTAGGTCATTCTTGTAACCTTCACCAAACTTTTCTTTATTCCAAAAATGAATATCTTTTTCCTTAAACAAAATATCCTTTCCTGAAGTTGGTAAAGATCTTTCTTTTGGAGTATTAGAGCCGACATTGTAGTAGAACTTAGCAGTATCACCACCTAAGATATGACCAGCATTGGTTTCGGCATCCTTCTTCAAGAAATTATGAGCCACTGTCAACATGATATTTGGAGCTACAAAGATACCAGAACCTGAATTGAGGTAACGCTGAGTTCCACCGTCTGCTAGAGGTGAACTGAAAATTGTGTAAATCATAGTAGCTGATGTAGCTGGTTGACCCTCATAATTGATATGCTTAAGATCTTGACCACCATTGATAATAGCTCTATTGTCTTTCTCAACTTCAGTTGCATTTGATTCTTCAGCTTTTAAAATACTCTTAGTTTCTACTTTGGGACTATCCTTTTCTGATACAATAGCTGAAGTATCCAATTTTTTCACTGGTGTATCAGGATAAGCACGGTCAGGAATCTCTGCTGGTAGTAAATCGCCAGCTTCTTCAGTAGTTTTAGTTTCTTCTGTTACTTTTTCTGTAGCAGGAGCTACTTGTTCAGCTACATCTTTTTTAACAGGAGTCGCTACTTCTTTAGTTTCCTTAACTGTTTCTGCTTTTTCTTTATCAACATCGATTACTTCTTTTGCTTGACCTTCCACTTCCAGTTTTGGCTCTGTCACAACTTCGTTAGCAGCAACATTTCCAGATGCAAAAAAAGCTAGTCCAACTGCCACGGAGGCTACACCAACTGTTAGTTTTCGAATACTGAATATTCGACTTCTTTCAAAAAAATACCGTTTCATCAAATTCTCCTAATGAACAAAAGCAGTCCGCTACTGCAAGAGCCCAGTTTCTGCTGGCGACAATTTTATTTCTCAGTATCTAGCCTAAAACTCTTCTCCCTCCCAGTTTTTACTCTGTTTAAATCCATTTTAGAAATCGCTTACATTTTTCTGAATAAAAAAATGACTGGATTTTATAAATGCTTTTTCGAGATTTCTCAGTATAATAAATATACTATATTATCCCAAGAAATGCAAGGGTTTCCAAAGTTTTATTAAATTTTTACCTAGCTTTTTTCCTGTAAAAAAACCTAAATTGGCAAAGCCAATTTAGGACTGTTTGGTTCTAAAATGATAATATGCACCGAGCATGCCAGCAGTGTTCTGATGGTGGGCAAATTCAAGACGAGTCTTGTCTGCCAAACTTGGAACAAGTGCATCTTTCAAAGCCTTACGAATTTTAGGTTTCAGAATAGCTTCCTGTCCCATGATGCCACCACCAAGGATGACAACTTCTGGATTGGCAACATAACAAATATTAGCGAGACCCTTACCAAGGTATTCTACCATGCGGTCAATCCCCTCCATACAGAGTTTGTTGCCCTCGGTTGCTTCCTTGAAAATGCGGCGGCCATTCCATTGGTCAACTGGATCTCCATGAGCCTTAGCTACATACTCTACCAAGGCTGTCGTAGAAGCCAAATCTTGGAAAGCTCCATCCTGCATATGCATATAACCGACTTCACAGGCTGAGTTGCTAAATCCATGGAAAACTTTCCCATCCATAATCAAGCAACCACCGATACCTGTTCCAATGGTCAAGCAAAGTGTCACACTCGCTCCCTTTCCTGAACCAGATACTGCCTCAGCAAGACCTGCGCAGTTGACATCATTTTCAATCTCACATGGGATTCCAAAGCTACTTTCAATTTCTTTTTTAAATTGAGTTCCAGCATAGTTTGGAATTTGTGGACCAGCATAGAAAATCTCACCCTTACCGGGGTCAACCATTCCCGCTGAGGAAATGGCGACGCCCGACACTGGACCTTTTTCTAGATAGCTAGCTACGATATCTTTTGTTTTCTGTAAGATGTGTGGACCGCCCTTATGAGCCTCAGTCGCAACTTCATGAGACTCTACAAGTTGTCCATCTTGGTCAATCAAACCGTATTTGATATTAGTTCCACCAATATCAATTGCAACGTAATTAGTCATAAAGCCTCCTATTGATTAGAGGAAACGCTCCTTAGTTTCACGAATCAATGCCGCAGCTGCTTCTACAACTGGACGATCTTCTTCGGTCACTGGTGTAAGCGGAGAACGAACTGATCCGATATTAAGTCCTTCATTGATTTTCAAGACTTCCTTGATCACGCCGTACATGTTTCCATGCGCTGCAGTTAATTTACCAATGATAGCGTTGATAGCGTATTGCAATTCACGCGCTGTCTCCAAGTCTTTCTCAGCAATCAACTCATTGAGTTTCAAGAAGAGTTCTGGCATAGCACCATAAGTACCACCGATACCAGCTTTTGCTCCCATGAGGCGTCCACCTAGGAACTGTTCATCTGGACCATTAAAGACAATATGGTCTTCTCCACCAAGGCTGACAAAAGTTTGGATATCTTGTACTGGCATTGAAGAGTTTTTAACACCGATAACACGTGGGTTTTTCAACATTTCTGTGTAAAGGCTTGGAGTCAAAGCAACACCTGCCAATTGTGGAATGTTGTAGATAACGTAGTCTGTATTTGGCGCTGCAGCACTGATGTCATTCCAGTATTTTGCTACTGAATACTCAGGTAAACGGAAGTAAATTGGCGGGATTGTTGCAATAGCATCAACACCCAAACTTTCAGCATGGCGAGCCAACTCAATACTATCTTTTGTATTGTTGCAAGCCACGTGAGCGATAATGGTCAATTTACCTTTAGCAACTGCCATGACTTCTTCCAAGATCAACTTGCGATCCTCTACACTTTGGTAGATACACTCGCCTGAAGAACCATTGACATAAAGACCTTGAACACCTTTATCAATAAAGTATTGAACCAAGGCACGAGTACGTTCTGGACTTACTTCACCCGCATCATCATAACATGCGTAGAAGGCAGGAATGACACCTTCATATTTTTTTAAATCTGACATAGATTTCTCCTAAAATTTCTTATTTTCTGCACTGGGCAGATGATTATTTACTATTTTAGTATACACCTTGTGAAAAGCGCTTTCAACACATATAAGCCACTTAGATTTTAATTTCTATTCATCTCACCAAGCTTTTCTTGTTTGAAAGTAGTTTCATATTGTTTTCAATTCTCTTGATATTTAGCAAACAATTTTTCCATTAATCCTGCTTGGCAAAAGGCAAGAAGACCAAAGCCAAAGAGTAGAAATGCCGAACCACCAAGCACTAGAGTAAAGCCTGATAGATAGAGAAGCATGATGATTAAGAAAATAATCGCAAGCATCAAGAAGAACCAAACGAAGTTAAAGCTGACTAAGAGCAAGCCCTTTTGAAGGACTTCTTTCCAAGTCAAGTCATAGCGCGCTGCAATTGGATAGCTAGCCAACATAACTAGGGTTAAAAATATCAGTATTCCCAAGCAAATGGCTTTAATGAGCTGAAAAGCAATACCAGTTTGACTCCAGAATAATGATAAATCAACCACACTAATCAGAAAGATTCCTAATTCTAGCAAACCTAACTGGAGACCTAATTTCAAATTTTGTTTGAAGGCTTTCATATAAGTTTTAAAAACAGGCACCCGTCGACTACTCTTAACTTCGAAGATTGTCTGATAGAGACTGATCTTTGCTACTCCGATCGTCACAATAGGCAAACAAGACACCACAAAGAGCAGGTTAACCGTCACAATATCTAAAACCTTCTCGCAAAAACGCATGAGAAAGTTATCCGTATCAAATGCCGCTTTTATCAATCCAGATCTTTTTTGTGCCATTGTTTGCTCCTCCTAATTGACTAATCGATTAAAATTTTAAATAAATATTTGCGAACTTTATCTTCCATACCAGCATAACCATTCGGTTGATGAGGTTCTCCTGGGAAGAAAACTGCAAAATTGTGATATCCCAACAAGAGTGGGTATTGTTCGTGACAATGGACAAAACCAATATCACTGGTTTCATCAAAAGCTACAGCCTCATCTTTAACACGAGAACCGTAGCTAGAATACTCATGACCTTCAACCAACAAATGCAAGTCTGCATAGTTTTTATGGTGCTCAAAACGATCATTTTCTTCTTTGTTGAGAACATTTTCTTGTACAACTAGAAAAACCTTATCGCCATCAATCTCATACTTCCCAAGGTCAAATGAATCTTTGCGGTGTTCATAGAGATAATCAATGGCCTTGTCTAGATTAGGATGAATTCCTTTGTAAAAGCTAATGTTTTTTAAATCGTCAAAAATCATAGTAACTTCCTTTACTTCTGATGCCTATTTCCAATTCGATTTATCTTTTTACAATTTCCCTCAAATAGTGCGGACGGAAGGTAAAATTATCCAGTGGATGATTTTAGAAAACCATGAAATGAAAGACCTAATTTTTGAGCTCCTCGCTCATTCATTTCTAGGCTCAGGCTAAAATAGTTCCCCGAACTATTTTACTCTCAAAAATTCCGTCCAAGATAAGTACAACATACTTATCTTGGATACCACTAAATCGGAAAACAACTATTCTAAATAGTATCTAAAAAGTCAAAAATTAAGTTTATAAGTGTCTAACAAAACTTCATGAAGTAAGCAACTTTTCTCCATTTTGTAGACACTTATAACTCTATATTGTATTCTGATAGATAGATTTTCGCAGAGTACTATCCTTTAACAGCTCCCATAGTAATACCTTGAGTAAATGATTTTTGGAATACTAAGAAGACTGTTACGATTGGCACAGCTGCAAGGGCAGCACCCGCCATAATCAAACCATAGTTAGTTGCCATCTCGGCCTGCATGGTTGCAACACCAAGTGAGATGGTCAAGTTGTTACGAGAAGTCAACATAACCAACTGCATGAAGTAGTCATTCCATGTATTGATGAAGGTGAAGATTGCAAGGGCTGCAAATCCTGGTTTCACAATTGGGAAAGCTACGCTCCAGAAGGTACGAATCTCGCCACATCCATCGATTTTAGCAGATTCGAGCAATTCTGTCGGAATGTTTTCACTGAACTGTTTCATAAGGAAGACCCCAAATGGCCATCCAATCAAAGGCAAGATAACTGCCCAAAGAGTGTCATGGATTCCCATGAAGTTGACGATACGTACCAATGGCACAAGAACAACTTGTTTTGGAAGAGCCATGGCAGCGATAAAGATAGCGAAGAGAATGCGTTGTCCATAGAAACGTTTCTTAGCCAATACATAACCTGCTAGGGATGAAGTTGCACAAACCAAGAACATTGTTACCAATGAAATGAAGACTGAATTCCACATCCATTGCAAGGCTGGGTTTTGCACCATCAATTGTTGGAAGTTCTCCATTGTTGGAGCTTTAGGGAACCATTGTGGTGGAATCATAATGGTATCCGGTTGTGATTTGAATGCACCTGTCAAAATCCAGTAGAATGGAAAGATAAACAGTACAGTCAATAAGAGCAAGAAGATGGTTGAAATAACAGTGAAAGCTGTTAAAGGTTTCTTTTGTGTAGATTGCATAGCTGTCTCCTTTCTATTAATATTCTACGTCGTTTCCAAGTACTTTAAATTGAACAAAGCTGACAATAGCGATCATAACTGCCAAGAATACACCAATAGTATTGGCATAGCCATACTCAGTCAATTGGAAGGCTTTCTCGTATAGGTAGTACATAAGTGTACTTGTTGAGTAGTTTGGACCACCTGAAGTCAAAAGCTGAATCAAAGCGAAACACTGGAATGAGTTGATGGTTGTGATGATCGCGATATAAAGAGTTGTTGGAAGAAGACTTGGCCATTTAATCTTCCAGAAAACTTGTAACTCAGTTGCTCCGTCGACACGCGCCGCTTCAACAAGAGAGTTATCAATATTACCCATTGCAGCGATGTAAAGAATGATTGGTTGACCAACTGATGTTGTCAAAAGGATAATCATAATCGCCATCAAAGCCCAGTTTTTATCTCCTAACCAAGAAATGTTTTGGCTAATGATATGGCTTGACTTCAGCACGAAGTTCAAAATACCTGATAGAGGATCGTAGATCCATTTCCATACTACTGTTACGGCAACACTACCTGTTACTACAGGGAGGAAGAAGACGAAACGATAGAAGGATCTAGCAACGGCATTTTGTTGGTAAGTTTGTGATGCCACAAATAGTGAGAAAAGTACAACGACTGGTACAGATCCGATAACTAAGATTACGGTATTAATCAAAGATTTTGTAAAGACAGGGTCTTTAAACATGCGGATATAGTTGTCAAGTCCCACAAACTCAAAGCTAGTCATTGAGTAGTTAAAGAAACTAGTGATGAATCCCATGATCATTGGAGCTAGGACAAAGACGGTAAAGAAGATTAATACTGGTGCTAAGAAAGCGTAAGAAACAATTGTTTCTCTCATGCGAATTTTATTGACTTTCACAGTTGGCACCTCACTTTCAAATAGTTTTTGTTTTTTGACTGTCATCTGACATCGATTTAAAATCAGAATGAAATTCTTTTAAAGATTTGCCAATGTAAGAACTTCATTTTAATTTTGACCTGTCAGTTCCTTACATTTTTTAAATAAAACTCCCCCTTTTCGTACACAGTTATGCACAGGGAAAAGGGGGGATTTTACTTTTTATTTAGGGCTTATTTTTTAGCTGCTTTTTTGATTGTTTCATTCGCTTTTTCAGTGAATGTCTTCAAAGCTGCAGCAGGTTCTTGGTCACCATTAGATACTGATTGCAACATTGGGAACCAAAGAGTTCTCATTTCAGCAAATCCGTCGATTGTGTTGTAGTATGGAGAGTAGTATTTAGTCCAACCACTGATTGTTTCCATACGTTTGTCATCGTAAAGTTTACCAAATGAAGTACGAACTGGGAATGCTCCTGTGCGAACTACGTCTTTAGGACCCCACTCTTTATCATCAGCGATGAATTGGATGAATTTCTTAGCTGCGGCAACTTTCTTTTCATCCTTGTTGTTAAATACTGCAAATCCGTTTACAAGGTATTCAAGAGCTGGTTTGCCTGAGTCAGATGGGAATGGTACTTCAACCACTTCAACTTTACTTGCTTCCAACAATTTAGCTTGGATACCGTTTTGAGCTGGAGCCCAAAGGATAGTGTAAGATGTTTGACCGTTTGCAAAGTTTTGGATGTCTGCTCCACCGTCAAATTGTGAACCATTGTTCAACAAACCGTCTTTGATCCAGCTTGATGCTTTTTCAAGACCTTTGACAAATTTAGGGTCGTCAGTTGTGTATTTAGTAACTTCTTTGTCTGTTACAGAACCACCGTAAAGGTTAGCGATGAAGGCACGTGTTCCTTGGTCTCCCCCTTGACCTGAACTGAACAATGAACCTGGAGTGTATCCTTTATCTTTAAGTGCTTTCAAGACTTTTTCGAAATCATCTGTTGTCCAACCTTCTTTAACAAGGTTAGCTACACCAGCATCCTCCAACATTTTCTTGTTCATAGCCATGTAGAATGGCGCTGAACTGATTGGATACATGTAAGCTTTATCGCCAGCTTTACTTGCTTGGATGATATTTTCGTTGTTAACATCTTTCACAAATTCGTCTGTGAAGAGATCGTTCAACTCAGCCAATTTACCGTTTTTACCGTAATTGATGATACGACCTGGTGCGTCAAAGAGTACATCTGGAGCAGTTCCAGCTTCGATAGCTGTAGTGATTTTTTCAGGTCCAGACTTGAAGTCGATTGTTTCTAATTTAACTTTGATATCTGGATTTGCTTTTTCGAAAGCTTCGATGATAGATTTTTCATAAGTTCCAACACCGTCACCAGATTTTTCTTGAGTGAAGACTGGGAAAGCCCACCAAGTGATTTCAGTTTTCCCTGAATCAGCTGCAGCGTCTTTTTTAGCGTCTGATTTGCCACAAGCAGCAAGAGAAAGAACAGCAGCACCCGCAAGTACTGTACAAGCTAGTTTTCTAAATTTCATTAGTATTCTCCTAAATGATGATAAGCGTATCCGAAACGGATAGTGAGCATTGACAACTTTGTATACGTTTACATTTTATTTTACGAATCAACCACTCTCCTCGTGTTTTAATTGTCTTATTTGAGACCCGCAACAAATCGTTCCGTAATCTCTTTTGGTCTAGTAATAGCTCCACCAACTACAATGCCTCGCACTCCGTAACCTAGGATTTGCTTAGCCTGTTCTGGTGTATGAATTTTTCCTTCTGCGATGACGTCCACCCCTGCGTCGCAGAGTTTCTTGATGAGTTCAAAATCTGGACCATCCACTTTTGGACTATAAGATGTGTAGCCTGACAAGGTTGTTCCAACAAAATCAATTCCTGCCTCAACTGCTGTTAGCCCTTCTTCAAAGGTACTTGTATCAGCCATCAAGAGTTGGTTTGGGTATTTTTCTTTGATTTGACGGATAAATTCTTGAATCTCTAAGCCATCATGGCGTTCTCTCTTAGTACAATCAAGAGCGATCACCTCAATGTCAAGAGCTGCTAATTCATCAACTTCTTTCATAGTAGCAGTAATGAAGGGTTCCTGTGGTGGATAGTCACGTTTGATAATTCCGATAATCGGAAGATTTGTGACCTCTTTGATTTCCTTAATATCCCGAACACTATTTGCTCGGATACCGACTGCTCCACCTTGCTCAGCCGCTTTGACTAGCAAGGGCATTACACCTCCCGCTTCTGTGTAAAGCGGTTCGTGAGGAAGTGCCTGGCAAGAAACGATGATTCCATCTTTAATCTGCTCAATCAAGGCTTCTTTACTGATTTGTGGCATCTACTTTCCTCCTTTTCTTTTTTCTTATGAGTCTATTATATATCATTTTTAAAGCGCTTTCAATAACTTGTGCTAGAATAGATTGAAGTTTCAAAACAATTTTATGAAAGAGAATCTCCTGAAAGTAGTTTCAGAGAAAATGTTCCTGTTTGAATTTCCCTCTATTTTCCATTTTCGCTATCATCTTCGCTTTCTATAAATAAAGAGCCTGTAGCAACTGATTGCTACAGACTCTCTATGTATCAGTCTAACTCTGCTTATAGAGACTTTTCAAATTGAATGTTGCCATTAATCTTCTTTTTTCTTGGCCATTCCTAACATTCCCAAGAACATCCCAAGAATTCCAACAGATACTAGAGAAGTTGAAACTTGGCTTCCTGTTACAGGTAGAGCTGGCTGTTGTGGTTGAGCTGCAGGCGCTTGGTAAGTCTTATCTTGTTGCGCTACTAGCGTTACAAGCGGTTGTTCTTCGCCCTTATATTCTGGAAATTCGTTCTTGTCTGCTTCGACAGCGTTGACGCCACCTGTAAATTCTGGAAGTTCATGCTTGAGCGCTTGGACTGCATTGACGCCACCTGTGAATTCTGGGAGTTCATGCTTGAGCGCTTGGACTGCATTTGCTCCGCCTGTATATTCAGGAAGTTCATGCTTGAGCGCTTGAACTGCATTGACCCCACCTGTGAATTCTGGGACTTCATGAACTGCTGCTTCGACTGCATTGACGCCACCTGTGAATTCTGGAACTTCTACTGTTGGTGTCGCTTCGTCGCCTACTGTTGCACTAGGAGCAGTGTTTTCAGGAAGCTCTGCTACAGCCGCTTCGTCGCCATTGACACCACCTTCGAATTCTGGAACTTCTACGGTTGGTGCCGCTTCGTCACCTACTGTTCCAATTGATTCAGTGTACTCAGGGAGCTCTGCCACAGCTGCTTCGTCACCGTTGACTCCACCTGTAAATTCTGGAACTTCATGAGTAGTAGAGTCACCTTTTGAACTTTCTTCATTAGCAAATTCTGGGATTTCATGGATTGCTCCCTCGTCACCTACTGTTCCAATTGATTCAGTATACTCAGGAAGCTCTGCCACAGCTGCTTCGTCACCGTTGACACCACCTGTGAATTCTGGAACTTCATGAACTGCTGCTTCATCGCCATTGACACCATTCGTAAGTTTAGCACCTACTACAGATACTGGCAAGTTATGCATGCTTTCAATTGCGCCTGCTGCAAGACCTGTCACCTTTTGACCAAGATTCTCTGGATCGATTGAGAATAGAAGAGTCTTAGTATCATACTGAGTCATGAAGGTTGCAGTCTTACCATTAGCTAGTTTGAGAGTTGGAGCTTGATTTACCAAGACTTCTGAATCAAACTCCATAGCAATAATGCCTGGCCATTTTTCCATAGCCTGTGTAACTTTCACTTCTTTAGGAGCAAGTCTCTCTTTAGTTAGGTAATCCCAGTTGAATTTCTTGAAGGATAGAGTATAAGGATTGCCACCTGCTTCATGATGTTCGTACAAGAGACCAAATTCTTTTGGACCGATTTGTTGAAGCGAGTTATAAGCATACTCACCTTCTTGAATCAAATGATGATGCAACCAAGTCAACTCGCCATCTTCTTCTACGCGAGCCACTCGAATATGACCATTCTTACGACCTGGTCCGTTAGCATTTGCTAGAAGGATATACTCTTTACCATCTTGAACTGTGTGAGTTGCCGCCATTTGAACATAAACATCTGTGACATCTGAATAGCGTTTCACATCTTTTTCCCAAGTTGCTCCACCATCTTTACTTGTTGCGACCTGCAAATCTCCTGTCAATCCACGCATAAAGAGTTTCAACTGACCATTGTTCAACTGAACAACAGAAGCTTCTGTATTTTGAGCGTAGTAATTGTTCATGTTGCTTGAATCAACTACTGTGCCATCATGAAGTGTACGGTTGTCATTGACACCGCCACCCATATGCCAAGTCTTACCATGGTCATCTGAATAGATAATGCGAGATGATTGAGAACCGTTGAGGTGGTGGGTTCTGTTTGTCGTATAGACAGGGACAACAATCCGACCTTTATGAGGTCCATTCTGAAGGGTAATTCCCACTCCAGGTCCCACACCTAAGAATTTCATCCAATCAGCTTTGACCATTGGAGTAATATCTTGTGGTGCAGACCAAGTCTTACCATCATCATCACTATAAGACATCCATAGGTAGCTGTCTTTAGCAATTCTAAATGGAGAAGTTTTATTGCTTGTAAAGTAGATATTTCCTAGTAGCTGCTCACCTTGATAAAGATCCCCTTTATCACTATAACCAGGCTTGACAGGATTTACAACAACACGGTAATCCGTTGCCTGACCATCTGGTGTGTAGACAAGACCATTTTCACGAATCGTATAGGCTCCATTTTCTCCTTCACGGTATAGAATTTGATAAGTTTTTCCATCAATTTCCTTATAGGCAACTTCTCTTTCAGAAGACATTCCAAAAATCCCTTTACCTTCTGGGAACATATCGTAGACTGAGAAGATTCGTTTGGTTTCAGTATCTTGAACCAAGACCATGTCGATATTTACTGGTGAACCGATGTTTGGATCCTTGGCTTTTGGATTGTCACGTAGATTCGTAAGAGTGATGCGGTCGCTCCATGTTTGACCCTTATCTTCACTTCGTTTAACGACCATACCGATATCACCCCAGTCATAGTGGTGTAAGCGGCGTTCGTCAGCTCCAGCAATCAAAGTTCCCTTGTCAGTCTTGAGGAGGGCTGGAATACGATAGCTATTGATGCCATCTTGATTTGGTTGCCCATTTTTACCTGCTGTAAAAACATCTGTTTTTTTAGAAATTTCAGCCCCTTCTGGAAGTTCTTGCCCCAAGTCTCCTCTTTCAAATAATTGACTTCGTGTTCGAACTTCATCTTGCGTTAAGGCACGGTCGTAGACTGTTAGATTACGAACTTGTAGATTTGAGCCCCAAACTGTCTTGCTTCCTCGTTTGGTCGCTCCGATTTGAACGTGGTTCACATTTGGCATATCTTTGATGAATTTCCCAGATTTTAGACTTGTTCTGGATAAGACACCATTTACATATAAACGAACTCTTCCAGTAGGCACTTCAGTTGTTGGTTTTTCCACAGTAAAGGTAACTGAATTCCACTGACCAGGGCGAACCTTTAATGGTGCATCGGTGTATTTATCATAGAATTGTGTACCATTTGCATCACGGCCTTCGATAAGGGCTGTATTATCAAAGACTGACATGGTGAAGTATTCATTTTCCTTAGTATCACTGGATACAGAGAAAAGATTGTAAAAACGTGGTGCCGATGCATCTGGTTTGAACTCCATATGCACTGTTGCATCTTGAAGTTTCTTTAGTTTCTCTAAATCACTTGTAAGGTCATCTCGCTGATTATTTTCTGCATTGGTAGTAACGTCATTTTTTTCTACGACAGTGTTGACATTTTCCAATTCTCTTGAGTAATAGTCCCGAGCAAGTGCTCCTTGGTTCTCAGTTTCTTCTGCATTTCCAGTTTCTGCAGCTGGAGTCTCTGCTGGAGTTTCAGTTTCTGTTGGTTTTTCAGAGCCTGGATTTGCTTGCAACTCCTCACGGTTAATTTCTGTCCCTTTATCTGTCGCTGTTGCCAACTTATCAGCAAGTTCCTTATCTAAGTTAGCTAGATTTCCTGTTTCTACCTCTTTTGGCAATTCTGGCAAAGCTTGTCCAGCTGTTTCACCACTGGTTGTCGGAGCTTCTTGGGCTAAAACTGGTGACGCACCAAAAACAACTGCCCCAATGACCACCGATGCAGCTCCTACTGTAAACTTTCTAATTCCAAAACATTGTTTCCGTTCAAAATCTCTCTGTGTCATAATTTTCCTTTCTTTTTACAAAAATAAAGCGCTTTCTTTTTTACTTAAAATTTTTAGCCTCTAGGGCATCAATCATGTAAAGAAACTGTATTATTGATGGGTTTCCCCCATTCTTTTTCATCTGAAATGCGGCTGCCTTTATTTACTTCCTTCCAGTAAGCAACCATTTTACTCCTTTCGACTTGATGTTACATTTATTATATAATAAATATTCTAAATCATAGCCTTCATAATCTATAATAGAATTTACTTTCAGATATATTTTTATGTTTCAAGCTTTTTGAAACTACTTTCTGTTTTCCCGGCAAAGAAAGCCCTGTTTTTGACAGGGCTCTTTTTACATTTTTTTAATAACCAACATAGGTAAAGGGAATTTCACTGCCACACAACCAATTGTAAACTTGATCATTGACATGAACATTCATAGCTTCGTGTGCATATTCAGGCATGATGCGATAGCTCTTCTCACAAGTCAAACGATTGTAGATCGCGAACTGGGTGATTGGATAGCAGACATCGTCATCTAGTCCAGTAATCATCCGAACTTCCCCCTTAATACGATGGGCAAGATTTTTCACATCGATATAAGCTAGGGTTTCCATAATTTGCTCCTCTGTTTCGTGGAAAGGATCATGGAACTTAAAGTAGCGGAAGAGCTCATCATAAGCTTCACTGGTATTTCCAATCTCTAGCACTCGTCTAAAGTCAGATAAAAATGGATAAATAGAAACTGTACGCTTGATACGAGGATTGAGACCTGCAGCTACTAAAGCCAAGGCTCCTCCTTGTGAAGCTCCATAACTAGCCAGTTGTTCCTCATTCACTTGCGGGAGACTAGCCACAATCTCAATCAATTGATAAATATCTAGATAGACATCCTTATAGAAGAGTTGCTCTTTCCCTTCAACAGCACCACGGATGATTTGTCCCTTAACTGTATTTCCAAGTGGTGAACGTAGACCATCTTGTGAGAAACCGGATTGTCCACGGACATCCATAGATACTACACCATAACCAGCGACCGTAAAGGCTAACATATCTGTCCAATCCCAACAACGTCCCATATAGCCATGGAAGTGAAAAATAACCGGGACTTTCTTTTCTGATTTTGGTAAGACCACACGCGCATAAATAAGGCCATCACGTGTACCTTTAAAAGTAAGCTCATAGCATTTCACATTTGGGATATGAAAGTCTCCTTCCTCTAGTTGGTATTCTGGCAAGACCGAAACCTTCTCAATCTCACCATTCCAAAAAACATCAAAATCTTGAGGAATTTCATCCCTTCCTTTATATGTTTTCATTTCTTCTATTAATGCTAGATTTCTCATAGAATTCTCCTTAATTTTTGTAACCGTTATCATAACTGTAGCACATATGGAAAAGCAATGCAAGAAAGAAAAGGAAATGGAAAGTGTTTTTAAGGTCTAGCCCCCCGCAAGAATCCTCTTGAAAGTAGTTTTAAACAGATAAAAAAGAGCGTTACCGCTCTTTTTCTTAGTATTTAGGAGAAGGTTGAGATCCTTTTTGAAATGTCTTTTGATAATTTACTTTAATCATCATGAGAGAGTCCTCGTTTCGTTTTGATGACTCTAGTATAGACACTCAATCTAAAAGCAAACTTAAGATTTTCTTAGAAAAAGCTTAATCCAAATATTCTTTCTTCTCCAGATGTAAGGCAACTATGTGCCACTCTGGATCCTCTCGCCAATTAGGGAGAGAACTGATATAGCTGGCTACCTTTCTAGCTTCTTCTAGGATTGGGAAGTCCTCAATAATATCAGCTACATGAAACTCTGGCAGACCAGACTGTTTAGTTCCAAAAATTTCACCAGAACCTCGCATTTTCAAGTCTTCCTCCGCAAGGACAAAACCATTAGTCGTCTCTGTCATGATGCGCATGCGATCTTTCCCAGAGTCAGTCTTGGGATTGGCAACGAGTACAGCATAGGACTGCTTGTCTCCCCGACCGACACGACCTCTAAGCTGGTGAAGCTGGCTGAGGCCGAAGCGATCAGCATCCATGATGATCATGACAGTCGCATTGGGAACATTGACCCCAACCTCGATAACCGTTGTAGAGACCAAAATATCTGTCTTACTCTCTTTGAAATCCTGCATAATCTGGTCTTTTTCATCACTCTTCATCTTACCATGTAGGAGAGCCACTTCGGCCTTACCTGCAAAATGAGCCGTCAATTCCTCTGATAAGGCAATGGCATTTTTCAGATCCAGAGCTTCTGATTCTTCAATCAAGGGTGAAATGACGTAGGCTTGAGAACCATTTTGAATCTCCCCCTCCAACCAAGTCAAGATCTGTGGCAATTGCTCATGCTTGGTCCAGCGAGTTACGATTGGTTTGCGTCCTGCTGGCATCTGATCAATAACAGAAACATCTATATCCCCAAAGGCAGTGATGGCTAAGGTCCGTGGTATGGGAGTTGCCGTCATCATGAGGACATCTGGATTTTCTCCTTTTTCGCGTAGGATACGCCTTTGTCCCACACCAAAGCGGTGTTGCTCATCAATGATAATCAAACCAAGTCGAGCATAGTCCACCCCATCCTGTATAAGAGCATGGGTTCCGACAATCACATCTGCTTCCCCCTTGGCAATGGTTTCCAAGACCTTACGTTTTTCAGCAACTTTCAAGGAACCTGTTAGGAGAGCCAATCTCAAATCCGGAAAGAGACTCTTAAGACTTTCAACATGTTGCTCTGCAAGAATTTCTGTTGGAACCATGAGGGCCGCCTGGTAACCAGCCGTTACAGCAGCATACATGGCCAGACCTGCAACAACTGTTTTCCCGCTACCGACATCCCCTTGTAGAAGGCGATTCATGTGATTGTCTGACTTCATATCTGTTAGGATTTCTTGCAGACTCTTTTCTTGGGCTTGGGTCAAAACAAAAGGTAACTGTTCTTTTACTGCCGTTAGTTTTTCCTGAGACCAATTCAGAACCAAGCCACTTCCGTGAACCTTATTTTTAGACTTGAGAGTCTGTAACTGCATTTGGAAATAGAAGAGTTCCTCAAACTTGATTCGACGAAGAGCCTGTTTGTATTCAGCCAAATCCTTGGGAAAATGCATGGCACGAACAGCCTGACTACGGGGCATAAGTTTGTATTTGTCTAACAAGGACTGGGGTAGATTTTCCTCTATCAAGAGGTCCAATCCCTGATCAAAGGCTGTCTTGATGACTTTCACAAGTCCTGCTTGACTGACACCTTGCGCTAGACGATAGACAGGTTGGAGGTCATCCTCGACTTGAGCTAAAACCTTCATGCCTGTGAGGCTAGCCTTGGCACGATCCCACTTGCCAAAAACAGCTAGTGTCGCGCCAAGCTCTATCTTGTCTGCTAGGTAGGGTTGATTAAAAAAGTTAACCGCAAAAACAACCTCTCCCTGCTTGAGGCTAAAGCGCAGGCGATTCCGCTTAAAACCATAATACTGAACACTAGCTGGTGTCACCACCTGACCAGACAGAACGGCTTTTTCACCGTCTTCTAACTCTAGTACCTGCTTGGTCTTAAAATCTTCATAACGGAAAGGAAAGTAGAGCAAGAGATCTCGCAAGTTTTCAATTCCTAGTTTGGCATATTTCTCTGCTGATTTAGGTCCCACGCCAGGCAAGACATGCAAGGGTTGATGTAAATTCATGCTCCTCTCCTTTCCATTTGTTTTTTAATAATATTCTCGTGGAATGCGATCACTGAGGAGACAAACTACCTCATAATTGATGGTTCCTCGGTAAACTGCTACATCTGTTGCCGTAATTTCTTTATGACCGTCTGAGCCAATCAAGGTAACTTTTGTTCCCAAGGGATAAAGCTTAGGCAAACGAATCGTGATTTGGTCCATGGATACACGTCCTACGATGGGGCACAATTGTCCATCTACCAGAACTGAGAAATTCTGCATGTCTCGTGTCCAACCATCTGCATAACCGATTGGCAACGTAGCAATGACTTGCTCCCTATCTGCCTGATAAGTCGCACCGTAACCCATACAAGCCCCTGCTGGAACTGTTTTTACATGAACAATGGCTGACTCCAAAGTTAAGGCTGGTTTTAGTTCATAAGGCAAGTCCAATACTTGACCACTTGGATTGAGGCCATACATAGCATCTCCCATACGGACGGCGTTAAAAATGGTATCAGCATGCCAAAGAGTCGTTGCAGAGTTGCTTGCATGAACAATTTCTGGAACTTCTTGCAAGTCATTTAGGATTCCCTTAAAACACGCTAACTGCTGCTTAAAGTAGCTATCTGACTCTTCATCTGCTGTTGCAAAGTGCGTAAAGATTCCCTTGACATTGGCTCCATGTTTCTTGAGTATAGTTTGGGCTTCTTCAGCCTCACTAGCACTTCTAAAACCAATTCGCCCCATACCTGAGTCAATTTTAAGGTGAACAGTTAAGCCTGACAAGTCTGGCTCTGTGGCTATGAGTTTCTGGATCCATTCCAATCCTGCCACTGTCAAAGTAATATCAAATTCTTGTGCTAGCGGAATTGATTCAATCTCAGAAACTCCTAAAATGAGAATCTCCTTAGAAATTCCTGTCTGACGAAGCTCAATGGCTTCATCGATATTTGAAACACAAAAGCCGTCTATATTATCCTGGATGGCTGTCGCAACAACAACCGCTCCATGTCCATAGGCATTGGCTTTCACAACAGCCCATTTGAGGGTCTCTTTGGGAATGTGTGCTCCCATTTGTTGGATATTGTAGCGAATTGCTCCTAGATTAATAAGGGCCTTGGTTGGTCTATGTGGACTAGTTTTCATGATTTTCCTCCAAAATAACACTAGCTGTCACAAACTGATCTGTATGGCTGATCGATAGCCAAACTTTTCCTGAAAACGGGGATTTGCTGAAGTAGGGAGCCCCTCTCTCATTGTTCAAGACTTCCAAATCCTGAAAGCCTAGCTTTCCAATACCCGTTCCCATAGCCTTTGAAAAAGCCTCTTTAGCTGACCAACGCCCAGCCAAATACTCGATCTGTCTACGACCTTTGAGACTAGAAAAGCGCTCCATTTCCTTGTTTGTCAAAACACGCTGCGCAAAGCCTTCTCTTTTTTCAACTGCATTTTGTATGGAAACTAATTCTTCGATATCGATTCCGTGTCCAACTATCATTTTTTTCAAAAGGAGTTGAGATCCCCCAACTCCATCCTTTTCACTTATTTTGTTAAGGTAGTATAAATTTCTTCTACCAGAGCTACTGTGTTTTCCCAGCCTAAGCAAGGGTCTGTAATGGAACATCCAAAAATTTCAGGCTGATTTTGACGTCCATCTTCTAGGTAAGACTCGATCATGAAGCCTCGAACTGTCTTCTTAATCTTTTCATTCCAGTCACGGTTGAGCAAAGCTTGACGCACAATTCGAACTTGCTCCATATATTGTTTCCCTGAATTATCATGGTTGGTATCAATCATGATAAAAGGATTTTCAAGGCCCATTGACTCGTAACGTCCGATAGCATTTAAGAGAGTTTCATAATAGAAATTTGGTTCATTCTTCCCGTATTCATTCATAGCTCCACGAAGAATGACGTGGGCCAGGGGATTTCCTGAAGTTTCAACTTCTTGACCATGAAAGAGAAAGGTTTGTTTGTTTTGTGCAGCATAGATAGCATTAAACATCACAGATAGATTTCCAGAGGTCGGATTTTTCATCCCTACTGGTGCATCGATCCCTGAAGCTACAAAACGGTGCTCCTGGTCTTCGACTGAACGCGCACCTACCGCATGATAGCTCACCAAGTCGTCAACCAAAAACAGATTAGCTGGGTAGAGCATTTCATCCGCTGTAGTCAATCCAGTTTCTGTAATAACGCGATAATGAAGCTGACGAACAGCCTGCAAACCATTAATCAAGCTTGGAGCTTTAGAAGTGTCTGGCTGATGAACTAACCCCTTATAGCCATCACCATTGGTACGTGGCTTTGCAGTATATACACGCATGACCATGAAAATCTTGTCCGCAACTTTTTTCTGCAAGTCTGCTAAACGGCGAGCATACTCAAGAACTGCTTCTTCATTGTCAGACGAACAAGGTCCAATGACCAAAAGGAGGCGGTCATCCTTTCCTGAAAGGATATCTGCTAGTTCTTGGTCACGACTTTCCTTATGTCGCAAGGCTTCTGCAGATAATTGTGTTTCCGCCTTAATCGCTTCAATATTGATTTCTTGGCCTTTCTCAATAAATGCCATATTATTCTCCTAGTCTTTGGTAAATTTCACGAACAAGTGCTTCAGTGTTTTCCCATCCTAGACATGGATCCGTGATCGATTTACCAAAGACCTCAGGTTCGTTTTGACGACCGGCTTCTAGATAAGACTCAATCATGAATCCACGAACATATTTTTTAATCTTTTCATTCCAGTCGCGGTTAATCAAGGTCTGGCGAACGATACGAATCTGTTCCATGTATTGTTTCCCTGAATTATCATGGTTGGTATCGATGATGATAAATGGATTTTCAAGGCCCATTTTTTCATACTGGGCTATGGTGTCCATCAAATTATCGTAGTAATAGTTAGGGATATTTTTCCCGTATTCATTGAGGGCACCACGGAGAATAGCATGTGATAGAGGATTTCCAGTAGTTTCGACTTCTTTCCCTAAGAAAAGGAAACTCTGCTTGTTTTGAGCGGCATAAATACCGTTAAACATGACATTGAGATTTCCAGATGTTGGATTTTTAAACCCTGTCGAAAAGTCTGCTCCACTCGCTACAAAACGGTGCTGTTGGTCTTCAACCGAACGGGCTCCAACCGCCATATAAGAAATCAAATCATCTACCAAGGGAAGGTTCTCTGGATATAGCATCTCATCTGCTGTTGTCATTCCCGTTTCAGAAATAACACGGTAGTGTAAATGACGAACGGCTTTGATTCCATTGATAAGGCTAGGTGCCTCTTTGGCATTTGGCTGGTGAATCAAGCCCTTATAGCCATCACCATTGGTACGTGGTTTAGCTGTATAGACACGCATCACCATAAAGATACGGTCTTTTACTTCTTCTTGAAGTTTTGACAATCGCTTCGCATACTCAAGAACTGCCTCTTCATTGTCAGATGAACATGGTCCAATCACCAAGAGAATACGCTGGTCTTCTCCACGGATGATGGCTTCCAATTCCTGATCACGTTGGTTTTTTCTCGCAAGAGCGACTCCCTCTAATTTAGACAAGGCGCGAACTTCTTCAATGTTAATTTTAGGACTTTTAGCTGTAAATACCATCATTCATCTCCTTATAAAGTAAACGGATGCCAAGCGAAAATTCACTTTTCACTAGGCATCCGCCTGAAAATTAGTCATTCTTAACGTCGTTTACCGTGACAGTTTTTAAATTTCTTACCAGAACCACATGGGCACAAGTCATTACGTTTCACTTGACTGAGGTCCAAATCAGCTGGAAGATTTGTTCGTTGCGCAGCAATATTTCGAGTTGCTGTCGTACTGATATGATGTTCAGCTTGTGGTCGCTCTTGTTCATGAATTTGTGCTTTCATCATCAAACGAGTCACATCAAACTCAATCGAACCAATCATATCGTTAAACATACGGAAGCCTTCCGCTTGATATTCTACGACAGGGTTGTTTTGAGCATAACCACGAAGTCCAACAGCATTTCTCAACTGGTCAAGGGCATCGATATGGTCTGTCCATTTATTATCAACAACACGTAGAATCAAGACTTTTTGGAATTCTTTAACGGCTTCTTCATCACGAAGTTTAGCAACTTGTCTATCGTAGACTTTCAATGCACGTTGGTATAGTTCATCTTTGATAGCTTGGTCTGACAAACCTTCTAGGTCTGAAAGTGAAATTGAATCTTCTGGAAGCAAGTTGTACTTAGCAAAGTTCAAGATTGCTTCGAGTTTTTCATCTTGTTTAGAACGAGCATGGCCATCTACAATTCGTCCAATCGTGCGACGGATCATGGCATGAATTTCTGGTGCCAGGTCACGATCTGCAGTGATGACATCATAACGTTGTGCGTAGATGATCTCACGTTGTTCACGCATAACATCATCATATTGAAGGACTTGTTTACGAGTATCGTAGTTGTTTCCTTCAACACGTTTTTGCGCCGCTTCTACTTGGCGGGTCAACATACGAGATTCGATGGCTTCGTCAGACATGTTGAGACGTTCAAAGACACCTTTCAAGCGTTCTGAACCGAAACGTTTCATCAAATCGTCTTCGAGTGACAAGTAGAATTGTGATTCACCTGGGTCCCCTTGACGACCTGAACGTCCACGAAGCTGGTTATCGATACGACGGCTCTCGTGACGTTCTGTACCGATGACGCAAAGTCCACCAAGCTCACGAACACCTTCACCAAGCTTAATATCGGTACCACGACCGGCCATGTTGGTTGCGATAGTGACCGCACCACGTTGACCAGCATTCATGATGATTTGCGCTTCTCTATAGTGGTTTTTAGCATTCAATACTTCGTGAGGCACGCCTGCTTCAACCAATTTCTTAGAAAGGAAATCACTGGTTTCAACGGCAACAGTACCTACCAAGACTGGTTGACCTTTTTGGTAACGAGCCTTAACATCTTCAACGACAGCCTTGAATTTTGCATCGAGACTAGCGTAGAGAAGGTCTGAATGGTCGATACGTTGGATTGGACGGTTAGTCGGAATTGGAATAACACGAATGTTGTAGATTTCGCGAAATTCTTCTTCTTCTGTTTTACCAGTACCTGTCATACCTGCCAATTTTTTGTACATACGGAAAAGGTTTTGGTAGGTGATCGAAGCTGAAGTCTTCGTTTCATCTTGGATTGGCACACCTTCTTTAGCTTCAATCGCTTGGTGCAAGCCATCAGAGTAACGACGACCTTCCATGGTACGACCTGTAAATTGGTCGACAATCAAAATTTCTTGTTCTTCACTGACCACATAGTCAATATCAAGAATCATGATGTAGTTGGCACGAAGGGCATTATCGATAAAGTGAGTCAAAGCTACGTTTTCGATGTCATAAAGATTTTCTAGTTTGAAGAAACTTTCAGCCTTGTCAATACCTGAGTCTGACAAACCGATTGTCTTAGACTGAATATCAATAATATAGTCATCTTTATTCAAAGACTTCACAAAGTGGTCAGCCATATGGTAGAGTTGACTTGTTTCAACTGCGTTAGCTCCTGAAACGATCAATGGGGTACGAGCTTCGTCGATCAAGATAGAGTCAACCTCATCGACCAAGGCATAGTTGAGTGGACGTTGAACCATGTTCTCTGCACGAACAACCATGTTATCACGAAGATAGTCGAAACCAATTTCTGAGTTCGTCGAGTAAGTAATGTCACAGAGATAAGCTTCTTTTTTCTCCATTGGAGATTTTGCAGCTAAGTTGATCCCTACTGACAAACCGAGCCATGAGTACAACTCACCCATCTCAGTCGCGTCACGTTCTGTAAGGTATTCATTGACGGTAACTACGTGTACACCTTTGCCTGCAAGAGCGTTGAGGTATACCGGCATAGTCGCTGTCAAGGTCTTTCCTTCCCCTGTACGCATCTCAGGAACATCACCGTGGTGAAGGACGATACCACCCATAACCTGAACCTTGTATGGGAAGAGTCCAAGAACACGTTTAGCTCCCTCACGTACAACCGCAAAAGCCTCATACAAGAGCTGATCTAGCATTTCACCATTTTGATAACGTTGCTTAAATTCTTCTGTCTTAGCTTGCAACTGCTCGTCTGTCAAAGCAGCCATTTCATCTTCGTATTTGAGGACTTTATCAGCCATCTTTTCTAGGCGACGGAGTTCCCCTTTATCATTTTCGATGATTGTTTTTAATAAATTTGCCATTTTTTTCCTTACTTTAAATTCTGAATATTTTAGAATGTTCTTTTTATTCTAGCATATTTGCCAAGTTTTTTCAAGAAATATTCCGTTTTCCCCAAAGATAAAAAAAGAGCCAATCCCTAGGATTGCCCCCCTTAAAATCTCCCTTTCCAGCAAGGGATTTTAATGAGACTTTTCCTCAGTTGTTGCTAGCTTTCTTCTTGTCCAATCTCAGTTTGTTCATCTTTTTTAGACAGTCAAAAACTTTCCAGTCATTCACAAGGGATAAGAAGATTAAGAGCAAGCAAATACCCCACCTTGTTAAATCTCTAGGACTTAACAAAATATAATTAAACAGTAAAACTGAAAATCCTGTAAAAGCTATACTAAACAAAGCCCACAGAGGAAGGTAAATCCAGTAAAAATAATAGAAAAAAGTGAAGTATCTACTATCTTTATCGACCTTCTCAATCCAACGTAAAAAGTAAAAGTAGGGTGCTAAAACCAACAATTTCAAAAATTTCTCCATCTCACACCTCACCAAGTCTTTCCTTATTTTATTATAGCAAAAAATCTGGAAATATCATTCCAGATTCTACTTTTTATTTTCGTTTTCTTGCGATCAAATGGATTGGTGTCCCTTCAAAGACAAAGGCCTTGCGGATTTGATTTTCCAAGAAACGCAGGTAAGAGAAGTGCATGAGTTCTTCCTCGTTGACAAAGATGACAAAGGTTGGTGGTTTGGTTGCCACTTGGGTCGCGTAGAAGATTTTGAGGCGTTTCCCTTTGTCTGTCGGTGTTGGATTGATAGCAATAGCATCCATAATCACATCGTTCAAGACAGCTGATGGGATACGTGTATTTTGACTTTCACTGATTTGCTTAATCATCTCAGGCAGTTTGTGGAGACGTTGCTTGGTCAGAGCTGAAACAAAGACAATCGGAGCATAAGGCAGGTATTGGAACTGCTCACGGATATCCTCTTCCCAGTTTTTCATGGTGTGGTTATCTTTCTCAAGGGTATCCCACTTATTGACCACGATAATCATCCCTTTACCAGCTTCGTGGGCAAATCCAGCGATACGCTTATCATACTCACGGATGCCTTCTTCGGCATTGAGGACCATCAAGACTACATCGGAACGGTCAATGGCACGCATAGCACGCATGACAGAGTATTTCTCTGTATTTTCATAAACTTTACCAGACTTACGCATACCAGCCGTATCAATCATGGTAAATTCTTGGCCGTCAGCATCTGTAAAATGGGTATCAATGGCATCACGAGTGGTACCAGCTACGGGACTTGCAATCACGCGATCTTCTCCCAAAATAGCATTGATCAAGCTAGATTTCCCGACGTTTGGACGCCCAATCAAGCTAAACCTAATGACATCTGGATTTTCTTCTTCGACTTCATGTGGGAGATTTTCCACGATGGCGTCTAGCACATCCCCTGTACCAATCCCGTGCACAGATGAAATCGGTAGTGGTTCTCCCAATCCAAGAGCATAGAAATCATAGATATCATTTCGCATTTCAGGATTGTCTACCTTGTTGACTGCAAGGATGACTGGTTTATTAGTTTTGTAAAGTTTACGTGCTACGTATTCGTCTGCATCCGTGATTCCTTCTTTCCCGGAAACCACAAAGACGATGACATCAGCTTCTTCCATGGCAATCTCTGCCTGGTGTTTGATTTGTTCCATAAACGGAGCATCAACATCGTCAATCCCTCCCGTATCAATCATACTGAAAGAACGGTTAAGCCATTCACCAGTAGCATAGATACGGTCTCGTGTTACTCCTTCGACATCTTCTACGATTGAGATGCGTTCCCCTGCAATACGGTTAAACAGGGTTGATTTCCCGACATTGGGACGTCCTACGATGGCAACAGTTGGTAAGGCCATGTTTTCTCACTTTCTACAATAAATTCTTTTGTTCAAGATTTTCTCTAGTGGAGCTTGGTTCAGGCTGACCGAATTGCTCTGCAAGACGTTGACTCCAAGTGGTCGTCGCACGAGCTCCTGCATATTCAGCCTGCACACGGTCATAGGCTTCAATAGCCTCAGGTGTTTGTTCTTGGTATTCTTCCTCAAAAACAACATTCTCTAGTGGTAATCTTGGTTTTACATCATGTTTTTGGTTCGGCACACCCAGTGCAATCCCAAAAACTGGGTAGGTATAGTTAGGAAGCTTGAACAATTCTGCTATTTCAACAGATTTGTAACGCACCAAACCGATGATTACTCCACCATAGCCCAGGCTTTCTGCCGCAAGCAAGGTGTTCTGCCCAGCTAAGGCTGCGTCCACAGAAGTAATCAGGAGACCTTCCACTCCTTGAGGTTGAAAAGTATCGGTATGGAGACGAGCTCCTTTTTCTGCACGGTTTAAATCTCCTACAAAGAAGAGGAAGGCGGCAGACTGACGAATCGCTTCCTGAGGAACCAGCTCAAAAAGAGCATCTTTCTTTTCTTGACTTCTGACTAGAATCACAGAATAAGATTGGAAATTTTTCCAAGAAGAAGCCATTTGTCCGGCAGACAAAATGGTATTTAAATCTTCTTGAGGAATCTCTTGCTCCTTAAATCTACGAACCGAAGTATGAGATTTCATTAAGGTGATTGTTTCACTCATCGGCGATTTTCTCCTTCTAGTCGTGTTTCTTCTGCTAAATAACGAATACGCTCCATAACGCGTCTAGCTTCCCATGTTTCATCGTTTCCGTTCTTGCCTTTAGCAAAATGTTTTTCCAAATCTTCAAAATTGAAATTTGAGGTAAAGAAGGTTGGCAAATCTTCCTGCATCCGATATTGGAGAATGACCTGCAAGACTTCATCACGCACCCAAGGTGTTGACTGCTCCGCGCCAATATCATCCAAAATCAAGACTTCAGCTTGCTTGATTTCATCCACTAAATTCTTAACATTTCCATCACCGATAGCATTTTTGACATCAATGACAAAGCTAGGATAATGGAGCAGAGTTGATGAAACACCACGTTTTTCGGACAAATCATGGGCTAGGGCAGCGACCATAAAGCTCTTCCCAACCCCAAAATCTCCATAGAGATAGAGGCCTTTACGGATGGCTGGATATTGGTCGACAAAGGCGAACAACTTTTTAAAAACCGGCACGCGCCCTTTATCATCTAAATCAACTTGAGCTAGACTAGCTTTTTTCAGACTAGCTGGAAGATTAATCAGTCTGAGACGGTTCTTGATAGCAGCTTCTTTCTCAGCCGCAATCAGTTCTGGAGTTTCCTCATAAGACACATCCGCATAGCCATGATTCATGACCAAAATAGGCTTGTAGCCACGCGCAATGTAGTCTGTATCTCCGCGAAGGAATTTATCCCGTTCGGTGATGTATTGGTTAAACTTAGAGATACTACGATTCAATTCCTCTTGGCTGAGAGATTCCTTCTGGATAAAAGCCGCAACATCCGGATCTTTTACAATCTGCTGGACCAAGTCTTGGTATTGAAAACGGCTGGGATGACCTTTAAGCACATCTCCTACACTTTCCATCTAGTCTCCTCCTTTCCCTAATCGGGCTAACATTTCTTTTTTCATACGTTCTAACTCCAAACGAGTTTCTTCGCTGGTTTCATTCTTATATTCTGGATTACTCCATTTAGGAACATTGGTTTTTGCCTGGCTTGTTTGCGCCGTTTTTTGTTCCTGCCCCTTTTGATTTTTTTCTCGGATTCGAAGTACAGCCTCTTCAGCAGTTCTGATTTTGTTATAAGAGTAATCATTGACCACTTTCATGGCATATTTTTCATTAAGATTGGCCGAATCAACCTTGTTGAAGGTCAAAAGTATAACGACATTGATGACTTCATCAAGCAGTCCCAAATCCGCCATCTGTTTTAGCAAATCGCGTTCGGCTTGGATAATTCCTGCATTTCGGGTTTGTTTGATTCCCGCTAAAAATTCTAGGGCTGTTTTACTCTTAGCCTCCCTGATAATGGTCGCTTCTTTAGGACTAAAATCCGACGCAACGGGCTGTTGCGCCAATTTTTCACGCATGCGCTTGACAGAAATGACTTGGGAAACAGCTGTTCCTTTAGCTAGCTGATAGGTTTCAAACCAGGTCCATTTTTTCTCGTCTGCGATTTTAAAGAGCTCTAAAACATCTGACTGTTCAGCTTGAAAACGGAGATTATCTCGAGCCATGAGCTGACGAAAATGATCCAAATCAAAATCATTTTTAAAATCAGCTTTTACTGGTGTCTCATCATGACTAGCCAATTCTTCTATCTCTGGAAAGGCCTGACTCAAAGGAACAGTCAAAGGCTCTCCGCCTGCCTGCTCTTGGCGCAAATCAGAAACTGCTGGCTCACCGATTTTTTTCTCCAATAAGGTACGATAAACCGTATGACGCAAAAAATCTGAACTAGAAAGCGTTGGATGAATAGCGATTTCATAGACGTCACCCTTTTGATAGAGGGTAAGCAAGTTAAAAGCTGATAAGAGCTTAAAAGCCTTTAAGAGTCTGTCCATTCCAAAATTCAGATGATTGAGAATGGCAGAAAAGAGGTGTCCCTTTTGTCCATTATCCCAAAAGGCTAGGGTATAAAGGTAAAGACTGAGCGCATCCTGACCGATAATCGGGAGGTAGCACTGCACCAAAGTTGTGGGATCTTGCGACACCCGATTATTCTTTAGAAAAGAAAAACGATCATTAGGCTTCATTTATTTTTCCTTTTTCTTCTTTGAAGATTGCGTAATTTGTTTGAGAAGATTTTCGAGCTCGCTCACATCTTTAAAGCTACGATAAACACTAGCGAAACGAACGTATGTGATTTCATCCAGTTCAGCCAGTTCTTCCATGACGAGAGAACCAATATCTTCACTTTGAATTTCATTATCATTGCGACTGAGGAGTCTTTGTTCGATACGATTGACCACCATGCCAATCTCATCACTAGACACCGGACGTTTTTGAGCTGAGCGAATAATCCCGTTAAAGATTTTATCTCTTGAGAATTGTTCTCGAGTTCCATCTTTTTTGACCACAACCAAAGTTCTCTCTTCTACGCGTTCATAGGTTGTAAAACGATGCTGGCATTCTTCACACTCACGTCTTCTTCTGATAGTATTTCCTTCTTCAGCTTGACGACTGTCAATTACACTTGATTTTGTAGCGCCACATTTTGGACAACGCATACCTTCCCCTCCTTGTCATTTTCTTCTCATTATACCATTTTTTGAATAATTCCCAAAATAATTCTCCTTTTGGCTTGACAAGTTTTTTGTTTTGTTGTATTATTGAATTAACACAAGAGGAAGTAGAAAGGAGACCGCGATGTCTTGGACATTTGATAACAACAAACCCATCTATATGCAGATTATGGAGAAAATCAAATTACAAATTGTTTCCCATAAACTTGAACCCAACCAACAACTCCCAACTGTTAGAGAACTAGCTAGCGAAGCAGGAGTCAATCCTAACACTATCCAGCGTGCTCTATCTGAATTGGAGAGGGAAGGCTTCGTTTATTCCAAACGAACTTCCGGCCGCTTTGTCACGGAGGATTTGGACTTAATTCTCCAATCCCGAAAGCAACTTTCTGAAGAACAGTTGCAACAGTTTGTAACAGGCATGGTAGAATTTGGCTATGAAAAAGAAGAACTACCAACTGTTTTGAGAGATTATATTGAAGGAGTTTAGACTATGACCTTGTTAACGTTTGAAAATGTTTCAAAATTCTATGGAGCAAGCCCTGCTCTTCAAAATGTTTCCCTTGAAATCCCAGCAGGAAAAATCGTTGGCTTGCTTGGACCTAACGGCTCTGGAAAAACAACTTTGATTAAACTAATCAATGGTTTACTTCAACCAGAGCAAGGACGTGTCCTCATCAATGATATGGAACCAAGTCCAGCAACTAAAGCGATTGTTTCTTATTTACCTGATACGACCTATCTCAACGAGCAAATGAAGGTTAAAGAGGCTCTTACCTATTTTAAGACCTTCTACAAAGACTTCAATCTAGAACGCGCTCAAGGTCTTCTTCGTGATCTTGGCATCGATGAAAATAGTCGTTTCAAAAAACTCTCAAAAGGGAATAAAGAGAAGGTTCAGTTGATTC
The DNA here is from genome assembly GCF_943736975.1 of Streptococcus sp. Marseille-Q0941. Lineage (GTDB taxonomy): Bacteria > Bacillota > Bacilli > Lactobacillales > Streptococcaceae > Streptococcus. The sequence goes on along the minus strand of NZ_CALSFO010000007.1, from coordinate 50,277 downwards.
TGGTCATGAGTCGTGACGCTCGTCTATATGTCCTTGACGAACCAATCGGTGGTGTCGACCCCGCAGCTCGTGACTACATCTTGAACACCATCATCAACAATTACTCTCCAACTTCGACTGTCTTGATTTCAACTCACTTGATTTCAGATATCGAGCCTATCTTAGACGAAATTATCTTCCTCAAGGATGGAAAAGTCGTTCGTCAAGGTAACGTAGATGATATTCGTTATGAGTCAGGAGAGTCAATCGACCAACTCTTCCGTCATGAATTCAAAGCCTAGATAAAGGAGATTATTATGTTTTGGAATTTAGTTCGCTACGAATTTAAAAATGTTAACAAATGGTTTATAGCCCTCTATGCTGCTGTACTATCCCTATCTGTCATCATAGGAATTCAGGGCAGCACCCTCTCAAACACCTATTATCAGGACAAGGGCGTTGTCATGTTAGTGTTTCTATCTCTGGTTTTTGGGGGGCTGATCATTACTTTGGGTATTTCAACCTTGATTTTGATTATTCAACGATTTAAGGGAAGTGTTTACGATCGTCGTGGCTATCTAACTCTCACCCTGCCAGTATCTGAACACCAGATCCTCTCCGCTAAACTTCTTGGAGCCTTTGTTTGGTCTTTGACAAGTACACTGGTCTTTCTTTTTAGTCTTTACATCATCATTGTCATGGTTGATCCAGGCGCTTACCTATCTACCTTTGCCGAGTATATGCTAAAAAATTATCAAGATAATTTCTGGTTAGCCTTGATTTCCTATATTTTTAATACTCTTGCAGGTATTCTTTGTATCTACTTGTCTATCTCTATCGGTCAACTCTTTAATGAATACCGTACAGCTCTTGCAGTTGTCGCCTACATCGCCATCCAAGTTGTTCTTGGATTTATCACCCTCAATCTTCGCATCGATTTTGACTACAATTGGATGATATCCTTTGAAATTCTCAAGGATTTAATCCTTAGCCTTGTCTTCTATCTTGGAACCTACTATATCTTAAAGAACAAAGTAAACTTACAATAATGAATGAAACCCCTAGCAAATAAAGCTAGGGGCTTCTTTTTACACAAAGAAATATAACATTATTATTTTTTAACTCAATATCAAACCAGCTACGATGGGACTAATAAAGACATAAAGCAGACCTGTAACTCCGATTGCTAAACCAGCCATGGCACCTGCAACTGATCCATAGCGAAAGGCTGTTCCAGTCCCAACTGCGTGACCTGTTCCACCTAGAGCCAAACCGGCAGCTACTGGATCGTCAATTTTTAGCCATTTTAAGAGTGTTGGTCCGATAACACTGGTCAAAATACCAGTCGCTACTACTACGACCAAGGTGATTGTTGTAATCCCTTGTAGCTTATCCGTAATTCCAACTGCCATGGCCGTCGTTACTGACTTTGGAAAAAGCGAAATCGCTAAGAAAAAATCCATACCGAAGAATTTTGCAACTAAAGCCGTAAAAGTGGTATTAACTACAACCGCTAAGAAACTACTGAGTAAAATACTTCTAACATGGTGCTTCATGAGGTGAAAACTCTTATAAAGAGGAATCCCTAGGGCTACTGTCGATGGAACTATCAAGTTATTAAGATAAACCCCACCTTGATAATAAGCAGCGTAAGAAATACCCGTCAGTTTTAGAAAAGCAATGATAAATAAAGTCGCTAAGAGTAAGGGAGTTGTCAGAGGGTGAGGATACCTTCTAAAGATAATCATACCTCCAAGGTAAGCCAGAATGGATAAGGCTATTCCAAACAGTGGATTGGATACAAATTCGCTCATTTAACACCTCTTTCTTCATAATCTCCTTCATAACGCTTTTTGATAAACTGAACTACAAGCGCAATTAAGATAATATTGATAACCGCCGCGAAAAAGACAATCAGGATAATTGGTAAGAGGTAGGGGGCAATCACATCAAATTTTTCCATAATCCCTACGGCAGGAGGTAAAAATAGGATGGTCATATTGGCCAAGAGAAAATTTCCTACCATATTGACATGTCTCGTCCGAAGCCATTTGAACTGTAAGGCTAAAAAAAGGATAATCAAGCCAATAATGCTACCAGGAATGGGCAAATGGAAAAAAACGGAAATTCCCTCTCCGATTAAAGAAATCACAAATAGAATCATTAACTGAACATATAACTTCATCGTATACTCCAAAAATAGACTTTCTGCATACCAGTTTACTCCTTTTTCTGAAAATTTCAAGGAAATACACAAAAAAACTCCTTCTTGCTATCGCATCTAAAAAGTTGTATACTAATTGCGTGCGCAAGCATCTTAGATGCACAAGTATGTTTACAATTATCATATAGGAAAGGAGGTTGTCATGACTTACTTAGAAAAATGGTTTGACTTCAACCGCCAGCAAGTAGAATTGGAAGCTATTTTAGAGCAGACAATTGCTGATCAGAGCCAACAGAGTCTGACACTCAAGGAATTCTATCTCTTGCACTTTTTAAATCAGGCTCCAGAAAAGTCTTTGAGACAGGTTGACCTGCCGGACAAACTCCATCTGAGCCCAAGTGCAGTATCACGGATGGTGGCACGACTAGAAACCAAAAACTGCGGTTTGCTTAGTCGGAGATGTTGCGACCAGGACAAGCGAGCTAGTTTTATCTGCCTGACCAGCGACGGTCAAAAGACTCTTGCCTATCTACAAAAAGCTGTTGAAGAGAGCCTAGCTACAAATACATACTGGTAATTTCATTGTTTTTTTAAAAAAACTTGCGTGCGCAATCAATTTTCTTGACATTCCTTTTTCTGAGGAGTAAAATGAAAACATGATTTAGCAAAGGAGAATCCTATGATTGAAATCACTTATCTGGATGCCAGCAAGCAAGAGAGAACCATGACTTTCGAATCATACGAAGAATTTGAACGTTCTCAGCATGCCTGTCTGATTGGTGTCGCAGACTACTACCCCGTTCAAAAGTTAACCTATAAGGGACATACTTTGGACTACCATGGGACTTATGGAGATGTCTTCTTCTATCTCATGAAACAAGATTTAAGCCAATATAAGTAAAAAGGAGAAATACTATGGCAAAAGCAATTACAGATGCAACATTCGAACAAGAAACTAAAGACGGATTGGTCTTGGTAGACTTCTGGGCAACTTGGTGTGGTCCATGTCGTATGCAAGGTCCAATCTTGGATAAATTGTCTGAAGAACTTTCAGAAGATGTCTTGAAGATCGTTAAAATGGACGTTGACGAAAATCCAAACACAGCTCGTGCATTTGGTATCATGTCTATCCCTACTCTTCTCTTTAAGAAAGATGGACAAGTTGTTAAACAAGTGGCAGGTGTTCACACTGCAGAACAAATCAAAGCCATCGTTGCTGAATTAAGTTAATCACAAAACACTCCCACATTTGGTTATGGGAGTGTTTTTTATATATAAAAAACTACCCTCCAAGATGGAGAGTAGGATTTTTTACGATATAGTTGAATTATTCTTCAGTTCCAAGGAAGTTTTTAGCAACAAGAGCTGCAAGAACTCCACCAACGATTGGTGCAAGGATGAAAATCCATACTTGTTGAAGGGCCGCACCACCTACCAAGACAGCTGGTGCCAAGCTACGAGCTGGGTTTACTGAAAGTCCAGTAATGTTCAATCCCACAAGGATCATAGCCATCAAGGACAGACCAATCACCAAACCAGCAATCGCGCCATTTCCTTTGCTTGCTGATGTTACAGTCATAATAACCAACACAAACAAGAATGTTGCGATGACTTCAAACAAGAAACCACCAAAGACAGTGACACCGTTTGCCAAGGCATTTTCACCAAGACTAGCAGTTGACATTCCTGAGTTAGACAAGAGGAAGAATACTGCAGCTGACGCAAGGAAAGCTCCAACTACTTGTCCAAGGATGTAGTTTACAAGCTCTGAAGATGACAAACGTTTGTTAACGAACATAGCGATCGAAACAGCTGGGTTCAAGTGAGCACCTGAAACAGTTCCGATTGAGAAAGCTGCGACTACGATTGCCAAACCAAAGGCAAAAGCAATTCCAAGGTGTCCAAGACCTTCAACACCATTTCCAAAAACAACGGCTCCTGTTCCGATGAACACCAGCATAAATGTACCGATTAACTCAGCGACAAATTTTTTCATGATAAGTCTCCTTTTTTCAAACTATGTATTAGTCTATCAGAAGAAGGAAAGGGTTTCAAGAAAAGTGCTTGGAAACATGATTGAAAAATTAATTTCAATTTTTTCTTAAATTGTGAACTATTCGACCTATACATTCTAAAAAGGTGTTGACTATTATTCTTGTTTTAAAATTGTTCTCAATATCTGTTATAATTGGTAACCTATATTCATTTGTAATTCTGTACAAATACCTTAAATAATATATACTAAGTAACATTATATAACTTTTAATTTGTCTATCTAATCCATTCCCCGTTATAATTCACTTTATAACCATCTGGTGTAGTTGTACTGATTGCTAAGGCACCTGAACCATATGCATAGTACCATTTCCCTGAGACACTAAACCAACCTGTTTGCATTGCTCCCGAAGAATTGAGGTAATACCATAATCCACCTGTTTTTACCCAGCCTGTTTGCATTGCACCTGAAGAATTAAGATAATACCATGAACCGCCTGTTTTTACCCAGCCTGTTTGCATCCATCCTGAACTGTCAAAATAATACCATGTACTGTCGATTAGTTCCCAACCACTAGTTGTATAAGAACCATTGTTGTGTCTGTACCACCAACGACCAGAGGATTGAATCCAACTTCCTTTCGAAGCTGCTTTTTGTTTTAACAATAAATATTGTTTATATGCTTCAGATACTTTCGTGTATTCTTTCTTAACAGCATCCTTTTTAGATTTTGCATTTTTTAGTTTAACATTTGCATTTTCAAGTGCTTTTTTAGATTCCTCAACCTTTTGTTTAGCTCTAATCAATTGTTTTTTAGCATCCTGGAGATTTTTCGAAGCATTTTTGAGATTTGCAACATATTGCTGTGCTGTAGCCAAATCCTTTTTAGCATTAGCTAATGACTGTTCCACATTCTTACTAGCATGAGATTTATTATTCTTAATTACTTTCAACCGATTTAATTGAGATTCTTGCTTCGAAAGTTCAGATTTAGCAGCATTTAGCATAGTTTGTTGTTTACTCAACTCAGATTTAGCAAATTTTAAAACGTTTAACTTAGATTGATTTTGTTTTGTTAAATCTGCAAGACGCTTTTTATTTTTGTCTAGTTCTTTTTGATCTTTATCTAAAGTCGTTTTAGCAATGGTAAGGTTATTGTTTAGAGACGATAGTTTTTCATTTGCCACAGTCTCTTCATTTCTTTGTTTTCTGTTAAAATTATCTAAAGCTTCTTTCGCTTTAGTATAAGCTGGATTTTTAGGATGTGTGATTTCATTCCAAACATAACGGAAGGTTATTTTAGGTAAGAATTTTACTCGTTTCCCATTAAAGTAAAATTCGCTATAATCTGGATTACTATCTTTATTTTCTGCTTTTGCTAAAAAATAACTACTATACCCTTTAGCCCCAGAAGGAAGTATTCCATAAACACTTTTATCTTCACTTATAAATGTTAACACTCCATAATTTCCATAGCTTGTTTTTTCGCTAGAAGATGCTCCGACAGCCATACCTGTCCCAGAAGCTGCAAGCAATGGAATTCTATGACCATAGTTAAATGTATTTGCTTCTTTAGGATCTGACGAGCCGTATGCAGAGGCATTGCTGTAGTCATTAAAGTAGCTTAAAACTTCTTTATAAGCAAGTTCTTTTTCACTTAACAGGCTCTTTTCTGGAACGGAACCAGCTGTAGCATTTTCTGTTGCGTGCTTAAAACCAAAATCTTGATTTTTTAATTTTGTATCGTGTGACAATTCATTTTTTGCCACCATTTCATCCGCTCTTGCTTTTCCATATCTCAAAGCCTTATCAGTCACAGGTGGCACTGGAATATCAATGCCATTGATTCTACGCAATTCAATTAAGTATTTACGAACTTCTTCAGAAACCTTTTTATAATCAACCACATGAGGAACATTGACATAATCTTTAGATGAGACAACGATAGTTTCTGTTCTTTCTCCGCTAAAATTCACATCTTCGTTTGCAGCAACATAATATGTCTTCCCATCACTTCCTACAAAAGTTTTTTCCTCAAGTGGCGGAGTCTTGGAATCACTCTCGCTAACAGAATTTGATTGAATCTCGTGAGGGACAGTAACTGTTAAAAACTCATTCCCAGCTGATTTTAAATTCTTTTCAAGAGTAGAACGGTTCTTATTTCCTCTTTCTACAAGTGCTTTTCTTTCTTGTTGTGCTTTTGAGAACTCACTAGTTAAAGAACTCACTTTAGCTTGGTCAGCTTTCACCTTCGCATCCAATTTCCCAGCAGCTTGTTGGACCTCACGTAATGTATTCCAATCAATAGAATTCTCTGCTACCCTTACTTTGTCTTGTGCCTTTTTTACGTCTGCTGATCTTTGATCAACCTGAGTTTTTGCCTTATTAACAACTGTTTGTTGGTTCTCGACACTTGTCTGAGCTTGTTTCTCACCTTGTTTTGCTCCAGCCAAATTTTCTTCGGTTTTCTTAACAGTTACTTGTTTTGTGGCAAGATCCTTTTCTGCATTTTTAATTTTCTCAGGTGTAGCTTGCTTAGCAAATTCTTGAGCTTGCTTTAAAGTGTTATCTGCTTTGTTCTTATTTGTTACAGCAGATGCATACTCTTGTTGCATTTTATCAACAATCTTCTGAACATTTTTTTCTTCATCAATTGCTTTGTCTAGTTTGACTTCTGCATTTTTTACATCTGATTCTGAAACTTCAACATCCTTTTTGGTCTCTGATTGACTGACAGTAGTTTTATTCGATTGTTTATTTGTAACCTCATCTGCTTGGACATGACCATTAAAAGCAGTTACTATTGCAGTTGCAACTCCCAAACCAATCAGCACTTGTTCCTTTTTCATAAAATTAACCTTTCTTTAAAAACGTTTACATTATTAATTTTAACATATTTACTTATATTTCAAAATAAAACGAGTAACTCTTCATCTGTACTCTCTACATAACTCCTTCTCAGGAGAGTATTTAGGAGTACAGACTTCAGCTATTTTTAGGGTGATCTTATTATATAGTATAAATAAAAGTACAGAGAATACCAATACTATTCCTGCTTCAATTTTTTTAATCACCACCAAAAATAAATGTCATTCTAAAATCTCAACAATATAACTCTATTGTTGTACTTTTATGATTTTATTCTCCCAACTGGGCACTGTAGGCTATAATCTGATCAACCGTATCAGACAAGAATTGGATAGTATCACGGAGTGGTTTGTCTGTTGAGATATCGGCTCCGATAATCATGGCTGACTCAGGCGGTGTCTTGCTGCCACCTGATTTGAGGAGATTGAGCCAGTCTTCGGCTCCAGTTTCTGAATGTTTCAGATGAAGGTAACCTGCAGTCGAAATAACAAGTCCTGCTGAGTAAGTGTAGCTATACAAGCCCATGTAGTAGTGGGCCTGGCGCATCCAAGTCAAGGCCGCATCGTCATCAATCTCAATAGCATCTCCCCAGAAATCCGTCAAGACTTCCTTCATAATACTGTTGAGTTTACTTGACCCAAAGGTTTCTCCTTCTTCAATCAGTGTATAGACCTTACGCTGGAATGCAGCTTCCAGAAGGTGAGTGATGAAGTTATGGAAATAGGTATCTGTCAAGCGGTGAGCAAGAGCGAAGCGTTTCTGACGTGGATCATCAGACTGGTTTTCTAAATAATCGCTTAAAAGCAATTCATTGAAGGTTGACGGTGCTTCGACATAGTAGGTCGACATGTGGGCGTTGAAGTAACTCTGGTGATTGTCTGAAAAGATAAATTGACCAGAGTGACCAATTTCATGAATCAAGGTATAAACATCGCTCAAACGACCTGTCCAGCTCATGAGAACATAAGGATGCACACGGTAGGGATCAGCTGCATATCCACCAGAATCCTTACCACTATTAGCAGCGAAATCAACCCAGCGTTCTTCTTGATAACGAGCGATTTCTTGACAGTATTCTTGCCCCAGTGGTGCGACAGACTTAATAACCAAATCGTAGGCATCATCAATGCTAACCTCTGGATTCAACGCACTATCCAAATCCAATTTCCAATCAGCAAAGGTCATCTTTTCAAGACCATTGACCTTGGCAACATGCTTGAGATATCTCTGAGCAACTGGTGCAAAGTCCTTCATGATGAGGTCAATCTGACGATCAAACATAGAACGATCTACTTCTTGCTCAGCTAAAAGATAGTCAAATACTGAGTCATATCCCTTCATATCAGCCAAGAGTTTTTCAGACTTGACTTGGGCTAAATAAGCTGCGGCTGCCGTATTTTGGTGCTTACGAAGTCCTTCGGAGAAGGAACGGAAAGATTTTTCACGAACTTCAGCATCCTCGTGATTTTGGTAGAAATTTTCATAGGTTACAAAGCTGTTTTTGTAGGTTTTGCCATGAGCTTCAAAGTCAGCCATTTCAAAGTCCCCAGCTCGCATCTTGGTGTAGATATCCTGTGGACTATAGAAAACTTCACCCAGATTAGTCAAGGCCTTCTCCACATCAGCCCCAAGATAGTGGGCTTTTTTGATTTTTGCCTGACGAATGGCTGCCGTCAAATGGGGCAATTCAGCCAAACGGTCCAAGACTTCCTCATCAGCAGCTACCAAGGCATCGTCAAAGAAGGTCAAGGCTACACTGGCATCTGTTTCAAATTCCATCCCAGCTTGGGCAATATTAGCAAACTCTTCATTGCTATAATCTGTCGTCTGAGGCATAAAGGCGTAGTTGCCAATATGGCTCATCTGAATGTAGATTTGTTCCAATTCTGCAAAGGCCTTTTCAAAATCTTCAAAAGTGTGAAGATTATCCTTGTAGTCACGGCTAAATTGATTGATGTCTTCGCGAGCCTTTTCGATTGCTCGCAAGAAATCCTCACGATCTTGATATAGGGCTGTCAAATCCCAAAGTTCCTTTTCAGGAAATTCTGAACGATGTTTTTGTTCCATCTTTTTCCTCTTATTTCTCTAATTCAAGCAAAACGCTAATGGCCGACAGGGCATAAAGCGGTGCTGTTTCTGCTCTTAGAATGCGAGGCCCAAGTCCTGCAAGGACTGCTCCTTTAGCCTGGAAGCTTTCAACTTCTGCAGGTGAAAGACCTCCTTCTGGTCCAAAGACAAAGAGCAATTTGGCTCCTTTTTCCAGTCCAGCAACTGCTTGTATAAGTGCAGCGGCTTCTCCTTCTTTAGCCGATTCTTCATAGGCCACCACGATGCGGTCAAACTGGTCGAACTGAGCTAGAAAGTCTGCTTTTTTCTCAAAAAGGATAATGCTTGGGACATGATTCCGCTTGCTTTGTTCTGCTGCTCCAAGGGCGATTTTTTCTAGTTTTTCAACCTTTTTACCCAACTTCTTACCATCCCACTTGGCAACTGACCAGTCGGCAGGAAAGGCCCAGATTTGACTGGCTCCTAGTTCCGTCACTTTTTGAGTGATGAACTCCAGCTTGTCTCCCTTGGGAAAGCCTGATGCAATGGTTACTTGAACGGGCAGTTCCACATTGTCAGCTAATTCTTGAACCAACTCAAACTGACGAGCTTCTACATCCAGCACACGCGCCAAGCGCTTAATCCCATCATCAAAGACCAAGGTCACTTCATCATCTTCTTTCAGCCGCATGACCTGAAACATATGCTTGCTGGTTTCCTTATCTTCGATAATGACAGGAGAGATTGCACTTCCCTTGACAAAATACTGTTGCATGCTAGCCTCCAATCACACCTGAAATATCCTTGGTTTTCTTAAAGACACAGGCATTCCATTCCCCTTGCATCATGTGGGTTTCAAGGAAAAATCCAGCTGACTCAGCCGACTCGCGCACCATGTCCCACTTGTCCTTGATAATGCCACTCATGATGAGGTAGCCTTCATCCTTGACCAAGCGATAAGCATCCTCTGTCAGATGAATGAGAATATCCGCCAAGATATTAGCCACAATCACGTCTGCCTCAATCTCTACACCCTTGAGCAAATCTCCAGCAGCAACATGGATATTTTCCATGCCAGGGTTGAGCTCAATATTTTCCTGAGCGACACGAACCGCCACATCATCCAGGTCATAGGCGAAAATTTCCTTAGCGCCAAGAAGTGAGCTGGCAATAGAAAGGACACCTGAACCAGTCCCCACATCCAGCACCGTTTCGCCGCCACGAAGAACCTGCTCCAAGGCAAAGAGGCTCATCTTAGTGGTTGGATGCGTCCCAGTCCCAAAGGCCATGCCTGGATCCAGTTTGATAATCTTTTCTCCAGCAGTCGCCTCGTAGTCCGTCCAGGACGGCACAATGGTCAAGTCATGAGTGATGCGAGCTGGCTCATAGTATTTCTTCCAGTTGTCTGCCCAGTCTTCCTCAGCCAAGGCAGTCGTGCCCATCTTGACCTCTCCTAGATCCATAAAATCAGTTAATTCTGCCAGGCGAGCCTGCAAATCTGCCTCAACTACTGCCACATCAACCGTTTCAGGGTAGTAGGCTGTCACTACGATTTCTTCTTGCTGTTCAACCTCAGGGAAAATCTCACCAAAGCGATCCACATTCCCCACATAGTCCATGCTGTCTTCAATCGCAACACCTTGGGCGCCCAACTCAATCAAGAGATTGGAGACCAGCTCCTCTCCCTCGCGCTTCACTGTAACTTTTAGCTCTTGCCATGTTTCCATCATTAAGATACCAAGCCCGTAAAACACAAAGCCAAAATAGGAAACTCTCTGAAGACGCTTGTGTCTAAGAGAAGTTTATCTTTTTGGCACAGTGTTTAGGGCGGGTTCAGTTTAGAAATGTAACCGAACCATCCTTTCTATTTCTCTATCCATTTTTTCATGTAGACCATATCCATACCTTCTTTTTCAGGTTCGATATGGGTTTGGTGGTAGCCATTTTTCTCATAAAAAGCGACCATGCCCGCATCCTGTAATACCGTACACAAATCCCACTGTTTAATCGTTGGAAATTCCTTTTCCAGCAATTCCAATCCTTCAGAACCATAACCTTTTCCTTGGTACTGGGGCAAAATCGCTGCCGTTCCCAACCAAGCCTCCGTCAACTCTTCATTGGTCTGAACTCGTAAAAATCCGATATTTTCTCCCTTTTCTTTCACAAAGTAGTAATAGCTATTGGGACTCCCAACCAATTTCCACTTGATTCGTTCACGATCCTCGAGATAAGGATCATACTCATCTTGGTATTTTTCATAGACAGCCTTAAAGCTAGCTCTTTGAATTGCAATTACGGTTTCTAAATCCTCTGCTCCTGCTCGGATAATCTGAATCATACTAATACCTCCAAATTCACTCTCTCAACTCGCTTCCTATGCTCTTCCACACGCTGTTTTACTGACCCTCAAATTCCTCAATCACATCTGTATAGTGTTCTTTCATTGCGCTATGAATCTGCCGTTTAAAAATTCCAAACATAAGATAATAAACAAATAGAAGAATTCCTGCTAACAGTATCAAAAATAAAAAATATACTGAAAGAGGCAGTACGAGATCTCTATCACTCAGTAAGGGTATAACAAGCATTAATACCCAAATAACAGCCGTAGAAATCCCAGCTACTTTCATACCACTTTCTCTCTGCTTCTTTAACTTTAAATATTCCATATAGATGAATGTAGCTTCTTCTCTAGAATATTGTCCAGTTTTTAGTTTGCGTTTAACTTCCTTGTTTAACGTCGTTGTTGCAATTGCAAAAATCATTTTATTTCCTCCAAATAATCCCTCACTCTATCCTGCAACTGGGGTACAACCTTATCTGAGCCAAGAAATTCCTCAATGCCCATCAGTTTGTAGCCCTGCCCTTCATCTCCAAAGGTGATATTATCAAACTGCTCTTGACTTAGTTGACCAACCATAAAGACAGACTGCCGTCCTTCAAAGAGCATGCTAGGATAGACCTTGCTCCAAATCAGGCAATCTTCAGTCAGAGCAATGCCTAGTTCCTCATAAACTTCACGCGCCGCGCACTCAAAAGGACTTTCATCGCCTTCTCGCCCACCACCTGGCAGTTCCCACATATTGGGCCAGGGAATGCTTTCCTTATCATCACGCAAGATGGTCAGTAGCTTATCCTCACAAAAAAGAGCAATTTTAGAACCTGTAAAATCAGTCAGTTCTATTTCCATGCTAGACTCCTAGTATCTCGGATAAGGATAAAATTCTCCTTCTTCCAAGCCTACTTTTCCTTCTTCAAAGACTTCTTGGTTCCATTCCATGACGAATTCTTCTGCTTCTGGGTCTTCCAAAAAGTCCATGAGGGCATCAAGCCCAACCTCGGCAGTATCTTTGAGGAAAAGTGCAAAATAAGCTAAAAACTCACGAGAAAATCCTTTTTTAGGCAGATAAGGGATAGCCGTTAAATAGTCTTCCTCATTGACAGTTGACTTTGCTGGATTGTAAAAAAGCACTGCTTCTTCAAAGAGGATATCGTCTGACGACACCTCTCCGTCTTCATCCACCATCTCAACTCCTGCAGCATTTTGTACCTCTAATAGAAAACTCACTTCAACCGCATGATTGCGCTTGTCCCAGCTAATCTCATAGTCAAAAGGAAAGTTCTTATCCAACTCTTCTTGTAAAATATCTAAAAATCCGTATGTTGCCATTTTGTCCTCTTTCTATACGACTCTTCAATCGCCCCGAATACTCGGAAATATGCTAAAATAGATACTACCATATTACCATATTCGTATCAGAAAATCTATGTTAGAAAGGACTGCTATGCCAGACAATCTCGCGCTTCGTATGCGCCCCAAAACCATCGACCAGGTCATCGGTCAGGAGCATCTGGTTGGACCAGGCAAGATTATCCGCCGTATGGTGGAAGCCAATCGCTTATCCTCTATGATCCTCTACGGACCTCCAGGCATCGGAAAAACCAGTATCGCTTCAGCCATCGCTGGAACGACCAAGTATGCTTTTCGGACCTTCAATGCCACTGTTGATAGTAAAAAACGTCTCCAAGAAATCGCTGAGGAAGCTAAATTCTCAGGTGGCCTTGTACTGCTACTAGATGAGATTCATCGTCTTGATAAGACTAAACAAGACTTCCTTTTGCCTCTCTTGGAAAGTGGACTGGTCATCATGATAGGGGCGACAACTGAAAATCCCTTCTTTTCTGTCACTCCAGCCATCCGCAGTCGTGTTCAGATTTTTGAATTGGAACCTCTATCCAACCAAGACGTCAAAGAGGCCATTCAAATAGCCCTGACTGACCCTGAACGAGGTTTTGATTTCCCAGTGGAGTTGGATGATGAGGCCCTTGATTTTATCGCAACATCTACCAATGGAGACCTCCGCTCTGCTTTCAACTCACTGGATTTGGCTGTTCTTTCCACCCCAGCAAATGATCAGGGCATCCGTCATATCACGCTTGACATCATGGAAAATAGTCTGCAGAGAAGCTACATCACTATGGACAAGGATGGAGACGGACACTATGATGTTCTCTCTGCCCTTCAAAAGTCTATCCGCGGATCAGATGTAGACGCTAGTCTCCACTATGCTGCTCGCTTGATTGAAGCGGGTGACTTACCTAGCCTCGCTCGTCGTTTGACTGTGATTGCTTATGAAGATATCGGCTTAGCCAATCCCGAAGCGCAGATCCATACTGTAACTGCTTTGGATGCTGCACAAAGAATCGGCTTCCCCGAAGCTCGCATCCTCATTGCCAATGTCGTCATCGATCTGGCACTGTCGCCCAAGTCCAACTCAGCCTATGTAGCTATGGATAAGGCTCTGGCTGACCTTAAAACATCAGGTCACTTGCCAATCCCACGTCACTTGCGAGATGGACACTATAGTGGTAGCAAGGAATTAGGAAACGCCCAAAACTACCTCTATCCACACAACTATCCAGGTCACTGGGTCAAACAAGATTATATGCCAGAAAAAATCCGCGACCATCACTACTTCTCACCAGAAGATAGTGGAAAATACGAACGGGCCCTGGCTCAACGCAAGGAAACCATTGATAAACATAAAAAATTGTGAAATCCTTTTCAAAAATTCTGTTTTCCTCTTGATTTTTTTTGAAAAAGTGGTATCATATAATCATAGAAACGCTGTGGTGTACGACTTCACATTTAAGTGTTGACCGACTATTTTTTGTATTATTAGGGAAACAAAAGTCTTCTAACAGCATGTAGGCCGTCTCACACGGAAACAGCTTAAGTTAGAGCGAGTTGCCCACCTGCTTAATTGCGCGGGTTCAATACAAACCGTGAAGTTTCGGCACCAATACAGCTTTTTTTGCCTCCTTAGCTCAGTTGGTAGAGCAGTAGACTCTTAATCTATGGGTCGCAGGTTCGAGCCCTGCAGGGGGCATCTAAATCAACAGGAAGAAGCCTTGAAATCAAGGCTTTTTTGCTTGTCTATAACTAATTTGCCCCACATTTTTTTATGAGCAATCTTTCCAGATATCTCTGATCAGATGACACTCTTCAAAGAATTTTTAAAAATTTAAAACAAAAGTCTTGCTTTTCTTTTTATTTGTGATATACTTGTTCTTGTATCAGATACAAGTTATCTAAAGGAGTTTATATGGATACAAAATTTTCAGTAGCCTTACATATCCTAACCATGATTAGTGAAAGCAAGGATACCTTAAGTTCTCAAGCACTAGCAACTAGCGTTGGCACCAACGCTAGTTATATTCGTAAGGTGATTGCCTTATTGAAAAACGCTGGCTTAATTACTTCCCATCAAGGAAAAACAGGCTATCAACTCAGTAAGTCCCCAAAGGAAGTGACCTTACTTGAAATTTATTTTGCAACACAAGAAGTCAGCCACATCAGCCTATTTCCCGTTCACCAAAATAGCAATCCGGATTGCCCAGTAGGAAAACATATTCAAGCTGCCGTTTCGCCACTATTTGCTAGCGCTGAAGCTCAACTTGAGAAGGAATTAGCCCACCAAACCTTAGAAGATGTCATTAACAATCTTTATAAAGAAGCCAAACAAAAACGAAACTGATTTGCTTGCAGATCAGTTTTAAAAAGACTATACTTGTATCTAAATCAGATACAACAAAAAATTGAAAAGAGAACACAATGAAAGTCGCACAACATACTACTTATAACAAAAACAATATCACACTGAACATCACAGAAGTCGCTAAACCAAGTATCACAGACACAGAAGTTTTGCTCAAAGTCACCGCAGCCGGGGTTAATCCTCTGGATAACATGATTTCCCGAGGAGAAGTCAAGATGATCGTCCCTTACAAACTCCCACAAACTGCAGGAAATGAAGTGGTCGGTATCATTGAAGAGACCGGTAGACAAGTCAAAAATCTCAAAGTCGGAGACCGAGTTTTTGGCCGTTTACCGCTTGACCATATTGGTGCCTTTGCAGAATACCTAGCTGTCGATAACCAATCTCTAGCCAAGGTTCCAGACTATCTATCAGACGAGGAAGCTGCTGCTGTTCCTCTTACTGCCTTGACCATTATGCAAGCCTTGGAACTCATGGGCGCTCAAGCTGGGAAAACGATCTTTATTTCTGGTGGTACTGGAGGAGTTGGTGGGATGGCCATACCGATTGCAAAGGCCAAAGGATTGAAAGTCATCACTAATGGGGCTGGAGATAGTGCCGAACGTGTGTTGAAACTAGGTGCGGACCGCTTTATTGATTACAAAACAGAGGATTATACAAAAACTGTTAGCCAAGTTGATTACGTTCTCGATACTCTTGGTGGGGCTGAAACTGAAAAACAAATGTCTATCATGAAAAAAGGTGGTCACCTTGTCTCTCTACGTGCCATGCCTAACGGTGCCTTTGCCAAACGCATGAATCTACCAAAATGGAAACAGATGATTCTTGGCTTAGCAGGTCGCAAATTTGATAAAATGGCAGACGAATATGGCGTTCACTACCACTTCATCTTTGTAGAAAGCAATGGCGCTCAATTACAAGAGGTAGCTGACCTCTTTAGCAAATTAGAAATCAAACCCTCTATCGATACAGTTTATCCATTTGAAGAGGTAAATAGCGCTTTAGACAAGGTCGCTAACGGTCGCTCTCGTGGTAAAACAGTTCTCAGCTTTAAGAATTAAAAAGGAAAAAATTATGTCATATATTACAACAAAAAATCAATACATCACTATCCAAGGAAACCAAATTACCTATCGCGAACTCAGCAAAGGTAAATCAAAACCACCTCTTCTGATGCTCGTCCATTTGGCAGCAACTCTCGATAACTGGGATCCAAAACTATTAGACTTGATTGCTGAAAAGCACCATGTGATTGTTGTTGATCTTCCTGGTGTTGGAGCCAGTCAAGGAAAAGTTGCTCCGACGATTCCTGGAATGGCTAAGCAAACAATTGCCTTTATTCAAGCACTTGGTTACAAGAAAATCAATCTCCTAGGTCTTTCTATGGGAGGTATGATTGCTCAAGAAATCGTCAGAATCAAGCCTAGTCTAGTCAATCATTTAATCTTGGCAGGAACAGGACCTCGAGGTGGAAAAGAGGTCGATAAGGTCACAGGGAAAACGTTTAGTTTTATGTTTAAAGCTGGACTCGAGCGCATCGATCCTAAACGTTATATCTTCTATAATCATGATGAACAAGGGAAAATCGAAGCCTTGAAAGTTCTAGGTCGAATGGGCATGAGAACCAAGGAATTTGCGGATAAAGACATGAAGGTATCAGGATTCCTAACTCAACTCAAAGCCATTAAACGTTGGGGAAAAGATTCGCAAGACGACCTTCAATTTATCACCCAACCAACCTTAATTGTCAATGGGGATAATGATATGCAGGTGCCAACGGAAAATTCTTTTGACATGCATGAAAAAATCAAAGATAGCAAGCTTATCATCTATCCAAATGCTGGCCACGGTTCAATCTTCCAATATACAGATGAATTTTCAAAAGAACTACTGGCTTTCTTGGAGAACTAATATGGTCCAAACCATTCTAATTACAGGTGCTACTGACGGTATCGGTAAACATTTGGCAAAGAAATTGGCTAGCGAAGGTCATCATGTCATCCTACACGGTCGCAATCCTCAAAAACTTGAATTGGCCACTCAAGAGGTTCGTGCAGTCTCCGTGAGAGGCAGAGTTTCTAGCTACCTTGCAGATTTTTCAAAACTAGAAGATGTCTACCAATTTCTTGAGGAAATCAAGCGAGACTTTCCAAGTATCGATGTCTTGTTTAATAATGCAGGACTTTATGGAGAGAAAGAACGAAAAACGAGTGCTGAAAATGTCGAATTAACCTTTATGTTATCTGTTCTGGTTCCCTATATTTTAACAACTGATCTAAGCCCCTTGTTAGAAAAAGCGCCTGACGGTCGTGTTATCAATACTTCTTCCTATATGCATCATTTTGCTAAAGTTAAGGATTTGGATTTTGGATTTGAGAAAAACTACAATCCTAGTTTGGCCTACAACAATTCTAAATTATACACCATTTGGATGACACGCTATCTAGCAAGAGAGTTCTTTCTGAGAGGTTCAAACATCACTGTAAATTCCTATCATCCGGGCTTGATTTCAACCAACTTGGGGAATGATTCCAGTGATGAAAAGACGAAAAAGTCTCTCTTTGGACGTTTGATGAAGTCTCTTTCAAAAAATCTAGATGAAGGGATTGAAACAGGCTACTACCTCACCTTATTAAAAGAAGTCACAGGTTTGACTGGCTACTATTTTGATGAGAAGAAAGTAAAGTCTGTATCTGAAAAAGGATATGATTTTGAAAAAGCCCAAGATTTAATCACTTACTGCGAAAATAAAATTGAGATGTTCAAAAATAAGTCCACAATATCTTAACTTTATTATGCCTTGATTGCTTAGCAAAGATAATATCAAAACTTATCTATTTTCTAGTGCAAAAAAATTTGCCCCACTTTTGCCCCATTTTGAAATAATTACATTTAAAATTACTTCAAATATCTTCATAGAACCACTTATATTTCAATATTTTTAATTACATTCAAGATGATAAAGCCTTCTAAATTCCTGCAGGGGGCATCTAAATCAACAGGAAGAAGCCTTGAAATCAAGGCTTTTTTGCTTGTCATTTTGTTTTTTGTACCAAAATTTGTACCAAAAAATTTTACATTAACAAAATAAGCGAGTCTCATCCAAAGACTCACTATTTATCTAACACTCGTTTTCATCGAAAAAACCACCGCGAGGGTGGTTCTTTTTTATCAATCGTCCATCACTCCGCCTGTGAGTTGGTACATAAGGTATACGTGCTCCTTTTGTTATTAATATTAGCTCAATCTCTAAATTTTCAAGCAAGCCTTTAAGATACTTATTAACTGAAGCAATATCAGGAACCATATACATGTACGCAAAATGTTGGGCAAAATTTTGAATGCTCCAGATTATGTCTTCTTTTGTAAAATTATGTTATATCTTATCCATAAGTCATTTTTAGCATAATCTTCTGATAATGAATAATTCGCCCTGAAATGTACTTTTTTACCCCCAAGTGGCCAAAATTACTTTCTGTTTAAACTATAGACAATCATTCTGATTTATCAGTTTCTTCACAATGTTTATAAAATCAATTTATTTGCGATACTCTTCAATCCAGCAAACGGAAAAATCTACTAGTTCACGCTGTTGCATCAATCTAGAATCGGCATTTCCGATTTTCCCTATATTTGCAAGACCTTTTTCCTCAAAGGCGATTCCTATATCTTCAAAATCTTCTCCGTCAACGAATAGGGTATTATACGCTTTCCATATACGAACACCATCTTCAAGTATGGCACTGTGTTCAATACAGTCATGTTTCCCAGGATACTCTGCACGGACATCCGCTAAGTGTATGGAGGTGTTTTTATCATATCCAACCCCTAACAACAGTACTTTTGCGTCAAGTTCATAGAGTTTTGCGATAGGTGAACCCTCCCCAAATATATTTGAAAGGGTATGTTCCGCTGTAATATATTCAGCATGTTTTCCCCATGCACAAAGAGATCTTGCTGGATGATCTGTACGGATGCTTCCTGGCCATTGACGAAACATTTCTGCAACAGCCCCCATGGTATTTGTCGGTGTTAGCCGTTTATCATATGCTGGCCAATTCTCTCTAATTTTATCCCAGTCTGACTCCTCTGCATTCCAGTGCACACCTGTTTCCGGATCCAGATTTTTCCATGACTGTGTCGGCATTACAACAGTCCCTTCAGAAGTAACAACTTCAATTAGAGCTTCTATCACAGCCTGTGCTCCTCCACATACATATCCAATACTTTTTAACGATGTATGTACAATGACAACATCCCCTCGTTTCAGACCAAG
Source organism: Streptococcus sp. Marseille-Q0941 (assembly GCF_943736975.1). Classification (GTDB taxonomy): domain Bacteria; phylum Bacillota; class Bacilli; order Lactobacillales; family Streptococcaceae; genus Streptococcus. The sequence continues at coordinate 30,889 of NZ_CALSFO010000007.1, read as the reverse complement.
CTCTTTTAACCCCTGTACGATATCTTTTTTACATATTGTTTTCATAGATTTTACCTCATGGTAGTTCTTTTTTATCAATCGTCAAACACTCCGCCTGTAAGCTGGTACATGAGGTAAATGTGTTCCAGGACTTTTACTTTATCCATATGCTCCACATCTTTAGAGCCTCCTAATGCCAGGAGTGGAACAAAACCGAAACATTCATCGTAGGCCAATTCACCATGTTTGGCAACAGCTTTTTTGTAGAGTGGAATATCGAAATAATCGTCTTTGAAATCTTCATCATCAACATACTCTATGAAACGATCCATACGCTTAATCATAATATCCAAATCCTGAATATTATATTGGACAATTCCCACATAGGCATTCTCTTCCCAAGTAATAATATCTCCAAATGCTGTCACGAACATAGGAAAAGCGACACCTCCTCTGAAATGACTATCTTGGAGAAATTCAAGATAGTCATCTGGATTGATGACTTTTAGATAACCATCTAAAAAGCTTCCCAGACCATCTTCCTGCCAAATTTGAACTAACTCAGCTGGAACTTGATCCTTGTATTTTTCAATAACTTCTTGGGGCATATCCGTCTCTTTTATAAAGTTTTTTAGCATATTTTCCTCCCATTTAGTCTCACTCTGATTTTTATTTATAACAACACTATATCTCCAGTATAGCATAATCATTAGGTATTATAGGTTTTCAAACCAAATGTGAGTCAATCGTTTTTGCCCCACTTTTGCCCCATTTTGAAATAATTATATTTAAAAATGCTCCAAGTATCTTCTAAAAATCACTTATACTTCAACATTTTTGATTATTTTCAATATGAAAGTCCTCTCCAAATCCATGCAGGGGCATATAAACAACAGGAAAAAGCCTTGATTTACAAGACTTTTTTGCTTGTCTATACCTACTTGATTTCAAAGTATTATCTAAAAAAGCGAATCTAACTAAAGACTCGCTTTTTTCTTTTTTATTCTTAGTTACGGTAAAAATGACTATCCTTGTCACTTGGTGATTGGCCGATAGACAAGACTTCTTGGCTACCATCTGTACCTGTCACTTCATTTTGAACTCCAGCTGGGGTGAAAATCAGCCGTGCACCTTGTCCACCTCCGACAAGATGGATACCTGTTAAGTAGTAGCCATCTTTTTCCTCTACTTGACCCATTTCATATGTAAAGGTCCCATTGGAACTTTGGATCGTTACAATTCCATCTGCTGTGACTGTTGCAGTTATTCCCGCGTAGTTTTCCCAAGTCCCTACAAACTTAGCGTAAGCCTCTTGTGATTTTTGCTTATCTTCCTTTTGTTCTGCTTGAGTGGTTGTAGTTTCTGTCGCACTATTTGTTTCTGACTTCTGCTCCTCTTTTTTGCCTGATTCCGTTTTACTTGCGGACTCTGTAGTTACCTTTCTTGTTGTCACCTTTTGGTTTGAAGATGACGTATTCTTGTCCGTCTTTCCACCACAAGCAGCTAATATAATAGCAGCCAACAAGGTCAGGACTGATAGACTCGTATAGCACAATGTTTTGTTTTTCATAAAAATCTCCTTTGAAATAGGCACCTATAAAAGTAGCTCGTCAGAGTTTACATCGTTTTTGACGAATAGCTCGTAGTCTTCAGTGTGTCATTTATTTGCTTTTAATTCAATAGCTATCATATATCGAAAAAAGGCTAATCCAAGTAGGAATTAGCCCTTCTATTTCTAGTTTTGATTTGCTCGTTTTTTAGTAGATAAACATGGCATCGCCAAAGCTAAAGAAACGGTATTTTTCATCGATAGCATGTTGGTAGGCTTGGAGGACCAATTCACGGCCTGCAAAGGCAGATACTAGCATGACCAAGGTAGACTTCGGCAAATGGAAATTAGTAGAAAAAGCATCCACCACCTTCCAATCATAGCCTGGCTTGATAAAGATATTAGTCCAGCCAGAGTCGGCCTGGATTTGGCCGTCAAACTTGCTTCCGATAGTCTCTAGTGTACGGATAGAGGTTGTCCCCACAGCAATGACACGGCCACCATTTTCTTTGACCTGACGCAAGGTCGCTGCTGCTTCCTCAGACAATTGATAAAACTCTGAGTGCATCTCGTGCTCATCCAAATTATCTACTGAAACAGGTCTAAAGGTCCCAAGTCCAACATGTAAGGTCAGGTAGACTAAGTGAACTCCTTTTTGCTGGATTTCTTCTAGTAATTCTTTGGTAAAATGCAGGCCTGCAGTTGGGGCGGCAGCTGATCCGCTTTCCTTGGCATAGACTGTCTGGTAACGTTCACGGTCATCCAATTTTTCATGAATATAAGGAGGCAAAGGCATTTCTCCAAGACTTTCAAGTACTTCTAAGAAAATCCCCTCATACTCAAAACGGACACTACGGCCACCATGGGTTAATTCCTCAGTCACAACTGCGCTTAGTCGTCCATCACCAAAGATAACACGCGCTCCGACCTTGAGACGTTTGGCAGGTTTTGCCAAGACTTCCCATTCGTCTCCAGCTGTATTTTTCAAAAGCAAGAGTTCAGCATGGCCTCCTGTTTCTTCTTTTTGACCATGAAGTCGAGCTGGCAAGACACGGGTATCATTCATAACCAGGGCATCACCTGGCTCTAGCATTTCGATAATGGAGTGAAAGTGGCGATCTTGAAATTCTCCTGTTTTGCGATTGACCATCAAGAGTTTAGAGGCATCGCGCTTTTCCAAAGGAGTCTGAGCAATCAATTCCTCTGGTAAGTGAAAATCAAAATCATTTGTATTTAATGTCGTCATTCTTCTTTTCTCTTCTCATTTATTCAAATTACTTATCAAAGCGAACTTCTTCAAGTAAATACTCGATGAAGCGTTCACCCATCTTAGACAAGCTAGTTTTCTCATGCTGGATATAAACCAGTTCAATGGGATCATCAATATCAAGTGGAATCGAAACGATATTGTCTCCATTGAGGTTACTATTAAGGATACCAGTCGCGATGGTATAGCCGTCCAAACCAATCAAGAGATTGAACAAGGTCGCACGGTCACTAACAACGATGGATTTCTTGTGGTGTTCTTGTGACAAAATCTCTTCTGAGAAATAGAAGGAATTATGGGTCCCTTGGTCATAACTCAAGTAAGGGAAGTCTTCTAGATCTGACAGCTGCACCTTGTCTTTTTTAGCAAGCGGGTTAGACTTGCTGACAAAGATATGGGGCTGTGCTGTAAAGAGATGGTGGGCAACCAGATGGTTGTCATCCAACATCTTTGAAAGAACGTCCCGGTTATAGCTATTTAAAAAGAGGACTCCAACTTCACTACGGAAGTTCTTGACGTCATCAATGATTTCCCAGGTTCTGGTTTCACGCAAAAAAAGCTCATACTTTTCCATATCGCTTTTCTTAAGCAAGGAAACAAAGGCGTTGACCACGAAGGCATAGTGCTGCGCAGACACACTAAAAAGCTCTCGATGAGCGATGGGGTTCTTATAGCGTTCTTCTAGAAGTTGAGTTTGTTCGACAACCTGACGGGCATAAGACAAAAACTCCATCCCATCACGTGTGAGGGTAATTCCTTTGGGATTGCGGATGAAAATCTCAATGCCCATCTCATTTTCTAGGTCACGAACTGCATTTGATAGACTAGGCTGAGTGATAAAAAGCTGTTTGGCAGCCTCATTCATCGAACCTGTCTCAACGATTTTGATAATATAGTGTAATTGTTGAATTCTCATGCTTTTATTGTACCATACTTGACGCAATATAAAAAGAACCAGTCACTGCATCTCCCATTATCCATTTTCCATGTTAAAAGAGGTCGAAACAGTTCCAACCTCTTTTTATTTTTTATTGTTAAACAAGCGTTTAAACGACTTATATTGGAAGAGTGATTCAAAAATAATAATAATTCTCTCTAACTTTTGGAAAGCACTTTAACATGTCTTTTATAACATATTTTTTCTTTACAAATCAGTAACAAATTCCAATCTCGCTATGAAATATCTTTTAATTTATATTGACATTCTTTTTCGAAATATTGATCTATCCCAAATATTTCAACTATAAAATGAGGAAATGCTGATAAAATGACAACTTTATCTTGCGGATTAATATACTTTGTAAATTGATTTGAAAATATAGCACTAGAATTCGCAATTTCATTTTTATTACCAACTAAAGACAATGAACAGTAAATAAAGTATTTAACTAGCTTTTCAATCTTCAACTCATCATAAATCGGATTATTATACTGACTCGAAGTTATATTTTTATATTTATCTTTAAAAGTTGTTCTACCTCTCTCTTTAACATCATAAATTTTAAATAGATGTAGCAAGACATCATATCTATCTATAAAATCATCATTAAAACATTTAATTGCTTCAAACATTGGATAACTAATTAATAACTTGCCTTTATCAGTTGATTCATTAAAAATGGACAAAAGTTCATTAATCTTCTTATAAACTAAATCATTCCGATCATTTTTCTTGTAATAGTAGTGCGCATCTAAGTCGAAAAAAAGAAAAATATCAGAAAACTTCTCGTAATCTTCTAATTTAGAATTATATTCTATTTTTTTTGATTTTAATATGTCTAGTAAAAGAGGAATAGTTTCAAATTCATCCTCTACCTGATTCTCAGAGATTTTTTTATATAAATCATATATTAATGTTCCATAACTCTGAACAATAATTGGAGTAACACTATTCCCATTTTTTCTCATACATTCTTGGTGATATTTGATAAATTGTTCCATATATTTTGGCTCATCTACCACACCTTCAACAATAAATAAAATATTACTCATTATCAAAACTACCTGCTCGATACATTTTTTCTATATTTTGTGCTTGACGAATTTCCCGACCTGAACGATCTGCTATATTAGCAATTTTATTATGCGAAATAGTAAAATAACTATCAGGTCTTAAAATTGCATTAGACATATTGGCTGTATTATGTGTAGTTAAAATAATTTGACTAGAAGATTCTTTAAGTTTTTTAATCAATTTTCTAGAAACTTCATGATGGAAATAAGAATCAAACTCATCTATAAATATAAAATTAATACCATCCACCATTTGCATATACCACATATAGAATAGAGATAAAGCAACAGTTCCCTTCGACATAATACTAAAAAAATTAGCCTCTCTTCCTGAAGGAAACTTCACAAATATATGTTTAGTATCATCGATTTCTTTTACAAATAAGTTATATTTGATACCCAAATCAGATAGAAATTCTTGATATTCTTTTATTTTATTTTTTTCAATAATTGTTGTTGCGATACCACCATTACCTGTTGTATATCCTTGATAATGATTCCCATATATTGAATCAAAAGATAACATTGAATCAACGAATTCTATAAATTTATTAAAAATATCATCCTTTGATTCTTCAACATTGTCTATACCTGTTGAATAAATATAAGCAAGTTTTACTAGTGATTGATCGCTTCGTAATTTATCAAAGTTAATTTCATTACCATTTTTTAAATTAATAGTCTTGATTTGTTCATCCTTATCATACAAGATAAGCAAATCACCGTCTATATATAATTCTTCATATAAAATGTCATCGTAACTTTTTTTACAATATTTATATTGGACAATATGATTACTAATGTTAAACGTATATTCAAACTCAGCAAACTTAGGCATAGTTTCTAAATTTAGGAAATGTTTTTTATAATCCTTACTATTTTTTTCATTATCTGTTAGATGAGTTATAATATCCATGATAGCTAAACCTAAGTTTGATTTGCCTGAAGCGTTATCTCCATATATAACCGCAGTAGAAAGAATATTGTTTTTTACAATACTATTATTAAACGAATAATTTCCAGCTGTTAAATCAAACTCAATTTGTGATGCAAAATTTTTAAAACCTTTTACCTTAAATTTTTGTAACATACTACCCTCCTTTAACCGTAAAAAAATTACGGTCAATTCAATTATACGATAAATATTCAGTCAATGCAAGAATAAGACATAATTCTTTAAAATAAAAACACCCCAAAATAGATTTTTTGGTCTAGCTTTTGGGGTGCAGTTCAACAGTTCCAACCTCTTTACTTGTTCTAGCAGTTAAACCTAGCTTCCTCTTTCCCAGAAGATGGCTAATAAAATCATGGCTCCAAGAACCGATGGGATAATAGCCGTATCAGCTAAGATAGGGCCCCAAGTTCCAAAAAGCATTTGACCCAGGAAAGCACCAATCCAACCCAGGAACATTTTCCCGAAGCATCCCATCCGTTCTCCACGATTGGTGATAGCTCCTGCTAATAGTCCGATCAAAAGACCGACAAACATACTTCCAAGCATAGTTTCTCCTTAAATTGCCCAATCTCCATTGCGGAAGAGTGGTACGCGTGTCCCATCCTCACGGATACCATCGATATCCATTTGGTTCGAACCGATCATAAAGTCAACGTGAACATCTGAACGATTAAGTCCTGCAGCTTCAAGCTCTTCTTCGCTCATCTCTGCTCCACCAACAACGCTCGTTGCATAGGCTGCACCAATAGCCAAGTGGTTTGAAGCATTTTCATCGAAAAGGGTGTTAAAGAAGGTAATCCCTGACTGAGAAATTGGGCTTGGGTCTGGTACCAAGGCACATTCACCCAAGGCACGCGCACCAGCATTCTTAAAGACAAGGTTCTTCATAACTTGGTCACCCTTTTCAGCTGTGATATCAACGATTTGACCATTTTCAAAGGTCACTTTGATCCCTTCGATGATGTTTCCGTTGTAGCTAAGCGGCTTTGTAGAAGTGACATAACCATCTGCGCGACGGAAATCAGGAGCTGTAAAGACTTCTTCTGTTGGCATATTTGGCAAGAAACCTTCGCCTTGAGCATTGATAGCACCAGCTGATTCCCAAACGTGGTTCTTCGGCAATCCAAGTGTCAAGTCTGTTCCAGGCGCTGTGTAGTGAAGTGCTGAGAATTGCTCTTTGTTGAGCATTTCCGCCTTGCTCTTCAAGATAGCTGCATGTTCTTCCCAAGCATTAACTGGGTCTTCTTCGTAGACACGGCAAGTCTTGAAGATTTGGTCCCAAAGGAGGTCCACTGCTTCTTCGTCACTTGCAGCATTTGGAAAGACCTTCTTAGCCCACTCGAGTCCAGCTGCTGCTGCTACAGTCCAGCTAACCTTGTTAGATTGAGTTGCGATACGCATTGGCTTCATCGCAATTCCCATAGCTTTAGCAGAAGCTGAAAGCTTTTCAGCATCCACTCCGTTCAAGGCACCTGGGTCAGAAGAACGAACACCGAGACGACTTGCTTTGTTTTCAAGAAGGTAGTTCATCTCAGCGATCTTGTATTCTGGCACATTGTCCAAACGCTCCATTGGCGCGTGGAGGAATTTTTCACGGTTTACAAAGTCATCTGCCCATTGGACGATCACTTCGTGTGCCCCAAGTGCATAGGCTTCTTTGACGATTAAGTGAGCCAACTCGCGTTGCTCCACATCGATAGAGAGAGCCAAGGTATGACCAGGCTGCACGTTCACACCGTTTGCAACCAAAAGCTTAGCGTATTTTTCTAGATTTTCTTTAAAATTTGGTAAAACCATCTTGTTTCTCTTTTCTATATTTTTTAGTCTTTATTCAAAGCAGAGAGTAGCCCTGCCAGTGCAATCGCACCCGACAAGAGTGCAGTTGATAGAAGAATGGTCTGATCAGCAAGGTCTAATTGATACTCAAACACCTTCTCAGCCGGTTTATCTTCCGCGAAAATTCTTAGTTTCATTTTTCCCCTCCAAGAGATTAAAATAAATCATCAAACAGGCTGAGTTGGTTATCCTCTGGCATATTGCCCAGAATTCCCATTTCATCCATCTTTTCAACCAAGGTTGATGAGAGTCCTCCACGCTTGCGCAATTCAGTTTTAGAGAGGAATTCTCCTTCTTGGCGCGCGCGCACCAATTGCTTGGCAACGTTCTCTCCCAGACCATCCATCGCGACAAACGGTGGGATAAGAGTATCTCCATCAATGATGAATTCAGTCGCATCACTACGATAGAGGTCCAGTTTCCCAAATTTGAAACCACGTTCCCACATCTCATTGACGATTTCAAGTGTTGTATAGAGGTCAATTTCTACGTTGGAAGCTTCATTGTTCTTACGTTTTTCAGCAATTTCTTGCATCTTGCGTTTGATAGCGTCCAAGCCTGCCCCCATAGTTTTGATATCAAAGGCCTTAGCACGGATTGAGAAGTAAGCACAATAATAATAAATCGGATGGTGAACCTTAAAGTAGGCCACGCGAAGGGCCATCATAACGTAGGCTGCCGCATGGGCTTTAGGGAACATGTACTTGATTTTTCCACAAGATTCGATATACCACTCAGGCACATTATTGGCCTTCATGGCTTCGATATAACCATTGCGTTCTTCTTCTGATATTTTGAGCCACAATCCCTTACGCACGCGCTCCATGATGGTAAAGGCCATCTTCGGATCTAAACCAGCATGCATGAGGTAAACCATGATGTCATCCCGACATCCGATAACGGTTGATAGGTCCGCAATTCCAGCTTTAATCAAGTCTTGGGCATTTCCCAACCATACGTCGGTACCGTGAGACAGACCTGAAAGCTGGAGCAACTCCGCAAAGGTTGTCGGATGGGTTTCATCAACCATGCCACGAACAAAGTTGGTTCCAAACTCTGGAATTCCAAGCATACCAGTTGAAGTCCCGATTTGCTCAGGCGTCACTCCTAGGATATCTGTACCTGAAAAGAGAGCCATCACGCCTTCATCATCCATAGGAATTTCATTTGGGTCAATACCAGACAAGTCCTGAAGTTTCCGAATCATGGTCGGATCATCATGTCCTAGAACATCAAGCTTGAGGACGTTCTCGTCGATATCGTGGAAGTTAAAGTGAGTCGTTTGCCATTCGGCAGTGACATCATCGGCAGGATATTGCACAGGAGTAAAGTCATAGACATCCATATAATTAGGGATAACAACGATTCCTCCTGGGTGCTGACCAGTCGTACGTTTAACACCGGCAGCTCCTTGAGCAAGACGCTCCACTTCGGCTTCTCGGTAGAATTTGCCATAGTCACGCTCGTAACCCTTGACAAATCCATAGGCTGTCTTAGCAGCCACCGTACCTACCGTTCCTGCACGGAAGGCATATTCTTCCCCAAAGATATCGCGGACGTCCAAGTGGGCGCTAGGCTGGTCTTCACCTGAGAAGTTCAAATCGATATCAGGTACCTTATCCCCATCAAAACCAAGGAAGGTCTCGAAAGGAATATCCTGTCCATTTTTGCTGAGTTTGTAGCCACAGTTTGGACAGTCTTTATTTGGCATATCAAAACCTGAACCGTAAGAACCATCGGTAATAAACTCACTGTACTGACACTGACCACAGACATAGTGAGGAGAGAGAGGATTTACCTCGGTAATCCCAATCATGGTCGCAACAAAACTAGATCCAACAGACCCACGGGAACCAACCAAGTAGCCTCGTTCGTTTGAACGGTGCACTAGCATTTGCGAAGCCAGATAAATCACGGCGAATCCATTCCCCAGAATAGAGGTTAGTTCTTTTTCAATTCGTAAATCAACGATATCTGGGAGTGGATTTCCATAGATTTCAAAAGCTTTTTTATAGGTTAACTCGGCGACCGTTTCCTCGGCTTGATCAATGAATGGTGTATACAAGTCGCCTTTAACGACCTCAACAGGCTCAAAAATTTCTGCCATAGCGTTAGTATTTTCAATGACAATCTTGCGAGCCAAGTCTTCCCCTAGAAAAGCAAATTCGTCCAACATTTCATTGGTCGTTCTAAAATGTGCCTTGGGTAGCGGAGCTGGTTGGGCAGCTTCTCCATGACCGATAGTCCGGTTAATCATAGCTCCCTGACCTATACTTCGCACGATGATCTCCCGATAAATCTCATCCTCAGGTTCGATATAGTGGACGTTTCCTGTCGCAAGAACTGGCTTACCGAGACGGGCTCCGACCTCAATCAAGCTCTTGATGATGGTCTGAAGCTCCTCCATATCCTTGACCTGCTCTTTGGCAATCAGAGGTGCATAGATAGCCGGAGGCATCACCTCGATAAAATCATAGTATTTAGCTACTTCGACTGCCGCATCTACACCCTGTGATACGACTGCATCAAAGACTTCCCCTTCCGTACAGGCTGAACCTAAGATCAAACCTTCTCGATGGGCATCCAGCACCGTACGTGGAATCCGTGGAACCCCTTCAAAATACTGGGTATTTGAGAGAGACACCAGCTTAAAGATATTTTTCAAGCCCACTTGATTTTTTACATAGATTGTCGCATGCTTGACACGAGCTTTCTTATAAGAATCCGGACTGATTAAATCAAGGTTTAATCGTGCTAAGTCTGTCACACCGTGTTTTTCTGCTACTTCTTTGATAAAGATAAAGAGCAGACGGCCAGTTGCTTCCGCATCATAGTTGGCCATGTGGTGGTGTTCTAGAGCTACACCAAAACGTTTAGTCAAGGGTCCCAAACCATGTCGCTTGTACTCTGGATAGAGATTTCTAGCGAACTCTAGCGTATCGATGACAGGTTGAGTAATTTTTGGAAGACCGTGACGCTCGTAGTTTGCATTCATAAAGCCAACGTCAAAGGTCGCATTATGGGCTACAAGAACGGTATCTTTACAGAATTCTTGGAATTCTTTCAGAACTTGAACCAAGGGTTTAGCATTTTTTACATGGTCATCGGTAATTCCAGTCAATTCCGTTGTAAAGGCTGATAAGGGATGCCCTGGATTGATAAATTCATCAAACTCAGCAATGATATTCCCCTTATACATCTTGGATGCCGCAACCTGAATCAAGTCATTATAGATGGCTGAAAGACCTGTCGTTTCCACATCAAAGACTACATAAGTCGCTTCAGAAAGGTTCATCTCAATTTCGTTATAGACGATAGGAACACGGTCTTCAACGATATTGGCTTCCATTCCATAAATGAGCTGAATACCAGCTTTCTTGGCAGCCTTATAGCCGTGAGGAAAGGACTGAACATTTCCATGGTCTGTGATTGCCACTGCTTTGTGGCCCCATTTGGCTGCTGTTCCAACAATTTCTTCGACCTCAGGAAGAGCATCCATCGTCGACATATTGGTATGGGCATGAAACTCAACACGACGCTCGCCTTCTGGCATCAAATCCTTACGTTCATAGTGAACTACTTCCTGCACATCTTGTACATTCATGGTCAAATCTCGTGTGAAATTATTGACCTCGACATTTCCACGAACACGGAGCCATGAATTTTTCTTGATGATATCAAACTTCTGAGCTTCCTCTTCATTTTTGACCCATTTTTGCATAGAGAAACTAGACGTATAGTCCGTCATCTTGAAGTTAATCAAGACACGACCCGTTCTAGTCACCTTATGCTCCACATCAAAGACAACTCCTTCAAAAACCAGACGATTTTCTTCGGTATTGACCTCGATCATCGGAGTAATCTCTGCCTTGTCAAGTTTAGGCTTAGCAGCAACCTTCTTGGCTTGAAAATCAAAGACAGGTTTGTCCTCAACTGGAGGAGGAGGCGCCATCTGTTCTAACTGTTCCATAGCTCGAAGAGTCTCATCATTGGCAGCCTGAACAATCATTTGATTCTCTGTATGGAAGGCTTCTTGTTCTTCCTTGGTCAGGTCCTCATTTTTCTCTAAGTGACACGTAAACTTAGGAAAACCAAAAAGTTCCAGTTGTTTGCTAAGATTTGGCAGATGATTTTTTCTGAAATGCTCTGTATCTGCTGCTTCAGAGGCCTCAATAATCAACTGATCATTTTCAAATCGAACCTGAAAATCCTGATACATGGTCCGAAAGCCTTGACTAGAACAAGGGCCATCTGAAAAAGCCTCCCGATAGTAGGCCTGTAGAAGCTCTCTTGAAAAATCTTGATATTTCGTTTTAATCTCGAAAGTCGCTTGGTTTCCCGTTTTTGAAAATTCTTCTTTCAATCCCTTCTTCAACGCTAAAAAGAGTTCAAAGGGGAGGATATTTTCAAATACAAAACGAAACTCCCAAATGTTACTTTGTTTGTGTACAATAACTTGTTCAATTTCAGCCTGGGAGAAGGCCTCATGATTTCTCATTTCAGCCGGAATTCCCAACTGATTCATTAAAATTTCAAAAGTGGTTGACATCCATTTTCCTCACAATATACTCCTTCTATTTTACCATATTTGAGGTAATTTTAGCTATTTCTACCAAAGAGCCAATATAAAAATGGAGAGGACAACGATTGTCCTCTCCAGATGTTAGCTTTTATTCAACTTTTTTTAATAAACACTAGTTTCTTTTCTTCTTGAAAGAGAATTTAAGGAGCGTCATCATTCCTAGTAATACTGCTCCAACTGAGCCTAAAAGACTACTATTTTCTCCTGTTTTTGGTAAAGCTTTTTCTTTATCTTCAGTCTTTTCTATTTCTTTCTTAGATGGACCAGACTTCACATCTTCAATTTTTTTCGGCTCCTCAGACAGACTCCTAGAATCCTTATTCTTACCATTATCCTGAGGTTTCAGGTTTAGTTCCGGTTGTGGTGCCGGATTCGGCTGTGGTGTAGAATCTGGTTGCGGTGCAGGATTCGGCTGTGGTGCTGGATCTGGTTGAGGTACAGGATTAGGCTGCGGTGCTGGGTTCGGCTGTGGTGCTGGATCTGGCTGTGGATTTGGTTTCTCAGTATTTTGAGATTGATAAACAACCCCATAATTTGAGAAGTGAGAAACTTTGAAATGAACATATTTTCCATCAGCACTCAATTCAAACGGCAGTTCCTCAACTGCTCCCGTTTCTGGTAAGAAGTAGATTACTTTTTCTACTTTACGATTAGGATCCACAGGAATCGTTACAGTTGCTTCTCCTGAAATTTGTACAAAACTACCATCTGCCTTTTGAGTCTTAACATCGTAAAGTTCAACATTTTTGGCTGGAAGTTCTGCTGGGAGTTTAGCCAGAATAGTGGTATCTAAAACCTTGTCCGCTATGATCTTATCAACCGTGGCAACATCTGCTCCTGTTAGAGAAACAGAAACATTCGTTGTAGGAGAAACAAGTGTCTCCTTTGGGTGAGATTTGTAGTATACACTTGCTGCTACTATCCCTACAGCAGTATCAAACACTTCATACTTCAACAAGGTTCCATAGGCAGGATTTGCAAGGTCTTTAGGGTCAAAACGTTTCCCAAGGGGAAGGCTATAAGTTCTTGTCAACCCCCACTGTCCTTTCCTATTCTGCTCATCCCAATCTATAAGATGATATACCCTCACGGTTGTATCATGCTTTATCTTACTAGCATAGATATCTGGGCTGGTCGAGTCTGTAGGGTTTGGAACCTCCCTGATAATTTCTTGGAAGGTGATAATATACTCCTTTTGGATTTGCTCAGAGCCGTCATTGGTAATGGTTCTGCCGATATTCTTAAGGTTTTCCTTATAATCATAGCCTTCTTTATAATCATCAAGCTCAAAATCCTTATAGGTATTGGCCTTTAAGGTGTAGCTTTCTCCCGGCTTGAGAGTGATTGTTTTTCGGGACAATTCAGCATCCCCTCGACCACCAGCTTGGAAAAAGTGATATACTTCAACTACATCAAAGGTAACTGTTTGCAAAGCTGGTTTCTCTCCCTCAACCGTCTTCTTTTCTTTATCTGGTAGTTGATTAGAAGTTTCCTTAGTAGAGTCCGTATTCTTTTCTGCTGTTTGCTCCTTTTCCTTAGCTTCTGGGGTATCAACTAGGGTTTTTGGTGTTTCTGCTACCGTTTCCTCTGCCTGTGCAAGGCTTGCTCCAGCCAGACCAACCGTCACAGTTGCTAGACCAAGCAAAGCAAGTTTCTCCAACTTGATAGCCTTTTTTCGATCATGTTTATAACGTTTTATTCTTGACATCTTATCACTCCTAATTTACTTTGTAATATATCTCCTATATTATACCCCCCCCGAATCCCTTTGTCAAGCCTTTTTCAACACTTTTTAGAATTTTTATATTCAATTGAAACAAGAATAAGATAAAAGAGCCTCGGAAAAAGTATTGCAATTGGTAATACCTTTTTGAGATGCTTTTTAATATGAGCCCATTTCTTCTCAATAGGATTGTACTCAGGTGAGTAGGGAGGAAGAGGTAAAAGTTCATGCCCAAATTCTTCACATAAGAGCTCTAGCTTACCCATTCTATGGAATCTTGCATTATCCATAATAATAACTGATGGCGTGTTTAATGTTGGTAAGAGAAACTTCTGAAACCAAGCTTCAAAAAAGTCGCTCGTCATCGTCTCTTCGTAAGTCATTGGAGCGATTAACTTGCCATTTATTAGCCCAGCAACCAATGAAATCCTCTGATATCTTCTTCAAGATACTTCACCTCTTATTAACTGACCTTTCAGAGAAAATCCCTTGTGAATAGGCAAACAAAAGAGTAGATAAAAGCATTTTAGGGTGATAAGACGGCGACTAAAGGCGTGATAGAAGGCGTGGACGTGTCGTTCCTCCAAGGTATTCACCACTTTTTCAATAGTAAAACGAGATGATCTTGCGGCAAGAATGAACTGATTTCTAATGATAAAGTTGTTTGATTTTTGTTATAGTGAATATACATGGAATAGCTTTTCTAAATAGTTTATTGTGAAATTATATTTTACAAAGACTATCGCAAATATGCAAAAAGCAACGGCAAAAACCATTGCTTTTTTTGGGAGACAAGGGACTATTGTCCTAGACTCAGATGTTAGCTTTTATTCAACCCACAACAGCTGAAAAAGAAGCCACAAAGTGACTTCTTTTATAGTGGCGACAAATTAGTCTTCACCTTTGTTTTTCTTAATGATTTCTTCTTGTACTGACTTAGGTACATCTTCGTAGTGGTCGAATACCATCATGAATGTACCACGTCCTTGAGATGCAGAACGAAGAACTGTTGCGTAACCAAACATTTCAGCAAGTGGAACGTAAGCACGAACGATTTGGCTGTTACCGTGAGCTTCCATACCATCTACACGTCCACGACGAGCAGTTACGTGACCCATAACATCACCAAGGTTTTCTTCTGGAACAGTGATTGTTACAAGCATCATTGGCTCAAGGATAGCTGGTTGTGCAGTCTTCGCAGCTTCTTTAAGGGCAAGTGAAGCCGCGATCTTGAAGGCAGTTTCTGATGAGTCGACATCGTGGTATGAACCATCGTAAAGCTTAGCTTTCACGTCAACCATTGGGTAACCTGCAAGAACACCGTTAGCCATAGATTCTACCAAACCTTTTTCAACCGCTGGGATAAATTCACGAGGAACCACACCACCGACGATTGCGTTTTCGAATTCGAATCCTTTACCTTCTTCGTTTGGAGTAAATTCAATCCATACATCACCGAATTGACCTTTACCACCAGACTGACGTTTGAAGAATCCACGTGCTTGAGTAGAAGCGCGGAATGTTTCACGGTAAGATACTTGAGGAGCACCTACGTTCGCTTCAACTTTGAACTCACGGCGCATACGGTCAACAAGGACGTCAAGGTGAAGTTCACCCATACCAGAGATAACTGTTTCACCAGTTTCAACGTTTGTTTCAACGCGGAATGTTGGATCTTCTTCAGCCAATTTTTGAAGGGCGATACCCATCTTGTCTTGGTCAGCTTTAGATTTTGGCTCAACCATCAATTGGATAACTGGTTCTGGAACGTTGATTGACTCAAGGATGATTTTAGCTTTTTCATCTGTCAATGAGTCACCAGTTGTAGTATCTTTCAAACCAACGGCAGCAGCGATATCACCTGAGTAAACAGTGTCGATTTCTTGACGGCTGTTAGCGTGCATTTGAAGGATACGTCCGATACGTTCACGTTTACCTTTAGAAGTGTTCAATACGTAAGAACCTGATTGAAGAACACCTGAGTAAACACGGAAGAATGTCAAACGACCTACGAATGGGTCAGTCATGATCTTGAAGGCAAGAGCTGCAAATGGCTCTTCATCAGATGCAGGACGAGTTTCTTCTTCATCTGTATCTGGGTTGATACCTTTGATCGCTGGGATGTCAAGTGGGCTTGGAAGATAGTCGATAACCGCATCAAGCATCAATTGAACACCCTTGTTCTTGAAGGCTGAACCACACAATACTGGGAAGAATTCAACGTTGATAGTCGCTTTACGGATAGCAGCTTTCAATTCTTCGTTAGTGATTTCTTCACCTTCAAGGTATTTCATCATCAAGTCTTCATCAGTTTCAGCAACTGCTTCCACCAATTTTTCACGGTACTCTTGAGCTTGGTCAAGGTATTCAGCTGGGATGTCTTCTTCAAGGATATCTGTACCAAGGTCGTTCGTATAGATTTCAGCTTTCATCTTGATCAAGTCGATGATACCACGGAAGTCATCTTCAGCACCGATTGGCAATTGGATTGGGTGTGCGTTTGCTTGAAGACGATCGTGAAGTGTGCTTACTGAGTAAAGGAAGTCAGCACCGATTTTGTCCATTTTGTTGGCAAATACGATACGTGGAACTCCGTACTCAGTTGCTTGACGCCAAACTGTTTCAGTTTGAGGCTCAACACCTGATTGTGAGTCAAGAACGGTAACTGCACCATCCAATACACGAAGAGAACGCTGTACTTCGATTGTGAAGTCCACGTGTCCTGGTGTATCGATGATGTTTACGCGGTGGTTGTTCCATTGAGCTGTTGTCGCAGCAGATGTGATAGTGATACCACGTTCTTGCTCTTGCTCCATCCAGTCCATTTGTGACGCACCTTCGTGAGTTTCACCGATTTTGTGGATTTTACCAGTGTAGTAAAGAATACGCTCAGTAGTTGTTGTTTTACCAGCATCGACGTGAGCCATGATACCGATATTACGAGTTTTTTCAAGTGAAAATTCGCGTGCCATGAGGTTTGTTTCTCCTATTTATTTTAATTTCTATTCTATTATAACACGATTTTAATAAAAACGGATAGGCAGGACCTACCCGTTCTCAATGTTTTCATGTTTTTGTTGGTTTCAACTTGTGAGATGGGAAGTTGAATTGAACTCGGGCTAAAGCTTAAGTTAGCTAAGTTGAACTCAAGCTAAAAGTCTGGAGAAAAAGATGAATCTCATTGGTTGCAATCGCAACCTACTTCGATTCCCTATTTTCTCTTGGACTTTCTTAACGCTTTCGCATCCTATCTTACCAACGGAAGTGTGCGAAGGCACGGTTAGCTTCAGCCATACGGTGAGTGTCTTCACGTTTCTTAACTGCTGCACCAGTGTTGTTAGCAGCGTCCAAGATTTCTTTTGCAAGACGGTCTTGCATTGTGTGTTCACCACGAAGGCGAGCGATTGTTACCAACCAACGAAGTCCAAGTGTTGTACGACGTTCTGGACGAACTTCAACTGGAACTTGGTAGTTAGATCCACCAACACGACGTGCACGTACTTCAAGTACAGGCATGATGTTTTCCATAGCTGTTTCAAAGACTTCAAGTGCATCGTTACCAGTAGCTTCTTTGATTTGCTCAAAAGCACCGTAAACGATTGAAGCAGCTGTACCACGTTTACCATCAAGCATAACGCGGTTGATAAGACGAGTAACTAGTTGTGAATTGTAAAGCGGATCTGGCAATACTTCACGTTTTGGAGCTCTATTTTTACGACTCATTTCTCTTTATCCCCTTTCCTTATGCTTTTTTCGGACGTTTAGTACCGTATTTAGAACGGCCTTGTTTACGATCGTTAACACCTGCAGTATCAAGTGCACCACGGACGATATGGTAACGTACCCCTGGAAGGTCTTTTACACGTCCACCGCGAAGAAGCACCACGCTGTGCTCTTGCAAGTTGTGTCCGATACCTGGGATGTAGGCAGTAACTTCGATAAGGTTGCTCAAACGTACACGAGCGAATTTACGAAGGGCAGAGTTAGGTTTTTTAGGTGTCATAGTTCCAACACGAGTTGCAACACCACGTTTTTGTGGTGAAGAAACGTTTGTTTGAACTTTTTTATGACTGTTGTAACCAACGTTCAAAGCTGGTGATTTAGATTTTTCTACTTTTGATTTACGCGGTTTGCGAACCAATTGGTTAATTGTAGGCATCTACATTCTCCTGTGTTTTTTTATTTTTGGTGATGATACACTTGGTGACAGCTATCATCTGTGTGTACTTTTGCAACATTTGTCAGCACGTCCCTGTACACTCTTGAGAGACCAAAAGTAAAAAGTACCGTCTAACATTGTACCACTTTTTTTCTATTTTTGTCAATATATTTCTTCTTATTTTTTGACTTCTTGGATCATAAATCTATCTGAAAACGTTCGCCTACCAGATAGACTCTTCAACCGACCACATAGACAAAGCTTCTTGTATTTGTCGACAAAATGGTGTTTAATAGATTTGTAAGCAAGAGATCTCTATTACAACTTTATAAAGGAGAAATTATGAAAGTCAGACTTGACATTGATGCACAACATACTGAAGAACAAATCATAATCGAAGCGCCAATCTTGTCCACTCGAGTTCAAAAAGTTCAGGACTTTGTACAAAATCTTGAACAAAAAGAAACTCTTAAAGGAAAATTCCAAGACCAAGTCTACTTGATTCAGATTAGCAAAATTCAGCGTGTCTACATTGAAAATCGTAAGGTTCTGGCCGAAACGGATAGCCAAACCTATACACTTGACATTCGTCTCTACCAAGCAAGTGAAACCCTACCTGCTTCCTTTATCCAAATTTCCCAATCCGAAATTGTCAACATTGATGCAATCAGTCATCTAAAATTAACCTCTAACGGCTTGATTGAAATCTATCTAAAAAACGACAGTTTCACCTACTCATCTCGCCGTTACCTCAAAACTATTAAGGAGAAATTAGAACTATGAAAAAACAAGTATTCCACGATGCCACAACTGGTATCCTCATCGGCCTCACCCTATCTATTATCTTTTCTTTTATCTATTCACCAAGCTACTACGCACCTCTAAGCTATGAATCGCCCGTTGGTCAATTCATGAGAGAGCATCAAGTCCATGGTTCCCTAGTCTTACTTTACTCTACGGTTATCTGGGCAGCTATTGGAGTACTCTTTAGTTTTGGTAGCCGTCTATTCTCTCAAGATTGGAGCCTTCTTCGTGCGACTGTCACTCACTTCTTCCTCATGCTACTAGGCTTTGTCCCTTTAGCAATCCTAGCAGGCTGGTTCCCATTAAACTGGCTCTTCCTCCTCCAACTCATCCCAGAGTTTGCCATCGTCTACCTCATCATTTGGACGATTCTCTATAAAAGAGAATCAAAGAAGGTTGCCCATATCAACCAACTATTAGCTAAGAAAAAATAAGACCCAAAAACCCACTCCGTTTTGTGAGTGGGTTTTTGCTTATAATGTTTGCTTCCATTCTAGCAAGAGGTTCATGGCTTGCATCGGTGTCATATTGTAAACATCTACTTCAGCCAATTCTGCTAGGATAGGACTTTCTTCTTTTTCATCAAAGAGAGACATTTGCTCATTGACAACGTTCCTTTGATTGATAGAAAGTGGATTACCCTGGCCTTGACTCTCTAACTGAGCTAAAATAGTATCAGCTCTTTTTAGCAAGTCTGCCGGTAGTCCAGCAATCTTCGCTACATGGATACCGTATGATTTGTCAGCTGGTCCTGGTTCTATCTTATGAAGGAAAGTAACCTGACCATTTTGTTCCAGCGTAGCCACATGTACATTTACTAGATGTTCAAGACTAGCTTCCAGACTTGTTAATTCATGGTAGTGCGTTGCAAAGAGAGTCTTGGCACCGATATGCTCATGGATGTACTCAATGATAGACTGGGCTAAAGCCATGCCGTCATAGGTTGCCGTTCCGCGTCCCAACTCATCAAAGAGAATCAGGGATTTCTCAGTCGCATGACTAATAGCATTATTAGCCTCCATCATCTCGACCATAAAGGTGGATTGACCTGAAACCAAGTCATCCGCTGCACCAATACGAGTGAAGATCGCATCAAAGATTGGCAAACGAGCACTTTCTGCGGGCACATATGATCCCATCTGGGCCATAACTGCTGTTATAGCCAACTGACGCATATAAGTTGACTTCCCGCTCATGTTAGGTCCTGTAATCAGCTGGATACTGGTAGCTTCATCCATTTGGATGCTGTTCGGAATATAAGTCTGGGCTCCCATGACTTTCTCAACAACAGCGTGACGACCATTTTGGATATCAATTCTAGAATCTTGTCCAAACTCTGGTCGAATCAGGTGTTGCTTTTCTGCCACAACTGCCAAGCCTTGCAAGACATCGACAGTAGCGATTCCTTGAGCTAGGGCTTGCAGGCGTTGAATATACTTGCCAACCTCCTCACGGATTCGCATAAAGATTTCGTACTCTAGGTTTGCGGATTTCTCACGCGCCTCTAGCATTTCTCCCTCGATACGCGCCAACTCCTCTGTTCCAAAACGTTCCGAGTTTTTTAGCGTAGCCTTACGGAAAAAGTGGGCTGGAACATTCCCTAACTGCGAGTTGGTCACATGGAAATAGTAACCGTCTTTTTTATTGTAGTCAATCTTGAGATTATTGATGCCAGAGTTTTCTCTTTCCTTGGCCTCGATCTCAGCAATCCAGCTGGTCCCTTCTCTCAGCACACGACGGTATTTATCCAAGGTCTCATCAAAGCCTGTTCGAATAATTCCTCCCTCTGTAATCACATGAGGAGCCTCAGGGGCAATGGAAGCACTTATCAGGCTTTCCAACTCAGGGATAGCATCTAGTTGTTCAATGAGATAAGTTAGAGCTGGTTGCTCCATTCCTTCTAAAATTGCTCGAATTCGTGGAACACTTCCTAAGGTAGTGGCTAATTGCAAGAGGTCTTTGGGATTGGTTTTGCCAAAAGAAACACGACTAGCCAAACGTTCGATATCATAAACTCCCTTGAGGCTGTCTGTCAAATCACTACGCTCAAAGAAGTGGTCAAGAAAGACCTGCACCACCTCTTGACGTTGGACGATTCGTTCCTTATCAATCAAAGGACGTTGAATCCAAGAACGTAGAAGACGCATCCCCATGGCAGTTTTAGTCTCATCTAGCAACCAGAAAAGACTGCCTTGTTTCTTGCCTGAGCGAGCATTTTCAACCAAATCAAGACTAGCCTTGGTCGCAAAATCCATCTGCAAGAAATCTTTGATTTCATAACGGATAACAGGCTTCAAGTGGTTCAATTCTCTCATCTGTGTCCGATGGACATACTGGAGAAGTTTACCACTAGCTGCTCCTTCAACAGATGCCAATTCTGAATCTAACAGATGTAGATCTTCATAGATTTCTTGTTCATAGGAAAGTACGAGATTCATTTGACGACTGAGAATCTGTTCTTCCGCTTCGGATAGTTCGTAACCAAGCACTACTTCTCTGGCCTTGAGATTGCGGATTTCACCACAGACTAGAGAAAAATCTGATAGTCCTGTCACATAAAAATCACCTGTCACCAGGTCCATGTAGGCCAAACCATATTGAGACCCATTACGATCAATAGCTACCAAAAAGTTGTTCTGACTATCTGGCTTGCTACTGTCAACGACTGTCCCTGGTGTAATAACCTGAACAACTTCACGTTTAACGACACCCACAGCTTGTTTGGGATCTTCCATCTGTTCAGCGATGGCAACCTTGTAGCCACGCTCAACTAGGACATCGATGTACTGTTGGGCAGAGTGATAGGGTACACCTGCCATAGGAATAGGATTTTCAGCATTTTTATTGCGACTGGTCAGTGAGATTTCTAGTATCTGTGCAGCATTGACGGCATCTTCATAAAACAACTCATAAAAATCACCCATGCGAAAAAGCAAAAAAGCATCTGGATATTGTTTTTTGATATCCACATACTGTTGCATCCCAGGTGATAATTTTTCAGTAGTCATTTACTCTCTCCTTGTAAAAACAGTCCTGAGAGAAGCTCTCAAGACCTTATCTATTTTCCATTAGCTCAAGCAAGCGTTCTTCCATGACTTTAGCAGCATGTTGATCTTTACAGATAACCAAAAGGGTATTGGCTCCAGCAACTGTACCTAAGATCCACCCATCTTTATTTGAATCGACTACATTGGCTAAAACAGATGCTTCTCCAAGTTTCGTATGGAGAACCAGGGTAAATTCAGCCCTTGCAACACCCTCTAAGTGGTGCGAAAGAAATTCGACCAAATCAATCTTCTCTGTCTCATTTGCTAGTACATAGTAGACAACATCGTTTTTCTTAACTTTGGTTAAGCCAAGCTCTCGCAAATCACGGGATAATGTCGTTTGTGTCACAAAGACATCACAGGCTTCCAATCGATCTTGAATTTCCTTTTGAGTTCCTAATTTTTCTTCTGTAATCATTCGCTTGATCAGCTGATGACGTTCTCTTTTTCTCATAAGATCCTTTCAAGTGCATATTTATAACATTTTACATTTTTTTAGTAAGAATATTATATCAAAAAAACTGGATATTTCAAAAAATATCTCTTCTTTCAAAAAAAATGTAGTAAATTGTGATAAAATAGTAGAAAAGCCCTAAAGGAGCCCTAAATGAATACAAAAGAATTGATTGCTAGCGAGTTAGCTAGCGTCATTGATAGCCTGGACCAAGAGGCTATTTTAAATTTACTAGAAACACCTAAAAACTCAGATATGGGAGATATCGCCTTCCCTGCCTTTTCATTGGCAAAGGTTGAACGTAAAGCTCCTCAAATGATTGCAGCAGAACTTGCTGAAAAGATTAATAGCCAAACCTTTGAAAAGGTGGTAGCAACTGGACCATACGTCAACTTTTTCCTTGATAAGGCTGCCATTTCTTGTCAAGTACTACAAGACGTTATCACTGAACAAGAGCACTACGCTGACCAAGAGATTGGCAAGCACGAAAATGTTGTTATCGACATGTCTAGCCCTAACATCGCTAAACCATTTTCAATCGGTCACCTTCGTTCAACCGTTATCGGAGATAGCTTGTCACATATCTTCCAAAAGATTGGTTATCAGACTGTCAAGGTCAACCACTTGGGAGACTGGGGCAAACAGTTTGGGATGTTGATTGTCGCCTACAAAAAATGGGGTAACGAGGAAGCTGTCAAAGCTCATCCAATCGATGAACTCCTCAAGCTCTATGTCCGCATCAATGCTGAAGCTGAAAATGACCCAAGCTTGGATGAAGAAGCACGCGAATGGTTCCGCAAACTTGAAAACGGCGATGAGGAAGCTCTCGCTCTTTGGCAATGGTTCCGCGATGAAAGCTTGGTAGAGTTTAACCGTCTTTACAATGAGTTACAAGTTGAATTCGATAGCTATAACGGAGAAGCCTTCTACAATGACAAAATGGATGCAGTCGTAGATATCCTAGCTGAAAAAGGACTGCTTGTTGAATCTGAGGGTGCCCAAGTTGTTAATCTTGAAAAATATGGAATTGAACACCCAGCTCTTATCAAGAAATCCGATGGTGCTACCCTTTACATCACACGTGACTTGGCTGCAGCCCTCTACCGTAAAAACGAATACCAATTTGCCAAATCAATCTATGTTGTTGGTCAAGAGCAATCAGCTCACTTTAAACAACTCAAGGCTGTCTTACAGGAGATGGGTTACGATTGGAGCCAAGACATTGTCCATGTCCCATTTGGATTGGTAACAAAAGAAGGGAAGAAACTTTCTACTCGTAAAGGGAATGTTATCCTGCTAGAGCCAACTGTCGCAGAAGCAATCAGCCGTGCGAAAGCGCAAATTGAAGCCAAAAATCCTGAACTTGAAAATAAAGACCAGGTTGCTCATGCTGTTGGAGTCGGTGCCATTAAATTCTATGACCTTAAAACTGACCGTACAAATGGGTATGACTTCGACCTTGAAGCCATGGTATCCTTTGAAGGAGAAACTGGTCCTTATGTTCAATATGCCTATGCTCGTATCCAATCAATCTTGCGTAAAGCTGATTTCAAACCTGAAGCAGGTGCCAACTATAGCTTGAACGATGCTGAAAGCTGGGAAATCATCAAGCTCATTCAGGACTTCCCACGTATTATTAAACGTGCTGCTGACAACTACGAACCTTCAATCGTTGCTAAATTTGCAATTAGTTTAGCGCAAGCCTTTAATAAATACTATGCCCACACTCGTATCTTGGATGAAAGTCCAGAACGTGACAGTCGACTAGCCCTTAGCTATGCAACAGCAGTTGTCCTCAAAGAAGCCCTTCGTTTGCTGGGTGTAGAGGCACCAGAGAAGATGTGATTCAGTACTAACAATTGGAACTAAAGTTTCTAGTCTCTTGACGGTAATCGCTATCAGGCGATTTACCTAAACGCCTTACTAATGCATTCAAATAAATAATATCGATTTATTTGAATGCATGTCGTAATCTGTAAAATCACTTGATTGCAGAACAATCTAAGTAACTAACGCCAAATCTTATTCGGACTTTGGCTTGGCGCTTCACTAGTTCTGTAACATAAATAATATTGATTTATTTGAATGCATGTCGTAATCTTACAGTCATTGGAACTAATGTTCCTAATTGTTAGACGCTAGCCGCTTTTATGCGGACTAGCTATCTGCTTCATAGTATTATCACCCGAAAGGCGAAGATACTTCGCCTTTCTCTTGCCACCTACTTCTTTATCACTTAGGGAGAATTTTATGAGCCAATACGCTTATATCCTAGTTGTTCTCAGTCTTCTTTTTCTATTTCTTGTCAATAAATATGAAAAAGAGAAACTTCAAAGACTGCTTCAAGACCAACTATTGAAAGATCCAGCTTTTCGTGCAACTATCACAGAGAAAATTCAAACGATAGAAAATATCAATGATGTCATTGATTACATCAACAAAGGTTACCGTTTAGGAATTCCCATTTCAAAAGAAATCGTTGACGAAATTCGCAAATCATAAAAAGACTCGAGATGACATTTCTCGAGTCTTTTTTATTGTCCACTGATCGTTAAAACACCTACAAGAATAATAAGTCCTAGTAATTCCATTATCCATAGGTTAAAACTCTAGCTTAGGAAATCTGCCTCTTACGAAACCTCAAGTTCGTACAGTTTTGCAATAATCCCTGCAACCTTCTTGATATCTCCCAACATGCCTCGCATCTCAAAATCAGCTAAAACAGGGAAACCAAAACGTTGACTGTATTGCTTGGCCGTTAAACAGTATTGGTTATTAAAGTTACGATTACCAGATCCTACAACACCAAAACACTTGCTAGCATTGTCACCATATGCGATAAAGTCACCTACCGGAGTGGTCAAAATTTCTACATCACCATTGTCAACACCATTGCCACCTTCTAGATAAGTCGGTAGAAAAGCCACATATAGGTTGGTCATCTCAAAGAAGTCTTCTCCTTCCTTGACCAAGTCTTTAATATGAATTTTTTCTACTTCAATGTTCGCATACTGCTCCAACAAATAAGCTTTCAAACGTGTTACAAAACTCTCCGTGTTGCCGCTCAGACTGATATAAACTAAGGAAATTTTTTTCATCTTTTCCTCCCTCTTTCTCGAATCCAAAAAAATAACTACCAAGATTGTATCTTGATAGTTATCCTTTGTCAACTCTTAGACGAGTTCTTCCTCTTGAGATTCTGTTAATTCTTTTTGTTGCTGCCATATTTTATAGAAGACGATTGCTAGAAAGATAACATTGAGTACGATCCCAAAAATAGCAGAACCTTTAGCACCTAGTTCAGCCCCCATACGAACATTAGGGTCTGTAAAAAGTGAAAGTGCATCTTGAACTCCTACAAAGTTATAAATAGAACCAAGAATAGCTAGCAAGACGTAACTGATATAGGTATAATTGGCCAACTGAATATTTTTACGCACGAGGAAAATCAAAGCAACAACAACTAGAATAGCTGATAAGATAACTAAGATAATGTTGATAATTGAATGACCATGTTCAGCTGCTTTAATCGTGTATGCAATCAATTCCTTAGCATAAGTAGCATCTACACCTGATGTCTCAATATTACCCATACTTTCTGCAGTAGGTACTGGAGAGATGATCCCAAATAGTGACATTGCTGAGAGTAAGGCTGAAAAAATCAGTAATACCCATAGATAGATTGGTTTCTTTTTCATAAAAGTAACCTCCTCATATTTTTGAATTTATTATAGCATATTTTAAAATGGATAACAAACCTTAGAGGGTGACCTCAATCTGCTTGCGGTAGGCCTTCGGAGACTTTCCACATAGTTTTCGAAAAACCTTGTAGAAATAGCCTACATTACTGTAACCAACCGTATAGCAAATATCCTCAATACTATCGTTTGTAGACAGCAAGAGTTGTTGGGCAGCCTTGATGCGCTGTTTATTGAGAAGCTCCGCAAAGGTTGAATTGGTTTCCTTCTTGATTAACTGACCTAAATACACAGGATTGATAAAAAGATCCTTGCTGATATCCTTAAGAGACAGCTCTTTTTTATAATCTCTACCAATAACTTCAAGTACACTGACGACATTTTCATTCATACGATATTGACCAAAGAAGGACGTCAAGGTTTCCTTGGTATAAGCCACTAAGTTTTCAAAGTTTGTAATGGCATGAATGTTCTTGACAATATCTGTCATATCGTCCGCTTTCAAATGTTCAAAAAGATGGAAAACATCCATGACAAACTGTGTAAAGAGTTGCTTGGTAATGGATACCCTTGGTGTGTTTTCCAACACAATCTTCTCAAGCAAATTCAACTCTTCGATAATCTGCTGAAGATTTCCTTGGATAATCACTCGATAGATGGGTTCATAATAAGAAAAGAGACTTTCAGACTGATCTAGATTGACAGTTCCATAGAAAAGTGCTTTTTCAACGTCAAACTTCCATTTTTCAAAGTTTGCCTGATAAGGCAACTCAAAAGGCATGACAAGTAAACCATCGAATTTCTGAGCTGCAATCACAATCTGCCAGTCCTGACCTAAAACATAGTAAGGAATGACAAAATCCCCTTGTTTCTCTTGGGAAAGGCCAATCCACCAGTTTTCTTTTTGAGACAGGTGTGCTTTAAATGCTTCGTCGTCTAACTTTTGACTTAACATTTCTGGCTCATGCCCTTTCTCACGAAGCTGACCAAGAATTTTCTCGAGCAAATGCTCCAGCTCAACCTTATCAACTGGTTTGACAAGATAATCTACAACATTGAGGTTCATGGCTTTCTTGACATATTCAAATTCTTGATAGCCTGAGAGAAGGATATAGTAAGCCTCTGGCAAGAGTTCCTTCATCTCCCCAATCATTTCAAGTCCTGTCTTGTCAGGCATGTTGACATCAGAAATGACGATATCTACGGGATGCTCTCGGACATAATCCAAAGCGTCGTCGGCATGATTGGCCGTTGCAACGACTTCCATATCCCATTTTTCAAAAGGGATCAAACGCTTAAGTCCTTCTGTAATCATGTACTCATCATCAACTAATAGTACTTTATACATGTTTATCCTTTCTCTTCATCCTGAATGGTGATTCGATATTGAACACCCTTTTGTTCAGCAGATTCTATACTAATGTTATAGCGGTCTCCAAAGTAAAGCACAAAGCGTTCGTGGATATTCACAATTCCAATAGACTGTCGCTGTTCCTTATAATCCGCTGTGTGTTCAAAGGTTCTTTGAGCCAGTTTAGCTTGAATTTCTGCTAGTTTTTCAGCAGACATTCCACGGCCATTATCGGTTACTAAAATTTCGACATAGCCATTTTTTTTCAAAGCCTTGATACTGATAACATTGTCTGTTCTTCTGTGGTCAACTCCATGGGCAAAATAATTTTCCACTAAAGGTTGGAGGGTGAACTTTGGAATACGCATTTCTTCCAATTCAGGGTCAATCTTAAATCCATAGGCAATGGATTTTGGATAGCGAACCATACAGAGATAACTGTACTTCCGACAAAACTCCACTTCTTGTTTGAGGGTCGTTTCTCGCTCGTCAGAGATATTATTGCGCAGGAGACTACTGAACTCATAGATGATATCTGCTAGCTCGTTTTGGTTCTCCATCACTGCATACATTCGCAAAAATTCTAGAGTATTGTACATAAAATGCGGATTAATTTGAGCTTGTAAGGCTCGCATATTAGCATCTTTTTGATTGAGTTCCAGTTGATAAATATCGTGGATATTACTTTCCAGTCGATCCAACATATCATTTGTTGATTCAGCAATGAGTAGCAATTCCTGATCCTTTTTATCTGTATCAATTCTCTTGGTGTGTTCTCCCTTTGTAATGGCTTGAATGGAGTCCACCAAGTCCACAACCTGACTTTGATAGTCAGAAAAGGTCCTTCTTAAGGTCATATATAAAATGATGATAAAGAGGGCGCTCAAACCTAAAATAAGTGCCGAATTCGCTAAAGTCCCACTCCAAACATAATCCTTTGGTACAGCTACTCGAACTTGATATCCATGGGCAGTTGTTCCTACCAACCAAGATTCATTCCTTCCCTTCGCCCCAATATAGAACATATCTGTTTCATATGGTGCAATGACCGTTACTGCTACAGGCATTGTTCCCCTGGTATTGTCAATCGCCTTATAGAGAACTTCTGGTTCTACGGAAATATAGATAACACCAAGAGCCTGGTCAGAAATTGGATCCGATACTGGAATAGCGAAACTATTAGCATCCGGTTTAAAGCTCTCAGCTGGAATCTTCTGCCCACCTCGGTTTTCTCTTTTGGAAACAAATACATCCGTCGAATCTTGTAGAACAATCGAAATACCTGTTACAAAATCATTTCGCACGTATATATCATCGATATTTTCATAAATGGAAACGGAAATATAGGGTGACGCCTTGCGTTCTAACTGCCAATAAAAATAATCTGGCGTACTGAGGCTAAAATACTTGTAAATCCCTTCAATCCGAGCTTGATTATCCACTAAACTCTGGGCTAGGCGGTTTGACTCCCGATAGTAGTATTCAACTTCATCAACAGTACGAGCGAGAACACGCTGACCAACACGATTGGCTTCCCTTTCACGCATATCCCAGTCCACATAAGAAATCAAGAGGGCAAAGCAGGAAATGATGATCATCATTACCAGACTATAGATTCGTAGGAGTGAGTGAAGGCGGAATTGTTTGGTCTTATTTGGTTGCCAATTTTTCATGAATACTTTCATAAACAGGCTCCAATAAATCACTAATAAAGAAGTGCCACATTCCAATACCTACAAAGGCGATAAGGGCTGGCATATAGAAACCAATAATGGCTAACAAGACACTACCAAGGAGAACCTTGGCCACTGCTGACAAACTCATAAAAATTCCGATAAAGGCAAGCTTTAAGGTATTTTTATAGGACAATTCAAAGTAAACCTGTAATTTTAAAGATACCGTATAGGCCAAAAATACCAAGGCTACTAAAAAGATATTTAGAAATGTTGCTGCCAAGTGGATAATGGTCTGGTTTGGCAACTGAATCATCAAATACAAGCCATAAATCAAGAGTAAGTCAATCCCTATAAAGGTGTAGAAACTGAGATTGCTTTTGACAAAATTGCTCTTAAATAAATCCCATGCTTCCTTGAAACGATAAGCACGGTAAGAATAGCCGTGTTCAGCATATAAACTCATGAGAGTTGCACTAGCGGGCGCTATACCAAAGACCACTCCTCCTGCTAGTGTCAATAACCAAAAATAAGCCGTCGCAATCATCCCCAAAAAGAAACGATAAAAGACTAGCTCAATGAAATTTCCCACGGTCTGCCTCCTATAAATTAATCTAGTTTTATTATAACATATTTCAAGCGCTCTCAAAAAGCGGAACAGTAAAAAGGTAGAGAGAATTTAAGTCACTACCTTTTTAGGAGTTCGTTTGCAATATGTATCCATTCTTGTCAAAAGCGCAAAAATGTCAAGCTATAAAAAATAAATACATTTATTGGTTTAATATCGATGTTCGTACTATAATTAAGATAGATAAAGAGACCGATTGGTGATCAAAGAACAAACTTTTCCACTAGAACAGATGGACATAATGGACATATTAGAAGATTAGATCATTACTATTCAACTTAGTTATTTGCTTGATAAAATAGAGAAAGGAGTATGGACCATGACTATTTCTATTTTAAGAACCACTTTATTTTGTGTTGCTCTTGTATTGATTCTTTTATCTGATAAATTGTTCAAACAACATGCAAAAGTCGGTAAAATAATTTGCACTATAATCATGTTAGTCGCATCATTATCATATCTATTCTAAGTTATTTTAGGAATACAGGAATTTATTGGTCCTGTATTCTTTTTTCTACCAAATGTACATTGATAAAATGAATAAATCAAATAAATTAGAGGCAAAAAAGGTAGAGAAAAAGGTAGAGATTGAACTGAAATATAGTGAATTGTATTGAAATTGAAAAAAGAAAAAACGCTTAAAATCAGCGTTTTTCTTATGTATTGATTCGTATTGAATGCTTACTTCACTTCTATAAAAGATTAATTAATTTCTATTTTAGCTGTTAGAAACGTTGGTACATCAATGTTTTTAGAATGCTACATAATAAAAGGTAGAGTGAATGGTAGAGTAGTAAAAATAGTTGTTATCCTAGTTGATTAAAAAAATCTCTGATTTCCTCATCTTTTATAAAATAATATATAATTTTCCCCTCTCTTCTAGTGTCCAAGATGTTTTGATTGGCTAGTTTACGAAGATGGTGGGAGGCAGATGCCATACTGAGATTTAGTAAACAGGCTATATCGCAGACACAGAGTTCTTCGACGGCAAGGAGATAAAAGATGATATTTATCTGTTTATTATCGGTAAATTTTGATAAAATGCGAAGTGATTTTTGGACTTTTTCCTTTTCAAGGTAGTTCGTTGCGGTTGTAACATTTTGTTGATTTATAATATTCACTTGGCAGATACTATCTTTTTTCATAATTTTTTCTCCTAGCCGAACACAGT
>NZ_CALSFO010000006.1 GCF_943736975.1 Streptococcus sp. Marseille-Q0941 | reverse complement strand
GAGAATAAATGTCTCCTTTACCTACTGAACCGATAGCTGCAAGTTTTTGTGATTCCCATGCTTTGCTAACTACATCGTTACCATTCTTAGCATAGTTTTCGAAACCTTCTTGCTTGCTGTCAACTGTTTTAGAAGTAAAGGTATGTGTAATTGTCTTCCCAACACCTTTGTTTTCGAAAGTGATTGGTGTTGCTGTTTGGTCACTCTTGAATAAGAACTCAATAGCGTAGTTTCCTTTTACGCCCTTAACGATATCCCCACCCGTTTTAGCTTGGAACTCATCAAGGTTCTTCAAAGTAACACGTGCCTTACCACCTTGGTTATCACCATTGGCAGTAACAACTACTGTACCGATATTTACTTTTGTTTCCTTATCGTACAATTCAGTTGTTCCTTTAAAGACAGTTACTGGTGTAGGAATATCTACATCAAAGTAATCGCCATTGGTCAATTTTCCATCATATTGCTTGAGGTCAAATCGAACAAAGAACTGATTTGAACGATTGGTAATAATCTGATAAGTACCATCTGCATTCGGTTCCAATTTGGAATCCGACATGTTGAGGACACTTATATCAGTTACTACACCCGTTAATTCTTTCCCATCTGCATAAGCGACATTGGTCGATAAGAACAATGCGCTCAAGAAGGTCAGAACTGATACAAAAAATATTAAAAACGGCTTTTTCTTTAACTTTTTCACCATTAAATATTTCCTTCTTTCCCTATTTTTTAAAATATATTGAATTATTAAATAATCCAAGACAATAGTACTATATTTCAATTTAAAAGTCAATGAAATCGAAGGCAAAAAGCCTCTAATTTAATGTATTTTTGCTATAATTTTAACTTTTTAAAGTTTTTAGATTTTTTCCTTTTATAGCGTACATTTTTTATAAAATTATGCCAAATGAAAAAAGTTTGATAAATCAAATTTATAATATTATAATTTAAAAAGCTATTCAAAAAATTTTTGAATAGCTTTCCATTATAAATTATATAGTCATATAGTCAATAATTATAGTCAATAATTTTTTTATTTTTTCAATAAGCTAAGTGCTTCAGCATCCGCAATAATAATGACATCATCATGATTCTGAAGGCTACTTGCTGGAAGGCTTTCAGTAACGGGACCTTCGACAGTTCCAGCAATAGCTTCTGCTTTTGACTCACCGTAGGCAAAGAGGAGAATAGACTTGGCATCCAGGATATTTTTGATTCCCATTGAAATAGCTTGGGTAGGTACATCTTCGATCTTATCAAAGAATCGAGCATTTGCTTCAATTGTAGACTGATCTAAATCAACCAAATGTGTCTGGCTATCAAACGGTGTACCTGGTTCATTAAATCCAATATGCCCATTGCGGCCAATTCCCAATATCTGCAAATCTACAGGATGGTCTGCAAGAATTTGATTGTAACGATCCACCTCTTCTTCTGCATGGTCTTTATCACCACGAGGCAAGAAACTTTCTTTAAATGGTTTTTTGTTGAAAAGATTTTCTTGCATGAAGTAACGGTAAGACTGTGGATTATCTCCATCTAATCCAACGTATTCATCCAAGTTCACACTAAAAAGATTTGAAAAGTCAAGATCACTCTTAACGATTTCCCCATAAAATTCAAGTGGACTGCTGCCGGTCGCAAGCCCTAATGTTTGAGCACCGTTTGCTAACTTTTCTTTTAAAATTTCAAAAGCTACTTTTCCACCTTCTTCAGGATTTTTCACTTGAATAACTTTCATAATTGTTCCTCCATATTTCTATATTTTATTATATGGTATAGACCAATTTTTGTCAAGTGAAAACGGTTTAATATTTTAAATTTTATAGGATGATGTTGAGTAAAAAGGCCTTGCTCTTTCTAGCAAAACCTCTTTATATTAGAACTAAAATTGTAAGTTCAACACCAAAATATTGATGTCTTCGCAATCTTAGTCTTCACGTCTTTTTTGTTTTGCAACTAAACCAAGTCCTACTAGACCAAGTGCCACACCTAGAGCAACTACTCCAGCTGTAGTTTGCTCACCAGTATTTGGCAACTCACGACCTTTAGGTTTTTCAGGAGTTGGTGGTGTTACTGGTTGTGTCGGTGGTGTTGGTGGTGTTACTTTATTGTTAAACTCAGTATCTTCCGGCATTTATGAAGTAAGAGTTAATACTTTACCTTCCTTCGTCACAGTAACTCCAACAGTAGCAACCATCTTGTCATACTCGACTCCAGCTTCTGTACCTTGTACTTCTTCTACGTGATAGATATCAGTAGTTTCCACATCCTTATTTGATGATTCCCCACTAGAATCACGCGTATTTACCAACTCTGTTTTCGCTTCGGTAACGGGCTGAGCTGGAAGCTCAGAAGCCAATGCTGTACCCCCATTAGCCATCATGAAGCTAAGAGTTGTTCCTAAAAAGACTGATGCAACACCAACCTTATATTTACGCAAAGAGAAGCGTTGTTGTTCTTTTCTTATCATCTTGATAAGTTCTGCTTTTTTATATTCTTACTATTCGTCAGAAACAATTTGATGTTTTATTTTTTTGGTTTTAAAATACAAATTTCTTCTAACTTATTTAGAATCTTCATCTTATCATAAGAATTTAAATAGCTCAAAGAATTATGTGCTCTTTAAAACGTTTACTTTTTGCTTTTCTATTAATTTTTATTTTTATAATATCTTTTTATATGGTTTTAAGTGTAAACTGCTAATTTTAATGGATCTATTTTTCGTTGAAAAAACAAATTATATTATATTTGTATTTCTAATTTATATTTGTAATCCTTTTTTTACTTGAGAATGTGATTTTTATAACTAAATTTATATTGTTGAAATAAAAAGGTTCTCAAAAGAGAACCTTTTCCATTAAATAGCTTCTGTGACGAAACTTCTGCTTTCTAATACTTTTAACATCGCATCTGCTGTATCCAAAGCTGTAAATAGAGGAACTCCATGTTCAATTGCTGAACGTCTGATTTGTTCACCATCTTCATCAGCTGTCCGTTTGGTACCAACAGTGTTAATGATAGCTTGAATTTTTCCTTTTCGGACGTAGCTTGGAATATCGTGTTCATCATGGCCTATTTTACCGACACGTTGAGCCTTCAATCCATGACTTGCAAAGAAATCTGCTGTTCCTTCAGTTGCAAGGATTCCGTAGCCAATATTTTGGAAACGACGAGCTAAATCCAAGGCTTCTTCTTTAGCATCGTCTGCGATAGTAAAGACAACATTCCCAAAGGTTGGCAAGTGTAGATAAGAAGCTTCAAAGGCCTTGTAGAGAGCTTTTTCAAGAGTGGTATCAGAACCCATGACTTCTCCTGTTGACTTCATTTCAGGGCCAAGAAGGCTGTCTACCTTAGCTAACTTGGTAAAGGAGAAGACTGGTGCCTTGATATGAACGCGAGTACTTTCAGGGTAAAGTCCATCTTGGTAACCAAGCTCTTCGAGACTTTGATCGAGAATCAACTTAGTCGCTACCTGAGCCATTGGGATATTGGTTACTTTTGAAAGGAACGGTACGGTACGACTGGCACGAGGGTTCACTTCAATAACATAGACTTTCTCATCCTTGATAACAAACTGAATATTCATCATGCCAAGACAGTTGAGGCCAATTGCAAGACGTTTGGTGTAGTCTGCGATAGTTTCTTGTACCTTTTGCGACAAGGTTTGAGGAGGATAAACCGCCATGGAGTCACCTGAGTGGACACCAGCGCGTTCGATATGCTCCATGATACCAGGGATGAGGACATTTTGTCCGTCTGAAATGGCATCGACTTCACACTCTTGTCCGACGATATAAGAGTCAACAAGAACAGGGTGGTCAGGACTTGCCTTAACCGCAGTACGCATGTAAGAACGAAGATCATCCTCATTCTCAACGATTTCCATGGCACGTCCACCCAAGACATATGAAGGGCGAACTAGAACTGGGAAACCAATCTTACGAGCAGCAAGCACTGCTTCTTCTTCATTGGTTGCAGTCTGTCCAGGCGGTTGTGGAATATCCAAGTCTTTGAGGGCTTGTTCGAAGAGATCACGGTCCTCTGCACGATCCAAGTCAGCAACTTGAGTACCAAGGATAGTCACACCAGCTTTTGCCAATGGCTCAGCAAGGTTGATGGCTGTTTGACCACCAAACTGAACAATCACACCCTTTGGTTGCTCCAAATCGATGACATTCATCACATCTTCAAAAGTCAAGGGCTCAAAGTAAAGTTTATCTGATACAGAGAAGTCTGTTGAAACTGTTTCTGGATTTGAGTTCATGATAATGGCTTCATAACCAGCAGCTTGGATAGCCTTAACAGAGTGTACAGTTGCGTAGTCAAACTCAACCCCTTGACCGATACGGATTGGACCAGAACCTAGGACAAGTACAGATTCCTTATCAGATTTGATAGATTCATTTTCCCAACCATAGGTTGAGTAGAAGTATGGAGTTTCTGAATCGAACTCTGCAGCACAGGTATCGACCATCTTGTAGACTGGAACAATTTTGTTTTCCAAACGTAATTGGCGAACTTGGTCGGCTGTTGTTTTCCAGAGTTCAGCAATCTTACGATCTGAGAAACCATTGAGTTTTGCAGTTTTTAAGACGTCTAAATCATGTGGATGAGCGCCCAATTCTTGTTCAATCTCAAAGATATGCAAGAGTTTATCAAGGTAGAAGATATCAATCTTAGTCAAGTCAGCAATCTCTTCTGGTGTATAACCACGACGAATAGCTTCTGATACGTAGAAGAGACGGTCATCTTGAGCCTTGACAACTTTTTCAATTAAGGCATCATCTGAAACATCTGCAAGCTCAGGCATTTCATTGTGGTGGACACCAATTTCAAGGGAACGACAAGCCTTGAGAAGTGACTCCTCGATGTTTCGACCGATCGCCATGACTTCTCCAGTTGCTTTCATCTGAGTTCCAAGACGACGCTCACCCTTTTCAAACTTGTCAAATGGGAAACGTGGAATCTTAGCCACCACATAGTCAAGGGCCGGTTCAAACATGGCATAGGTTGAACCTGTAACTGGGTTAATAACTTCATCCAAGGTCAACCCTACCGCAATCTTGGCAGCCAATTTGGCGATTGGGTACCCTGTTGCTTTAGAAGCAAGGGCTGACGAACGAGATACACGAGGATTTACTTCGATAACATAGTACTTAAAGCTGTGTGGGTCCAAAGCCAACTGAACATTACATCCACCTTCAATCTTGAGAGCGCGGATGATACTCAAGCTGGCATCACGAAGCATTTGGTTTTCATAGTCAGACATGGTTTGCGCAGGGGCAAATACGATAGAGTCCCCTGTGTGGATTCCAACTGGGTCAAAGTTTTCCATGTTACATACAACTAGGGCATTGTCAGCTGAGTCACGCATCACTTCGTACTCGATTTCCTTGAAACCAGCAATAGATCTCTCAATCAAACACTGGGTAACAGGCGACAACTTCAGACCATTTTCAGCGATTTCACGCAATTCTTCCTCGTTGGCACACATACCACCACCAGTACCACCTAGAGTAAAGGCTGGACGAACGATAACAGGGTAGCCGATTGATGCCGCAAAGGCAACAGCTTCTTCCACTGTGTTGACAATTTCAGATTCTGGAATTGGCTGCTCAAGCTCTTCCATCAATTGTTTAAAGAGATCACGATCCTCTGCTTGGTCGATGGCAGACAATTTAGTACCGAGAAGTTCTACTCCAAGCTCATCTAGGATACCATTTTTAGACAATTCCATGGCCATATTGAGCCCTGTCTGACCTCCAAGAGTTGGAAGCAAAGCATCCGGACGTTCCTTACGGAGAATACGAGTTACAAACTCAAGTGTGATTGGCTCGATGTAGACCTTGTCCGCAATCTCCTTGTCCGTCATGATGGTGGCAGGGTTTGAGTTCACCAAGACAACTTCATAACCTTCCTCTTTCAAAGACAAGCAGGCCTGGGTCCCCGCATAGTCAAACTCAGCAGCCTGACCAATAATAATCGGACCAGAACCAATCACCATAATTTTTTGAATATCAGTACGTTTAGGCATAGTTTATGATACAAAGCCCGTCAAGAACACAGTGAAAATAGGAAACTTGGTGCAGACGCCTTCAGCGTCAAATCAATGTTTATCTTTTTCACACAGTTCTTAGGGCGTGTTCACTTCCGCGAACAATGTATCTTCTCCTTTCTATTCGGCAACTCTCTGATTGCCATTAAATAAATTCTCCGACGATTTTTTAGCGAAACGATCATTTTCGGTAAAAAATCTAGTGCAGGGAGTTTTTAGTTCGCCTGATAGCGACTAAAAGAAACGACCTGCCTTTCTATTTGGCAACTCTCAGGTTGCCATTAAATAAATTCTCCGACGAGCTTCTACTCGTTCTTAGTTTGATTGTTTGAAAGCTTCCATCATCTCGATAAACTCGTCAAATAGGTAGCTTGCGTCGTGTGGTCCAGGAGCTGCGTCTGGGTGAAATTGTACGGAGAAACCTGGTTGGTATCTGTGACGTACGCCTTCAACTGACTTGTCATTGATTTCTTCATGGGTGATGATTAAGTGCTCTGGTAAATCCTCACGGCTAACTGCATAACCGTGGTTTTGACTAGTGAAGTCCACGCGCCCAGTTGCAATTTCACGTACAGCGTGGTTAAAGCCACGGTGACCAAACTTCATTTTATAGGTCTTAGCACCATTTGCCATGGCAAAGAGTTGGTGCCCCATACAGATCCCAAAGATTGGAATTTTCCCGAGGATCCCACGAATCATATCAAGAGCTTCTGGTACATCTTCTGGATTTCCAGGACCATTTGACAACATAACTCCGTCTGGGTTTAAATGCAAGATTTCCTCAGCTGTAGTTGTATATGGAACTACAGTCACATTGCAATCACGTTTAGATAGCTCTCGTAAAATAGAGTGCTTAAGTCCAAAGTCAACAAGGACAACACTCAAGCCAACTCCTGGAGCTGGATAAGAAGTCTTGGTAGAAACTTGTCTGATATTATCAGTCGGTAAGACAGTTGCTTGAAGTTGATCTGCAATGTGATCCATACTATCGCCAGCATGGGTTAGAGTGGCTCTCATGGTACCATGTTTACGGATAATCTTTGTAAGAGCTCGAGTGTCAATACCTGAAATTCCAGGAATTTTCTTGGCCTTCAAGAATTCGTCCAGCGTCATTTGGTTACGCCAGTTGCTGGCTCTACGTGCCTCTTCGAAAACTACAACTCCCTTACAAGTAGGACTAATAGACTCGTAGTCGTCACGGTTAATCCCATAATTTCCTACTAGTGGATACGTGAAGGTCAAGATCTGTCCATTATAAGACTGGTCTGTAATGGATTCTTGATATCCTGTCATCCCTGTGTTAAAGACGATTTCCCCTGTTACATCAATATCTGCACCGAAGGCCTTACCTTCAAAAACTGTGCCATCTTCTAAAACTAGAAGTCGTTTTGTCATATTTTCACCTCTCGTGGACGCTCACTGGCGTCTTTTAACGTTTTGTGTCTTATTTGGCTTTTCTACTTGCCAATACAGATTCTAAGATTGCCATTCGAACAAAGACTCCATTGGTCATTTGTTGGACAATGCGTGATTTTGGAGCCTCAACCAAGTGGTCAGCGATTTCCACATCCCGATTCACTGGAGCCGGATGCATAATGATCGCTTCTTCTTTTAAGCGATTGTAGCGCTCTTGGTTCAAGCCATGTTGAGCGTGATACTCTTCTTTTGAGAAGACTGCTCCACTTTCGTGGCGTTCATGTTGAACTCGAAGCAACATCAGAACATCCACCTGGTCAACAATCTCGTCAATACTTACAAACTGACCATAGTCTGCAAATTCTTGGCTTCGCCATTCTTCAGGGCCTGCAAAATACAATTCTGCACCTAAACGTTTTAAAATTTGCATATTGGACTTGGCAACACGTGAATGGTCCAAGTCACCAGCAATGGCAACCTTGAGCCCTTCAAAACGGCCAAATTCTTCGTAAATTGTCATCAAATCAAGCAGGCTCTGACTAGGATGTTGCCCTGAGCCATCACCCCCATTGATAATCGATGTCGTAATGGTTGGGCTTGCAATCAATTCCCTGTAGTAATCAACCTCTGGGTGTCGAATAACACAGATATCTACACCAAGCGCAGACAAGGTCAGGATTGTATCATAGAGTGTCTCACCCTTGTTGACTGAACTTGTCTTTACATCAAAGTCAAGTCGTTCCATTCCAAGCTTAATCTCTGCAACTTCGAAAGATTTATGCGTTCTTGTCGAATTTTCAAAGAAAAGGTTGGCAACAATAGGATGATCTTCGTAGGGTAACTGGGCTCCATTTTTAAACTCGATCCCTCGTTTAATCAATTTTATAACCTGATCTACAGTGAGATCTTCCATGGACACCACATGTTCCAGTGCTTGTTGATTTTCTGACATGGCTACTCCTTTAGCTTTTAAGCTTCTTCAGTAATCAAAACTCTATCTTGACCATCCAGTTCTGTCATCTCAACGATGATTTCTTCAGAGCGACTTGTTGGAATATTTTTTCCAACGTAATCTGGACGAATTGGCAATTCTCTGTGACCACGGTCCACTAGTACTGCTAGACTCACACGAGCAGGACGACCATGTCCGACAATATTATCGATAGCCGCACGAATTGTACGACCCGTGTAGAGAACATCATCCACCAAGATAACTTCGCGGTCTGTCACATCAACAGAAATCAAGGAAGTATCTTCACCACTTTTGACATCGTCACGGTAAGGTTTAGTATCTAATTCTACAACGGGAACAGAGATGTTTTCCAATTGTTCCAAGCGCTCTTGGATGCGGTGAGCGATAAAGACACCTCGTGTTTTAATTCCCGCTAAAATGATTTTGTTCAAATCTTTGTTGCGTTCGATAATTTCATAAGTGATACGCGTAATTGCTCGCTTGACGGTTAATTCGTCTACAACTTCTTTTGTCTTCATGACAAACCTCCAAAAAGAAAAGTCTCCTTAGACAAGGAGACTTGAGAATGTATCATTAAGCGAGCCATACTGGAAACAGCATAGACTTGCCCTTCTACTTTATCGAGCTCCTTGCCTGCCTCACGGGACAGGTTTTAAAGGAATATTTTATTGTTCTTACTATAACACAAAGCCCAGTTCAAAGCAAGTAAAAACATTCAATGTTTGACCTTATAATGAACTAAAATCATACAATTGTGGATAGTGTTCGCATTCTGGATTTTTCGGATGACAGATAGCACGACCAAAGTAGATCATGGCCTGATGCGCCGCCAACCACTTTTCTGGTGGTAAGACATCCATGACACGTTTTTCAACTTCTAATGGGGTAGCTGATTTTTTAACAATATCATGGTGTTTGCAAATGCGCTCCACATGGGTATCTACCGCAAAAGCTGGAATTCCAAAGCCCACACTCATGACTACATTAGCCGTTTTACGACCAACTCCTGCCAAGCTTTCTAATTCTTCTCTAGTCTGAGGAACTTGACCGTCAAAATCTTCTAATAGTTGCTGGGCACATTTCTTGAGGAACTTGGCTTTGTTTCGATAAAGGCCTAGTCGAGAAATATGTTTAGCAATCTCATTCTCACTTGCGTCCGCCATGGCTTGCGGTGTAGGGAAGGCTTCAAAAAGAGCTGGAGTTGCTTTATTTACTGCAGCATCTGTCGTCTGAGCAGACAACATAACTGCAACTAAGAGTTCAAAATGATTGCGAAAATCTAGACTAGGTTTTGCATCTGGAAAAAGAGCTATGATTTCCTCAATGACATAACGGGCACGTTTCTTGGATAAAACCATCTATTCGTCTCCATCAAACAGTCCTTGTAAACCTGCAAAAGGACTACTTTCTTCTTTCTTGACTGCTTGTTGAGCT
Source organism: Streptococcus sp. Marseille-Q0941 (assembly GCF_943736975.1). Taxonomy (GTDB): domain Bacteria; phylum Bacillota; class Bacilli; order Lactobacillales; family Streptococcaceae; genus Streptococcus. The sequence continues at coordinate 195,997 of NZ_CALSFO010000006.1, read as the reverse complement.
TGATACTCTTCCTCAGTCATGATTTGCCAGTCATTTCCAGAAATAAATCCCTGACCTGCTTCTTCTTCTGCCGTTAAGACCTTGATTGGAATATTGAGCAAGATATTATCCGAAACACTTTCGGACAGGTCGATTTCCCCATTTTCTATAGGCAAAACTAAGTCATCATCCAAAACTTCTTGATCCAGTTGATTAGTAGCACCTTCCATAAAGACTTCTGTCACTGGATAAGACTCTTTCAATTCTACAGGGTCCATACTACGGCTAGAAGCAAGAACGATGGTGTAAGATAGTTGATAATCTAAGAAATACATACGGTCTTCGTACTGAACTTTTCCTACTGCGACAATATCTTTGACATCTAAAATTTCTTGATTTCGGTCACGTAAGTCAGTTGCCAAGTCCAGAGTTTGCTCAAAATGCAAACCTTCAGGCTGCTTACGGATTTCTTGAATATTTAATTTCATACTTCCTCCATTAAGATTTACTCACTTGATTATACCATGAAAAGCGGTCAAGCAAGGCCTCTAAACTTTTAAAAGATCGTTCTGTATTTTTTGATATATTTATTATGACAATTTTATTTTTTGTGCTATACTATAGGCATCAATACATGAGCAAAGGAGGACGCTCATATGGAAGACAAAGCTCTTTTAACAGAAGCCTATCAATTAGTCTCAGAATTAAATCAAACTATACAAAGCTGTAAACAAGGATTACCTGATGACCTACGCTTACAACAAAATATAGACGAAATTCTCAGAGCACTCAAAAAAGCTGAGAAAGTAGACAACGCTATCTTAATTGAACTGGAAGCCTTTTACCAACGTACTAGTCTTTTGATTGGACTTGGTAGCCTAAAACTAAACGACCAGGCTCGCACATCTTGGCGAAATTATGATAAATTCCACTACGATCACGTTAAGCATACGCTGACGCTTTATGGACCTGTTTTTGGTCTTTAAAAATAGAGGATTTTCTGTCTAAATCTTGACAAATTTTTTCAAAAAGAGTATGATGATTCTAACAATACTCGGAGGTAAGGGAGACATGAACAACTAAGTCTATCAAATAAAGAACCTTTATTTAGTAGATCTTGTTTCTGTCTCTTTTTGTGCGCTCTTTTTTTTGCTGGATTTTCAGCCCTTTTAAAAGAGGATTTTTTGACATAGACAATTGGCTCTACTAGGTAAAGTAGAGCTTTTTGTTATGCTGTATGGACATTCTAGAAAGGGCAACAATATGATAAAAATTAACCATCTGACCATCACACAAAACAAAGATTTACGAGACCTTGTTTCCGATTTAAACATTACCATCCAAGATGGAGAAAAGGTCGCTATTATTGGTGAAGAAGGAAATGGAAAATCAACCTTACTTCGAACTTTAATGGGAGAAAGATTAGCTGATTTCACGATCAAGGGCGAGATCCAGTCTGACCTTCAGTCCCTGGCCTACATTCCTCAAAAGTTAACTGAGAACCTGAAAAATAGAACTCTACACGACTACTTCTTTTTAGATCCCGCTGATTTAGACTACAGTCTCCTCTATCGTTTGGCTGAGGAGTTGCATTTTGATAGTGATCGCTTCGCTAGTGACCAAAAGATCGGGAGCCTCTCGGGTGGCGAAGCCTTAAAAGTTCAACTCATTCATGAATTGTCCAAACCTTTTGAAGTTCTATTTTTAGATGAGCCTTCAAATGACCTGGACCTTGAAACGGTTAGTTGGCTAAAAAAGCAGATACAGCAAAGCAAACAAATCGTTATTTTCATTTCCCATGATGAAGACTTTCTCTCTCAAACGGCAGACACCATTATCCACCTACGACTAGTCAAGCATCGAAAGAAAGCTGAAACCCTAGTCGAACATTTAGATTATGATTGCTATAGTGAACAGAGAAAGGCTCATTTTGCCAGACAATGTCAGCAAGCTGCCAATGACCAACGTTCCTATGATAAAACCATGGAAAAGCATCGCCGAGTCAAGCAAAATGTCGAAACTGCTTTGCGAAACACTACAAATGATGTTGCTGGGCGTCTACTGGCTAAAAAGATGAAAAATATACTCTCTCAAGAAAAACGCTACGAAAAAGTAGCTCAGACCATGACTCAAAAGCCCCTTGAAGAGGAACAAATCCAACTCTTCTTTTCAGATATAGAGCCATTAGCGGCTTCAAAAATCATAGTTCGACTGGAAAATGAGACTTTATCCATTGGCGAACGAATTTTGGCTCAAGGGCTACAATTAACTGTCCGTGGTCAAGAAAAAATCGGCATTATCGGTCCTAATGGCGTTGGCAAATCGACTCTGTTAGCAAAGTTACATCAACTACTAAGCGGTAAAAGAGAGATCTCGCTTGGATTTATGCCACAAGATTACAAAAAAACATTGCAATTGGATCTATCGCCAGTAGAATTTCTCAGCCAAACTGGACACAAAGAGGAATTACAGAAAATCCAATCTCACTTAGCCAGTCTCAATTTCAGCTATCCAGAGATGCACCACCAGATTCACTCCTTATCTGGAGGTCAACAAGGAAAACTCCTTCTTTTGAATTTAGTTCTGCGAAAACCAAACTTTCTCCTTCTGGATGAACCCACACGAAACTTTTCTCCAACATCTCAACCAGAAATCCGAAAACTCTTTGCCAATTACCCTGGTGGTCTCATCACTGTTTCGCATGATCGGCGTTTCTTAAAAGAAGTCTGTACGAGTATCTATCGACTGACAGAACATGGTTTGGAAGTAGTCGATTTGCAAGATCTTTAACTTTTAGAAATAAAACATCCAAAGGAAAACCTCTGGATGTTTTTTACATATGTTTCAAACGCTCAATTCGTTCTGAAATAGGTGGATGAGTGTAGAATAGTTTTTTAAGAAAACCTCTTTTTTGAGGATCGTTGATATAAAGGGCACTACTAGCATCATCCACATGATGACTCATGGGTTGACTATTGTCTAATTTTTGTAAAGCATTGATCATCCCTTGCGGATTACGAGTCAATTCCACACTTGAAGCATCCGCCAAAAATTCTCGTTGGCGAGAAATGGCTAACTGTACCAAAGTTGCTGCAAGAGGTGCCAAAACAATGGCTAAGAGAGAAATGACTAACAGTATCACTTCAAGTCCTCCACTGTCACGGTCACTATTTCTTCTACTACGTGATGCCCCTCCCCACCACATCATACGACCAGCCATACTCGATAAAAGTGTAATGGCACTGGCAAGAGCAACAGCAATGGTAGAAATACGAATATCCAAGTTACGTATGTGACTCACTTCATGTCCCATTACAGCTTCTAACTCCTCGCGATTCATGATATCTAATAGTCCTGAAGTTGCTGCTACAGCAGCATTTTGAGGATTCGAACCTGTTGCGAATGCATTCAAGCCTGGGTCATCAATCACATAAACACGTGGCATAGGAATTTGGGCTACCATAGCCATATCCTCCACAACATGATAAAGGACTGGTTCTTCATTCCTGTCAACTTCACGCGCACCATTCATGCTCATGACAATCTCTGTAGATTGAAAAATCATCGTCAAGGCATAGATAAAGCCAATAATCATGGCTATCGTCACGCCTCCAAATCCTGAGTTCATGAAAAGAAATCCAACCGCATACCCAACTAGGGCCAAGAGAAGAAAGAAAACAATTAATAGAAGCCAAGTTTTACGTTTATTACTAGCGATTTGTTTGTACAGCATCTTAATCACCTAAACCACTAAAATCAACTTTAGGAACAACCTTTTCTTCTTCTGGAGTTTGAAGGAAATCAGCTGCTTTAAAGCCAAATATAGCCGCAATCAGATTACTAGGGAAAGTTTCTAATTTAAGATTGTAGTTGCTAACAACACTATTATAGAGCTGTCGTGCATAAGAAATTTTATTTTCTGTGTTAGTCAATTCTTCTTGTAATTGCAAAAAATTGCTACTAGCTTTCAAGTCGGGGTAATTCTCAGCCACCGCAAAGATACCTGATACTTGACGAGTAAGGGCATCACTAGCTTTCATGGCTTCTGCAGGTGTAGTTGCTGCCGCTACTTGTGTTCGAAGTTGAGTCACTTTTTCAAGTGTAGAACTTTCATATTTCGCATAACCTTTAACCGTTTCAATCAAGTTAGGCAAAAGATCATTTCGACGCTTCAACTGAACATCAATCTGACTCCAAGCTTCCTTGGTTTGCATTCGGCCTCTGACTAGGCTGTTATAACTAACAATCACAAAGAGAACAATAAGAGTAGAAATTCCAAGAATAATCCAAGACATAGTAGGATTCCTTTCTCACTTAAGATTACTACCAGTATATCAAATTTCGTTAAAATTGTGGTAAAATAGGTAGATACTACAGAAGGAAAAGAATATGAAACCTGAAAAATTTTACACATTACTCGCTGAACAAAATATTATTCTCACTGACCAGCAAAAAGCACAATTTGAGCGTTATTTCCAACTCTTAGTCGAGTGGAATGAAAAAATCAATCTTACTGCTATTACTGAAAAGGAAGAAGTCTATCTCAAACACTTCTATGATTCCATCGCTCCTATTTTACAGGGATTGATTGAAAACCAGCCCATTAAACTCTTAGACATCGGTGCTGGAGCAGGCTTCCCAAGTCTCCCAATGAAGATTCTCTACCCTCAGCTAGATGTGACCATCATTGATTCTCTAAACAAGCGTATCAACTTCCTTCAGCTTCTAGCTGAAGAGCTAGGATTAGAAGTGGTTCACTTCTACCATGGTCGTGCTGAAGACTTTGCTCAAGACAAGGATTTCCGTGCCCAATTCGATATTGTTACAGCTCGTGCAGTTGCTCGCATGCAGGTCTTGTCTGAATTAACGATTCCTTATCTAAAGGTAGGAGGGAAACTTTTGGCCCTTAAGGCTAGTAATGCTCCCGAGGAATTGACAGAAGCCAAAAATGCTCTCAACCTTCTTTTTAGCAAGGTCGAAGACAACATCAGCTACACACTTCCTAATGGAGACCCTCGCTACATCACCATCGTTGAAAAGAAAAAGGAAACTCCAAACAAATATCCCCGTAAGGCTGGCATGCCCAATAAACGCCCACTTTAAAAATAATGTACAAAATCATACCTCGCTTTCTCATTTCAAGGCTCGGGAAAAAATGATTTACAAAATCATTTTTTTCTGCTATACTATCACAAGCAAAGGTTTTTAATGTCATCCTGTGAGGTGACGAAGACGTAGAAATATATGAAATTCTTTAGGAATGAGATAATCCTCTTTTTAAAGATGTCTTACTCTGAGAGCCTATTGCTGTAAAATAAAGGGCTCTTTTTTGATGCCCCAAAAGTGAGGTATTTATGAAACAAGAATCAACTGTTGATTTGTTACTCGACGTTGACCAACGTCCTTCTTTTGGTAAGGGAATTCTACTCAGTTTCCAGCACGTTTTCGCCATGTTTGGTGCGACCATCTTGGTGCCACTGATTTTGGGAATGCCTGTATCTGTTGCCCTCTTTGCATCAGGTGTCGGAACACTAATTTACATGATTTCCACCGGCTTTAAAGTTCCAGTCTATCTTGGTTCTTCTTTTGCCTTCATCACTGCAATGTCTCTTGCTATGAAGGAATTGGGTGGCGATGTTTCTGCTGCACAAACAGGGGTTATCTTGACTGGTTTAATCTACGTTCTTGTTTCAACTAGCATCCGCTTTGCTGGTACAAAATGGATTGATACACTCTTGCCTCCAATCGTTATCGGACCTATGATTATCGTTATCGGTCTTGGTCTTGCAGGTTCAGCTGTAACAAATGCTGGTCTTGTTGCTGATGGTAACTGGAAAAATGCTCTTGTAGCAGTAGTTACCTTCCTCATCGCTGCCTTCATCAACACCAAAGGAAAAGGATTCTTCAAAATTATTCCTTTCCTATTTGCTATTATCGGTGGATATATCTTTGCAGTCTTTCTTGGTCTAGTAGACTTCACACCTGTTCTTCAAGCTAACTGGTTTGAAGTTCCTGGTTTCTACCTACCATTTAACACAGGTGGTGCCTTCAAAGAATACAACCTATATTTCGGTCCAGAAACAATCGCAATCTTACCAATCGCAATCGTTACAATCTCAGAACATATCGGAGACCACACGGTCTTGAGTCAAATCTGTGGCCGTCAATTCTTGAAAGATCCAGGTCTTCACCGTACCCTTCTTGGTGACGGTATCGCAACATCTGTATCTGCCTTCCTCGGTGGACCAGCTAATACCACTTACGGTGAAAATACAGGGGTTATCGGTATGACTCGTATCGCTTCTGTCTCAGTTATCCGTAACGCAGCCTTTATCGCAATTGCCCTAAGCTTCCTTGGAAAATTCACAGCCTTGATTTCTACAATCCCTAGCGCCGTACTTGGTGGTATGTCCATCCTTCTTTACGGGGTTATCGCAAGCAACGGTTTAAAAGTTTTGATTAAGGAGCGCGTTGACTTTGGACAAATGCGTAACCTTATCATAGCAAGTGCCATGTTGGTACTTGGACTTGGCGGAGCAATCCTTAAATTTGGTCCAGTTACCCTTTCAGGTACTGCCCTATCAGCAATGACAGGCATCATTTTGAACTTGATCTTGCCATACGAAAATAAAGACTAATGTAAAAAAATAAAATCCACTCTCTTGAGTGGATTTTTTATATTCAATACTAACTTTTTGATAAGGTAACATAACATCTACGCTGATTTCTTTCTCTTTTCTAGGATTAAATCTTTCAATGAAATAATAGTTACCGCTAATAAAATCATTGCCATTCCAACAAAATCGATAGGATAGAAAATATCTCCCATTATCATGAAAGCAAAGAAGACAGCAGAGATTGGCTCAATAGAGGCCAAGAGACTAGATTTTACTGGTCCGATCATACTGGATCCCTTAAGAAAGGCTGTGTAAGCAAATACAGTTCCAATAAGAATGATTCCCGAAAAAGCTAGAAGAATATCAAAAGACATAGGTAAACGAGCACCAATAGTCCCAGTAAATGGCACTGCTACAAACCCAGAGATGGTCATTCCGACACCAATAACCAGAATGCTCCCCCATTTTTGAATCAGTTTAATCGGTAAAATGATATAAAGAGCATAAGTTAAAGCAGAGAACAAGCCCCAAAAGAGGCCTGCTGGTGTCATAGAGAGCTGATCCAATTGACCGTGAGTCGCAATGAGAAAGGTTCCTCCTATAGCCAAAATCATAGAAATAATTTCAGCTATGGTAGGTGCTACCTTATCCTTTATACATGTGTAAGCCAAAATTCCAACGGGACAGACATATTGAAGAACCGTCGCTGTACCAGCATTTGTCTCCTGAATAGCTGATAAATAAGCCAATTGATTAAGAAAGAGACCAAATAAAGAAAACAACAAGAGAGAAAACAGACTTGATTGATCCTTTAGAAAAGCTAGAAATTGCTCTTTGGACTTAATATACGATAAAAGAACTAAGAGCAAACCTGCGATTATTAAACGGATATTCGTCAGAACTAGAGCTGATATCCCATGAGCCATCAAGTACTGACCACTGGTTCCAGATAATCCCCAAGCTATACCTGCAATCACGGTAAAAAGAGTTCCTTTAACAGCCTTTGACATACTTCCTCCCTAGTCTGCTTCACGAATCAAATCCATGATCTGATTACGGTCTATAATCCATTGGGCACGCTGGTCTTTTTCGTAGGTTCTATTGGACAAGAAAATAGCTGCTTCCCGCTTCTTGCGATTCCACATGATAAAAGTACCCGTATAACCTGTATGATCCAGCCAATCGCCTTCAAGATTCCATGCTAATGAGCGTTCTTTGTCACTCAAGTCTGAAAAATTCTGGCTTAATCCTGCAGCAAAATCATCCTGCAAATAATGCTTTAGGAAGATTTTTAAATCTTTAACAGTTGAAAATAAGCCAGCACTCCCAGCATGTATGCCTAGTAAACGAGCTTTGGGATCATGCACCAAGCCTGCTTTCTGTCCACGAACAGTTGGAACAGCACTGCTAACTGGGCCAAACTGGGTTTCCTTCATCTTCCATGGATTCAACACTTGCTCTTGTATGATCTGATCCAAATCCTTTTCAAAATGGGTTTCTAGGAGAAAACCGAGTAAGAGAAAGTGTACATCTGAGTATAGAAAAGCTCTCTTCTCTCGGCGATTCAAATGAAACATAGCTTCTCTTAGCTGTTCCGCTGAGAGCTGATCTCTGTTAGGGATATAAGGATCCAAATCCGTCGCATGCGTTAGCAATTGTCGAATGGTGATGTCTGGATAATCCGCCTCTGGAAGATAGGTCTTTATGGATTGATCGAGCTCAATCTTGCCTTGCTTCCACAAGAAGGTTAAGACGGTTCCAACACCAACAACCTTACTCACACTAGCCAAATCATAGACCAAACCCTCACGAGTTTTTTCAGCTGTTTCTGGATTGGCTACTCCCAAGTACCAGTCAGACCAAACACCATCCTGATAATACGCAAAAGAGGCACCAGGATAAATCCCTGCCTCAATTTGTTGCTCTATTTTTTGAATGATTTCTTGCTTCATACTTCTTCAAACCACAACTCAATATTGTTGGTATCCTTGGTTAGGAAAAACTTTTCAGACTTTGGAGCAAAGTAGCCTACAGTTTCAAAACGTTGACGAAGATTAGCTAAGTCAAGTGTTTGTACTTGGAATTTCAACATAGACAAGTCCCAAGTTACATTATTTTCAACCAGCAAATCACTACCTTGGGCTTGTTTAAAAGCTAGCCCATTTTCGATTTCCTCTTTTTCAAGGAGGCTTGTCGTCTCTTCAGGCAAGTTAATTTCCACTGAAATATCAAATACTGTCAAATATTGCAGTTTCTCATCTTTTGAAAAAGTGACTGTTTCCTCAACCTTTTTCAACTCTTTGGTATCATCTTCTGCATGGATAAGGACTAGGTCCCCTTCTGGTGAAAGGACTTCAAAAGCATACCCTTTGGTTCCTTTGTATAATTGAGGGATTTTATCCATTCTAGCAAGTAGTGCTTCAATCTCAGATGGATTCTCTACTTTTACAATCAATCTAGCTAATTTTTTTGTCCCTTCAACCTTACGGCTTCTCATACTCGGTGATTCTTCTAAAACCATTTTTTCAATGCCTGACTGGTCTCCTAGAGATAGAAAAGCAGACTCCTCAAGCAGGGGTTTCATACCCAAGGTTTCGATATAAAACAATTCATTTAATCTTCTATTATTTACCTTTAGCGTCGGGATCATACGCACAATTTGATTTACATTCATAAATTCCTCCAACTCTTTTTATTTTAAAGGATTTTATTCTATTTTACAAGTTATTCAACTAAAAACTTTAACTATATTAACCCCTTGAATCAGTAACCCCCCTTCGTTATCAAAAGGGGGGCTTGTTTTATTTTAGTAAAATTCTTTCTTAGTTCTTCCAAGAAAGTTTTGCTTGAAGACCATAGTGATCACTAACTTGTGGACTTTGCTTGCCATCAAAAACTACATGTAAGTTTTCTACCTCTATATCCTTTGTCGTAAAGACATAATCTATCCTTAGAGGCTCACTGTTGCCCTTCCAACCATCAATTTCAGGTGGAACTGTATAGCTACCGCTTCTCTCTTTAGCAACTTCAAATGCATCTTGTAAGTCTAGTGGACTAGCTAGGATAGCTTGATAACCCTCTTGACCTGCAGGATTATTGAAATCACCAGCTAGCAAGAGAGGCTTGTTCAATTTTTTCAGAACTGCTTCAAAGCGTGCCCACTCCTCTTGGAAACCTTTATCCCACCAAGAAAGATGCACACTCGCAACTGCAAGCTCTTTTCCTTCCACTACTGTTTCTGCTAATGCAACTCGACGAGTGTGATAATCAGTTGGATCAGCTACATCTGAAACCAAAATTTCACGCGCCTCAATTGGTGTTTTAGATAGAATGGCCACACCCTCATGATAACGGTCATAACCGATATGATTATAAGCCCAAGTCCAATAATATTTGTGACCTTTTTCAGCTAGTTTCTCTACCAAAAGACGCACATAATGGTCTTGGTGAATGGGTTCTGCTGAAGGTAACGGATGATATAGCGGGCCCGCTTCTACTTGCGCTGAAGTAATTTCTTGATTGATTTCTTGAAAACAAATCAAATCATAACTATTTTCAAGTATATCTTGTAACAAGAGCTGAAATTTTTCTTCGGTATTCTTTTCCATCCAACTATGAGTATTGAGTGTTAAAAACTTCATACTTTTCTCCTATAAACAAGAGGTTGGAAATAGATTCCAACCCCTAATCGATTACAATTCTACTTTCGCAACTGCTGTGTTAGCTGCAAGAGAACCGGTTTGTTCTAATTTAACTGATTTAATCGCATCACCATTTGTGAAGACAACCACAGTTGTAGTTTCACGACCAGCGTCACGGATAGCACCCAAGTCAGCTGTGACAAGAAGATCACCCGCAGCAACCTGTTGTCCTTCAGTAACACGAACTGTAAATGGTTTTCCTTCAAGACTTACTGTGTCCAAACCGATGTGAACAAGTACTTCAAGGCCTGCTTCAGTTACAAGACCAAGAGCATGTTTAGTTGGGAAGATACTTGATACCGTACCTGAAACTGGAGATACAATGTTTCCATTTGATGGTTCCACTGCAAATCCATCACCCATCATTTTTTGTGCGAAGACAGGATCCTTAACTTGTTCCAATTCGATAACTTTACCATCAGCAACTGAGTAAACTTCTTCAGTCACTCCTTTGTATACAACAGCATCTTTTTGAGCTGCTACCATTTGACTTGGAAGAGTTTCAGGAATTACTTCACCTGAGTCAAGAATATCTTGGATATCTGATTTCAAAACGTCAGCTTTAGGTCCGTAGATAGCTTGGACACCTTGTCCTTTCATGACAAGTCCCATAGCTCCTTCTGATTTCCATTGTTCTTCAGTACCAACACGATCTGCGTCTTTTACAGTAACACGAAGACGAGTCATACATGCATCCACATCGACGATGTTAGCACGTCCACCAAGAAGGTTGATGATGTTAACAGCTTGAGAAGCTTCTGCAACTTTTGACTCACCAGCAGCTTCAGATTCTGATGAACCTTCGGCATTTTCATAGTTACCGTTACGTCCTGGAGTTGCGTAGTTGAATTTTTGAATCATGAAGTTAGCGATGAAGTACATGATAGTTGCAAAGAGTACTGTCACCCAGATAAAGTTAATGATATCCATACCAAGGCCAGCATTGATAGCTAGAGGAGTACGAGTCAAGAATTCGATAGAACCGAATGAGTGCATACGTAGGTTTACTACGTCAGCCATGGCAAAGGCAGCACCTTGAACTAGTGAGTATACAAGGTAAAGAGGTGTTGCGATGAACATGAACATATACTCGATTGGTTCAGTAACCCCTGTCAAGAATGTTGCAAGGGCTGTCGCAATCATCATACCCTTGTATTGGTGTTTCTTATCAGCATCAACGTTGCGGTAGATAGCTACGATCACACCCATCAAGATACCAAATGAACCAATCATTTGTCCAACCTTGAAGCGAGCTGGATGTACTGTATCTAACAAGTGTTGGTATTGACCAGCGTCAGTACCTTTAAGGTTTACAAGGTCTGTTACCCATGCAAGCCAAAGTGGATCTTGACCAAATACTTGACTACCTTTTGCTGCACCAGTCATGATATCATAAGTACCACCAAGAGCTGTATAGTTCATTGGGATAGTCAACATGTGGTGAAGTCCAAATGGCAAGAGCAAGCGTTCCAAAGTACCATACAAGAACGGTGCCAATACTGGAGCTGTTTCTTGAGAGTTAGCAATCCAGATACCAAAGCTGTTAATACCTGTTTGAACAAGTGGCCAGAAAATTGAAAGAACAATTGCAGCAATTACTGAACGAACAATAACTACAAACGGTACAAAACGTTTTCCGTTAAAGAATGAAAGTGCATCAGGAAGCTTACGGAAGTTGTAGTATTTGTTAAAGGCAGTTGCCCCAATAAAACCAGAAATAATCCCTACGAAGACACCCATGTTAAGTGCAGGAGCTTCCATAACACTGATAAAGTAATCAGAAACTTTGATTGACCCACCCAATAGTGTTGAAACCATAGCATTTGGATCTTTCAACATGTCACCTGATACTCCAAAGATTGTACCAGTGATACGGTTGATTAAGATAAAGGCAAGACCAGCAGCAAAAGCACCACCAGCGCGTTCTTTAGCCCAGCTTCCTCCGATAGCGAGGGCAAACAAGATATGAAGGTTAACGATAACTCCCCAACCGATTTGCTCTAGTACACCACCAGTAATTACCAGTGGGGCAAAGTTAGGGTTAATCATCACGAGCGACTTACCGATTGAAATCATCAATCCAGCCGCTGGCATAACAGCGATAACCACCATTAGAGCCTTACCGAATTTTTGCCAAAATTCGAAAGACAAGACATTTTTGAATGTATCTTTCATCATCCAAATCTCCTTATTTTTATTTTAATGCAAACGATTTACGAAAACGTTTGCATCATTCACACCTCTATTATACCACTTTTCATTTTTTTGTAAAGGCTTTTTTAAAAGATTTTTTTAGTTTTATCATTTCAATATCCGTCACTCGTTTACTGACTTTGAGTTTACTAGTGTTTTCTGATATAATATTACCTATGAAATCCTATAATACCTTGAATGATTATTATCGAAACTTATTTGGAGAAAAAACCTTTAAAGTTCCTATTGATGCTGGTTTTGACTGTCCAAACCGCGATGGGACTGTTGCTCATGGAGGCTGTACTTTCTGTACGGTTTCTGGCTCTGGAGATGCTATCGTTGCTCCTGACGCACCAATCCGCGAACAATTTTACAAGGAAATTGACTTTATGCACCGCAAATGGCCAGATGTCAGAAAATATCTGGTTTATTTCCAAAATTTCACCAATACACACGAGAAACTTGAAGTGATTCACGAACGCTATGAACAGGCTATCAACGAGCCTGGTGTCGTTGGCATTAATATCGGTACACGACCAGACTGTCTACCCGATGAGACTATCCAATATTTGGCAGAACTGTCTGAAAGGATGCACGTCACTGTAGAGTTAGGTTTACAAACCACATATGAAGCAACTTCTGAATTGATTAACCGTGCCCACTCCTATGAACTCTACGTGGAAACAGTTAAGCGCTTGAGAAAATTCCCTAAAATTGAAATTGTAGCCCATCTGATCAATGGCTTGCCTGGGGAAACCCATGAAATGATGGTTGAAAATGTCCGCCGTTGTGTCACTGATAATGATATTCAAGGGATTAAACTGCACTTGCTCCATCTTATGACCAATACGCGTATGCAAAGAGATTACCACGAAGGACGTTTGCAACTCATGAGCCAATATGACTATGTCAAGGTCATCTGTGACCAACTAGAAATAATTCCCAAACATATGGTCATCCATAGGATTACAGGAGATGCACCTAGAGATATGTTGATTGGTCCTATGTGGAGTCTCAACAAATGGGAAGTTCTAAACAGCATTGAAGCTGAAATGAGACGTCGAGGTAGTGTTCAAGGATGCAAGGCTGTAAAACAGGAGTTTATGAATGAAAAGACCACTTGAAATGGCGCATGATTTTCTTGCCCAAGTCATCACCCAAGAAGATATTGTCGTTGATGCGACCATGGGGAATGGCCATGATACGCTTTTTCTTGCCAAGTTAGCGAAACAAGTCTACGCTTTTGATATACAGGAACAAGCTTTGGAAAAGACAAGGCAACGCCTACAAGAAGCTGGTTTCACCAATGTAAAATTGATCCTGCAAGGGCATGAAACTGTAGATCAGTTTGTAAGGGAAGTAAAGGCTGCTATCTTTAATCTAGGTTACCTTCCTTCTGCTGATAAGTCTATCATTACTAAGCCTCAAACAACCATCGAGGCACTTGAAAAGCTCTGTCAAATGCTCGTTAAGGGCGGTCGGATAGCTATCATGATTTATTACGGGCATGAAGGTGGAGATATCGAACGGGATGCAGTTATGGATTATGTTAGTCAGTTACCGCAACAAGAATATACTGCTACTATCTATCGCACCCTCAACCAAATCAACCATCCACCATTTTTAGTCATGATTGAAAAATTAGAAAGGTATCGACATGGATAAACAATACCTAAAAGATAAAATCGAAACTCTTCGTCACAAATTCGTCGAATCAACCCAACACGAACGTGCAGTTGGTATGTTGGATGAAGCTCATATGAGTAAGAAAATGCTGAAAATCAAGAAAAAAATGATAACCCTCGAAATGGAGCGTTGTCAGAAAAAAATCGAGCATAAGGACTGCTCAAAGATTGATCAAAAAATCCAAGAACAAAAGGAACTTTTTGAAAATTGTTGTAAACAAAAATAGAGAGGTGGAAAATGAATTTACTTTTTTATCTCTTGGTATTTTTACTAGTTCTCATTGTTTCTAGTACAACCAACAAGCTACTTCCCTTTTTACCCATGCCTCTGATTCAGATTTTGCTGGGAATTGGACTTGGCCTTTGTTTACCCAACAACCAATATCACTTAGATACTGAGTTATTTCTAGCTTTAGTCATTGGCCCACTACTATTCCGAGAGGCTCAAGAAGCAGACATTACCTCCATCCTCAAACACTGGCGGATTGTCCTCTTTTTGATTTTTCCAGTTATTTTTATCTCAGCCTTAAGCATGGGGGAACTCGCTCATGTCCTTTGGGCTAGCTTACCATTAGCCGCCTGCGTAGCAGTTGGTGCGGCTTTAGGCCCTACTGACCTAGTTGCCTTCGCTTCACTTTCTCAACGCTTTTCCTTCCCGAAGCGGGTTTCTAATATCCTAAAAGGGGAAGGTCTTCTTAATGATGCTTCTGGACTAGTAGCCTTTCGGATGGCTCTCATCGCTTGGACAACAGGAACATTCTCACTTACCCAAGCCGGAACTTCATTAGCTATTTCCATTGTTGGAGGATTTGCGGTCGGCCTTATAACAGCCTTAATCAATCGCTTCCTCCATAGCTTTCTACTCAGTGTTCGTGCAACGGATATCGCAAGTGAACTCTTATTAGAACTCAGTTTACCTCTCTTAACTTTTTTCATTGCTGAAGAGATTCATGTTTCAGGCATTATCGCCGTTGTTGTTGCTGGGATTCTGAAAGCCAGTCGTTTCAAGAAAATAAATCTCCTTGAAGCGCAAGTTGATACAGTTACTGAGACTGTTTGGCAGACTGTAACCTTTATGCTCAATGGTTCAGTTTTTGTCATTCTTGGGATGGAACTGGAAATGATCGCGGAACCAATTCTGAAGAGTGCTTTTTATAACAATGTGCTTCTTCTTGTCACTATCTTCCTATTAACCTTCCTACTATTTGCCATCCGATTTGTCATGATCTATGGATTTTACGCCTTTCGGATTAAGAAGCTTCATAAAAGTTTAGACAAGTACGTCAAAGACATGCTCCTCCTTACGTTTTCCGGTGTAAAGGGAACTGTATCTATTGCACTATTCTTTTGATACCGTCTAATTTAGAGCAGGAATACTCTCTTCTTCTCTTCCTCGTAGCTGGTGTAACCCTGATCAGTTTCCTCACAGGATTACTAGTACTTCCGCACCTTTCTGAAGAGAAAGAACCATCTAAGGATCAGCTCATGCACATCGCTATCTTAAACGATGTCGCCATGGAATTAGAGAAAGATTTAGAAAACACCAAAAACAAGGTTCCACTCTATGCGGCTATTGACAACTATCATGGTCGTATTGAAAATCTTATTCTTAGTCAAGAAAACAAAGAAATTCAGGAAGACTGGGAAGCTCTCAAACTCTTGATTCTCAGTATTGAAAGCGATGGTTTGGAGCAAGCCTATGAAGAAGGAAAGATTGGAGATCGTGCTTATCGTGTTTACCAACGCTATCTAAAAAACATGGAAAAAAATATTAAGCGAAACTTTGCTTCTCGACTAACCTACTACTTCCTTGTTTCCATACGCATTCTTCGTTTTCTACTTCATGAATTGCTCACATTTGGAAAAACATTGCGTTCATGGAAAGACAAGGAAAAACAGAGACTTCAGGCTATTGACTATGATCAGATTGCAGAGCTATACCTAGCCAACACTGAAATTATTATCGAAAGTTTGGAAAACCTCAAAGGGATTTATAAGAGTTCTTTAATCAGCTTTATGCAGGAATCTCGTCTTCGTGAAACTAGTCATATTACTAGTGGAGCCTTTGTGGAGCGGGTTATCAATCGTATCAAACCCAATAACATTGATGAAATGCTCAGAGGTTACTACCTTGAGCGTAAGTGTATCTTTGAATACGAAGCTCAAAAACTCATCTCAGCTCAGTATGCTAAAAAGCTTCGCCAAAATGTCAATAATTTAGAAACCTATTCCTTAAAAGAATCAGCTAATACCTTACCTTATGATATGATGGAATTAGTTCGAAGAAACTAAAATCTATACTAAACAAGAAAGAAACTTGGAGGATTGTAAAATGAAAAAGTTGTGGAAACAGCTGATTGATAGACCCTTATTAAAAGCTTTTTTGCACTACTATCAAGCCTCTGATAGTGAGTTAACCAGCGTTGCAGTTGCCTACTATTGGTTGATTTCAATCTTCCCCTTACTCATGATAGTGGTCAACATTTTACCCTACTTTCAAATTCCAATCTCCAACTTTCTATTAACAATCAAGGAATTTTTACCAGATACAATCTATGAAGTGGTTGCAAAAATTGCCAGAGAAGTTCTGACTCAACCATCAACAGGTTTACTAAGTTTTGCTATCTTATCAGCACTTTGGACTTTCTCCAAATCCATGAATTTTCTTCAGAAAGCCTTTAATAAAGCCTATGGAATTGCAAAGAATAGGGGAATTATCTCACACCAGCTGATGAGCCTCTTGGTCAGCTTTGGCCTTCAAATTCTCTTTGCCCTTTCCTTATTCCTAAGTATGTTTGGCCATATGCTATTGGACTTACTAAAAAACTACTGGAAATCCGAAAGTACTCTATTTTCTTATCTACAGGATTTTACAGGACCGCTGATTTATGCCTTTCTTTTCGCTACCGTGATGATGCTCTATTATTTCCTACCAAATGTTAAAGTCAGTCGGATTCGATACGTCGTACCTGGAAGTCTATTTGTGCTAGTTACCACTATTGCTTTATTAAACATCTTTGCAGCCTATTTCAACAATTATGTCAACTATCTCGTTGACGTCCGTTTTTTCAGTTCTATTGTCGTTGTTGTGATGATGTTCTGGTTCATTATCATTGCCAAGATATTGATCATCGGTGCCGTCATCAATGCTAGTGTTCAAAGTTTGAAGAATCCAGACTTTAAAGCAATTCAATAATTTTTTATCGATTAATACTCAATGAAAACCAAAGAGCAAATTAGGAAGCCAGCCGCAGATTGCTCAAAACATTGTTTTGAGGTTGTGGATAGAACTGACGAAGTCAGCTCAAAATACTATTTTGAGGTTGCAGATGGAAGCTGATATGGTTTGAAGAGATTTTTGAAGAGTATAAACAAATCAATCCCCCAGTCATTTAATACTGGGGGATTTTTGAATTTCCTACTTTATTGTCCACTAGTGAGGGCTTGCAATTCTGTTTTTAGATACTGAGCCAAGTGTTGATGCGCAAAAATATTGGCATTCTTTTCTGCAGTAGGATTGTAGTTGGTGTTAGTATTTACATCATAAACATAAATGTCACCAGTCTCTGACTGAACCCATTCAATAGCAGCAACTTCAATCTGAGCATTTTTCAGGAAATTCTCATAAGCCTCTCTTCGAGAATCTGGTAGAGGTTCTGTAATCTGGAATTTCTCAGACGTTTCCAGTTGTTCTGGTCTCTTGCCGATTTGACAACCATCTGCTGGACAGAGTTGGAAACCATCTGAAGAATCAATCGAAACAGTATAGAGGAATTTTTGATTGATAAACTCTGAACGACGGATACGTCCATCACTTGGTTTGATGTAGGCTTGTAACAAGGTAATCCCGTCCACTGAAGGTTCAAAGAGGGGACTATTGACATAAGCTTCCAATTCCTCTTCATTTTGGAAGAGTTGAACTCCTAAGCCTTTTCCTGCTCGATTATGCTTGGTAATCAAAGGATAGATATTTAACTTTCTTGCTGCCTCAATGATATTTTCTTGACCCAAAACTGCAACTGTTGCAGGGGTCTCGATACCAGATTCGTTTAACTTCAAATATTGTTTGACTTTACTAATTTCAAGGTTGATAGCACCGGTACCATTCACAACTTTGCGTCCGTGTGCTTCTAGCCAAGTAATCACCTGCTCTGTAAATTCTGGTGCATAGCGATGACCTCTGGTATGAGAAGATGCAGACATGCGATTGTAAAAGATACCTTGCGGCGGTGGGCTTTGCAAATCTAAAATCCCACTAGACAAATCCCATAGTTCATAAGGGACTTCTAATTCTTCCAACCATTTGACCAAATGCTGGGTCCATTCTATATTCTCATGAATCACATAAACTTTTGCTTCACTCATTTTTCATATCTCCTTAAGAAAAGCTGACTGATAATTGGCTTTCCTTTTCTTCTTCTAAAATATATCCTTCTGTTTTTTCGATAACGCTAACTGTTAAGATTTGACCCAAAACGTTGATCATGGTACGGCCGGCATTGACAAAGAAATCAACTGCAAAAATCAAGGCCACTCCTTCAACTGGCAAGCCCAATTGAGGTGCTGCAGCTAGCAGAACTACGATAGCTCCTGATGGCACAGTTGCTGCAGTTTTTCCAATCAAAGTCAACAATAAGACAGTAAACAAGAGACTTGATAATGATAGTTGAATGCCGTAGGCGTGGGCGATAAAGATCGTCGCAACTGAGAAATAAACTGCGGCTCCTTCTAAGTTAAAAGTATATCCTAAAGGAACAACTAAATCAATCGTATGCTTATCATGCCCCTGTTTTTTCAAATCTTTCAGTAGTGATGGCAAGACGACACTAGAACTACCAGTAATAAAAGCTAGAGTCAAGAGACTCCAATTTTCACGAAAGGCTGATAAATACGGAACTTTAAAGAATACAGCAATCAAAGGGAAAATAAGGAGAACCAAAACAGCATAAGCCAAATAAGTTCCAATTACAAACTGACCAAGCCCAATCAACTTGTCGACACCAGTAGTTGCAACATCTTTTGCGATAAATCCAAAAATTCCAATTGGTGATAGTTTAACAATCACTGCTACAATCTTATAGATGGCTTCAATCCAAATTTGGAAACCTTCGATAATTTTCTGAGATTTATCAGTCTTAAGATTCCCGATACCATAACCAAGAAAGATAGCAAAAACGATAATTGGTAAAAGGGCACCTTCTGAAAGAGACTTGACGATATTTGATGGAATAAAACCAAGTAGAAATTCGCTAAATTTTACATTGTTGGCAATCCCATCAAGGTTTCCACCAGTTTGACCAATATTCACTCCTTGACCAAATCCTAAATAGTAACTAGCAAATACAAACAAAAGAGTAATGGCAGTTGTTACGGCAAAAAAGTAAACCAAACTCTTGGTCAAGATTTTCCCAAATGATTTTTTTCCAATAACTCCAGCAACAGCAACAACGATAGTTGGGAAGATTAGTGGAATGATAACCATATTGATCAATTTAATAAAGGCCTGACCTAAAAATTGATAAAAGCCTGCAAATTGTGGCCAGATGACCGCAGCGATAACACCTAAGACCAAAACCACCAATAATTGGATGCCAAGTGAGAGTTTTGACCATAAATTAACTAATTTCATAAGATACTCCTTTGTTTTATACTCAATGAAAACCAAAGAGCAAACTAGGAAGCCAGCCGCAGATTGCTCAAAACAATGTTTTGAGGTTGTAGATGTAACTGACGAAGGCAGCTCAAAATACTATTTTGAGGTTGCAGATGGAAGCTGACATGGTTTGAAGAGATTTTCGAAGAGTATTATTTGCTAATCATTCTACTACGATTCTTCTATCCTGACTAATATATATTTTTTATTGTCACCATAAAAAAGATTTATAATAATCGTTCAAACTACTCCATTTTACAGAGTGAATTTTATTGAAGTTTGATATAGTATAAAAAATCACTTTCCAAACAATTATTTTTGGAAAAAACATTGATAAATCAAGGAATATGCTTTTCTTTTATTCAGATTTTATGATACAATATTGTTATGATTTTAATGAAACTCGCTTCCATCTTGCTTTTGGTATTAACCTTGGCTTTGGCTATTATCTTTAGTAGATTTTTTAAGTTAAAGAAAAAGGGGATTAACTTTGCCGATTTGGCTTTTCCTTTTCTAATTTTTGAATATTATTTAATCAGTGCTAAAGTTTTTACCCATAATCAACTTCCCATTTTGGGAGCAGCCCTATCTTTACTGGCCATTATTCTAGCCTTTTTCTTCCTGAGCAAAAAACGTAGCTTTTATTATCCAAAATTCCTTAAATTCTTTTGGAGAGCTGGATTTCTACTTACATTGCTCATCTACATCATCATGATTGTTCAAATCTTTATGATGAAATAAAAACAAAGCATGCCAGCACCTCAATAGTTGGCGACAAGTTTTTCCACATGAGGTGCTTTTCTAATGATATTAAAAAAAGAGATTATTAAAAAAATAGGAGATAAAACAAGTGAAAAAAACGCTCTTGGCAAGTGCCATCACACTTTCTTTTCTAGGATTCGCAACAAACTCAGCTTTAGCTGATGAAACGAACCTAGAGACTACTTCAGTAGAAACAACACAAGAAACTACAACTACAGAAAAAGCAGAAAAGAACACCCCTTCTACCAAGGAAACTGCTCCTTCTACTGAAACAAGTTCAAGCCTTCCTACAACATCTACTACTACAAATCCAAGTACAAGTTCTGACAAGAAAGAAGAGACCAAAACTCCAGAAGTCAAAAAAGAGGGTTGGGTATTTGAAGAAAATATCTGGCGCTTCTATGAAGCTAATAAAGCTGCTCTAAATTGGAAAAAAATCCATGGAAAATGGTACTATTTCGACAAAGATGGAATCATGCTCAGCGATACGATCTATGATGGGTACATCCTGACTAGTAGCGGTGCTATGGTTGATAGCGGCTGGGGTAAAATCAAAGATAAATGGTATTATGCTAATCCATCTGGAAGAATTGTTAAAAATGATTGGAAAAAAGTTGGTGGTGTATGGTACTATTTTGATAAAGACGGTATCATGCTCAGCAACACCATTTTTGACGATTATATCTTTACTAATAGTGGAGCTATGGCTGAGAGCACTTGGGTCAAACAAGATGGTAAATGGTATTATGCTCTAACTTCTGGTAAATTAAGTAAAAATAAGTGGGATAAAATTGGTGGTACTTGGTACTACTTTAATGAAGATGCCACTATGGCAAGTAACCAATGGCAAGGTAGTTACTACCTAAAAGCTAGCGGTGCCATGGCTGAAAGAGAATGGATTTTCGATAATAACTACAATAGTTGGTTCTATTTAAAATCAGGTGGCGCATACGCTGCACGTGAATGGATTGGCTCCTACTACCTTAAGTCAGGTGGTTACATGGCTAAGAATGAATGGATCTTTGATAACTACTATAATGCTTGGTATTACCTAGAAGAAAGTGGTATCTATGTCACAGGAACTCGTAAAATTGATGGAAAAGCACATCAGTTCCAAAGTAATGGAAAATGGATTGGTGAAGTGCCTATCAGTCGTGGATTTGAAAAAGGAAAATACACAAAAACTGTTTTCTTAGATCCAGGACATGGTGGTAAAGATCCAGGTGCTGTTTATTATAACACTCAGGAAAAAGACCTCACTATGCAAGTTTACAAGAAACTTCGCAAGGAACTCGAAGGACTTGGTTATACCGTTCTTTCTTCGAGAGATAGTGATGTCTATGTTGACTTTGTCACTGAACGTTCAAAAATGGTGAATAATACGAACTCAGACATCTTCATTAGTATCCACTTCAATGCTAGTGGTAGCCCTGCTTCAAATACGGCTGGAATTCAGACTTATTCTTATGAAGCAGATTCTAGTTATCCTTCTAAAATCAATCCATACTGGCATAACCATCCTGACCGTATCAGCGAAAGCAATCGTCTTGCTGCTGATATCCACTCTTCACTATTAGCTGAAACTGGAGCTAAGGATGCAGGTCGTCTACGAAGTAGCTTTGCTGTCCTTCGAGAAACTGATAAACCAGCAGTTCTATTGGAGCTCGGTTATATTGATAATTTCAATGAAAACCAACAAATTCGGAGCGATGCTTACCAAAATAGATTGGTGGCAGGTATTGTCAAGGGAATTCAAAAATATTACGCAGGTAAGTAAAAAAAGTCTCGAGAAATCTCGAGACTTTTTGTATTATGATTCTTTCTTGTTAGTTTCTGGAAAGAGAAAACCAATTCCTACACATGCTAGAACTCCAGCACCGATTACCAAACCACTAGAAAGTGGCAAGAGGTCTAGAATGGCATTTCCAATAATAAAAGCAATAATCAAGCATATAAGACTTGCCTTGTAATCTTTTTTCACAAAATTCTCAAGGGTAAAAAATAGAAATAAACCTATGGGAAAGAGTGCCCAGATGTTGACATCCAAACTTGGCCATCCAACAATTCCAAAATACAAGACTGCAGCAGCAACTACCAAAAATCCGATACCTAATACTTTTTTCATGATTCTACCTCATTTTCTAATTTGTTAGGAAGCTTTATCTCCCTTTGACAATTACTACTATAACAGAAATAAAAAACACAAACAATAGGTTTTGCCTATGTGGTAAACTTGGAAGACTATGTGGTCAGAAAACGGATAGAAAGAAAAAAGAAGTCCGATTGGACTTCTTCCACAATGCCAATTGCAGGGATCGAACCTGTGACCTAGGCTTTACGAGTGCCTTGCTCTACCAACTGAGCTAAATCGGTATTTACCCTTATAGTATAGCACTATAAGGAGGGATGTCAAGAAATTTTCATCACAATAAAAAAGCCTGTCCTAAGACAAGGCTTTGATGTTCTATTATTTACGAACCCGCACTTTCGTAGGCATCTAAGCCCCTGTCCCAAAGTTTCAAAGAAATAACAAAGAAAACAAGGGAAATCAGAATCAAACCACCAATATTAAAGAGTCCATCCTTGTCCTGCAAGAAATAGCTGGCAGGATAGTAGGCCGTAAAAGCGAAAGGCACGATAAAGCTAATCAACCAACGAAGAAGCGAATTGTAAATAGAAATCGGGTACTTGGCAAAGTCATTAAACATATAAAAAATGTAAATCATGGCTCCTGACTGCTTGGTCCAAAAAGCGATACTGGCTGTCGCGATTTTCAAGGAAGTATAAATCAAGGTCGCAAAGGGAATACAAACTAGGAAAAGCAGGAATTTGGGAAGAGTCCAAGCAATGCTGCTCACCGTTGTCGCTAGCAGAAGGCCTCCGACCAAAAGTTCACCCAAGGCATCAATCTGAAAGGTCTCGACTAGGATGTGGAAGAGAGGATTGATGGGACGAGTCAGATATTTGTCAAACTCTCCCTTTCTCACCAAGCGTTGCCCCAGTGCCCAGAGATTGTCAAAAAAGAGATGGTCCAATCCCTTGGGAATCAAGGAAAAGCCATAAATAAAAGCAATCTCTTGAAAGGTCCAGCCTTCCAGGGATGGAATATGTTGAAAGAGTACGTTTAGAAACAAGAGGTTCAAACCTTGGGTCAGAAACACTCCCAAAACACCAACCACAAAATCCACCTTGTATTCCATGATTTGCTTGATGTATTGTCTGATAAAAATCAGATGCATGCGTTGATATTTTTTCATACTAACCTCCTTGAATGGTGATAAATGACTGGACCCGTTTCCAAATCAGCTGAGACAGGCCCACCATCACTAAGAGCCAGAAGAACTGTAGCAAAAGCGCCTGAAGAATCTGACTAGCATCGTATTTCCCAACGATAATCATGACCGGAGTGTAAATCAAGGATGAAAAAGGCAAGAAGGACAGAATATCTGAAACAACCTTGGGAAAGAAAGCCAAGGGAATCAAACTTCCAGACATAAAGGCCACTATGGAAGTCTTGAGTAGATTGGAACCCCATAGATTTTTAAACACAAAGGCTGAAAATCCAAAGCAGATATTAAAGAAAAAGTTAATCAGGTAGGCGAGCGTCAAGCTAAATAGATAAAGGGTAGTTAGTCCCAGCACTTCTACAATACCTTGCCCAGATAAGATTTTCATCAAGACAATGACACTTAAAAATGGCAGTCCAACAGAGATAAAAATCAACCACTTAGAACCAAGCTCGGTAAAGAGGTAAGAAGCCGCAAAATGCACCGGTCTCAGTAAGCGCATAATGATCGATCCATCCTTGACCTCCTCCCCGATCATAAAGGAGCTATCTGACCTGGTCAAAAGATTAGTCACAAAACTCATGATGATGTAGAGGGTGATATCTGCCATACTGAATCCCTGAATTAAAGACTCTTGCGACGAATCAAAGACTGCCTTCCAGAGATAAAAGGCCACAAAAGCCCCCATTACATCGCCAATCCGATAGAGAATAAAGTTGACTCGATAGGTAATCAACTCCTGAATGCCCGCATTGATAAAGGGTTTATAACGTCTCCACAATTTGACCATCTTAGAGCTCCTTTCGGTAGAAGCGACGGATAATATCCTCAATATCCGTATCCATCATCTTCAAATCGCGAATCTCAAAATCAGACAAGGTTTGCTTGATAATATCAGCTGACTGGTAGCGGGAACTATCAAATTCAATATTGAGGCTATTTCCTTGTCTATCAATGGTCATATCAGGCAAGCCTTCATAGTAAGAGACGAGATGACTTTGACCTGGCACCAGTTCAAAAGAAAGAGTCTTCATCTTGCCAAATGTTTCCTTGAGCTGGCTAACCGTTCCATCAAAAATCTCCTGCCCCTTGTCAATCATAAAAATCCGATCACAAAGTTGCTCAATATCACTCAAGTCATGAGTGGTCAAGAGAATGGTTGTTTCTTCTTCCTGATTAATCTGGGTGATGGCCCGGCGAATGTTATCCTTGACCGAAACATCCAAACCAATGGTCGGCTCATCTAAAAAGAGAACCTTGGGATTGTGGAGCAAGGAAGCCGCAATGTCCGCACGCATTCGTTGACCCAGCGAAAGAGTCCGCACGGGATCTTTGATAAATTCCTTCAAATCCAAGACTTCATTCAAAAAATCCATGCGCTTATGGAAAAGCGAGTCTGGTACATCGTAAATCTCCTTCAAGACAGTATAGGTCTCTTGCAGGGCCAAATCCCACCATAACTGGGTTCGTTGTCCGAAGACCACTCCAATATCTTTGACATAGTCTTGGCGATTATCCTGCGGAATTTTGCCGTTAATACGACAAAAACCAGATGTCGGCTTTAAAATTCCTGTCAGCATTTTGATAGTTGTTGACTTCCCAGCACCATTGGCCCCGATAAAGCCTAAAATCTGCCCTTTTGGAACCTCAAAGGTTAAATCCTTGACCGCTTCAAAAGTCTGCTTTTCAGGGTGAATAAAGGAACGTAAAGCCCCTTTCAATCCTGGTTCCTTCACTGTTTTTACAAAATTTTTCTGAAGATGTTCTACTTCTATCATTGCCATATCTATCTCCCTAGCGTAAGGAATAGCAACATTGTGTTTTTGACTACAAACATTCTAAATCCTTACTTTCTACGCCTTCTACATTTTATTACTACAGAAGGCCTTATACCAACCTATTATAGTCCAATAAAAAACAGAATGCAAGCGTTTGCCTGTAGATTATGAAATTAGAAATTTCTCTCCTAAAATAATACTTTTAAATCAAAAATTCTGATTTAATAGTTTCCTTAAGACATCAAAAAAACCTGCCAAAAAGGGCAGGCTACGAATTATAAAAAGCAAACGATTTTGATTAATATGATTCACTATTTAATCAAAGTACTAATCTTTCATAATTCTTTTCACAGTCCCATTTCTATCAATTAGAAAACAATCTGGAAAGGTCATCTGCTCCCATTTTTCATAATCAAAACTGAAATCAAAGTGATGAAGTAGTATTCCTATCAAATTCCCGTGTGAACTAAGTAAAATCGTTTTTTCTGAGTATCTCTCTTCCAATTCCATTAAGAAATTTAGTACTCTAGCTAGTGCATCTTGATTTGATTCCCCTTCTAAAAGAGATTCACTGGGATTTTGCCATAAATATTTAATACTGTCTTCAAACTCAGAATCTTTTATAAAGGTTGAAGATAATTTTCGCTCTCGTAACCGATTATCAAGAACTATTTTATCAAATTGAATTGGCGAGCTATTAATCGTTTCAAATGCTCGTTTATAAGGACTAGAAAAATAATAATCGATATTAAAAGAATTCAAAAACTCTAACTGGTCAAGAGATGAAAATCCTTTTTCTGACAAAGTTCTATTAAAATCATCACTTGAAAATTTTGAATGAGCATGTCTAAGTAAAATATAAGAATTATTCATAAGTCATTACCTTTCAATTATTATCATCAGTCTCAATGGATTTCTAAGCCCTCAATTATTCTCTAAAAATTCTTTAATGCGAGAAACAATAGCATCGCTTTGATAATGATAGAGGTCATGAGGCGCATCAACATACACAACTTGAACATTAGACTGGTCACTTACAAATTTCTTTGTAAAATGCTGCCATTCTGATTGGCTAAAACTAGTTCCTTCACCATTAGAAACCATTAGTAAGGCTGGAATTTTCGGATTAATGTTTGAGGGAACTTTCTTGGCATTTTCCTTTACCGTTTGGGATTCATGAAACATGGCTTGTGACATCAACTGCTTATAAGCTAGAAGTTTATATTGTTTTCGTTCATTTTCGGTCAGAGTTTGATTTTTTATATAAAAGGACTCAGGGAAGTAGCGTAATAAGCCAATCTTGCTGCTCCAATATGCCACAGTGAGCAAGGTCTGATTCTCCTTTAAATCTTCATAACTTGATGGCAGTGCCCAATCTAAACCAATCAAAGCTTTCACTTCATCAGGAAACTTCTCCTGCCAAGCCAGACTCTCTAGACTAGCCATGGAATGAGACAGAATGATAAACGGCCCTGTGATATTTGCTTGCGAAAGAGCTTGGTGAGTCTCAGACAAAATCTCCATCACATCTCTTGAATGATTGCTATCATCACTATAACCATACCCTGCTCGCTCCACGATGACTACCTTATACCGTTTCGATAAGAATTCCGATACTTCTTTAAAGTCCAATATAGGAGAAGCAATACCAGCACCTGAGAGAACTACTATAGTCTCAGGACCATCCCCTTCAACGTAAATATTTATTTGATGTCCATTGACGAGAACTTGTTGTCCCATAGGTGTTAGTGAAGCTTGTTCCTTTTCTAGACTGATACGGTGAAAGATAAATGTAGCGAGTAAAAATAAAAGAATGAAACTAAGAAAGCAAAGACTACATTGTTTTAGTTTTTTCATAGCATTATTGTACAAAAAATAGGTCCTTTTAGCAACTTAAGATTGGTTCTTCTACAGTATATTCGCTATATATCCAGACACCAAAAAACCCACCCAATGGGCAGGTTCTTTCTGTATTGTTCAGCTAGATTAAGCTTTACCTTCTGAACCGAATACGTCGATACGTTCTTCAACTGATGCTTGGATAGCTTTTACACCGTCAGCCAAGAATTTACGTGGGTCGAAGAGTTTTTTCTTGTCGTATTCTGCTTCGTTTGCTTCGTAGTCACGAGCAAATTTACGAGTTGCGTTAGCGAATGCGATTTGGCATTCAGTGTTAACGTTAACTTTCGCAACACCAAGTTTGATAGCTGCTTGGATTTGGTCATCAGGGATACCTGATCCACCGTGCAATACGATTGGGAAGCCTGGAAGAGCTTCAGTCAATTTTTGCAAGTGGTCAAGGTCAAGACCTTCCCAGTTTGCTGGGTAAGGACCGTGGATGTTACCGATACCAGCCGCCAAGAAGTCGATACCAGTTGCAACCATTGCTTTAGCGTCTTCGATTGGAGCCAATTCACCTTTACCGATGATACCGTCTTCTTCACCACCGATAGTACCAACTTCAGCTTCTACTGAGATACCTTTAGCGTGTGCTTTTTCAACAACGTCTTTAGCCAATTTAAGGTTTTCTTCAACTGGAAGGTGTGAACCGTCAAACATGATTGAAGTGTAACCAACTTCGATACACTCAAGTGCATCTTCGTAGTGACCGTGGTCAAGGTGGATAGCTACTGGTACAGTGATACCCATTGACTCAACAAGGTTAGCGATCAAGTTGCGAGCAACTTTATAACCACCCATGTATTTAGCAGCACCCATTGAAGTTTGGATCAAAACTGGAGCTTTTTTAGCTTCTGCTGCACGCAAGATAGCTTGAGTCCACTCAAGGTTGTTTGTGTTAAATCCACCAACTGCATAACCGTTGTCACGAGCTGCTTGGACAAATTTTTCTGCTGAAACGATTGCCATTTGTCAGGCCTCCTATATATTTTTTGGGACATCCCATTTACATTGTTCATTTTATCACTTTTTAACAAAAAAAGCTAGTTTTTCCCATACTTTAAATTGAATTTCTTCTATCTTAAAATATGTAAACACTCTCTAAATCCCTTTATTCCAGATTTTGAAGTAGATTCATATAAAATACTAAGTGATCTTCGTTTCTTTCAAATCGATAATCAATTTCTTCGTTTTCTAATAAACTTTTGACTACGAAGAGTCCCAAACCAGCTCCCTTGCTTTGTCGACTAGATGATGTAAAGGATTGTTCGAATTTATCCTGTTCCTCATGTGTACAAGTGTTCTCTATAAACATCCAATCATCTTTTACACCAATTTTTAGCAAACCACCTTGGACAGAATGTTTCACCGCATTACTGATAAGATTGGAAAGAATTAGCTTGAGTACCGAAGGATTTAGATAAGTTTGTTGGTCAGTCAGTTGGTTCACTACTGAGATTTCCCTCTCTTTGGCTAATAAATCATAATCCTTTAAGAGAAAATCTGTCATTTCAAGAAGGTTGATTTTTTCCTTCTTATCTCGCAATTCCTGCACTGAAGAAAGGGATAGGATTTGCAGAACGTGGTGACTCAAATCATCCACAATACCTAGAGAAACTCCCAGATAATGGTCTCTATCTTTGTAACGTCCAATATTGGCTTTCATATTCTCCAGAAGAATCTTTAGACTAGCTAGAGGTGTTTTCAGTTCGTGGGAAGCACCTCGCAAAAACTCAACCTTCATCTTTTCTAGCTGGAGGATGGCCTCGTTCTTCTCATGCAAATCTGCAATGACCGTCAAGAGATGCTGATAAAGGCTATTAATTTGTTCTTTGAGATCGCCAATTTCATCCTTAGAATCCACGCGCAACCTCACTTCTGCATCCAAATCCATCATACGTCTAGTCACTCGTTTGATTTCCAAAATAGGAGCAACAATGGTTCTAGCATAGATAAAGGCGATGAGGAGCGAAATGATGAACGACGCAAATAAAGTATAAGGCAAAAATTGAAGACTGATTTCTTCTGCTTCTTTTTGCAAATCCATAGAAGCTAAAAACTGCAAGGTCATAGTCTGACCATCCTTGGTTTGAACTTCTCTTTCCTCAATAACCAAGGAGGCCGTTTGTCTTTGTTTATCAATGGGAAGATTATCATTGACTTCCAACTTATCCTGAGTCATCTCTCCCTTAACAGCTCCCTTAATATCACTGCTTTTAGAATAAAGTTCAAGTACTTCCTGAATAGCTTTACTATCTTTTCCTTGGAAGGATTGCGCAATTTCTGTAGCCTTCTGCCCAACACTTTCCTGACGATGACTGAGATAGGTCGAAGGAAAGAGAAAATAGATGGCCAAATGCAAACAAATGACCAAGGTAGAAAATACCGAGAAGGTATAGATAAAAATTTTTTTAAATAAACCTGAACGTCTCATTTTCTCTCCAATTTATAACCAACATTGCGAACGGTAAGAATACAGTCTAAATCCAATTTTTTCCGTAGTTCCTTGATATAGACATCGATCACTCTGTCAAAAGGAACCTCATCTGTCATCTTCCATACAGCATCGATAATCTGCGACCGCGTTAAGGCTCGCCCTTCATTTTTAACCAGATAGTCTAAAATTTCCAGTTCTTTTGCATTGACAGCAACTTCTTGACCAGCTACTTTAGCGCTGTAACTGTCAAAGTCTACCTCGGTGTCCCTATAGATAAACATACGACCAGTGTCATAATGACGTTTGAAGATGGCATCCACTCGTACCTTTAACAAGGATAGGGAAAAAGGTTTTTCCAAATAACCATCTGCCAATGCAGCAAAGGCACTCATCTTATATTCTTCGTCCTGAAAGGCTGTCAACATCAAAACCGGAACTTGACTGCTTTTACGGATTTCTGACAAAACCTCTAAACCATTGAGTTTAGGCATTTGAATGTCCAAGAGAACCAAGTCTACTTGATGATTGGAAAATTGCTCTAGAGCTTCTTCTCCATCTCTTGCCTGAATGGTTTCATAGCCACAATCCGTCAAATAGTCACTAATTCCCTCGCGAATCATGTCTTCATCTTCTACAATTAGAATTTTCATATAAATCCTTTTCTATCAAAAATGCTACCTATATTATATCTCATTTGAGTGAGAATAGGTAGCATGTTTTTTATTCACTATCCAACAAGAGTTCTTTTGGTTGTTTAAAGAGGAGATTGCTCGAAGCAAGTGCCATAACTAGTACCACTAGAACTAAGCCAAGTACGAAGATGATGGCAAAGTCAGAAGGTTGAATGGATATATCCAGACTTGAAAGTGTCTTGCTAAAGCCGTCAACTTCTGCACCACCACCAAGATTAGAGGCTTGGGCTGCCTTACTAGCTTGCTTAGCCACATCTGATGTGACATTTGCAAGCACTGTATTTCCAATGGCACGAGCAGCATAGTTAGCTAAGAAGTAAGCTGAAATTAGTGCTGGAATTGCAATCATAACTGCTTCTGTGATAAATTGTCCTAGAATACTTGCTTGTTTTAAACCAATTGAAAGGAGAATTCCAACTTCTTTACGACGGGCGTTAATCCATAGTGTAAGCAAGAGAGCAAGTAGAAGAACTGAGAAGCTCAAGCTACCCCAGAAGAGAAGATTAGCCATCTTGTACATGCCTGAGATAGATTGTTCGAGGGCAGGATAGTTAGATGAACTCTTAATCAAGCTATACATCTTCCAGTTGATACCATTGATAGAACCTAATTCTTGCATGACACTATCTAAGTTCTTATCTCCAGCTACAAAGAAGGTAGCATCTCCATAAATAGCTGTATCTTCTGTATAACCATAGAGTTGGGCTGCTGTGTGAATATCTGAGATAGCTGTATTCTCATAGAGTTCTTGTGAGTAGGTTACAGCAGATTTGTTATGTCCATCAAAAAGTCCTTTGATCGTTACTTCTACTGTTTCCTTGGCTCCTTTTTCATTATCTGCATCGTAGATATTGGAGTTCAGTTTGACCTTGTCCCCTACCTTCCAACCATGTTTAGCAGCCAAGTCTTTGTGCATGAGAATCTGGTGTTTGTCATCGTTTGTTAAATGTTCTCCTTCGACCAGTTTGTAAGAGCCTGACACAAACTTGTCTTCTTTAGAAGAGTCATTGACACCTGTTATCATCAAGCTGCTTCCAAAACGTTGAGCTCTATCTGCAGTTAGATTTTTCTTGGTTTCAGGCGTTTCAATCAATTCATAGCCTGTCAAATCACCGATAGCATTAATCCGTTTGATATAGGATTCAATGGCCTTATTCTCGGTAATTTTTTTGATATCTTCACCCTTGATATTCCCCGCACCACGTGGAGTTCCTTGATTGACCCTACGGTTGATTTGCATAGAGAAACTATTGGTGATATTTTTAAAGGTTTCTTGAGAAGCCTTAGCTGTCGCTCCCTTGATAGACAAGCCGACTAAACTCAAACTAGCCATCAAGAGAATGATAAGAAAGATCACAATAGACTTGAAAAATTTTCTTGTGACATAGGCAAATGCGTTGTGTAACATAAGATTCCTTTCTAGATTTACTTCCGTTTTTAATAAGTTTAAAAGTTTTAGTTACGATTTGTTCTTGTTTCAGTCAGTTTCTTATCCTTCAATTCAAGTGTAATATCTGACGCCTGTGCCACTTCCTTACTGTGGGTCACAACTATGACACACTTGCCAGTTTTCTCAGCAAGAGATTTGAGCAAATCGATGATATCCCCCGCAGTCTTAGGATCTAGGTTCCCTGTTGGTTCATCTGCTAAAATCACTGGTGCTTCAGATACAAGGCTACGAGCAATGGCAACACGTTGTTGCTGCCCACCTGATAATTGGAGAACATTCCGCTTGATTTGACTTTCATCTAAACCAAGTTCAAGAAGGGTATCCTTGCTAGCTTTTTTATTAACCAAGCGGATATTTTCCAAAGGAGAAAGATAATCAATCAAGTTATAGTTTTGGAAAACCAAAGAGATATGGTGCATTCGGTGATAAGAATAACCTTGTTCACGAATATCCTTGCCTTCGAATAGGATTGCACCTTCGACTGGGCTATCAAGTCCTGCTAATAGAGATAAGAGTGTTGACTTCCCAGCTCCTGATTCTCCGATAATACTATAAAACTTGCCCGGTTCAAAATCGTAATTGATTTTATATAATACTGCTTCTGCAGTGTTTTTGTAACGATAAGTAAGATCTTGTAATTGTAGTAAAGTCATGATTTCTCCTTCATTAACTAATAGATGATAAAATTTCTTTCGGTGATTTTCTAAATAAAAATAGGAAACAAAGTGCAACTGACAAGCAACTAATAATCAGTAGGAAGATATAAGATTCTCCAAATGATAGTAGACTTGTTGAAAGATTTGTTGCTTTTGCTAGAGTATCTTGTAGTGCAGCTTGGTCGCCACTTGCTAGCACAGTCTTCAAGAGATAGGAAGTAATGGCATTCCCAGCCACAAATGCAGGCAGAATAGATGCCAACGAAACCAGGGCGACTTCCAGGCAGAATTGGCTAAAGATTGCTCCTTTTCCCTTACCTAGCGCTAATAAAATACCAACTTCGTAAACTCGCTCTCGTAACCAAAGGGACAAGACCAAGACCAGCGCTCCTACACCAGCAATCATAATGCCATAGAGGAAAATTTGTAAGAAGGTTTGGAAGGTCGAAACTGAATCCTTGATTTGTTCAAAAGCCTTATTTTCCTTTTCGACTTGATATCCTTTCGTTTGCAGAGATAACTTTTCAACCTCTTGAATGATGCTATCCATTTCTTTTGGATTTTCTAGATAGAAACGAGCGGCAGTGACTTGAGCTTCCTTATTTCCAAGAAGAGTTTGACTACTTTCATAATCTGTATAGACTGTATTTTCACTAAAGTCTGAGCTAAGACCAGTAAATTTCTCTTGTTTTTTACCTGAGAATATACCGACGATTTCATAGTCTAGACCTTGTCCACTATTTCCTTCTACTTGACCAGGATTTAGACTAATCTTATCCCCAAGTTTTAGCTTATTCTTCTTAGCCAATTCCTCGTGGACCAATATTTTCTGCTTATCCCCTTTTTCGATATGTCTTCCTTCTTTAAGGGTAAAAGCAGAGCTTGTAAAGGAAACATCCTTGGATGAATCTTTCAAAGCAATTAAACCGATAAGATTTTTTTCAGCTTCTGTCAGATCATCCCTTTGGATACTTTGTTCTCCAGTAACTACTTCTTTGTCAGTCAACTTAGCTATTGTTTCAAGCTCTGGGAAAATCTCCTCAAGCCCCTGTATTTTTTTAAGGTCATCTAGTTGAGACAATTGAAAAGCTTGATCCGGCTCCATTCTTCTAATAGAAAAAGATGTATTCAAGGAGCGGTAGAGATTATTCTCTACTGTTTTGTTGGACTTCATGAGCGTCAGACAAGCAGATATTCCAGCCAATAAGACAAATAGAATAAAGAATAAAATGAGACTTCTCAGTCGTTTTCTGCTGACGTAAGCCCAAGCTCTTTGAGTGGGATTCATATAGCACCTCCATATTTGTAAAACCATTATAATATTCAAATATGAAATGTTTATGAAATCACAAAAAAAGAGCAAAAATATTTTTGCTCTTTTTGATGAAAAATAAAAAGCTAGCCAAAGCTAGCTCACTATTATGCGGAGAGAGGGACTTGAACCCTCACGACCTAAAGCGGTCACAGGATCCTTAGTCCTGCGCGTCTGCCAATTCCGCCATCCCCGCGTTGATTACTTTACTAGTATATCAACTTTGAAAAAAATTGTCAAGACTTTTTTCAGATTTTTTCATCT
The DNA here is from genome assembly GCF_943736975.1 of Streptococcus sp. Marseille-Q0941. Classification (GTDB taxonomy): domain Bacteria; phylum Bacillota; class Bacilli; order Lactobacillales; family Streptococcaceae; genus Streptococcus. The sequence continues at coordinate 161,632 of NZ_CALSFO010000006.1, read as the reverse complement.
TGGAATGTATTATTCTGTAATTTCAAGCAAATTTTCATCAACCAATTTTGCACCAAGTGTATTCTTAAAATGTCCAAGTGCAAAGGCATGATTTTCAGGCCAAATAGATGCTACAGCTGGTTTGACGACTTCAATCTGATAACCAAGATTGTAGGCATCAATCGCCGTATGCAAGACACAGATATCAGTAAGAACTCCTGTTAGGATTACAGTGTCCACACCACGCTCTCTAAGACGGATATCCAAATCTGTTCCAGAAAAAGCCGAATAGTGACGTTTGTCCATCCAGAAAACACGACTATCATCAGCATGTTCCTGATAGAACTCGGCTAACTTGCCAAATAAATTTCGGCCACTAGTCCCAATAATATTATGGGGCGGGAATAGTTTACTTTCAGGATGAAAAACATCATTTTCTTCATGTGCATCGATGGTAAAAAATATATAATCTCCACGTTCAAAAGCCTTTTGGGTCACCCCATATATATCATCAGATATTGCTTGAGCTGGAGCGCCTGCAGTCAGTTTCCCATGATCCGCTACAAAATCTTCTGTATAGTCAATAGAAATTAAAGCCTTAGCCATTAATAGTCCCTCTTTTTCACTTCTTCAAAAATATCTGGAATGAGAACTTTGAGATAAGTTCCTTTCATACCAAGAGAACGACTCTCAATAATCCCTGCCGATTCGAGTTTACGAAGGGCATTCACAATTACAGAACGAGTGATACCGATACGATCTGCAATGACTGAAGCTGTTAATTGACCCTCATTACCATTTAATTCAGCTAAAATAGCTGATACAGCTCTAAGTTCAGAGTAAGAAAGCGTGTTGACTGCCATAGTCACTGCGGTGCGACGACGAATATTTTTCTCATCTTCCTCGCGTTGGAAATTCAAGAGTTGAATCCCTACTACAGTGCTGGCAATCTCAATAAGAATCAAATCATCTTCTTCAAACTTTTTATCATTACGCCAAATAATCAAAGAACCCAAACGAATACCAGAGACATGAATTGGAGCAATCGTTGTCAAACCATCTGGGAAATCAGAACGACTCTCAGTTGGGAAAATTGTCAAATCATGCTCTACTGGAAGATTGGCCTCCGTATCGTAGATCATGTTCGCACCTTGCACATAATCTTCTGGGAAAGTCTTTGATTGGAAGAATTGCTCTACTCGGTCATTATTAGTTTTGTAGCGCATAAAGTAGCCCAACAAACGACCCTTACTATTCACAATACAAGCGTTACAGTCAATAATATCTGCTAATTGACGTGTAATGGCATTATAAGGAAGCTCATCTTGTAATTGCTCCTCCGAACGTTTTAACATTGATGTGATTTTTCTTGTTTTTTCTAATAAATGTGCCATTTTTTACCTCGCATATAATCGCTTTCATTATATCATAAAATTCTGACTACTTCAACAATTATCTGAAAATTGTTTATTGAATTGCAATTCATGACTATTGGAAAAATTTTGCAAATTTTTTTATTTTTCTTATTGACAGCTTTTTAATTTTTTGATAAGATAATATTACAAGATAACAAATTTATAAATCTAAATACTCGTATGAATCTTTATATGACTCTCGGTCTCCTTATATATAAAAGCGATCCACCTCAGTGAACCGCTTTTTTTGTTATTTATCTCCTTTGTTACGAATAACAAAGCCTGTTTTCTTCTCGCTTGAAGTATTGCGTGGTTTTTTATTGTCCTTACGGTAACGCTTCTCTTTATCAAAGCGGTCGTTTTTGCGACTGCCTTTTTTGAAATCATCATGACGACCATTGCCACGGCGATCACGATCTCGACGGTCATCCCCTCGACGGCCACCACGACCAGACTTGCCTTTTCCACCAAATCCACCACCAGATGGTTTAAATGGCAGTGGTTTTTCACGCGCAATTTCAACTTCTGGAAGACTATCTGGATCCTGAACCGTCAAGCTAAGGATATACATAGCTAATTCTTCTGGGCTGAATTCTGCAGCAAGTTTACGAGCGTCTTTTGCGAATTTCTCGAAGTTTCCACGAATGGCTTCATCAGCAAAATCACGTTCAATCTTCTTGAGAGCGATTTGTTTTTTGGCTTGGAAGGCTTCTTCTGCTGTCGCAGGCTTGAGACCTTTCATGCGTTTCTTAGTCAAGTTCTCGATGATTTGGAGATAGCCCATCTCATTTGGTGCTACGAAAGTAATGGATTGACCTGACTTACCTGCACGTCCTGTACGACCAATACGGTGAACATAACTTTCAGGATCTTGTGGAATATCATAGTTGTAGACATGAGTCACACCAGAAATATCTAAACCTCGAGCTGCAACGTCTGTTGCAACGAGAACATCGAGGTTACCGTTTTTGAAATCACGGAGGACACGAAGACGTTTGTTTTGGTCCAAATCTCCATGAATCCCTTCTGCTCGGAAACCACGGATCTTCAGACCACGAGTCAACTCATCCACACGACGTTTGGTACGACCAAATACAATTGCAAGTTCTGGCCGCTCCACATCCATGAGTCTAGTCATGGTGTCGAATTTTTCTTGTTCTTTAACACGGATATAGTACTGGTCTACTAATTCTGTTGTTAATTCTTTAGCAGCAATCTTGACATGCTCAGGTTCTTTCATGAACTGAACACCAATACGTTTGATGGCATCAGGCATAGTCGCTGAAAAGAGCAAGGTTTGACGATTCTCCGGTACACGAGAGATGATATCTTCAATATCTTCAAGGAATCCCATGTTCAGCATTTCATCTGCTTCGTCTAAAATCAAGGTTTCAATATCATGTAATTTCAAGGCCTTGCGTTTGATCAAGTCAAGGAGACGACCTGGTGTTCCTACAACGATATGGGCACCCGATTTAAGAGCCTTGATTTGTTTTTCAATACTTGAACCACCGTATACTGAACGGACTTTCACACCCTTACTACGACCAAAGCGGAAAAGTTCTTCTTGACTTTGAACAGCGAGTTCACGAGTTGGTGCAATGACCAAAGCTTGGATAGTTGCTTCTTCTGTACGAATTTTTTCAAGGGTTGGCAGGCCAAAAGCTGCAGTTTTCCCTGTACCGGTTTGAGCTTGTCCGATAACATCTTTCCCTTCAAGAGCTAAAGGAATAGTTTGCTCTTGGATGGGACTTGCTTCTACAAATCCTGCTTTTTCAATCTCTGCTAGCAAATCAGCAGACAAGTTAAATTCATTAAATTTCACGTTTTTCTTCTTTCTAAAGATGGTGCGAAGCCACCCTATAGCGCTTAGTTTATACTTTTCTTGTCATGACGTACTTTCATAGCTTTTATGAAAGACCGTGTTGCTTCTTTTCCACTAAAGAAAAGTACTGCTTTTTTGCAACTTATCTAGTATAACACAAGAGAAGGTCAAAAGATAGTCTAACCACCTGATTAAATCATGTAAACGATTTTTCTATTTTTTAAACTTATTTCCCAAAAGCTTTCATGAGACTATTTTAGACCAATATTTTTTCCCGTAGCAGAATTGTGCAAAAGTTTTTTTCTTGTGCTAGAATGAAACCAAATAGGAGGATATAAAAATGTTAACTTATGATTTAATCGTTATTGGATTTGGTAAAGCTGGGAAGACACTAGCTGGTAAATTGGCTTCAGCTGGCAAAAAAGTTGCCCTGATTGAACGTAGCAAAGCTATGTACGGTGGAACTTGTATCAACATTGGTTGTATCCCAACTAAGACTTTGCTAGTTGCTGCTGAGAAAGACTTGTCTTTTGAAGAAGTCATTGCTACCAAAAATACCATCACTAGTCGCCTCAACGGCAAAAACTATGCTACTGTTGCTGGTACAGGCGTGGATATCTTTGATGCGGAAGCTCACTTCCTTTCAAACAAAGTCATCGAAATCCAAGCTGGCGATGAAAAGAAAGAACTGACTGCTGAAACAATCGTCATCAACACTGGGGCAGTTTCTAACGTCTTACCTATCCCTGGACTTGCTACAAGCAAAAACGTCTTTGACTCAACAGGTATCCAAAACTTGGACAAATTGCCTGAAAAACTTGGAGTCCTTGGTGGTGGAAACATTGGTCTTGAATTTGCAGGTCTTTACAACAAACTTGGCAGCAAGGTTACAGTCCTAGATGCCTTGGATACTTTCCTACCTCGTGCAGAACCTTCCATCGCAGCTCTTGCTAAACAATACATGGAAGAAGACGGCATTGAATTGCTTCAAAACATCCGTACTACTGAAATCAAAAACGACGGTGACCAAGTGCTTGTCGTAACTGAAAAGGAAACCTACCGTTTCGATGCCCTTCTCTACGCAACTGGACGTAAACCAAATGTGGAACCTCTTCAACTTGAAAATACAGATATTGAACTAACTGAACGTGGTGCAATCAAGGTCGATAAACACTGTCAAACAAATGTTCCCGGTGTCTTTGCGGTCGGAGATGTCAACGGTGGGCTTCAATTTACTTACATTTCACTTGATGATTTCCGTGTCGTCTACAGCTACCTTGCTGGAGATGGCAGCTACACACTTGAAGACCGTCGCAATGTACCAAATACTATGTTTATCACACCACCACTTTCACAAATTGGTTTGACTGAAAGCCAAGCAGCTGATTTGAAACTTCCATACGCTGTGAAGGAAATCCCTGTTGCTGCAATGCCTCGTGGTCATGTAAATGGTGACCTTCGTGGAGCCTTCAAAGCTGTTGTCAACACTGAAACTAAAGAGATTCTCGGTGCAACTATCTTTTCAGAAGGATCTCAAGAAATCATCAACATCATTACTGTAGCTATGGACAACAAAATCCCATACACTTACTTCACAAAACAAATCTTCACTCACCCAACCTTAGCTGAGAACTTGAATGACTTATTTGCGATTTAACCTAAGATACACTTATGAAAAAACAACCTCCTTAGGGTTGTTTTTTTATCCAAAATCTCAAATCTGTCTTTTTCAGCATTTATGATATAATAGAAACATGAAATTAAAAACTACTTTGGGCCTTCTTGCTGGGCGTTCTTCTCATTTTATTTTGAGTCGTCTTGGACGTGGAAGTACGCTCCCTGGAAAACTTGCCCTTCAATTTGATAAAGATATTTTACAAAATTTAGCTAAGAACTACGAGATTGTCGTGGTGACTGGAACCAATGGAAAAACCCTGACAACCGCCCTCACTGTCGGCATTTTAAAAGAGGTTTATGGTCAAGTTCTGACCAATCCTAGTGGCGCCAACATGATCACAGGGATTACAACAACCTTCTTGACGGCCAAATCCTCTAAAACTGGGAAAAATATTGCCGTCCTAGAAATCGACGAAGCCAGTCTATCTCGTATCTGTGACTACATCCATCCTAGCCTTTTTGTCATTACTAATATTTTCCGTGACCAGATGGACCGCTATGGTGAGATTTACACAACTTATAACATGATTTTGGATGCCATTCGTAAGGTGCCTACGGCTACTGTTCTCCTCAATGGTGACAGTCCGCTTTTCTACAAGCCAGCAATTTCAAATCCTGTTCAGTATTTTGGTTTTGATCTAGAAAAAGGTCCAGCGCAACTTGCTCACTACAATACTGAAGGCATTCTCTGCCCTGAATGTCAAAGTATTCTAAAATATGAGCTCAATACCTATGCCAACTTGGGAGCTTATATCTGTGAAAATTGTGGATGCAAGCGTCCTAATTTGGATTACCGTCTGACAGAATTGGTTGAGTTGACTAACAATCGTTCTTGCTTTGTCATTGACGGTCAGGAATATGGTATTCAAATCGGTGGTCTCTACAATATCTATAATGCCCTTGCTGCGGTTGCTATCGCCCGTTACCTAGGTGCTGATTCGAAACTCATCAAGCAAGGTTTTGACAAGAGTCGTGCTGTTTTCGGACGCCAAGAAACCTTCCATATTGGTGACAAGGAATGTACACTGGTTCTTATTAAAAATCCTGTTGGTGCTACCCAGGCCATCGAAATGATCAAACTAGCACCTTATCCATTTAGTCTATCTGTTCTCCTCAATGCTAACTATGCAGATGGAATTGACACTAGCTGGATCTGGGATGCGGACTTTGAACAAATCACTGACATGGACATTCCTGAAATCAACGCAGGCGGTGTTCGTCATTCTGAAATCGCACGTCGTCTACGGGTGACTGGCTACCCAGCTGATAAAATCACTGAAACAAGTAATCTAGAGCAAGTTCTTAAGACCATTGAGAACCAAGACTGCAAGCATGCCTATATCCTTGCGACCTATACAGCTATGCTGGAATTCCGAGAATTACTAGCTAATCGTCAGATTGTTAGAAAGGAGATGAACTAATGGTTTATACTTCACTTTCCTCAAAAGACGGCAATTATCCATACCAGTTGAATATCGCACACCTCTATGGAAACCTCATGAATACCTATGGGGACAATGGAAACATCCTTATGCTCAAGTATGTGGCTGAAAAGCTGGGGGCTCATGTGACGGTTGACATCGTTTCTCTCCATGATGACTTTGATGAAAACCACTACGACATCGCCTTTTTCGGTGGGGGTCAAGATTTTGAACAAAGTATTATCGCTGGAGACCTTCCTGCTAAAAAAGAGAGCATTGACAACTACATCCAAAACAACGGTGTGGTTCTAGCCATCTGTGGTGGTTTCCAACTATTGGGGCAATATTATGTTGAAGCCTCAGGAAAACGTATCGAAGGGCTAGGGGTCATGGGCCACTACACCCTCAACCAGACCAATAACCGCTTTATCGGTGACATCAAGATCCATAATGAAGAATTCGATGAAACCTACTATGGCTTTGAAAATCACCAAGGCCGTACCTTCCTCTCAGATGACCAAAAACCACTGGGCCATGTTGTTTACGGAAATGGAAATAACGAAGAAAAAATCGGAGAAGGTGTTCATTATAAAAACGTATTCGGTTCTTATTTCCACGGACCTATTTTATCCCGCAATGCAAATCTAGCCTATCGCTTGGTCACTACTGCTCTTAAGAAAAAATACGGTCAAGACATCGATCTACCAACTTACGAGGACATTCTTAGCCAAGAAGTCGCTGAAGAATATAGCGATGTTAAGAGCAAGGCTGACTTTACTTAAAAACCTAATTCCAAGGAGCCTAGCTTTCTTGGAATTTTTTTGTATCCTTTTCTCCTTCTCCCTTGCATTTTCTATTATTTTTTGCAAAAATAGAGGGGTAGAAAGAAGGTAGCATATGTCTAAATTACAACAAATCCTAACATATCTTGAATCAGAAAAACTAGACGTCGCTGTCGTATCTGACCCCGTCACTATCAATTATCTCACCGGCTTTTACAGTGATCCACACGAACGCCAAATGTTCCTTTTTGTCCTTGCTGACCAAGAACCACTACTCTTTGTTCCAGCACTTGAGGTTGAGCGTGCAACTAGCACTGTTTCCTTCCCAGTTGTGGGCTATGTGGACTCTGAAAACCCATGGAAGAAAATCCAAAATGCTCTTCCCCAGCTTGATTTCAAACGTGTCGCTGTTGAGTTTGACAATCTCATCTTGACCAAATACCATGGTTTGAAAACAGTTTTTGAAACTGCTGAGTTTGAAAATCTCACTCCTCGCATCCAACGCATGCGCCTCATCAAATCAGCTGATGAAGTCCAAAAAATGATGGTTGCAGGGCTCTATGCTGATAAAGCTGTCAAAGTTGGTTTTGATAACATTTCTCTTGATAAGACTGAAACAGATATCATTGCCCAAATTGACTTTGCTATGAAAGGTGAAGGCTATGAAATGAGCTTTGATACCATGGTCTTGACTGGCGATAACGCTGCAAATCCACACGGCATTCCAGCAGCTAACAAGGTTGAAAAGGACGCCCTTCTCCTCTTTGACCTAGGTGTTATGGTTAATGGCTACGCCTCAGATATGACTCGTACGGTCGCTGTTGGCAAACCTGACCAATTCAAAAAAGACATCTACAATCTAACCCTTGAGGCACAGCAAGCTGCCCTTGACTTCATCAAACCTGGTGTCACAGCCCATGAAGTTGACCGCGCAGCACGTGAAGTGATCGAAAAAGCTGGTTACGGCGAATACTTCAACCACCGTCTTGGTCATGGTATCGGTATGGATGTCCATGAATTCCCATCTATCATGGAAGGAAATGACATGGTCATCGAAGAAGGCATGTGCTTCTCAGTTGAGCCTGGTATCTACATTCCTGGTAAAGTCGGTGTTCGTATTGAAGACTGCGGTGTTGTCACTAAGGATGGCTTTGATCTCTTTACAAGTACCAGCAAAGATTTGCTTTATTTTGATTAAACTGAACGATATACAATACAAATACAATACAAAAAGGACGAGATATAAAATCTCGTCCTTTTCTAATATTAAGACTTAGACGCAGTAGCTGTCTGGCTTGAAATACGCTTTATCAAGCTTTTTCAAACCTAGTCAGCCTTGCGGGGGTGAGACAACGAAATCGAACTCTTCGAGTTACCGGACCTTCCTCGTTTTCCCGTATCAAGACTCGGGGTAAAAAGGTCCACCGGACTTACCTCGTTCTCCTGTTTCAAGACTCGGGGTAAAAAAGTCCCCCGGACTAACTCTCACTTTTTTATTTCAAGGTGAGAGGCTAAAAACCTCCACTGGAGGTTTTTACTCCCAAAAGTCATCAAAGACGGTGATTGGTAAGTGGCGTTTGTGTTGGCCTTTATGCCACCAGTTTTCGATCCTTGCTTGAGCTTCTGGGCTTATTGTTTTGCCTTCTAGGTAGTCATCAATCTCTGCATAAGTGACCCCAAGTGCAACTTCATCTACCAAGCCTGGTTTTTCTTCTTCCAAATCTGCAATTGGTACTTTCTCATAAAGGGATGAATCAGCTCCAAGTTCCTTCAAGAGTTGTTTCCCTTGGCGTTTATTGAGGCGATAAAGCGGGAGAATATCTGCACCACCGTCACCAAACTTAGTAAAGAAACCTGTGACATTCTCGGCAGCATGGTCTGTTCCGATGACAGCTCCACTATAGGCTCCTGCAAGCGCATATTGAGCAATCATGCGGCTACGAGCCTTGATATTTCCTTTATTAAAATCTGTCATTGAACTTCCAGTAGCCTCTACTGCCGCTGCCATTGCATCGACAGACTCTTTAATATTCACTACTAAACTGACATCTGGCTGAATAAAAGCAAGTGCTTTTTGAGCATCATCCTCATCAGCTTGAATCCCATAAGGTAGGCGAACAGCGATAAATTTATAAGAATCATCTCCAGTTTCAGCTCGCATTTCTTCCATAGCTAGTTGGGCAAGGCGACCAGCTAAAGTCGAGTCTTGACCACCAGAAATTCCTAATACAAAACTTTTAAGGAAAGGATGTTTTTTAAGGTATTTTTTCAAAAAGTCAATGGAACGACGAATTTCTTCCTGGGCATCAATAACTGGTTTAACGCCTAGTTGTTGGATAATGGTCTCTTGCAAACTCATTCTTCTTCTCCTTCGCCTAGAGCTTCCTTACGCATCTTATCAATCAAGTCCATCTTGTCTTGCCATACATCACGAGCCAAGTCTACAGGATAATGTTGAGGATTGAGAACACGTTTGTATTCGTCCCAAAGTTTATCAAATTCTTTACGAGCATAGGCCTGAATCTCAGGTAGACTCGGTAAATCATAGACCAGCTTACCGTCCTTAAAGATGTCCACCAAGAGAGGAACAGCATCAAAATTACGGACAGTTTTCTTGATGTAAGTATAGGTTGGATGGAACATCTTGATTTCTGTCATACTAGCAACATCTACACCATCATAGGTAATGTAGTCACCTTCTGACTTCCCTTTTTCACGACTGGTAATGCGCCAAACTTGCTTCTTACCTGGTGTCGAAACCTTCTCAGCATTGTTTGAAAGTTTGATGGTATTGCGCATATGACCGCTCTCATCTTCGATGGCAACAACCTTGTAAACTGCTCCAAGTGCTGGTTGATCATAGGCTGTAATGAGCTTAGTCCCTACCCCCCAGACATCAATCTTAGCTTTTTGCATCTTGAGGTTAAGAATGGTATTTTCATCAAGGTCATTAGATGCATAGATCTTAGCATCTGTAAATCCAGCCTCATCCAGTTGTTGACGAACTTTTTTAGAAATATAGGCGATATCTCCAGAGTCAATGCGGACACCAAGGAAATTGATCTTGTCACCAAGTTCACGCGCAACCTGAATCGCTGCTGGAACACCGATACGAAGAGTATCGTAGGTATCCACTAGGAAAACACAGTTTTTGTGAGTTGAGGCATACGCCTTGAAAGCCTTATAGTCATTCCCATAAACTTGAACCAAGGCATGGGCGTGAGTACCTAAAACCGGAATGCCAAAGAGCTTACCCGCACGCACATTACTAGTTCCATCAGCACCACCAATAACAGCGGCACGAGTTCCCCAGATAGCCGCATCCATTTCTTGCGCACGACGTGTACCGAACTCCATCAAAGGCTCATCTTCAATGACCGAACGAATACGAGCAGCCTTGGTCGCAATCAAGGTTTGAAAGTTGACGATATTTAAGAGGGCTGTTTCAACCAATTGGCACTGCGCCAAAGGGCCTTCCACTTGAACAATCGGTTCATTGGCAAATACCAAGTCCCCTTCTTGAGCAGAACGTACAGTCAACTCTAGCTTGAGATTACGCAGATATTCTAAAAACTCTCCATGGTAACCCAGTGATTCTAAATAAGCAATATCGCTATCAGAAAAGCGCAGGTTTTCTAAGTAGTTCACAATTCGTTCCAAACCTGCAAAAACAGCGTAGCCGTTTTTAAACGGTTGTTGGCGGAAATAAACTTCAAAAACTGCCTTTTTATTGTGAATTCCTTGGTCAAAGTAAACTTGCATCATGTTAATCTGGTACAAGTCCGTGTGCAATGTCAAACTATCATCTGGATACATCTGTTTTCCTTCTTCCTTCTTTACAAAGGTATGAACGTATTCTACCACTTTCACACCATCCGATAAATTAGTACTATTATAACACATTTTACCAAGATGGATAAAAAGTTAACAAGCTATTCCATACTATCAAGTTCATCCATATCTTGCTCAAACTTTTTCTGAGCCCATTCACCATAACTTTTCAAGCCTAAGTTTCCAATAAAGACCCAAGGAAGATAAAAGATATAAGTAAATACCCATGCATAAATGTACTTAATATGTAGAGGGTTGTGCTGATAAATTTCGATATTAAACTGGTAGTTTTGTAGCATCAAGGTAGCTGTAATCACTAGAGTTAATAACAGGCATCCTAAAATTGTAAAATGAAAACGACTATAGTAGTTCACACCCAAATCTCGAGCACGGCCGAAAAAGTAAGAAGTTCCAATAATGATAATGATGAGAATCATTCTCGTATTAAAAAGACTTGGTGCTAATACTGCAATCATATAAGATAAAAGCAAGAAAGCTATAGAGATATAGAAACTTTCAGCCCCCGCTTTATTCATCAGTTGTTCTTCTCTTTCGTCTAATAATTGATAATAAAAAAATCTATTTTTCATCTTCTTCCTCCCAAAATAATTGATCTAAAGTTTTGCCCAAGCATCTGCAAATGGATTGGCAAAGTGAAAGCGAAGGATTGTACTTTCCAGCTTCTATCAAGCCGATAGTCTGCCTAGTGACACCCACAGCTTCTGCCAAATCACCTTGTGTCATATCAAGCTCCACTCGAGCTAACTTTAATTTTAAATTCTTAGCCACTTGTTACCTCCTCTAAAATTTTAAAAAGTCGCGCTTCTTTTTTCAACTTTATTATATCATATATTTTACATTATGCAATATATATATTACATTTTGTGCGATTTTTTTAACAAAAAACTCTCTACCACTTATATGATAGAGAGTTCTATGTTTACAAATCTTTTTGATAATAGTGCCTTTGTCCAGTGTAGGGATAATCTTTTAAGGTAAAGACTTCCTTATAGCCCTGCTTTTGATAAAAGGCTGGCGCTTGGAACTGATAAGTATTGACAAAAACGTAGCGACAGTTTCGCTTTTTAGCTTCACTTTCTGCTTGCTGCAATAGTTGGGAGCCAATTCCTTGTCCTCGTAAGTCTTCTTTCACAAACAAATACTCTATTTCTAACCAATTTCCAAAAGTCTCTGCTACTAAACCAGCCATGAGTTCACCGCTATCATCTTCGGCATAAAGGTTTAGCGGCTCACTTTCAGCGGTTTCTCTTTTGGAACGATTATAGGAGCGAATCAAATCTCCTATTATTTGCGATTTCTGAGATTCTATATTTTCCAATCTAATTTGCATCTAAATCTCCTCGACTCTACTTTATAGCTTGATTATAGTCCTATTTCCAAGGACTGTCAAACTAGAAAAACTCACCAACTTGAGTTGATGAGCTTCTGACTTATTTTCTAAATTTCCACTGGCTATAAATACCAAAAGCGATAATCCAGATAGCTGATCCGATTGCTCCTACAAAGGTTGATTCTTGTAAAAAGAGTGTTCCAAATACAAAGATAAAGAAGAGCATAGTCAGAGGATTTAGCAAGCGATATTGGGGCATGAGATAGCCATTTGCCATAAAGTCTTTTGACTTACGATACTTAAGATGGGCCACCATGATTAAGATGTAGATGGCGATATAAACACCTGATGAAGAAGCCGTAATCAAAGCAAAGGCATCTGATACACCAGGAAGTACATTGATAAAGGCAGCAAGACCAATCAATACCGCAGAAGCAATGATAGCATTCTGAGGAACATTGTGGCGTGAAAGTGTATCTGCCTTAATAGCTTTCAAGAAACGATTTGGTGAATCATGGGCAATTTGGTACAAGTGACGACCTGTTGAGTAAAGAGTTGAATTCAAGGCTGACGCAGCGGAAGTCAAGACAACAAAGTTAATCAAGGCTGCCGCCCACTTAAGACCAACAAGTTCAAATACCGTAACAAATGGTGAATCCGCTGCAGAAAGCTCACGCCAAGGAATTATAGACATGATAGCTAAGAGAGCCCCACCGTAGAAAAAGATAATCCGCAAGGGAATTTCCTTAACTGCTTTGGGCAATACTTTTCTGGGATCCTTGGTTTCAGATGTGGTAACACCGATAAACTCAATCATTAAGTATGCAAAGAAAACCATCTGGAAGGCCATGACAAAGTTCATACCACCATTTGGAAAAAGGGAGAAGTGGTCGCTGATATTAGCAAGACTTGCTGATCCGTATGGTGTTTCAAATCCTGTCAAGACTAGAAAGACACCTGTTGCAATCATGGCGAGAATTGCCACAATTTTAATCATGGCAAACCAAAATTCCACTTCACCAAATATTTTAACCGCAATCAGATTGACCAATCCTAAAATGGTTAAAAAGACAACCTGAATCAACCAAGATGGCCAAGATGGAAACCAAAATTGAACATAGTGAGCAATTGCAGTAATTTCGGCCATTCCGATAAAGACCACTGATAACCAATAGGACCAAACTGAGAAATAGCCCCAGCCTTTTCCAAGATGGCGAGTAATAAAATTGATAAAGGTGTGTTGTTCTGGGTCTTGGTACAACATCTCACCGATAGCCCGCATCATAAGATACATAAAACCACCAGTAATCATATAAACTAAAACAATCGAAGGCCCTGTTAAACTAATCGAGCGACCTGCCCCGAGAAATAATCCTGTTCCGATTGTACCGGCGATGGCCATAACCTGAACATGGCGATTGGTTAGGCCTCGCTCCATTTTACTCTTCTTTTTGTGCTTTTCTTCTGAATTCATCTTGTCTCCTTAAATTTTTAACATTAAGAAAAGGAGTGATAGGAAACGCTTTCTCTAAATCAACTCCTTCTTTTTAGACTATTAAACGGTTTTTTCAACCTTTAAGATTTTAACATCATAGCTTCCAGCAGGTGTTTCGATTGTAACAACATCTCCTTTTTTCTTACCAATCAATGCTTGACCAATTGGACTTTCATTTGATACTTTACCCGCAAAGGCATCCGCACCAGCTGAACCAACGATGATATATACTTCCTTTTCGTCTTCTCCAACTTCTTGGATTGTTACAGTTTTTCCGATGGCAACTTCATTTTTTGCAACTGCATCGCTGTTCACGATTTCTGCATAACGAATTTTTGTTTCCAGACTTGAGATTTGTCCCTCAACGAAAGCTTGTTCGTCTTTTGCTGCTTCATACTCACTGTTTTCTGACAGGTCACCGTATGAACGAGCAATTTTGATACGTTCTACAACTTCTGGACGACGTACTAACTTCAATTCTTCTAATTCTTTTTCGAGTTTTTCCTTTTCTTCCAATGTCATTGGATATGTTTTTTCTACCATTTTTCTCAACTTTCTTTTGATTGAATTAATAAATATATGCTTTAAAGCAAAATTATGTGGAAAACCACATAATTTTAGTTTATGCTATTTGATTGGTTTAGTTTACTATTGATATGTTCTTGAACATTACGTTCATGCTCTTCCAGTGTTGTTGCATAGTAAACTTTACCATCTTGAACATTGGCCACAAAGTAGAGATAGTCACTCTTTGTCTGATTGATACTTGATTCGATCGCATCCAAGCTTGGGCTATCAACTGGTCCAGGCATTAGACCTACTTTTGTATAATCATTGTATGGTGAATCAATAGATGTATCAATATTTGCATCATCAGCAAGACTGATATTTTGACCAAGTTTACCTTCTGCATAAAGGATAGCAATATTACTTTGAAGTGGCATACCCAGGTTCAAACGATTATAGAATACACCAGCAATCAGCTTACGATCCTCTGTCTTAGCTCCTTCTTTCTCAACAAGAGAAGCAATTGTCAAGAGCTCATTTACGGTTAGGTTCTTTTCTTTAATTGTAGCATAGTGACTAGATAGGTTTTTATTCATAGCAGCTAGCATTTCATCAATTATACTTTCAACAGTTGTATTTTCTTTAATCGTATAAGTTGCTGGGAAAAGATATCCTTCTAAGCGATAACGAACACCACTGTCTTTTGTAGGTAAGCTTTCAAGGAGGTTTGGATATTTGGCAACCTCTTGAGCAATAAAGGTCTCATCTTGAACTTTTGCCAAGAATGCTTCCGCTGTTAAAGATTCTTTAAAGTCCCCTTGAAGTTGGCCAACAGATTGAGCTATTTGCTCTAAAGTATATCCCTCTGGAATAGTCAAGTTTGCAAGTGTAACCTCTTGAGGTTCAGGTGTCCCACCTTTTTGCAACTCTTTAATAATATCCTCAACACTCATACTCTTTTGTAGATTATAATAACCAGATTTTAATTCATTATAGTTTTTATACTTGACATAAAGTGTAAAGACCAAACCGTTTTTAATGACACCTGATTTTTCCAAAGCTGAACCAATTTCTTGAACATTAGACCCGTCTGGGATCTGAACAGTCATATATTGTTTAGAATTTGGGTCCACTGGTTGCAAAGCTGATTCAGCATAGCGAAGACCAAAGAAACCACCTGCACCAAATAGAATCAGTAATACTAATACTGTGACTAAAAATCCTTTCAAGCGGGATTTCTTCTTTTTCTTGGCTGGTTTTGCAGACTCTCTCCGACTTCTTTTAGGAAGTTCATCTGCCTCAGTATTCTCCTGAACAGCATTTCCAGTTGTTAATTCTTCCTGGTTAGTAGCTAGACTTACAGCTTCTTTATCTTCAAGTGATTTTTCATGAGTGCGGTAGGAAACTGAAACCTTAGTTGGTGTTGAATTCATTTCATCTTTATCTAAGATTGATTGAGGCAACTCAACTGATTCATCTTTTGCAACTTCCTCTGTAACTTTCTCTTTAAGATATGGACGAGGTGGAACAGCAGGTGCATTCTCAATCAATTGTTCAACGGTTGAAACAGAATTAGCAATCAGCTCTTCTTCTGGAGTTACTACTCGCTCTTCTGTTTTTGTATCAGAAGAGTTCATCAAATTTGAAAAGAGGTCATCTGTTTGTTCTATTAAACTTTCCTCTTTCTTTAATCGTTCTAAGTCTCGCAAAATTTGCTCTTTAAAACTCAACTTTTCTTCATTTGAATTTTCGCTCAAAGGTATTTACCTCCTTGTTGATAATCCTTAATATTATATCTTAAAAACTTGAGAAAAGCAACCTTAGAAGCCTTTCCACTCACTAATTCTTGTTTTCCCAGACCATATCATACCATTCTTCGCCCGCAAATTGGGATTTAGACTTTCCTTCATTGACAAAACCATGCTTCTCATAGTATTCAATCAGGTAGTCATGGCAAGTTAGATTGATTCCCTCTCGTTCATGCTTAAGAGCCACTTCTTTAAGAGCAGTCAGTAGTTTTCTTCCTAGCCCTAGAGATTGAGCTTCTTTAGCTATAGACAGACAAGTTACAGAAATATAACCACCTTCCTTATGACTGTGGTCTTTTATTTCCTCAGTGAAAGACTGATCTTGCAAATAACGGTGAGGGACTACTGGTCCTTCAATATAACCCAGTATCTCCCCTTCTTTTTCAGCCACTAAAAAACTAGTCTTAATCTCTTTTAAGTGAGCTTCAAAAACAGAACGAGGAATGGCTTCTTCTATTGAAAAATTTTCTAATTCAATCTCTAAAATACGGTCTAAATCACTCAGTCTAGCTTGTCGAATTATCATAGCTCCTCCTTATAAAAGGGATTCTTCCACCACATGAGAAAATCAACTTCATTACTGGCACCCACATCTACTACTCCTTGTTCCATAAAGTCATTCATCTCAAAATAAGACAGCAATTCATCCTTTCAGAAAAGATAAATACCAGGACAATTTTGTTGTAGAGCAACTTGTTTCAAGGCTGCCAGCAACAAGGTTCCAAACCCTTGTCCCTGATACTCCGGATGAACAGATAAACCATCAATCACAAAAATTCTACCACTGATAGTTTCTCCATTTGCCATCTCTTTTATCCATCTACTTAGTGAGGAATTAGCAAACTCTGTCCCTAAAATATAGGCAACCACCTGATCATCAAGACAAGCTAATAGAAACGTATCCGCATGGTTGCGGATACGTTCTTCTATTACTTCTCTATTCATGTTTTCTAGGAAGTTTGAATTACTTTCTTGTATCAAGCAAATCAGATCAATATCTGATTGCTGAGCTTCCCGAATTTTAATTGGAAATTCCATAATCTTCCTTATTGAACATTGCTTGTCAAATTAGACAAGAGACGTTCGAATGAGTATTCATATGATTGAATATCACCCGCTCCCATAAATACGTAAACAGCATTGTCATGGTCTAGGAGAGGAGATACATTTTCAACAGTGATGACTTGATGTTTTTTATGAATCTTGGTTGCTAAATCCTCAACCTTAACATCACCGTGGTCAACTTCGCGAGCAGAACCATATATCTGTGCTAAGTAAACCGCATCAGCCTGATTTAAAGCTTGTGCAAAATCATCCAATAAGGCAATTGTACGAGTAAAGGTATGCGGTTGGAAAATAGCAACGATTTCCTTGCTTGGGTATTTTTGACGTGCAGCATCTAGAGTAGCGATGATTTCTGTTGGATGGTGAGCAAAATCATCGATAATGACAGTATCATTGACAACCTTTTCGGTAAAGCGACGTTTAACCCCTCCAAAAGTATTCAAGTGTTCACGCACCAAATTCAAGTCAAAGCCAGCGGTATAAAGCAAACCAATTACCGCTGTTGCATTCATGATGTTGTGACGACCGAAGGTTGGAATGTGGAATTGACCTAGCTCTTGTCCACGGAAATGAACTGTAAAGGTTGAACCAGTTGTTGAACGAAGCAAATCGCTAGCTACAAAGTCATTTCCTTCAGCTTCAAAACCATAATAGTAGATTGGTGCATTTGCCGTAATTTTACGCAATTCAGCATCTTCACCGTATACAAACAAACCTTTGGTAATTTGTTTGGCATAATCATTGAAGGCGTTGAAGACATCCTCTAAACTTGTGAAATAGTCAGGATGGTCAAAATCAATATTTGTGATGATAGAGTATTCTGGATGGTATGGCATAAAATGACGCTCATACTCATCTGATTCAAAGACAAAATATTTGGCATTTTCAGAACCACGTCCTGTACCATCTCCAATCAAATAGCTAGTATCCGTGATATGTGACAAAACGTGAGAAAGCATACCTGTTGTTGAAGTCTTACCGTGTGCTCCAGCAACACCCATGCTAATAAAGTCACGCATAAAGCTACCAAGAAACTCATGATAACGTTTATAGCTTAGTCCATTCTTGTCTGCATAAGCAATTTCAACATTGTTATCTGGACGAAAGGCGTTCCCAGCAATGATTTCCATATCCCCTTGAAGATTTTTCTCATCAAAAGGCAAAATCTCAATCCCTGCTTGCTCCAAGCCTCGTTGTGTAAAGTAGTATTTCTCTACGTCAGATCCTTGCACCTTATGCCCCATTTGGTGCAACATCAAGGCCAAGGCACTCATTCCTGATCCTTTAATTCCGATAAAATGATAGGTTTTTGCCATCTTTTTCCCCTTTACTCTGTCATATTTGTCAAGTTTAACTCTTGAGCAATTTTACGTTCTTTTTCTGATTGATTTTCTTTTTTGTTATAAATTTGGCTTTTCTTTAAAAAATCATAATTATTTTTCTTAGGTCCAAGTTGCTCTTCTTTCGTCGCTTGTTGCATCTGAGGAGCAGTTTCAGCCAAAATATAATGGCTTTGAGTTAGTTTTTCACTATATTTGGTAAGCTCACCAGGATTTTCCTTTTGGAAAGGAGCTGTTGGTTGATTTGCCTGTCTTACAACATTATTTGAAGGTTTATAACGTTTCGTAAAACTAACATCTTTAGTCAAATACTTTGCTGAACGTTTCCGTTTCAAATCAGCTCTTGCTTCCTCACGAGCCAGTTCAGCGTAGGATTTTTCCTTTTT
Organism: Streptococcus sp. Marseille-Q0941; assembly: GCF_943736975.1. Taxonomy (GTDB): domain Bacteria; phylum Bacillota; class Bacilli; order Lactobacillales; family Streptococcaceae; genus Streptococcus. Next base: position 142,750 of record NZ_CALSFO010000006.1, on the reverse strand, counting down.
TTCAATCCGTTTATCTGATGCTTGAATCGGCGATTTTTTTTCTGTTGTAATTGGTGACCATTCCAAGTAGTTTTTGTCCTGGTAGTCTCCCTTGATATTACTAATCAAATCCGACTCATCATATAAATCCATAAATGGCATCTCTGTCAGCATGATCTCATCATCTGACACTATTGGAAATCGTACTTGTTTCATTTTTATTCCCTTTCAATACTCCATTATAGCGTAAAGTCTTGATTTTTCAAGTCTTGGCTTCAGGAATTCCTAATATTTCTTGAATTTCAGTAAGTGTGAGACTTCCACGAGACTCTGTTCCATCCAATACTTCTGAAACCAGATTTTTTTTCTGTTCCTGCAACTCTTGAATCTTCTCCTCGATTGTGCCTCTAGTTACCAGACGATAAACCTCAACAGCTTGGTCTTGTCCCATACGGTGGGCCCGGCCAATAGCCTGTGATTCAACTGCCGGATTCCACCATAAGTCTACCAGAATAACGGTATCTGCACCAGTAAGATTGAGACCAACTCCTCCAGCCTTGAGAGAGATTAAGAATACATCGCGCTCACCTTGGTTAAAAGCTTTGGTCATTTCTTGTCGTTGCTGTGATGGAGTAGACCCTGTAATCTTAAAGGAGGTTAAGCCAAGTTGAGGCAACTCCTCTTCGATTCGGTCTAGCATTCCTCTAAATTGCGAGAAGATGAGTACACGATGATTTCCTTCAGCAATTTGGCTCAGTAAACCACGTAAACTATCAAGCTTCCCGCTATCCCCCTTATAATCCTCCATGAATAAGGCCGGAGTATCACAAATCTGACGAAGACGCATGAGACCCGTTAAAATTTCGACACGATTTCGTTGAAATTCTGACTCAGTTACTTGCCCCAAGCGTTCTTGCATCTGTTGCAGTTGAGCTAGATAAATGGCTTTTTGCTGATCCTCTAGTTCATTCTTATAAACCACTTCAATCAAATCAGGTAGTTCAGTAAGGACATCCCCTTTTTTCCGACGCATCACAAATGGTTTAATAAACTGAGCAACTCTATCGGCTGGTAATATCATAAAGTCTTTTTTTGCTGGTAGAAGTCCTGGCAAGACAATTTGAAAGATAGACCATAATTCCCCTAAATTATTTTCAATCGGTGTTCCAGATAGAGCAAAAACTGATGGAACCACAAATTTTCTCAAAATCTTAGCAATTTTGGTTTGGGAATTTTTCATCACTTGGGCTTCATCTAAAAATAGAAAGTCGAAAGACATCCGATTGTATACGTCACTATCCTGACGGAAAGTAGCATAACTCGTCAGATAAATCTGATGATTTTCTGCTAAAACAGTCTCACGATAAGGTTTCAATCCATGTACAACAGCTACATCTAAATGAGATGCAAATTTTTTAAATTCATCGGCCCAGTTATAAATCAAACCAGATGGAGCAAGAATTAAGACACGGCTATCGTCTTGAAGCTGGCTACTTAGAAAAGCAATGGCTTGCAAGGTCTTGCCAAGCCCCATATCATCTGCTAAAATTCCACCAAATCCATAATGGTGAAGCATTTGAAACCATTGAATTCCCTTTTTCTGATAGTCTCTGAGTTCTGCTTTGATATTCAGAGGTTTCTTTGGAAAATCCTCTGGATGCGTCAAATCACGGGCCAAATGTCGGAATTCTTCAGTAAATGTAACTTGGTCTTGGTCCTTAAATAGATAGGAAAGAGTATAAGCTAAAGATTTGCGAGCATGGAAAGAATCACTCTCTATCTCTTCAATTCCTAAGTCCTCTAAATCCTGACGAATACGCTTGGTCTGTTCATCGAAATAATAGACCTGATTAGAAGAGCTAATATAATAATCTTGCTTTGCAACTAAGGCTTTCATCGCTCGATTGATTTCTTCTTGATCTATATCTTGAAAATCAAATTGAACTTCTAAGAGACTTCCCTTGGATGATATCTGAACTTGAGGTTTTTGAACCCGATAAAGATCTTGTAGGCTCTCAGAAATCTCTAATTCTCCAAGGGCTGCAAAGGCTGGTAAAACTTCCTGAAAGAAAGCATGGACACCTTCTGCTTTTAGACTTTGACGCCATGATTGAAATTCCGCTTCAAATCCTGCTGATAGAGCCAATTGAAAAATCTGTTTCTCTAGTTGAATATCACTAGCAAAAGGGAGGTTCTCCAGTTCATTACGGTTCTTAACTAAGCAAGTTTCATACTGAAATTGCATATCCAAACGAATAGAACCATCTTCTTCTCGTTCCATATAGAAAGACGGACGAAAAGACTGAATTTGAAGCGACTCAGGAGCCTCAACCTTTCCTACGTTTTTAAATTGAGATAAAGTCGAAGCTAGGAGATCTCGATCACTGGTGTCAAATTGTAAAATCTTTTTGCCGCTACTGTCCAAAGGCACTTTTCTTAATGTATCTAACAAGCTGGCCTGTTCTTTTGACAAGAGATAAAAAGTCCCTTTTGAAAATAGTACTTGTCCTCTATAAAAGAAATTGATTCCTGCCCGTTCAAAAATTTCCATCTCATAATAGTTTGATTTTTCTTCAATCCTAAAAGAAAACAGACCTGCTTGACCATCAAAATCTTGGAAGAGGAGTTCATGATAATTTGAAATCTGATGATCAAATTGAAACACATCTAAGCCCATCAAGAGACTAACTCCTTGCTCAAAAAGAGCCTTAGGGAAATAGAGGTGTCGTCCTTGATTTGGGAAAAAAATAGTATACTCAACCTTCTCTTCAACCAAACCTAGTAAGAAATTTAAGACTTCCTGGCTGCCTTTATCAAAGTGCTCAAATCTTAAAGAAGACTCGTAACTTTTTCCTATCATGTAAGGTTTGTTAGCCTCTATAACTTTTAAGAAAAGAGGGATATCTCTAATCACATAAAACTTTTCTTGCTGAGAAAGACCAACCCTTAAAGTCCAGACAATGCGATTGGTCCCTGCTTCCACCTGTCCTTGAGCAGAAAGCTGATATTTGTCAGTCTGACTTGGAAGTTGGATTGATTCTAAAAAATTCCCTCCAATAGTTACCTGTGACTCAACAGTCTCTTTCTCTTCCTGATTAGCCTCCAAGTTAAGCAAGATTTTCTGTCCTAGCTGGTCATTTTTAAAGTAAGTTTCCAGTGCTGCCAAATGAACACAGTAACCTCTTTTTTTGAAAAAATCACATGCACAAAAAATTAAATCATCATCCAAACTATAGCGAATTTCTTCTTCAGCTACACGCGCATAGATATGATGATCTTGTTCTTTAACGATTTCAATCTTACCAGTTTCGAAGAGTTCTACTCCCTCCATTCGAAGTTTCCCTGGAATCAATTTAGCCATAGTTTCCCCTTTACTTTATCTCTTAATTATACCATATTTCTACCTATGAAAATAGCCTTCTAGGAAGACTTTTCTCCTAAAAGGCTAGTTTTTATTTATTTGAAAAAGTGGCAAGCATTCGTTGGCAAACTTCTTCCAAGACAGATGTCGGCATGGCCACATTTAAGCGAGCGTGGAGGGCTCCTTCTTCACCAAAGTCCAAACCTCTGTTCAGGATAACCTTGGCCTCATCTCTTAAAAGCCTTTTTAACTCGTCATCGTTAATATCATAGTCTGAAAAATCAAGCCAAATGAGATAAGTTCCTTGAGGTTTCATAACCTTTATTTTAGTTTCTTTACCAAACAAATCCACTACATAATTGATATGCTTCTCAATCAGTTCTTTGAGTTCTGTCAACCAATCCTCTCCATAGCGATAGGCAGTTTCTGTTGCCAAATATCCCAACCCTGAGATTTCATGTTGATTATTGGCTAGCTGACGTTTTTGGAAAGCAAGTCTCAACTTTGGATTCTCGATGATAGCGTAGGAATTTTTCGTTCCGGCAATGTTAAAGGTTTTGGTAGCACTGCTTAAAATCAGTGAAAATTCTTTAAAATCGTCATTTACCGTATTGAATGACTGGTGTTTATGTCCAAACAAGGCTAAATCTTGGTGAATCTCATCAGATACTAGCAAAACGCCATGTTTTTGGCACAGTTGTCCAATCTTTTCCAAGACTTCTTTCTCCCAAACCCGTCCACCAGGATTATGAGGATTACAAAGAACATAAAGTTTCACATCCTCTTCGACAAATTCTTTCTCTAATTGATCAAAGTCAATCTCAAAGAGTCCATCTTTTTCCACTAGAGAATTGGTGATCAATCTACGATTGTTGAGCTTAATACTCCGAGCAAAAGGAGGATAGACTGGTGTGTTAATGAGCACTGCTTCACCTTCTTTAGTAAAGGCTTGAATGGCTGTTGAAATGGCTGGTACTACTCCTTCGATAAAGACTAGGGAATCCTTGTCAAAGCGATAACCATGGTGTTTTTCTTCCCAGTCTTGAACTGCTTCAATCAATCCATCACTAGCATAGGTATAGCCATAGACTAATTGCTCTGCATAATCATGAACTGTCTGACGAATCTCTGGTAAAACCTCAAAATCCATGTCAGCAATCCAGGCTGGCAATACGTCTCGGTCAGTCTCTGCTTCTTTCCATTTATAGGTATGATGTCCAAAACGATTGGGCAAGGTCGTAAAATCATATTTTCCCATAATTTTATCCTTCCAAGGCTTGACGCAAGTCTTCAATCAAATCTCTAGCATCCTCAATCCCAATAGACAAGCGCAAAAGATCATCTGTCAGTCCATAAGAATGACGAACATCTGCAGGAATGTCTGCATGGGTTTGAGTGGTTGGATAGGTAATCAGACTTTCTACACCACCTAAACTTTCAGCAAATGAGAATACTTTCAAAGTATTTAAGATATGAGGAATACGCTTCTCATCTGCCACCTTAAAGGAAATCATTCCCCCGCGTCCTGTATACAAAACTTCTTTGACAGCAGGTGATTGCTCTAAAAAGGCTACAATTTCTTGGGCATTAGTAGTCGAACGCTCCATGCGCAGTGACAAGGTCTTCAGACCACGAATCAATTGATAACTATCAAACGGCGACAAGACAGCACCTGTCGTATTAAGATTGTAGAACAGTTGTTCATATAGTTCTAAACTATTAGTCACAACTACCCCAGCTAGCACATCATTATGTCCCGCAAGGTATTTTGTTGCTGAATGAAGAACAATATCTGCTCCATCTTCAATTGGGCGTTGGTAAATCGGACTGTAGAAGGTGTTGTCCACGACAACTGTCGCCCCTTTAGCATGAGCTAATTTTGACAATTTTTTAATATCAAATTCCAACATCAACGGATTGGTTGGTGTTTCAATATAGAGAACATCCACATCTCTCTCTAACTCAGCAACCAGCTCTTCTTCTGTATTGGCATAGGTAAAATGGAAACGACCTTCCTGCTCGACTTGATTGAACCAGCGGAAAGAACCACCGTAAAGGTCACGGACAGCCAAAACCTTACTTCCTACTGGAAAGACACTAAAGGCCAGTACAATCGCAGCCATACCTGAGCTTGTCGCTAAGGCATAATCAGCTGATTCGATTGCCGCCAAGACTTCCTCCGCCTTACTGCGAGTTGGGTTTTTGGTACGAGTATAGTCAAATCCCGTAGACTGACCGAACTCTGGATGCTGATAAGTGGTTGAAAAATGAAGCGGTGTTACCAAGGCACCTGTAGCCTCATCTGACTTGATCCCAGCCTGGGCCAAAATTGTGTTGATGTGTAGTTCTTTGCTCATACAATACCTCCAAATCTATAGTAACTATTGTACCACTTATTTTCACTAACTCATTTTCTTGTTTTCAAGAGCTAGTTATAGTTTCAAACTATATAAAAACGATAGTTCCTTTAGAAACTATCGTTTTTCCTGTTGAATAGACTGGTTATTTAACGTGTTTTGCCAATTCTTCTTGGGCTTTTTTATTAGATTCTTCTTTTTCTTTCAGCCATTTTTCTTTAGCCTTTTCGTACTCAGCAGTTGTCACCGTCTTATCTTGCAACTTGAGATACTTGTATGACTCTACACCCTTATTTCCAGCTTGTGAGAATGGTGCTGAGAATGGAACTGTCTTTCTCAAGCTAGGTGTTCCACCAAGGGAAACGTTTGGAATTGCAAGGGCGCTATCAACGAGCCAAGCTTGAATTTCAGCATATTTCTCATAACGTTTTGCTGGATCTTGCTCCTTGTTAGCTTCTTCCAACATTTGAGTGTAAGTATCCAGACCAACTGCCTTGGCCTTGTCATTGACTTCACCTGGTTCTAGACCAAAGTTTTGCAACATTCCACCACTCTTCACGCTAAAGATATCGAGATAAGTTGATGGGTCTTGATAATCTGGGCTCCAACCACCATTATAGAGGTCATAGTCCTTCTGAGCTGCAGTTTGAGCGAGATAGCCAGAGTTACTAAAGTCATCTGTTGACAATTGTTGGATATCGATGACTATATTATCAGTTCCTAGAACAGATTCGATGGATTGTTTCATTGAACTAATCGCTTGAATTTCTGACTTATTGGTCATTTCTACAGTCTTATCCAAGTGAATTGGGAACTGAACACCCTTGGCTTCTAGTTCTTTCTTAGCTTCTGCAAATTTAGCCTTAGCCTTTTCTGGATTGTAGTAAGGATCCTGAGCATCAGCAAAGTTGATGTCTTGCCATTCTTGACCATAGTTGACCATCTTAGATGAGACAACGTCACCAAAGTCTTTTCCGTTAATCGTTACAAATGTAGGAGGTACAACTAGGTTACGAATAATCTTCGTTGCCCCCTCTTCCCCTTGAGTTTGAGCCCCATAAGCCGTACGGTTGTAGGCAAAATTGATGGCTTGGCGGAAGTTTTTGTTAAGAACTGCTTCTTGGGTAGATTTCTTTTCGATGTCAGTCGTTTTAGAAGTGAAATTATAAGATTTTCTATCTAGATTAAAGTTCAAGAAAAATGTCGTCGCATTTTGCATGCTGTAGATGATATTGTCCTTGTTCTTCTCTTTAATCCCTTCAAAACTTGAGCTATTTGGATAGAGACGTGCGTAGCTGTATACTCCTTCTGTAAAGTTACGTGCTAGGGCATCTTGGTCACTTCCATCATAGTAGGTCAATTTCACATCGTCCACAAAGACATTTTTAGCATCCCAGTAATTCGGATTTTTCTTGTATTCGATGACGGATTTTGAAACAAAGGACTTCATCAAGAAGGGACCATTGTACAAAATGTTAGAAGGATCTACCTTACCAAAATCATCCCCTTTTGATTTTAAGAAATCGGCATTGACAGGGAAGAGAATAGTGGACGTAGTTTTTGAATTCCAGTAGGGTTCTGGTCGAGTCAAAGTGTACTGAACTGTTTGGTCGTCAATCGCCTTAACACCGACAGTTGAAAAGTCTGTTGTTTTCCCGTTGATATAGTCATCCAAACCTGCTACAGAATCTTGAACTAGGTACAAAGCTTCGGATTTTTTATCAGCCGCATATTTCAAACCAGTTACAAAATCTTGAGCAGTTACTGGAGCATATTCTTCACCTTCGTATGTATACCACTTGGCATCTTTACGAAGTTTATAAGTGTATGTCAAACCGTCCTTGGAAACAGTCCAGTCCTCTGCCAAAGATGGAACATAGTTACCGTATTGGTCATTTTCCATCAACCCATCTACCAAATTGGTAACGATGTCATTGGTTGTTGCACGGTTTTCTGCAAGATAGTTTAAACTAGACGGATCGCTAGAATAGACATAGTTGTATGTCTTTGTAGAGCTAGCTGAGTTGCTACAAGCCGCCAATAGCAGACCTGCACTTAGGGCAACGCCTGCTAGCGTCAGATATTTTGCCTTAGACTTTTTCATAAACAGAACCTCCAAATTTAAATATTTGTATCATTATACAGCTATTGTTTTTTTTAGTCAAGTGATTATGCTCTAAAATTTATATTTTTCTACATTTTTTATATTTTTTTGTATTTTTTAAAGAAAAAAAGAACAATTTAGACTTTTTTACGTAAAAAGTTCAAATTGTTCGTTTTATTTATAAACTATTATGATAATTTTAATCGTGCTCGTAACTGATTTGCTTTTTCCTGTCCAATAACCTTATCCAAAAGTCGCGTATAGAGAGTCATGAAGCCATAGAGGCCTCCACCGATTGTACCGATTAAGGCGACATAGAGGAAACTCCAGAAACGACCAGTTGGCTGGAAGACAAATCCAAGAATCCATTGTAAGAAGCCTACTAGGATAAACATCACTAGTGTCAAAATAGCCACCAGAATTGTTCTCTTCAAGATAACCTTACGACGAGCACCTGTAATCTGACAGATTTCACGATACATTAAAATAATTGGTATGATGAGACCGATGGTCGTTGAAATTAATGGTCCATAACTGTGAAAAATCGCTATCGATGGCAATTGCAAAACAATCTTAGCAATTGAACCATAAACAAAATACAAGACTGCCTTGCGGTTACGGAACATCGCCTGAAGCATTGGTGACAATACCATGTACAAACCTAAAATTGTTGACTGCAAGACTGCAAAGACAAACAAGCCCATAGCCAAGGTGTCTGGCTTACCGTAAAAGACTGTATAGAGAGGTTCACCTACCATGACCACTCCAACTGTTACAGGTATCAGGAATAAGAAGAGCATCGTGATACTATCTTGTACCAAGCGAGAAGCTGCTGGCAAATCACCCTTGACATAGTTCTCCGTCAAGAGAGGTAAACCAACACTACCAATCGAAACTCCAACCGATATGAGAATCATGGTGATTTTATTTGGATTGGCAGAGAAATAAGAAAACATGACAACTAAGTCTTCATTACTGTAGTTGGTAAACCACTTCATGCTATTGATAAAGGTCATCTGGTCTAAGATTTGGAAGAGTTGAATAGCTGAACCTGTTATGATAAAAGGAATAGCTTCCTTAATCGTATCTACCAAGAGACCTTTACTATCAATCTTATCTCGGGTTTCAAAAACCTTTTGCAGCATTCCTTCTTTATAGAGGAAATAAAGCAAGACAGCAAAGCTAGCTACCATTCCCACAAAGGCTGCAAAGGTAGACTGGGTAACTGCTGCTAGATAATCTTTCGAACCGAGCTTCATGATGATAAAAGTCGCTAAGAGCATCCAAATGACTCGGATAACCTGTTCAGCAATTTGACTCATAGCATAAGGTTTGAGATTATTCATTCCTTGGAAAAATCCACGGATAACACTCATAGACGGGAAAATCAAGACAGCCCAAGCTAAACTTTGCATAATGGGAATCAAGTCCTTACCAACACCTGAAAGATCTGCCAACCAAGGTGCAAAGAGGTATAAGATCAAAGCAAAGACAAGACCGAGACCAGTCATAAAGCCTAGGAAACTTCGAATCAGGGCAAAACTATGCTCTTCTTCTTGCATGGTATTATACTTGGCAACTTGCTTTGCAACCGCAACAGGTATACCTGCTGTCGAAATCAACAAGAACCAGGCGTAGATATTATATCCCATAGTAAAGAGACCATTAGCCGTTGCGGCATAAGTCCCCATCCAAATATACCAAGGGATAATGTAAATAGCCCCGAGCAGGCGACTGATAAAGTTACTAGCTGTAAGCCAAGCAGTCCCTCGTAACATCTGGGCCTGCTGATGATTATTTTCGTTAGACATAACTTCCTCATTCAATTTTAATCACTAGGAAATGTTCCTTATCTTCCATTATAAACTTTTCCTTGTTACTTGTAAAATTCAGACTTTCGGTTTACAATAGAAAGTATGATAAAGATTGAAACCGTATTAGATATTTTAAAGAAAGATGGTCTCTTCCGCGAGATTATCAACCAAGGACATTACCACTATCATTTCAGTGATGTCATTTTCGATAGCATCTGCTACGATAGCCGAAAAGCACAAAAAAATAGTCTCTTTTTTGTTAAAGGAGCTACTTTCAAGAAGGACTTTCTTCTTTCAGCAATAGAACAAGGGCTCGGTTGGTATGTAGCGGAGCGGGACTATGAAGTAGGGATTCCCGTTATCGTTGTTAGTGATATTAAGAAGGCCATGAGTTTGATTGCCATGGAATTTTATGGCAATCCACAGGAAAAACTGAAACTCCTTGCTTTCACTGGTACTAAAGGAAAAACAACAGCGGCTTACTTCGCCTACAACATCTTAAATCAGCAACATCGTCCAGCTATGTTATCAACCATGAATACGACCTTGGACGGTAAGACTTTCTTTAAGTCTGCCCTAACAACACCTGAAAGCATCGATCTCTTTGATATGATGGCCCAGGCTGTTAAGAATGGAAGAACCCACCTTATTATGGAAGTTTCCAGTCAAGCCTATTTGGTGAAGCGCGTCTACGGTCTAACTTTCGATGTAGGAGTGTTCCTCAATATCAGTCCTGACCACATTGGACCTATCGAACATCCGACCTTTGAAGATTATTTCTACCACAAGCGTCTCTTGATGAAAAATAGCCGAGCAGTTGTCATTAATAGTGATATGGACCACTTCTCTGTTTTAAAAGAACAAGTTGAGCATCAAGAACACGACTTCTATGGTAGCCAATCTGATAATCAGATCGAGAACTCCAAAGCCTTTAGCTTCTCAGCTACTGGTAAATTAGCTGGAGATTATGATATCCAGTTAATTGGATACTTCAACCAAGAAAATGCTGTCGCTGCAGGACTTGCCTGCCTTCGTTTAGGTGCTAGTCTAGAAGACATCAAAAAAGGAATTGCGGCAACTCGTGTGCCTGGTCGTATGGAAGTTCTCACTCAGAAAAATGGCGCAAAAATTTTCATCGACTACGCCCATAATGGCGACAGTCTGAAAAAACTCATCAATGTAGTTGAAACTCATCAAACTGGAAAAATCGCTCTGGTTCTCGGTTCGACTGGAAACAAGGGGGAGAGTCGTCGCAAGGACTTTGGTCTCCTCCTCAATCAACATCCTGAGATTCAAGTCTTTCTCACAGCTGATGACCCCAACTATGAAGATCCTATGGTGATTGCAGATGAAATCAGTAGCTATATCAGCCATCCTGTTGAAAAGATTGCAGACCGTGAGCAAGCCATCAAGGCTGCTATGTCTGTTACAAGTCAAGAACTGGATGCTGTCATTATCGCCGGTAAAGGTGCTGACTGCTACCAAATCATTCAAGGTAAAAAAGAAGCCTATCCAGGTGATGCCGTCGTCGCAGAACGTTATCTATAGTATATTTAAAGAAGGCTAGGAAAATTCCTAGCCTTCTTCTATTTTTTTCTAAAGATGAATCTTTCTTTATCAAATTCTACAGCCAACTCATATTTCTCATCTTCATTTTGAACGATGTAGCCTAATAAAACTAAACTATCAACAAAGATATCCCGTCGTTTCTGCATGAGCTGATCTTTTTTGAGAAATTTTAGCAAGAAAGTTGTCATATACTTGAGGGCATACTCAGGATTGACATCCCCTAAAATTTCATACAGTCTCTGCTGTTCTTTTGTCAGCGGATATTGGTACTTGACCTTGTAAAAATAATTAGACAAGGTCATCTTTTCCCTTGCAAAATCCGTATGCTCTTCTAAGATAGCTGCATTGGTTTGATTACGCAATTCAGTCTGAAAATGTTTCTCAAGAATTTCTTGATAGCTTGGGCTATCGTCTCTTACAAAAACTTCCTGGTCTAGTTCAAGAGAATCTGTAGACTCAAGAAAGGGAAGATTGAGGTAGTAACGTTTATTTTCCCGCAATACCAAGCCTGCCTTTATATACTCTTCCAAAAACTTATCTACTGCCACCTCTGGAAACCGAGCCTTAATCTCTCGCAATATAACTTCATCATGCTGGTCAAGATAGTCAACCAAGTTTTTAAAAAATGCTTGTCGTGTCAAACGTGATGGATTAAAAATCTGAATCATGAAGATTCCTTTCTTTACAAACTAAAAGATGAGATGTTGCTAATTGACTGGGATTAGTACCCGGCTGATTTAGAGGTACAGCTAATCCTAGTTCTCTATAGTAGTCTCTCCAGAAATCACTAATTTCCTGATTATCATCTCCAAACTTCATGGGAATGGTCTCAAAGATAGGAAGGAGTTCAGCGATGAACTGGGAACAATAGAAACCATCTCCATTTGGGTAAAAGGAAGCATTGTAGGGAGCACCTAAAAGGTTTTCTGCTCGCTTTTTGACTTCATTGTCATCAATCTCTGCATAGCGGTAAAGGTCATATCCTTTTTCAGCTTCAAAGAAATCTTCAAGCGACTGAGTCAGAACGCCACCTTCCACCGTGGCATGATAGACCTTCCCGTTCAAAAAGATGGCCACATGGCTATAGTTCCCAGTTGATGCCTGGATGGCCTGCCCCATTTCCGTATTTTCACTCACAAAAATCAAATCGCCAGATTCTAACATGGTTTCCTCCTAGCAAAAAAGGAGCCGAAACTCCTTTTTATCAATGGGCTTCCCCATCTATGATTATCCATTAAAGCTTTCAGTTAATTGAGGTACCACTTGTTTCTTACGTGAAACAGCACCTGGAAGGAAAGCATGGTTGTTTTCCAGTTTGAAATTAAAGGCTGCTTCCACCTTGTCCATATTTGATCCAAGAGCCAAAATTTCTGAGTTTGAGTTGACGATGTCTGTAATCATCAAGACAAAGTCAGAGTATCCGTTAGCTGCATTTGCGGCTTGGATGGCTGCTTCGATTTCAGCTTGGCGTTCCAATACTTCAGCAATATCAACTGTATTCACTTGAGCCACACGGACATTGTTTCCATTAAGTTCAAATGTCTTCGCATCGATATCAATCAATTCTTCTGCTGACTTGCTTGCCAAGTTTGTACCAGCCTTGAGCATGGCAAGACCGTATTCTTCCAAGTTCACACCAGCCAATTCAGCCAATTCAAGAGCAATGACTTTATCTGATGGGTGAGTGGTTGGAGATTTCAAAAGAAGAGTATCTGAAATCAAACCTGATAGCATCAAACCTGCGATTTCTTTTGGAACAGCTACACCGTGTTCTTTGAACATGCGGTAAACGATAGATGATGCTGATCCAACTGGCTCCAAACGCATGTAAAGTGGGCTGGCAGTTTCAAAGTTAGCCACACGGTGATGATCCACCACACCATAAACTTCAACTTCAGCGATATCTGAAACAGATTGTTGGAATTCATTATGGTCTGTTAAGATAACTTGTTCTGCCCCTTCTGCTTTAGCAGAAGTGATCACGCGCGGTGCTTCAACACCAAAATAGTTCAATACATAGACTGTTTCTTCATTTGGAGTCCCAAGAGCCACTGCTTCTGTATCCAAGCCGTATGCTTCTTTTGCAAGATAAGCAAAGGCTACAGATGACCCGATGGCATCTGAGTCTGGATTTTGGTGACCAAATACTAGAATCTTAGACATGATAATACCTCGTTTAATTTATTCATCTTATTTTAGCACTTTTTTCCTATTTTGACAAAAGTAAGAGAGTGGGACAGAAATCGGTCATTCGTTGGAATTCGATTTCGTCGTCCCACCTCTGCACAGTTGAGTAGGGCTGTAAAAGCTGATGAAATCAGCCTAGTAGAGTTCACTCAACTACTGCGTCTTGCTCGACAATCCAAAGACAATTGAGAGACTAGGACTTTTGTCCCAGCCTCACTAGATCTCGAAAATATTGGCTAAATTCTTAACTTGATTATCATTTAGATAGCCGACTTTTTCTATACGTGTCTTGCGTTTGAAAAGAGCTTCAGCAGACATGGCCTCTTCCTTGCTGTCAAAACCTTCTGCAAAGATGAGTTTTACTGGCAAGCGAGCTCGTGTATACTTGGCTCCTTTACCGCTATTGTGAACAGAAATCCGTTTCTTCACATCTGTTGTATAACCTGTATAGTAGGAACCATCACGGCACTCTACCACATACATATAAGCCTTATGATCCATAGTAAATCTCTTGAATTTCTGGTGTATAAGTGCCATCACTATTATGAACAATGAGTGGCGGTAGAACCTTAAAGCCACTAGTAGAGCCATCCTTTATAGCCTCAATCAAAAGCATATTGGCTTCCTTTTCTCGTTTAGGATAGACAAATTGCAGGCGTTTTGGAGCCAGATTATGCTGTTGGAGCGTATCTAGAATATCTAATAATCGATCCGGACGATGAACCATGGCCAAACGTCCATTTGATTTGAGAATACTCTGAGCACTACGACAGATTTCCTTAAGGTTGGTTGTGATTTCATGCCGAGCTAAAAGATAATGCTCACTCTCATTGAGATTGGAATGCGGATCTACCTTGAAATAAGGCGGATTACACAAAATCATATCCACCTTACTTCCCTGAATGTGGGCAGGCATATTTTTCAAATCATCGCAGATGACCCGCATCTGCTCTTCCAATCCATTCAACCGAACCGAACGCTCTGCCATATCTGCCAAGCGCTCCTGAATTTCTACAGAGAGAATTTTTGCCTTGGTACGACTACTTGCAAAAAGTCCCACTGCACCATTTCCAGCACAAAAATCCACTATTAAGCCATTTTTAGGAAAGCGAGGAAAGCGCGACAAGAGAACACTATCCACCGAATAGCTAAACACTTCTCTATTTTGAATGATTTTGATATCTGTCGAAAAGAGCTGGTTGATTCGCTCTCCTGATTTTAATAATTGTTCTTCTTTCATACTTCTATTATAGAAAAATATAATAACATCATAAACTGTTTAGAGGACATCACTGACTATTTTTCTTCAAATGCTCCAAGGCTTCCCTTGTCCAAACAGGCATCATGCGACCAAGCGGTGCAAAACCATGCTTAATACGATCATTTGAAAAACGTCTACATCTAGGCAGTTGATGTTTTTCTTCTTCCAAAGTACGAATAGAAAGGCTAGCCTTCCCTGTATATTCATCAAAATCGACCACCTGTACCTGGACTTCATCACCAATTTTTAAAATATCATAGATATTCTCAATAAATCCCGTACGGATTTCCGAGATGTGAATCAGCCCTGTCACCCCTGTCTCTAATTCGACAAAGGCACCATAGGGCTGGATTCCTGTAATACGCCCCTTTAGCTTATCACCAATTTTCATCCTAGTCCTCAATTTCAATCGTTTTAATAACCACATCTTCAACTGGCTTATCCATTGCACCAGTCTCAACAGCTGCAATGGCATCCAAGACCGCAAAAGATTCTGCGTCTACCAATTGCCCAAAAACAGTATGGCGACGGTCAAGGTGAGGTGTTCCGCCTTGCTCTGCATAAATCTCAGCGATTGGTTCTGGCCAACCACCACGCGCAATCTCTTTCTTAGAGTATGGCAAGTGTTGGTTTTGCACGATAAAGAACTGACTTCCATTGGTATTTGGACCTGCATTGGCCATAGAAAGAGCGCCACGGATATTATAGAGTTCTTCAGAAAATTCATCTTCAAAAGCTTGGCCATAAATCGACTCACCACCCATACCAGTACCAGTGGGGTCTCCACCTTGGATCATAAAGTCCTTGATAATTCGGTGGAAAATCACACCATCATAGTAACCGTCTTTTGAAAGCGAAACAAAGTTTGCTACTGTTTTGGGAGCCTGCTCAGGGAAAAGCTTGATACGCAAGTCTCCGTGATTTGTCTTAATAGTCGCAAACGGACCTTCTACTGTTTCAATGTCTACTTGTGGGAAATGCAATTCTTTTTCTACCATACCAAATCCTTCTAAGGCATCAAAAATGCCATCTTCTTCTACTGTTTTTGTAATATAATCTGCTTTTTCTTTGATTTTTTCATGGGAAACTCCCATAGCGATGCTAATGCCTGCATATTCAAAGAGTTCCAAGTCATTAAGACCGTCCCCAAAGACCATGACATTCTCTGGTTTCAAGCCTAAATGCTCCACCACCTTGGCTACACCTGTGGCTTTTGAACCTGAAATAGGCACGATATCAGATGAATGTACATGCCAACGCACCATGCGAAGTTTATCCGACAAAGAATCTGGCAAGTGCAAGTTATCTCCTTTTTCCTCAAAGGTCCACATCTGATAAATCTCTACTTTTTCATGAAAATCTGGATCCACATCCAAGTTTGGATAAATCGGATCAATTGCCTCACTGATCAGTTCTGTTCGAGTGGAGAGTTTGGCGTCATGACTGCCAACTAAACCATATTCAATCCCCTCTTGTTTTGTCCAAGCGATGTATTCTTCCACATCTTCTTTAGCAATCTGATGCTGATAAATGATTTGACCTTTTTTATCTTCAATATAGGCACCATTTAAGGTTACAAAAAAGTCCGGTTCGAGCTCTCGAATTTCTGGAACAACACCGAAAATACCGCGCCCAGAGGCAATACCTGTTAAAATCCCTTTCTCCCGCAACTGTTTAAAGACAGTGGGAATTGTCGCCGGAATAAAGCCCGTATTTGACGTACGCAAGGTATCATCGATATCAAAAAAGACGATTTTAATCTTCTTTGCCTTGTATTTTAATTTTGCATCCATCTCTCTACCTCTTTTCCATCACTCTTTCCATTATACCATAAAGTAGAGAAATCCCCTATCTTCAAAGAAATTCGCTATCTCTTATTCTAATTCCTTGGATAAGTAAAGAACTAAATCATCATTATTTTGAATAGTGGCATTCATTTCCAAAGGTTGGTTTCGATACCAAACGCCTGAACCATCTGGAATATAGCCTCTTTTGATGTACAATCTCTGGGCAGCTCCATACCCTGAATGGAGTCCAACACCAAGCGTCACCTTATCGAATATAAGCTTTACTCGATTTTCTGCTTCTTCTATCAAGAGATTGCCAATACCTTGATTTTGAAAGGATTCAAAGACATTGAAATCTGAAAGTTCTGGAGCCATTCCAGCAAAGGGACCCTGCTTAGCAGTTGGTAAAATGGTAATGTAGCCCGCTACAGCACCAACAATCTCTGCAACTAAGATTCCTCTCTCTCCACTTTCCTGCTCCTTAAAATATTGAGTTAAAATCTCCTCTCTACTTGGCCAACCTTGATTGATAAAACCTTGGGACAGGTGTTGGATATCCGATTCAATCATTTTTCTAATAATAGCATTTCCCTTCATAAGATGCTCCTTTAAAAATTCCTACTATCATTATAGCACGTTTATAGAAAGAAAAAAGACCCGTTGGGGTCTGAAAAAGAGGTCCGCTGGACCCCTTTTTTTAATCTTCGTTTACGAAAGGCATCAAAGCCATTACGCGAGCGCGTTTGATAGCTGTTGTTACTTTACGTTGGTTCTTCGCTGAAGTTCCAGTTACACGACGTGGAAGGATTTTCCCACGTTCTGAAACGAAACGGCTAAGAAGCTCAGTATCTTTGTAATCAACATATTCAATTTTGTTTGCTGCGATGTAATCAACTTTTTTACGGCGTTTGAATCCGCCACGACGTTGTTGAGCCATGTTTTTTCTCCTTTATAGTTTTAATTGTCCATTAGAATGGTAAATCATCATCTGAAATATCCAATGGATTTGTTGCTCCAAATGGATTTTCATCACGTGAAAAGTCAGGTACTGATTGTGTAGGTGCTGTATAACTAGCAGTTGATGCAGAATAAGCCCCACCTGTATGTCCTTCACGCACGCTACGGCTTTCCAACATTTGGAAATTGTCAGCCACGACTTCTGTTACGTAGACACGTTGTCCTTGCTGGTTATCGTAACTACGAGTCTGAATACGGCCTGTAATCCCAACAAGAGAGCCTTTTTTAGCCCAGTTAGCAAGATTTTCAGCCTGTTGGCGCCACATAACGACATTGATGAAATCAGCCTCACGTTCGCCATTTTGACTCTTGAATGTACGGTTTACTGCAAGAGTAAAAGTCGCAACTGCTACATTTGATGGGGTATAACGCAACTCAGCGTCACGTGTCATACGCCCTACAAGTACAACATTGTTAATCATAGTTTACCTTCTTACGCGTCAAGTTTGACGATCATGTGACGAAGAATGTCAGCGTTGATTTTTGAAAGACGATCAAACTCTTTAAGAGCTGCGTCATCGTTTGCTTCAACGTTAACGATGTGGTAAAGTCCTTCACGGAAATCTTGGATTTCGTATGCAAGACGACGTTTTTCCCATGATTTTGATTCAACAACAGTTGCACCGTTGTCAGTCAAGATAGAGTCAAAACGTGCTACCAAAGCGTTTTTCGCTTCTTCTTCAATGTTTGGACGAATGATATAAAGAATTTCGTATTTAGCCATTGATATGTTCCTCCTTTTGGTCTAATGACCCCAAGACTTTGCAAGGGGTAAGTGAGGTTTGCTCACAATTAACTATTATACTAGAAAAGCTAGTAGATAGCAAGAGAAAAAAGATAAAAATGAAAAAAAGAAGATGGATAAAAATTCTATAATGAAGTTAGCCACCCAACTTTCCTAAAAATGTAATGATTTAACTAGCTTATAGTTAGCTCCTGATTTCATTTGATAATAGGCTTGGAGATATTAGGCTCGCTAGCCAAGGCTAAGTCTAGCCTTAGTTTAGCTGACCGAACATCTTCAAGGGAACCTGTTGTCAAATGAAATCTAGTTATAGGCATAAGAAACCACCTCTGTGTTATACTTGTTGTTCGCCACAAACACAAGAAAGGCACAGAGATGCAAAACAATTATACTACAGAAGCTAAACACTTGACAATCCATAGCCGTCGTTTAATCGAACGATGGAAAAATGAAGGAAAATCAAATAGAGAAATCGCCTCTCTCCTTGGAAAAGCTCCTCAGACCATCCACAATGAAATCAAGCGTGGTACAGTCCTACAATGTCTAGCTACTACTGGATTCATCATGGGAAATTGGGACTAACCAAACAGAACCTCCTTTATCCTAGAAAAGGAAAAACTGTCAAGAAACAAGCTAGCCCCAACTTTAAACCTGCTGGTCAATCCATTGAACAGCATCCTAAAGCTATCAATCTTCGATTGGAGAATGGGCATTATGAGATTGATACGGTCCTACTGACAATAGCGAAAAACTGCTGCTTGCTGGTCTTGACGGATAGAAGGAGCAGACACCAAATTATTCGATTAATTCCCAATAAAAGCGCTGAGTCTGTCAATCGGGTTCTAAAACTCATCTTAAGACAACACAGGATTCTTTCCATCACGGCAGATAATGGAACGGAATTCAACCGCCTGTCTGATGTGTTTTCTAAGGAGCATATCTACTATGCACACCCCTATGCCTCTTGGGAAAGGGGAACTAATGAGAATCACAATAGGCTCATTCGTAGATGGTTACCTAAAGGAACTAAGAAAACGACTCCTAAGGAGGTCGCCTTCATCGAAAATTGGATTAATAACTATCCTAAAAAATGCTTGGACTACAAGTCACCCAGAAAAGACTGCTTGCTGGCTAACTTGAACTTGAAATTTAGCAAAAGAGCCATTCAGCTCCATTTTTGTCTTTAAAATGTTTGGCGTTTAGCTTTACGTTCTGCACGTCCACGGGCACGACTTTCTGCTCGCTTAGTCTTCCGACGTTTTTCATCAACGGCCCATTGAATCTTCTTCTTATAGCCTGGCTTGATTTTCTTCTTTTTCTTTTTAACCAAGCCAATCATTTCAATATCAAGCTTATCCTGTTTCTTCTCACGATTGGCACGACGATCACGATCATAAGTATCTTGGAATTCTCCGTCTTTAACCACCTTAGGTACAAACTTGATTCCTAATTTCTCTAACTCACGAATATCAGAGTCATCACTAGGCTGGTAAAGGGTAATAGCTGTACCGGGTAGACCGTTACGCCCAGTTCGTCCAACACGATGGACAAAGAAGGACAAGTCTTGAGGAATGGCATCATTGATAACGTGGCTGACACCCTCAATATCAATCCCACGCGCAGCTAGGTCAGTTGCTACGATATACTCAAAATCAAGATTTTTGACCTGATTCATGATACGTTTACGCTCACGAGGTGCAATATCTCCATGAATCTTAGCCACCTTCAAGCCTTGAGCTGTTAGGTATGTATGTAATTCATCTGCACGAGTCTTAGTATTGACAAAAATCATGGCTAGATATGGCTGCATGACTTGAGTCAACTCATAAATCTGAGCATTCTTATCACGACCCTTAGTCGAAATCAACCAGTTATCAATGGTGTCTGAGATAACCGTTTTGGTCTTGATTTTCTCCATGACAGGATTGGACAAGTATTTTTTCAAGAATGGTTGCAACTTTTGTGGGATAGTCGCTGAAAAGACCATGAATTGCAGGTCCTTAGGAAGGCTTCCTGCTATCTTATCAACTGTTTCTAAGAATCCCATATCCAAGGTCATATCGGCTTCATCGACAACGAAGGTCTTGGCCTTGTGAATAGCCAAATCACCAGATTTGAGCAAGTCATAAATCCGACCTGGCGTTCCGATAACAATATGGGGCTGATTGCTCGCGAGCTTATCAATCTGACGAGCCTTATCCGTACCACCAACGTAGTTAACGACACGAATTTCAACTTCTGAGTGGGCAGCAATCTGACGAGCCGCTTGGTAAATCTGCGTTGCCAATTCACGACTCGGAGCTGTGATAACTGCCTGTACACTATCGCTTTTTTCATCCAATTGTTGGAAAATCGGCAACAGGAAAGTGTGAGTCTTCCCTGAACCTGTTTTGGATTCACCAACCAAGTCACGACCTGCTAAAACAATCGGAATCAACTTTTCCTGCACCTCGGTAGCAGTCGTAAACTTCAACTCCTCCAATGCTTCTTCTATATATTTTTTAAATTTAAATTGTGTAAATGACATAATTTCCTCGATTCTATCTATCTTATGATTATACCATATTTTCATCCATTACTGTAACATTGTCATTTAGACCAATTAAGGTAAGGTGGCAAAAATAAAAAGCTCACTGAAGTCAGAGAGTTCATTTGAACTCGGGATAAAATCCTAGTGAAACAAAAAAATTTTCGCTAAGGGAGATGATCTGGTTTATTTTACCTTACAGTGCTAGGAACCATAATCGAAGATAATACTTAAGTATATCGAGGTAAAGTGACAAAAATAAAAAGCTACTCAACTATAGTAGCCTTATTTTAAAGATGTGCACAATTTAACACGGCCTAAGCACTTGAAAAAAACAAAAAGCCCTCTGAAGTCAGAGAGCTTGATTCTTGCTGGATAAAACGTTTGTAGACTAGGCGGCAAGCCGAAGATTGTACTGATGGTACATCGAGGCGAAGCCAACGAAGTATAGAAACGTTTTAGACGCAAGATTAACGACGAAGTCCAAGAGAGTTGATCAACTCACGGTAACGGTTAACGTCATTTTTACGCAAGTATGCAAGCAAGTTACGACGGCGACCGATTTTCTTCATCAATCCACGGTAAGTAGCGTGGTCTTTTTTGTGTTGTTTGATGTGTTCATTAAGGTGGTTGATTTCCCAAGTAAGGACAGCAACTTGAACCTCTACTGAACCTGTATCACCTTCGTGACGTGCATATTGTGCAATGATTTCATTTTTTTTCTCTTTTGAGATTGCCATGATGTTTCTCCTTTTTATTTGGCTTCATCCGAGTGACAGGTTGGCATGCCTGTAACCAAGAAGAAGTTATTTGTCTTTACGACATTTCTTATTCTACCAATAACTAAGTTCTTTGTCAACTGATTTACTATTCTTACCACAAAAGTGCTATAATAGTTATAGGAAGAATATCTAAGTTGACATCTTGAAAAGAGAGGTGATTACCATGCGTAAATTCTCGCAATGTCTCCCCTACTATTTGGTCATATTTTTCTTTTATTGGCCATTTTACGAGTTGGTCTTTCGAGTCGTTTCTGACTCCCTTACACTCAAGGCACTCTATGTAAACAATATTCTCTTCTATACACCTTTAGTAATCTTTATCGTATCGCTACTCTATAGCTACCGTTTCCGTTTCTCACTTTGGTGGTTACTGGGGATTGGATTACTCTATTGCTTTACCGTCATAACTTTTAAGGAATTTATCTGGTTTTACTTTTTAGCCTATGAAATCTTTGCCATAGTAGGTATGGCTGTCGGTGCGGCTATTAAAAATCTAGTTCAAAAACTGAAAAACAAAAAACTTTCACAAAATCCTTGAAAAATCTCGCAATCATGCTATAATAATGCATAGAGACAAGTCACTTAGAATCTTTCTTTTAGAGAGTGCGTGGTTGCTGAGAACGCATAGGAAGACTATACTGATACTACTCTACTGACTTTTATGCAAACATAAAACGGTGGCCACGTTAGAGCCAATCAGAGGTGTCCCTCTTTTTTGAGGAACATAAATGAAGGTGGAACCACGTTGCGACGTCCTTTTTAGGATGTCGCTTTTTGTTTTTCTTGATTTAAGACTAAAAAATAAGGACACACTTCTGCTTTAGAAATAATGAATAACTAATATAAGGAGAAAACCATGATTAAAATTACTTTCCCAGATGGCGCTGTTCGTGAATTCGAATCTGGCGTTACAACTTTTGAAATTGCTCAATCCATCAGCAATTCTCTAGCTAAAAAAGCTCTTGCTGGTAAATTTAACGGCAAACTCATCGACACTACTCGAGCGATCACTGAAGATGGAAGCATTGAAATCGTGACACCTGATCACGAAGACGCTCTTGACATCCTGCGTCACTCAGCTGCTCACTTGTTTGCACAAGCCGCTCGTCGTCTTTTCCCAGACATTCACTTGGGTGTTGGTCCAGCTATCGAAGATGGTTTCTACTACGATACTGACAACACAGCTGGTCAAATCTCTAACGAAGACCTTCCTCGTATCGAAGAAGAAATGCAAAAAATCGTTAAAGAAAACTTCCCATCTATTCGTGAAGAAGTAACCAAAGATGAAGCCCGTGAAATCTTCAAAAATGATCCTTACAAGCTTGAATTAATTGAAGAACACTCAGAAGACGAGGGTGGCTTGACCATCTACCGTCAAGGTGAGTATGTAGACCTTTGCCGTGGTCCTCATGTCCCATCAACAGGCCGTATCCAAATCTTCCACCTTCTCCATGTAGCTGGTGCCTACTGGCGTGGAAATAGCGACAATGCTATGATGCAACGTATTTACGGTACAGCTTGGTTTGACAAGAAAGACTTGAAGAACTACCTTCAAATGCGTGAAGAAGCTAAAGAGCGTGACCACCGTAAACTTGGTAAAGAGCTTGATCTCTTCATGATTTCTCAAGAGGTTGGACAAGGACTTCCATTCTGGTTGCCAAATGGGGCGACTATCCGTCGTGAATTAGAACGCTACATTGTCGACAAGGAGTTGGCTTCTGGCTACCAACACGTTTACACTCCACCGCTTGCTTCTGTAGAACTTTACAAGACTTCTGGTCACTGGGATCATTACCAAGAAGACATGTTCCCTACTATGGATATGGGAGACGGTGAAGAATTTGTCCTTCGTCCAATGAACTGCCCACACCACATTCAAGTCTTTAAACACCATGTTCACTCATACCGTGAATTGCCAATCCGTATCGCTGAAATCGGGATGATGCACCGCTACGAAAAATCAGGGGCCCTCACAGGTCTTCAACGTGTACGTGAAATGTCTCTCAACGACGGCCACCTCTTCGTTACCCCAGAACAAATCCAAGAAGAATTCCAACGTGCCCTTCAGTTGATTATCGATGTTTATGAAGACTTCAACTTGACTGAATACCGCTTCCGCCTCTCTCTTCGTGACCCTCAAGATACTCACAAGTACTTTGACAACGATGAGATGTGGGAAAATGCCCAAACCATGCTTCGTGCTGCCCTTGATGAAATGGGTGTGGACTACTTTGAAGCTGAAGGTGAAGCAGCCTTCTATGGTCCAAAATTGGATATCCAGGTTAAGACAGCCCTTGGTAAAGAAGAAACCCTTTCGACTATCCAACTTGACTTCTTGCTTCCAGAACGCTTCGACCTCAAATACATCGGAGCTGATGGTGAAGAACACCGTCCAGTTATGATTCACCGTGGGGTTATCTCAACTATGGAACGCTTCACAGCTATCTTGATTGAGAACTACAAGGGTGCCTTCCCAACATGGCTTGCACCACATCAAGTAACCCTCATCCCAGTATATAACGAGAAACACGTTGACTACGCTTGGGAAGTGGCGAAGAAACTCCGTGACCGTGGGGTTCGTGCAGACGTAGATGAGCGCAATGAAAAAATGCAATTCAAGATCCGCGCTTCTCAAACCAGCAAGATCCCTTACCAATTGATCGTTGGGGATAAGGAAATGGAAGACGGAACTGTCAACGTTCGTCGCTATGGACAAAAAGAAACACAAACTGTCTCAGTTGATGACTTTGTGCAAGCTATCCTAACTGATATTGCTAACAAATCACGCGTTGAGAAATAAGACGATCACAGTCTGAGAAACATTTTTCAGTAAGAAAAAGCAACAACTGAAATAGTTGTTGCTTTTTTATATTTTGTTTAACCTGAGTTAGTAGTGATTGATCAAACCACCACAAATAGTATCCTCATCAACAATCCTTTCTATCTATTAACTTTTGGATATAGGATATCCTCCCAAGATTTGCTTCCATGAGTTAGATAAGTTGACTATCCTCAGTCCTTGTCTGCTTCTTTTTCTTTTACGAGGTCTTTTTGTGAATCTTTTTCAGAGAGTTTTTGATCGATATACTGGTTAATGATTTCGTAAAATTCCTTAGTCGTCTCACTATCTAATTTTGTCGAATTATGAACTTGATTGACTTTCAATTGAACAGATTGAATACCGTAAGAGGCCTGCTTTTGACGAATGGTTTCTAATTCTTCTTCTGAAATCGGATCTCCAACAACTGTCAAGACCAATTCATTATTACTTGATTTGTAGACTTGATTAATGATCGTATGATTGGCGAACTCTTTGCCTACAAACTGTTTAATCCCTTCTTTTCGTGCTTGATCCATCGTCAGAGTGACTGCTGAATAGCTGGCTGGAAGAACCAATAATACAATCAAGGAGATCAACCCAATTCTCATTTTAATGTTTAGCTCTTTAAATGAACTTAAGGGAGATTTTCTCATCATAATTCTTGTTCCAACAATGTTGATTAGCATGATAAAGACACAGTTGATCAAGAAAAGATAAAGAGCCCCAAATAAAAATCGTACATTTCCATTAGCTAAACCATATCCTGCAGTGCAGATAGGTGGCATCAGAGCTGTTGCGATGGCTACTCCTGGTACGATATTGTTTGCTTCTTTTTTCCTTGAACCAATGAAACCTGCTATCCCACCCGCAATAGCAATGAGAACATCCCAAATGGTTGGAGAGGTTCGTGCAATCAACTCGCTACTTGCATAAGATAAGGGAGAAATCCAGAAATATAGAGTCGAGACAAGCAAGCTGACCAATACTTGAGTAAATAAAACCTCTAGAGATTGCTTGATTAAACGCGTATCAAAAATAGCTAAACCAAATCCGAGTCCAACAATCGATGTCATAAGAGGGGAAATCAGCATGGCTCCAATAATGACAGCTGTTGAATTCATATTTAGACCTATAGAGGCAATAAAAATCGCACACATCAAAATCACTGTATCTCTTAATCGAACATGAAGGTCATCATATAGTTTCTCGCGGAATTCACGTGTTGAATAGTTTCCGGACATTGGTTACTCCTTTTATTTCATATAATCTTGTTGCTGCATGGATGATGGTAGAGAGACTTCTGTCCAAACTGACATATTCTTAATTCTCATCTGTCATTCTTTTGAACATTATCTTTTAAATATCCATCAGTCCATCCTTGATATTATATCAAAAATTTTACAGCCTTTCTCTGAAGAAATCAATTAATATAAAAGATAGAGAAAGGAAGAAATTTTTGTATCCTTATCCGAAGAAGAAAAACGATATCTCCTCTGAAAGTGAATACCGTTTTAATGTTTAAATATGATGAGTTTGTAGCGGTAATCCTAGCTGATATCGCCAACAAATCTCGTGTTGAGAAATAAGAGATAAAACCTAGGACAAAATCCTAGCTACTAAAAAAGAGGCCGGGACAAAAGTCCTAGCCTCTCAATTGTCTTTGGATTGTCGAGAAAGACGCAGTGGTTGAGTGGGCTCTACTACGCTGATTTCATCAGCTTTTACAGCCCTACTCAACTGTGCGGAGGTGGGACGACGAAATCGAATTCTACCGAATTAACGATTTCTGTCTCACTCTCTTTTTTGATGTTTCTGTTTTTACATTTGAACAATTCTACGATAACTTCTTGAAGTAATTATAAAGATTAGTACATAGACTAAAGCAAAGACGCCACAGATAGATAATGTTACGGTCAACATCATAGCTGTATCGACAACGCCGATAACCTTGAGGATCAGGCTCAGCATATGATAAGCAAATGCCAAGTGAAGGAAGGCGAAGATTAGCGGTAGGAAGAAGACAGTCAAAACTTGCTTGTTAATAGTTTGCTTGATTTGTTTTTGGTCTAAGCCAACTTTTTGCAGGATAACAAATCGCTCACGGTCTTCATATCCTTCAGAAATTTGTTTATAGTAGATGACCAGAACGGTTCCGACCATAAAGATAATGGATAGGAAAATACCAATAAAGAAGACACCGCCAAAGAGGGCACTCATTTGAGCACTAGCATCTGCTAGATTGCTACCATACACATAGCTACCTTCAGTGTTTAATTGAGCATTAAACTTTTGTAAGTATTTTTCATATTCTTCAGCGACCTTGATTTGTTCTTCTTCACTGATATTTACATTCATACCACCGTAAAGCTGATTATAGATAGCCGAATCTGAGAATTGGTCCAAAAAGGCTTGTAAATCTGGAACAACAAGATAATTGTAATCAGCAGTAAAAATATTAAACTGATTTGGGACATGGTTAACAATGAAATCTCTAGTAAATTCTTCTTTTACAGAAAATTGATGGTCATTTAAAGTTAGGTTTTTCTGTCCTTTTAGTCCATCATTCTTAGCAAAGAGTCCGACCTCATTGCCTGATAGAGAAAGTTTTTGACCAGTCATATTTTCATAATCTTTTTGGTCAAATACCATGAAAACTGTTTTTGGTTGGACACGGTTTTGTCCTTTTTCAAAAATGGTTAACTTGGTTCCTTCTTGATTTGCAACACCAAAGTTACTGTAACGAAGAACTTCTTTCTCTTTAACACTATAACCTTTGTCACTTGCAAACTGGCTCAAGAGTTTGTCCAAGTCTTCTTTTTTAACATTTTGTCCAGTAATCCCAAAGTCATGCGGATTCATCACTTTTTTAAAGCTTTCTGAGGCATTGAAAATGCTTGTTGCTGCTGACATGGTTACTAAAACCATTGTTGACAAAATTGCGATAGTTGCTAGTCCAACCGCATTTTTCTTCATACGGAAAATCAAGTTGGACACTGAGATGAGATTATTTGGTTGGTAATAGTATTTTTTATTTTTCTTTAAGATTTGAAGGAAAACTGTAATCCCTGCATTGAACAAAAGATAAGTACCAAAGATAACCAGCAAAACAGCTAGGAAAAATGTTGTTAGGGCTGTAAGAGGATCTTTTACTGTAAGGGCAAGATAATAGCCAATCCCTAAGCTAATGGAACCAAGAATGGTTTGGAGAAGAAGGAAGCGACCTTTTTTCTCTCCGCTTGCTTTCTCACGCGAGAGCTGGAGGGCATTCATACGGGCGATTCGAAGGGCATTCAGAAACATGAGGCCTAGGAAAATCAAACCAAAGACAACAAGTACTGTAATGACAACTTTCATCTGGAAGGTAGCGACCATCTCAACCTTTAATTTCATCAGTTTAAGCAAGAAGGCGAAAATCAACTTGTCAAACAAGGCTCCAATACCGATACCTGCTCCAACAGTTAGAATTCCAAATAGCACCAACTCTTTAAAGGTCATACTGATCAGATGACGCTTCTCCAAGCCCAACATACCATAAATCCCCAACTCCTTGGAGCGGTTTTTCATAACAAAACTATTGGCATAAAGGACGATAATGGCTGACGCAAGGGTGACGACAAACATACCAAATCCTAGAGTAGCTTGAATCGTTTCACCTCCACGGATTTCCGAAATCTTGGGATTGAAGGTTAGAGAGTAAAAGAGATAGGTGATAGTGACTGCCAAAATGACAGCCAAAGCAAAAGGGTAATAGAGTTTACGGTTTTTGATTAAGTTGGATATGGCCAACTTATTGGTTAATCGAAACATACTAGTTCACCTCACTTGCCATAACAGTCAAGGTGTCAGAGATTTCTTGGAACATCTGACGATCCGTCTTTTCACCACGGTAGATTTGATTGTAGAGGATGCCGTCCTTGATGAAAAGGACACGTTTTGCACGGCTGGCCGCAGCTGTTGAGTGGGTTACCATGAGAATGGTCTGTCCTTGCTCGTTGATCTGATCAAAGATATCAAGGAGGGCTGCAGATGATTTAGAATCTAGGGCTCCTGTTGGCTCATCCGCAAGGAGAATTTCTGGTTCTGTGATGATAGCCCGTGCAACTGCAACCCTTTGTTTTTGCCCTCCAGAGATTTCATAAGGGTACTTCTCCTGCAATTGATTGATGCCAAGATTTTCGGCCGTCACGACTAATTTTTTCATCATTTCTGTAATAGGCTTTCTAGACAATACCAAAGGGAGTAAGATATTGTCTTTAACAGAAAGCGTATCTAGCAAATTAAAGTCTTGGAAGACAAAACCTAGCTTTTCACGACGGAAACTTGATGCTTCAGAATTTTTAATGGTAGCTGTATCTGTTCCATTTAGAAAGACCTGACCACGAGTTGGCTTGTCAAGCATAGCAAGAATATTGAGTAGAGTCGATTTCCCGGAACCAGACTCACCCATGATAGCGACGTAGTCGCCTTTTTCAACGGTAAAGTGAATATCTTTCAGGGCTTCTACTTGGTTGCCTTGAAAGCGAGTTTTATAAATCTTTTGAACGTGTTTTACATCTAATAGTGTCATTTTAACTTCTCCTTTTTAATATCCCATTAACTGAAACTGAGCTTGCATCATTTCGATACCGAGCTGAACTCGCTCGATATCCTTTGGACTCGGCTTACTTGTTTGTTTCTTTTGTAAAATTGTTTTCATGGTTTCTCTCCTTTTTCTTTATGCTCTAAGTTTACTCCAAAAAAAGAGGACTTGCCATAACATAACCTTACAAAAGAGGACTTTAATCTTACATTTTTGTAAGATTACATTTTTTTCTAATTGAAGCCTTTTTTCTCACTATATCAAGGTCTAAAGAAGAGAGAGTGGGACAGAAATCGGTCATTCGTTAGAATTCGATTTCGTCGTCCCACCTCCGCACAGTTGAGTAATACACAATGAAAATCAAAGAGCAAACTAGGAAGCTAGCCACAAGCTGTACTTGAGTACGGTAAGGCGACGCTGACGTGGTTTGAATTTGATTTTCGAAGAGTATAAGGCTGTAAAAGCTGATGAAATCAGCGTAATAGAGCCCACTCAACCACTGCGTCTTGCTCGACAATCTAAAGACAATTGAGAGGCTAGGACTTTTGTCCCAACCTCTTCTCAATTCTTTTCATTCAACCAGTAAATTAACTTCAGAGAACTTAATCCTCACCGTTGTTCCTTGCCCAAGCTCGGATTCTATTTGAATTTGATGTCCTAATTCTTGGCTGATTTTCTGGGTTAGATAGAGCCCAAGTCCAGATGACTGCTGGGTCATACGACCATTATAGCCTGAAAATCCACGTTCAAAGACTCGCAACCGATCACTGTTTTTGATACCAATCCCAGTATCTTTGATGCAAAGGTCTGAACCTTCCATATAGATTTCAACCCCACCTTCATTTGTGTACTTGAGGCTATTTGATAGGATTTGTTCAATGACTACCAACAGCCATTTTTTATCCGTCACAATCCTTCTGTCCAAGTCATGCAAATTAATACTTAGATCTTTCTGGATAAAGAAAATAGCATATTTGCGAATGACTTCCTTGACCAGATCTTCTATATTTTCTTTCTTCAACACCAAATCATCATGGAAGCTTTCTAAGCGTAGATATTGGAGAACGAGGTTGGTATAGGAATCAATCTTAAAAATTTCTTGCTCCATCTGTTGCTTCAGTTGGCGATTCGCCACCTCGCTCACTAGGAGTTTACTGGCTGCAATCGGCGTCTTTATCTGGTGGACCCAGAGAGTATAGTAGTCCACCAAATCATTGTATCGGTTTTCAGCATCTGATTTCTTTTGATAGAGTTCCGCTTCACGTTTCTCTAATTTTTCAGTTAGAAGGACTTCCATTGGTGACTTAGCTTTTCTTTCCCCATAGAGCAATTCCTTACGATAACGTTGCAATTCCACTCCAAAATCCCATATCAAGAATATAAAGGTAAAAACGGACGATAGAAGAAAAAAATAGTTAAAGTAAGGACCTTGATTAGCAAATAAGACCTCAAAAAGAAGAAGGAGACCCGTCAATAACAGAGTAAAAGCTAAAAAACGGCTACGGGAACGGATATAAGCTAGAGAAAAACTTTTGAGATCAAGCATGTTTCAATCCGTACCCTATCCCTTTCTTAGTTTCGATAAAACCAATCAAACCTTCTTCCTCCAGTTTTTTGCGCAAACGAGCGACATTAACGGATAAGGTATTATCATCGATAAAGAAGTCACTGTTCCAAAGTTCCCGCATCAAATCATCACGCGCTACGACATTTCCTGCATGCTCAAATAAAACCCGCAAAATCTGAAATTCATTCTTAGTTAAACTGATAGCTTTTCCATTGACATGCACATCCATAGACTTGGTATTGAGGATAACTCCTGCATATTCTAACAGACTTTCATCCCGTCCAAACTCATAGGAGCGGCGCAATAATCCTTGGACCTTCGCTAAAAGGACCTGCTGGTCAAAAGGCTTGGTCACAAAATCATCTGCTCCCATGTTAATAGCCATGACGATGTCCATAGCCTGGTCTCTCGAAGACAGAAATATAATAGGAACCTTGGAAATCTTACGGATTTCTTGGCACCAATGATAGCCATTAAAGAGAGGCAATCCAATATCCATGAGAACCAGATGAGGTTGAGACTGGGCAAATAAGGTTAAAACTTCCATGAAGTCTTCCACCATGACTACCTCAAACCCCCATTCGGAGAGCATTTTCCCAACTTGCTGACGGATGACTTGATCATCTTCTACTAGTAAAATCTTATGCATGCGCTCCTCCTTTGCTCTTGTTCAAACTATAAAAAACCTTAATAAAAAATCTATGAATTAGTAACTCAACTATTTGGCTATTTATCTTTCAAATCCAGATTCGGAAACGAAAGCTAAATAGAGAATAATCCCATTGATATCATACCTTATTTTTAACTATAGTTCCAGCCTTATCCTATATTTTCTTTTTTGTGCTCATTTAGTTAGCGTTTCTTTAACTTATTTAATAGATCTAGCCTTCTTATTGACAAGCTGGCAATGATTTGTTAGAATATGAATGAACGAACAAATTTATTCATTCATAAAGCAAAGGAGGTTAAATCATATTGGACAAAAAACAAGCTCTAAAAACAGCAGCCTATGACGTTTTTTCGAAAAAAGGTTACAAAGCGACAGGAATTTCAGAAATAGCTAGGCAAGCTGGTATGGCAGTAGGTTCTTTTTATAACTATTACGAGAGTAAAGAAGCCATTTTTCTAGACATCTATATAGATGAAAACAACCGTGTTCGCCAAGCTATGATCGAAGAACTGGATTGGGAAATTGACATGATTGACCTCATTGGTCAACTCTTTGCTCAGTCCAGAGCACTCGTTTCTTCCAATAAAATCCTTGCAGAATGGTACAATCCTGCCATAGCCGATGACTTGCACAGCTACTATTCCTCGGAAGAAGGCAAAGTCGCAAATCCTTTTCATCAGTTTCTAGTTAAAACTTTTACAAATCGTATGCAGGCTGAAGGGTACTCGCCAGAAAAGATTCAAGAGATTTTACAAGTTTACAACCTATTTTACTACATGGATATGCATATTACGGAAAAAGATTTTCCAGATATTGGCAAAACTGTCGAAATACTTGCAACCAACTTCATAAAAGGAGTACTAAAATAAAGAAAGTGGTTTTCTTTATTTTTTGGAAATATGTGAATGAATTTATTTTTTGTTCATTCAATAATTAAGATTAGGAGTCATAAAAAATGAAAAGAGGTAAAAAAATGTTTATTATCATTCTGTCAACACTTGGAGCGCTATGTATTATAACTTGGGGTGCCATCGCTTATCTTGGACGAAGCCAGACATTATCGATAAAATCCATCGAAAACCCCAGCGGAAATCTATATTTAATTCATATCACAAAACCGAGTCATCAAATCTGGAAAGCTGGGGCTTACGCTAAGTTTACACTCCCTGATACCTCGTCTACTGCTAGTAAATATGAAGCTAAGGGAGAGCAAACCAGTCGATGGCTAACCATTGCCTCCACACCTGATGAAGATGAAATTCTCATTTTGACTCATAATAGTGGTAGCCACTTTAAGGAAACCTTGACACATTTACCAGCTGGCAGTGAGATTGAGATGAGTTGGCTGGATTCCTCTTTGACTGTTAAAGATACGAATAAGCCACTAGTTTGCTTTGCATCTGATGTCGGCATTTCTGCTCTACGCCCCCTTATCAAAGAATGGGCTGGTAAATGTCCGATTATTCTCAACCATTTTGATAAAGGAGTTACTATTTTCGATAATGAGATGAAGGAACTGGCTCAAAAAACACCGAATTTTACTTATAAAACTAGCGATGAACTTTCTCAAAGTCAAGCATTTTTAAAACATGCTATTGATGAATACGGCAATCAAGCCAGCTATCTCATCACAGGTCAGCCTGATGATGTAAATGAGATGAAGAAGTTTTTAAAGGAAAATGGGATTGATAGCAAAAACATACAAGTAAGCTCGTTTAGAGGTTTGAAATAGGAGCAATCTATCTTCTATGTATTTCAATCAAACCCTACTAGGTCATTCGAACAAGCCTACTAGCGAATTCTAGGTAAATGTGATAGGATAAACATAGAGAAAGGAGCTTTTATGGCCAATATTTTTGACTACCTAACTGACGTTCAATATGATTCTTTTTATGATGTTCCCTTAAACGAACTGGATGTACTTGCTTTTACAGAGCTAACCTATCTTCCTTTTGATAACTTATTGGACCAATCCATCAATCGTTTAAGCGATGTCGCAACACGTATTCCTCGAGAAAACACCATGTTGACCAATAAAGAACGGCTGCAACTCTTAGACCAACTAGCCTCCCACAAACGTTTTAAAAATAGCAAACTCTCTAACTTTGTAAACGAGATTGATACTGAGGAACAAAAGCAGTTCGCTGCTATGACCTATCGTCTTAATCTAGATACCTATCTGATTGTCTTTCGTGGTACAGACGATAGTATTATTGGTTGGAAGGAAGATTTCCATATGACCTACATGAAGGAAATCCCTGCCCAAAAACATGCTCTAACCTACTTAGAAGATTTCTTTAAACAATATCCAAAGCAAAAAGTAATCATTGCTGGACATTCTAAAGGTGGGAATCTAGCCGTCTATGCTGCAAGTCAAATCCAGCCTGATTTGCAGGAAAAAATCTCGGCTATTTACACCTACGATGCTCCTGGTTTGCAGGCTCAACTGACTGAATCCACTGGCTACCAAGACATTATCCCTAAAATTCAGCGTTATGTGCCCCAGGGATCTGTCATTGGAATGATGCTGGTAGTGCCTGATACTCCTATCGTTGTCAAATCTACGGCTCTTGGAGGTATCGCCCAACACAATACTTTTAGCTGGCTAACTGAAGGGCACCACTTTGTCCAACTAGAGGAAATTAGTAGCGAAAGTCTACAAATCAAAGACACTCTCAAAGAATGGGTGGACAGTGTTCCCGATGAAGAACTAGAGCTCTACTTTGATCTCTTCTTTGGAACTATTTTAGAGTCCGGCATCAACTCTATCAATGATTTATCTTCTATCAGTGCTATCGAGCACATTCATCAACTAGTTTCCCAAGCTAAAACACTGGATCCTGAACAAGTTGAAATCTTAAAAAACCTGACGCAACTCCTACTGGATGCTCGTTTCCAAGCCTGGAAAAATCATTTTTAATGTATCAAAAAGTCCCTTCCTTTATGGAGGGACTTTCTTCTTGATTTCTTATTTTGTGCTTCTGTGCTATACTAGAAACTGTAAATTCTTTGAAAGAGGAAATCCTATGAAAATCCATAAAACTGTTAATCCTGTTGCCTATGAAAATACCTATTATCTAGAAGGAGATCAGCACCTGATTGTGGTCGATCCTGGTAGTCATTGGGAGACTATTCGCAAAACCATAGAAACCATCAATAAACCCATCTGTGCTATTCTTCTGACCCACACCCACTATGACCATATTATGAGTCTTGACTTGGTCAGAGATACTTATGGAAATCCTCCAGTCTATGTGGCAGAAAGTGAAGCTTCTTGGCTCTATACTCCTGTTGACAACCTTTCAGGTCTCCCTCGACATGACGATATGGCAGATGTCATCTGCAAACCAGCTGAACACACTTATGTCTTTCATGAAGAATACCAGATTGAAGAATTCCGCTTCACAGTCTTACCAACTCCGGGCCACTCTATCGGTGGTGTCTCTATCATCTTTCCTGATGGTCATCTAGTCTTGACCGGAGATGCCCTTTTCCGAGAAACCATTGGTCGGACAGATTTGCCAACTGGTAGTATGGAACAACTCCTTCATAGTATCCAAACCCAGCTCTTTACACTCCCAAACTACGACGTCTATCCAGGACATGGACCTGCTACGACTATCGCCCACGAAAAAACCTTCAATCCATTTTTCTAGCAATCGAAAAGAGGCTGGGACAAAAGTCCTAGTCTCTTAATTGTCTTTGGATTGTAGAGCAAGACGCAGTGGTTGAGTGGGCTCTACTACGCTGATTTCATCAGCTTTTACAACCCTACTCAACTGTGCGGAGGTGGGACGACAAAATCGAATTCTAACGAATGACCGATTGCTGTCCCACTCTCTTTTCTATTACCAAATAATCACACGGTCTTCTGGTGAGCGCCACATACCGTCACCTTCTTTGACATCATAGGTTGTAAAGAAGTCATCAAAGTTTGGCACTTGGACGTTGACACGGAGTTTAGCTGGCGCGTGTACGTCGACACTAGCCATGAGTTTCATCAACTCTGGACGGCCTTTCATACGCCAGATACGTGCAAAATTGTTGAAGAATTCTTCAGCTGAGAAGTCTGGTTCTCTCTTAGCAGCTTCAAGGGCAGCAGCGATACCTCCAAGGTCGGCAACGTTTTCTGATACAGTTAGTTTCCCGTTGATCCTTGCACCGTAAGATTCTTGACCATCAAACTGATCGATAACTTTCTGTGTTTTCTCTTTAAATGCAGCATAATCGCTCTCTGTCCACCAGTCCTTGAGGCTACCATTTTCATCAAAGGAAGCTCCATTTGTATCAAAGGCGTGAGAAATTTCATGGGCAATAACCGCACCAATACCACCATAGTTGGCAGAAGATGACTGATGCAAGTCATAGAATGGAGCCTGTAAGATAGCAGCTGGGAAGACAATCAAGTTCTTTTGTGGATTGTAGTAGGCATTGACCATATGAGCAGGCATTCCCCACTCCTTGTAGTCAACTGGCTGATTCCATTTACTCCAACTGTGCTTGATTTCCACACGCGCAAAGGCTAGGGCATTCTCAAAGAGGCTAGCAGATTCATCCACTACCTTATCCTTATAGCGAGCTGGCAGTTCTTCTGGATAACCAATATAAGGCTTGATGACATTGAGTTTGACGATGGCTTTTTCGCGAGTTTCAGGTGTCAGCCAGTCGTTCTTAGCCAAGCGTTCCTTATAAACGTCAATCATAGTCGCTACTT
Source organism: Streptococcus sp. Marseille-Q0941 (assembly GCF_943736975.1). Classification (GTDB taxonomy): domain Bacteria; phylum Bacillota; class Bacilli; order Lactobacillales; family Streptococcaceae; genus Streptococcus. The sequence goes on along the minus strand of NZ_CALSFO010000006.1, from coordinate 106,909 downwards.
TTTTCTCTACGTCTGCCTTAGCTTCTGGAGAGAATTTTTCGTGGGCATACCAAAGTCCGAGCGCTTGTTTGAATGGTCCTTGAGCTAGGTGGTAAGCAGCCTTGCGTTTGTCTTGAGCCTCTGGAACTCCTGAAAGAGCTCGTCCGTAGGCACCTGACAAGATACGAATCTCATCTGTTAGATAACTAGTTGAAAGATTGACCACACTCAAGATCAAGCTTGCCTTGAGTAAAGGCCAAGCTTCTTCACTATAGAATTGATCTGCTGCTTGCCAGAAACGTTCCTCATCTACGATAACCTTATCTGGAGTTTGTCCAATCACTGTTTGGAAGAAATCATCCAAAGGTAGGGCAGGGGCAAATTTCTTGAAATCTTCATAAGCGTATGGATGATAGAGTTTGGCATATTCTGAACTTTCTTCGTTAGAGAGGACCACATCTGCGATGCGGCGGTCCAATTCCAATCGTTTCTCTAAAAGATCTTCGATTTCTTCATCTGAGAAGTTATAGGCTTTGAGGAGATTAGAAGTACTTTCTTTCCAAAGGTTCAATAATTCCTCACGCTGAGGATGGTCTTCCGCATAGTAGGTTGTATCAGGCAAGATAGTCCCTGGAGCACTAGCCCAAAGAACATTGGTTCTAGCATCCATAAAGTCTGGTGATACTCCAAATGGAAGGAAGTTTGGTTTACCAGCTAATTCAAATGTTGCTAGTTTACTTGCGAAATCCGCAAAACTTTCCAAATCCTGGTATTCCTTAAGTAAAGGAAGGACTGGCTCGATTCCATCAGCTTCTCGCTTGTTGAAATCTCTGACCATAGCGTGGTATTTGACAAAGTTTGCTAGGATAGCATCCTCTGGGACATCCTCACCTGCCAACCACTTGTCTGTAGTTGCTAACATTAACTCTTCAATTTCCTCATCAAGGTCAATAAAACCACCTGTTCGAGATTTGTCAGCTGGAATGACAGCTGTTTTTTCCCATTCACCATTGATTGCATCATAAAAATCATCTTGATAACGTGTCATCTTGTTCTCGCTTTCATTTTTCACTTATTCTTAGCTTAGCAAAAATCCCTGGGGAATGCAATTAAAAATGCCGTGTCTTCCTGATTCTTTAGATGTTCATATTTTAAATTTTTACCAAAATTAACTTGACTTAAAAATAAAATTAAGGTATATTAAAAACTAGGAGGAATAAAACTGTATGATACGTATCGAAAACCTCAGTGTCTCCTACAAAGAGACGTTGGCACTAAAGGATATTTCACTAGTGCTCCAAGGACCAACTATTACCGGAATTATTGGTCCAAACGGTGCTGGAAAATCAACTTTATTAAAAAGTATGTTGGGAATTATCCCACATGAAGGTCAGGCCTTTCTCGATGACAAAGAAGTCAAGAAATCTTTACATCGAGTTGCCTATGTCGAGCAAAAAATCCATATCGACTACAATTTTCCTATCAAGGTCAAGGAATGTGTCTCACTGGGACTCTATCCATCTATACCGCTCTTTCACACTTTAAAGGCCAGCCACTGGAAAAAAGTGGCGGATGCACTTGAAATCGTTGGACTCTCAGACTATGCTGAACGCCAAATCAGTCAGCTCTCAGGAGGACAATTCCAACGTGTTTTGATTGCCCGCTGCTTAGTACAAGAAGCTGACTACATCTTTTTAGATGAGCCTTTTGTCGGGATTGACTCGATCAGTGAAGAGATTATCATGAATACGCTGAGAGACCTTAAAAAAGCTGGTAAAACAGTTCTCATCGTCCATCATGACCTCAGTAAAGTCTCCCATTATTTCGACCAAGTTTTACTTCTCAATCGAGAATTGGTAGCTATTGGTCCAACTGAAGAAACCTTTACCGAAGCCAATCTTAAAAAAGCTTATGGTAGTAGGCTCTTCTTTAATGGAGGTGACCTATGATAGCAGAATTTATCGATGGATTGCAAAATTTCCATTTCCTACAAAACGCCTTGATAACAGCTATAGTCATCGGAGTCGTTGCTGGAGCCGTGGGATGTTTTATCATCCTACGCGGAATGTCTCTCATGGGGGATGCCATCTCTCACGCAGTTTTGCCCGGCGTAGCCCTTTCCTTTATCTTGGGAATTGATTTCTTTATTGGAGCAATCATCTTTGGCTTGATGGCCTCCATCATCATTACCTACATCAAGGGAAACTCGATCATCAAGAGTGACACAGCCATTGGTATTACCTTTTCATCTTTCTTAGCCTTAGGTGTCATCTTGATTAGTGTTGCCAAGAGTTCGACAGACCTCTTTCATATCCTTTTTGGGAATATCCTCGCTGTCCAAGATACGGACATGTGGATCACCATCGGTGTGGGGGCATTGATTCTCTTGATTATCGGGATTTTCTTTAAACAGCTACTGATTACATCCTTTGACGAGCTTTTGGCTAAAGCCATGGGAATGCCCGTCAATTTCTACCACTATCTGCTCATGGTGCTCTTGACCCTTGTGTCCGTTACCGCCATGCAAAGTGTTGGAACTATTCTTATCGTGGCCATGTTGATCACCCCAGCTGCGACGGCTTACCTCTATGCTAATAGCCTAAAGAGCATGATTTTTCTTTCATCAACCCTAGGGGCAACCGCTTCTGTCTTGGGACTCTTTATCGGCTATAGCTTCAATCTCGCAGCAGGATCCAGCATCGTGCTCACATCCGCCAGCTTCTTTCTAATCAGTTTCTTTATCTCTCCTAAGCAACGATACTTGAAACTAAAAAATAAAAAAATCAATAAATAAGGGGAAACCCTTCTGGAGGAATCTAATGAAAAAATTAGGTACATTGCTCGTTCTTTTTCTTTCTATCATTGGGTTAGCTGCCTGTGCTAGCGGAAAAAAAGATGCCGCATCTACAAACCAAAAACTAAAGGTTGTAGCAACTAACTCTATCATCGCTGATATTACTAAAAATATCGCTGGTGACAAGATTGATCTTCATAGTATCGTTCCTGTTGGTCAAGACCCACACGAATACGAACCACTTCCTGAAGACGTTAAGAAAACCTCTCAAGCTGACTTGATTTTCTATAACGGTATCAACCTTGAAACAGGTGGCAATGCTTGGTTTACAAAATTGGTTGAAAATGCCAAGAAAACTGAAAACAAAGACTACTTTGCAGTTAGTGACGGTGTAGACATCATCTACCTTGAAGGTCAAAACGAAAAAGGTAAAGAGGATCCACACGCTTGGCTCAACCTTGAAAATGGGATGATTTATGCTAAAAATATCGCTAAACAGCTGATTGCAAAAGATCCGAACAACAAGGAATTCTACGAAAAAAATCTCAAAGAATACACTGAAAAACTAGATAAACTAGACAAGGAAGCCAAAGAGAAATTTAACAATATCCCTGCTGAGAAGAAACTTATCGTAACCAGCGAAGGATGCTTCAAATACTTCTCCAAAGCTTACGGAGTCCCAAGTGCCTACATATGGGAAATCAACACAGAAGAAGAAGGAACACCTGAACAAATCAAGACCTTGGTTGAAAAACTTCGCCAAACAAAAGTTCCATCACTCTTTGTTGAATCAAGTGTCGATGACCGTCCAATGAAGACTGTTTCACAAGACACAAATATCCCAATCTACGCACAAATCTTTACTGACTCAATCGCTGAAGAAGGCAAAGAAGGCGACAGCTACTACAGCATGATGAAATACAACCTTGACAAGATTGCTGAAGGTTTGTCAAAATAATCCATTAAAAAACGTCATTCTCACGGAATTGGCGTTTTTTCAATTTCCGGTCAAATCATTGGAAAAATCTGACAATTCTCGGTAAAATAAAAGAAAAAAGAATGGAGTAGTTTCATGACCACTTTTCTCGGAAATCCTGTAACCTTTACAGGTAAACAACTACAAGTCGGAGACAAGGCACTCGACTTTTCCCTCACTACAACTGATCTCTCTAAAAAAAGTCTTGCCGACTTTGATGGAAAGAAAAAAGTTTTGAGTGTTGTCCCTTCTATCGACACTGGTATCTGCTCAACGCAAACTCGTCGCTTCAACCAAGAACTTGCTAACCTTGATAATACCGTCGTTCTTACCGTTTCTATGGACCTACCATTTGCCCAAGGACGCTGGTGTGGGGCTGAAGGCCTTGAGAATGCCATCATGCTTTCAGACTACTTTGACCATTCTTTCGGTCGTGATTATGCCCTCTTAATCAATGAATGGCATCTGCTTGCTCGAGCTGTATTTGTTCTCGATACTGATAATACCATCCGCTACGTCGAATACGTGGATAATATCAATAGCGAGCCAGACTTTGAAGCCGCTATTGCAGCTGCAAAAGAACTCAACTAAGTCCAGCTCTTGTAGTAAGAAGCTAGAGAAATCTAGCTTTTTTTGGTATACTAGATGGAGATAATAAACAAGGAAATGCGAATGACACCAAATAAAGAAGACTACTTAAAATGTATTTATGAGATTGGCATGGATATTCCTAAGATTACAAATAAGGAAATTGCTGCTCGGATGCAGGTATCTCCTCCAGCTGTAACTGAAATGATTAAGCGCATGCAGTCTGAAAATCTCATCTTAAAAGATAAGAAAAAAGGATACTTGCTAACCAATATTGGTCTAACACTTGTATCAGAACTTTATCGTAAACATCGTCTGATTGAGGTTTTTCTGGTCCACCATCTAGACTATACCAGTGACCAAATTCATGAGGAAGCTGAAGTATTAGAACATACCGTTTCAGACTTTTTTGTAGAGAGATTAGAAAGTATGCTCGACTTTCCAAAGACCTGCCCTCACGGTGGTACCATTCCTGCTAAGGGAGAATTTTTGGTTGAAATCAACAACCTACCACTATCAGAAACCAAAGAAGCTGGAACCTATCTCCTGACTCGGGTTCACGATAGTTTTGATCTCCTAAAATATCTGGAAAAAAATGCCATCAATATCGGAGACAAACTCCAAGTTCAACAGTTTGATGATTTCTCTAATACCTTTACTTTAATTCACAACAATGAAGAACTCTTGGTAAGTCTAGAAATCGCTAAGCAACTCTATGTTGAAAAAATGAACTGACCCCCCTTATCCCTAGAAGCTTTGTCTTTTAGGGATTTTATAGATAAGAAAAACCAAGCTTGTTAGCTTGGTTTTTCTTATCTATTTTTTGTATCAAGGATGATAGTTACCGGCCCATCATTGACCAGTTCTACCTGCATATCTGCTCCGAAAACACCTGTCTCAACAGGAACTTCCTTGGCTAGTTCCTGGTTAAAATCTTGATAGAAGGCCTCAGCCATATCTGGTTTAGCTGCGCCTGTATAGGCTGGACGATTGCCTTTTTTGGTATCGGCAAAGAGAGTAAACTGGGAGATGGAGAGAATTTCTCCTTGGACATCCTTAACAGACAGATTCATCTTGCCTTGGTCATCTGAGAAAATCCGCATATTGACAAGTTTTCTGACTGCATAATCCAAATCTTCCTGCTGATCCTCAGGTCCAACACCCACTAAGAGCAAGAGTCCTTGTTTGATTTGACCATGAATCTGCCCCTCAATAGAAACCTGAGCTTTTTTGACTCGCTGAACGATGATTTTCATAGAAATCCTTTCTAACTATATCAAGCCAACTTAACCATTAGTCCGTTTGACTGAGTAGACTTCTGGTACACTCTTTATCTTATCAACTACCGTTGTCAGCGTTGAAAGGTTAGAAATTCCAAAGGAAACGTGAATATTTGCAAATTTCATATCCTTGGTCGGTTGGGCGTTAACCGATGAGATATTCTTAGTTGTGTTTGATAGGACTTGCAAGATATCATTCAAAAGACCCGAACGGTTGAGTCCATAGATATCGATATGAGCCATATATTCCTTGGTTGAGAATTGGTCTTCCCATTCGACATCTAGCAAACGCTGCTCGTAATTTTCCTGTGAACGAAGGTTCATACAGTCCACACGGTGGATGGCAACTCCGCGACCTTTGGTGATATAACCAACAATATCATCACCTGGAACAGGATTACAACATTTGGCAATCCGGACCAAGAGTCCAGAAGCGCCTTGGATGACAACCCCACCCTCATGCTTGACCTTGAGCGTGTCCTTGTTCTCTACCTTGACTTCGCCACCCTTGACCAGTTCTTCTGCTTCTGCCTTAGCCTTGGCGCGCTCTTCTTCACGACGTTCTTTTTCCGTCAAACGATTAAAGACGGTAATGGCTCCAATCTCTCCAAAACCAATGGCTGCAAAGAGAGCTTCTTCTGTCTTGTAGCTGGTTTTTTGAAGGACTTCATCCATGTGGCGCTTGTCCATAAATTTATTAGCCACATAGCCGTTTTCTTGAAGCTGACTAATCAGCATTTCACGACCTTTATTGATGGACAATTCTTTGTCTTGATTTTTAAAGAACTGACGAATTTTGTTGCGGGCCTTGCTGGTTTTAACCATGTTGAGCCAGTCACGGCTTGGTCCAAATGAATTTGGATTGGTGATGATTTCAACCTGGTCACCCGTTTTAAGCTTGGTAGTCAAGGGTACCATACGACCATTTACCTTGGCTCCAGTTGCTTTTTCCCCAATCTTGGTATGAATCTCATAGGCAAAGTCAATCGGTCCAGAATCCTTTGGAAGCGAACGAACCGCTCCATCTGGAGTGAAGACATAAATCTCTTCTGCCAGATAGTTTTCTTTGACAGTATCTACAAATTCCTTAGCATCATCTGCCTGGTCTTGGAGTTCCATCATCTCCTTGATCCAGTTCATCCCAATAGCAGATTCTTTACTACTAACTTGGCCTTTCATTCCTTTTTTGTAGGCCCAATGAGCCGCAACCCCGTACTCAGCAACCTCGTGCATCTCTTTGGTACGAATCTGGAATTCAATCGGTCCTTTTGGTCCATAAACAGTCGTATGAATGGACTGGTAACCATTGGCCTTACGATTGGCAATGTAGTCCTTGAAACGACCTGGCATTGGTTTCCATAGCTCATGGACATAGCCCAACATAGCATAAACATCACTCTGAGTATCTAGGATACAGCGAATGGCAATCAGATCATAGATTTCTTCAAAGCGTTTTTTCTTGTCCTGCATCTTACGGTAAATAGAGTAGATATGCTTAGGACGACCATAGATTTTTCCTGTCAGGTTGCGCTCAGATGAATACTCCTCGAGTTTCGTCACAACTTCATCGACCAAGGCTTCACGTTCTTGACGTTTCTCCTTCATCATATGACTTATCTTGTAAAACTCTGTCGGATTTAGATAACGGAAGGAAAGGTCTTCTAGTTCCCATTTAACACTTGAAATCCCCAGACGGTGAGCAAGTGGTGCGTATATTTCCATGGTTTCTCGAGAAATACGCTCTTGCTTGTCCTTTCGAAGATGCGTAAGAGTACGCATATTGTGAAGGCGGTCAGAGAGTTTGACCAAGATAACGCGGATATCCTCTGACATGGCCATGAGCATCTTGCGGTGATTCTCAGCTAGTTGCTCTTCGATAGACTTGTATTCAACTTTACCAAGCTTGGTAACACCGTCTACAATCACTCGAACATCATGGCCAAACTCGCGCTCTAAGTCATCCAAAGTAGCATCTGTGTCTTCTACCACGTCATGCAAAAAACCACAGGCAACAGTGACAGCGTCCAGCTTGAGCTTAGCCAAGATACCTGCTACCTGAATAGGGTGGATAATGTAAGGTTCGCCTGATTTGCGATACTGGCCACTATGGCACTCTACAGCATAAACCAAGGCCTTATGGACAAAAGCCACATCTTCTTTCGATAAATATTTTTGCGTTAAAGCGACGACTTCATCGCCAGAATAAATTACTTCTTTGGGCATGCATACTCTCCAGTTCTTCCTACCATTTTAACACTTTTTAGTGAATAAGAAAACTAGTAAAGTCTCCTTCTATACGAGTTTCTGAACTTTACAAAAAACACTACTAGAAAAATTCTAGTAGTGTTGATTCATTCAAATCTATCCTAGTAAACTGTTTTTTCAGTTTCTACATCGAAGAAGTGAGCTTTGTTCAAGTCAAATCCAAGTTCTACAGTTGCACCAGCTTGCAAGTAGTCGCGTGCGTCAACCTTAGCAACGAATTCATCTTTACCAACTTGGCAGTATAGGTGAGATTCTGAACCAAGCAATTCTGATACAGAGATAGTTGCTTTCACAACTGATTCTGGGAATGTTTCAAGGAAAGCAGGTTCTGCGTTCACATCTTCTGGACGGATACCGAAGATCAATTCTTTACCTTCGTAACCTTTATCGCGAAGAACTTTCAAAGCACCTTCTGGAACTTTCAAGTTAAAGGCGTCACCAACGATGTGGTCACCGATCAATTTAACGTTGATGAAGTTCATAGCTGGGCTTCCGATAAATCCTGCTACGAATTTGTTAACTGGGTTTTTGTAAACTTCTTGAGGAGTACCGATTTGTTCAACACGTCCGATAGTACCAGTACCAGCAGGGTTTTTAGTTGCTGACATGATAACGATACGGTCTGCAAGTGTCATCGCTTCTGTTTGGTCGTGAGTTACGTAGATAGTTGTAGCACCAATACGACGGTGGATCTTCGCAATTTCAGCACGCATTGATACACGAAGTTTGGCATCCAAGTTTGACAAAGGCTCGTCCATCAAGAATACTTTTGCATCACGGACGATGGCACGACCCATGGCAACACGTTGACGTTGACCACCAGAAAGGTCAGCAGGTTTACGATCCAAGAATTCTTTCAAGCCAAGGATTGCTGCAGCTTCTTGTACACGTTTGTCAATGTCTTCTTTGCTGTACTTACGCAATTTCAAACCGAAAGCCATGTTGTCATATACAGTCATGTGTGGGTAAAGAGCGTAGTTTTGGAATACCATGGCGATGTCACGGTCTTTTGGAGCTACGTCGTTGACAACCACGCCATCAATAGATGCAGTACCTTCTGTAATGTCTTCAAGACCAGCGATCATACGAAGAGTTGTTGATTTACCACATCCTGAAGGACCTACGAAAACGATAAATTCTTTATCTTTGATGTCCAAGTTGAAATCTTCAACTGAGTAGTGTTCGCTGTTTGGATATTTTTTGTAAATATTTTTAAGATTTAATTCTACCATGGAAGGTGAACTCCTTTTATTTTTTGATAGTTTTATTATATATGAAAACGCTTTACATTTCTATGGCAAGGTGACCAAAAAAATAAAAAAGTTCTGTGCAACTTGCACAAAACTTTAAATAATATCTGGTAAAATCAATTGGTAACACAAGGTGAGATCGGTCAACTCCTTCAACTGAAGCCCTGTTAATTCTTCCCATTTGTCAATCTTGTATTGGAGAGAATTGCGATGCAGATATAGTTGTTGTGCTGTTTTAGTTAGGACTGCACTATTTTCCCACAATGAGAGAATAATTTCCTGTATCTGATCCTGATCCAAGATCATCTGGTGCAGGCATTCTTTAATGACTCTCAGGTCCACAATCCTTTCTCCTATACTCCAAAGATAGAGTTGTGAAAAGGTATGAACACCTTGGTGACCCTGACGCCACCATGTCTTAAACAAATCTCGCTCCGCTTTGATTAAGTCTGATAGGGCCTGAGGGCCTGTCTGAAACCATACCTGCCCCAACATGATAGACAGACGAAGGCCAAAGTCATACTCCACTGCCTCAATCGTATCACTTAAAATAACTCGTACAGAGCTGTATTTATCTTGCTGGAGAACAAAAACATAGTCCTGAACTCCGACCTGCAACACTGTCTGGCAGTTAGGAAAGAGAGTCTGCATCATATCCAGCCAAGAAGCTAGATTCTCCTGTTGAGAATAGGATAGATGACAATAAACCAGCTGAATCTTTTTAAAAGTTTGAGGTGCCTGCCCTTTCCCCTCAATCAGATAGGAATACCAAGGATTGAGCGAACGAGCCTGCTCCTGCTGGGTCAAAAGGGAAATTAACTGCTTTTCACGCTCAGTGAGATTGGTCTCTTCCAGTAAAATCCACTGCTGCGAAGACAGAGGAAGAGTAAGATATCCTGGCTTCTCTATCGGCTGATCTGAAATTTGAGCCTCAGGAAACCAGTCTAGTAATTCTTTTGCAAGCATTTCTACTCCTCCACTTTTTGGATGCACCATGAAATCAAGGTCTCTAGACGCTCCACATTTTCAGTCAGATGGAGATAGCCCATGACCGCTTCAAATCCCGTAGACATACGATAAGTCACGACATCTGCATTTTTAGCCTTTGTGTGACTATTGGTATTGCGGCCACGTTTATAGATTTCTTCTTCTTTTTCCGTAAGGACTTGCTCCTCCAACATCAGGGAAATCAGACGAGCCTGAGCCTTTGCTGATACATACTTAGTCGCCTCTTGATGGAGTTTATTGGGCTTGGTCATACCTTGCAGAATGAGATGGCGGCGAATATACATGGAATAAACCGCATCCCCTTCAAAAGCTAGCGCAATCCCATTAATGAGATTGACATCAATCACGTGTCCACCTCACTCCATCTTTTGTATCCAGTAGTTTAATCCCTTGAGCAGCTAGTTGGTCACGGATTTGGTCTGCTGTCGCAAAGTCACGATTGGCACGCGCTTCTTGGCGTTTTTGAATCAAGGCTTCGATCTCTGCATCCAAAACTTCCTCGACAAAGACAATCCCAAAGACCTCTAACATAGCCGCAAGAGCTTCCTTAACCGCTACATCATAGTTGCCTGAATTGATCCATTTGGCCATTTCAAAGACTACTGTGATACCGTTGGCAGAGTTAAAGTCCTCATCCATAGCCGCTACAAACTTATCTTTAAATGCTTGTAACTCTTGAGCATCTACATTTCCTGTAAATGGTTGCTCATAAGTATTCTTCAGATACTTAAGGTTGGTCTCGGCATCCCGAACTGCTTTTCCCGTAAAGTTGATAGGCTTGCGGTAATGCTGAGTCGCAAAGAAGAAACGAAGCACTTGGCCGTCGATGGTCTTGAGGGCATCATGCACGGTGATAAAGTTACCCAAAGACTTGGACATCTTAACATTGTCGATATTGACAAAACCATTGTGCATCCAGTAGTTGGCAAAGGTCTTACCTGTTTTAGCTTCTGACTGGGCAATTTCGTTGGTATGGTGAGGGAACTCAAGGTCGGCCCCACCACCGTGGATATCAATGGTATCTCCCAAAATTTCAGTTGACATGACCGAACACTCGATGTGCCAACCAGGACGACCAGGTCCCCAAGGACTGTCCCATGAAATCTCTCCTGGTTTTGCAGCTTTCCATAGAGCAAAGTCTACAGGATTTTCCTTACGAGCTGTTTCTTCATCTGTCCGACCAGAAGCCCCCAGCTCCAAGTCTTCCAAAGTTTTATTAGCCAATTTGGCATAGTTGTGAGATTTTTCCACACGGAAGTAAACATCCCCTTGACTTTCGTAGGCATAGCCTTTTTCAATCAAGTCTCCCACAAAGCGGATGATGTCAGCCATAAACTCGACGACACGTGGATGACGAGTCGCAGGCTTAACACCAAGAGCCGTCACGTCTTCACGAAAGGCAGCGATGTACTTATCCGCTACTTCTTGAGGTGTGATGCCTTCTTCCTTAGCACGGTTGATAATCTTATCATCCACATCCGTAAAGTTAGAAATATAGGAAACCTCGTACCCACGGTACTCAAAATAACGACGAATGGTATCAAAAGCCACCGTCGAACGGGCATTCCCCACGTGGATATAGTTATATACTGTTGGCCCACAGACATACATCTTGACCTTGCCGTCCTCGATTGGGACAAAATCTCGCAAATCACGAGACATGGTGTCGTAAATTTTAATCACTCACTGACTCCTTTCTGTGTCTTGTTTATCGTAAAAAATCGTTTCAATCCAACTCTCTAGCAATTACTAATGCTATCTCAAAGAAAGTCATAGCATCTGCTTTTCTTTCTTCGTATCTTGCATCCCACTCATGATTATGATGGTCAACATAATCAGCCGTGTAGAAAAACTGATAAACCTTAGCTTGTCGAAATTGTGCCCAAGCCATGATTGCTGAGGCTTCCATATCCACAACAGTCGCACCCGCTTCCAGTCTACGTTTGACCTTATCGGCTGTTTCACGATAGAAAGCATCTGTGGTCCAAGACTTTGTTCGAATGTGCTCAATACCAGATTTATTCAAAGCCTCTTCCATGGTTAAGAGCAGAGTTTCGTCATAAGCTATCTCATCACTAGCAGGAGCATAATGGTAACTTGTACCTTCATCACGTAGAGCTGAACTTGGTAGGATTATTTTATCTGCCTGAATGGACTGATCAAGAACTCCGCAAGAACCTAAAACGATAAAGTTTTTAAATCCTCTCGCTTTTAGTTCTTCTAAGAGACCTACAATCATTGGGGCACCAATAGTAGCTATAGCAACTGCTACCTTTCTCCCTTCTTTTTCATAGATATACCATGGGAATTTGCCATTTAGATTGGTTAGATAGCCAGCTTCATAAACATCTTCAAACTGCTTTACTCGTTCAACGATTTCTCCATTAAAAGATAAAATAATCGTATCACAAATTTCTCCACCACCACGAATACTTCGATCAGTTGGTTCGATAACAGCAGGTACATTTTCGAATTCTTCTAATAGCATTTACCTAACCTCCTACCTAAAGCATTACTACTCTCTACAACCCCGACGACCTGTGACTGGCTTCTCTCGCTTGCTCAAGTTTATTGACGTAGTATTCCCGTTTCTCCTCTACCTCGTGAATGGTCGGTTCGTCTTTCTGACCATGAACACGCACAATCTTGGCCGGAATGCCGACAACCGTCACATCACTAGGAACATCTGCTACAACGACCGCTGCAGCACCGACCTTGGCATTTTCACCGATTTCTACAGGTCCGATGACTTGAGCATGAGCAGAAATGAGGGCTCCTTTGCGAACAGTTGGATGGCGTTTCCCACTATCCTTACCTGTCCCACCAAGAGTAACCCCATGGTAGAGAAGAACTCCTTTTTCAACGACAGCTGTTTCCCCAATCACAAGTCCTGCCCCATGGTCGATAAAGACACCTGATTCTATCTGAGCACCTGGATGGATCTCAATCTGAGTCCAGAAGCGCCAAAACTGACTGTGCATACGAGCCAAGAGTTTAAAGCCATGCTTCCAGAGAAAATGAGAGAGACGGTGAGCAGCCAAGGCTTTGACACCCGGATAAGTCAGCAAGACTTCTAAGGTAGTGCGAGCCGCTGGATCATTTTCTTTTACGATATCAATGGTTTCACGCCACCATCCCATACATTTCTCCTTTCTTATTCTGAGTCTTTTGGTGTTTCTGTAGTTTCTTTCTTAGGTTTGTGGTCCTTGTGGTGGTGACGAGGACGATCCCCATGACGATGACCTTTATCCCCTTTTTCTTCTGAACGTTCAGGTTTTGGCGGACGTGGCAAGAGTGCCTTCATAGAAGCATCTACACGACCTTTTTCATCGATCTTAATAACCTTCACATCTACAAAATCACCAATTTGAACTAAATCTTCTACATTATTAGTACGAGTCCAAGCCATTTCAGAGATGTGTACGAGGGCATCCGTCTTGTCAAAGAGGTTGACAAAGGCACCAAATTTCTCGATACGAACAACTTTGGCATGGTAGACTTCGTCCACTTTGGCTTCACGAACCAAACCAGCAATGATTTCTTTAGCACGGTTGATGGCATCTTGGTCGCTAGAGTAGATAGATACGTTACCTTCTTCGTCGATGTCAATCTTAACGCCTGTTTCAGCGATGATCTTATCGATGGTTTCTCCACCTTTACCGATGACAATCTTGATCTTATCAACATCAATCTTGATGGTATCAATTTTCGGAGCTGTTGGAGCCAATTCTGGACGAACTTCTGGAATAGTAGCTTCAATCACATCAAGGATTTCAAAACGAGCTTTCTTGGCTTGAGCAAGAGCTTCTGTTAAGATTTCTGCAGTAATTCCTTGGATCTTGATATCCATTTGAAGGGCAGTAATCCCGTCACGTGTACCTGCAACCTTGAAGTCCATGTCACCAAAGTGGTCTTCCAAACCTTGGATATCTGTCAATACTGTATAGTTGTTACCATCTGAGATAAGTCCCATAGCAATACCAGCTACTGGCGCCTTGATTGGCACACCACCAGCCATAAGGGCAAGAGTGCCGGCACAGATAGAGGCTTGAGATGAAGAACCGTTTGATTCCAAAACTTCTGCTACCAAACGAATCGCATATGGGAATTCTTCCAAACTTGGCAATACTTGAGCTAGAGCACGCTCCCCAAGAGCACCGTGACCAATTTCACGACGACCTGGAGCACCGTAACGTCCAGTTTCCCCTACAGAGTATTGTGGGAAGTTATAGTGGTGCATAAAGCGTTTCTTGTACTCTGGATCCAAACCATCGATGATTTGCGTTTCTCCCATCGGAGCCAAGGTCAAAACTGAAAGTGCCTGAGTTTGTCCACGAGTAAAGAGACCGGAACCATGTACACGAGGAAGATAGTCAACCTGCGCATCCAAAGGACGAATTTCATCGACCTTACGCCCGTCAGGACGCACCTTGTCTTCTGTGATCAAACGGCGCACTTCAGCGTGTTCCATTTGTTCCAAGATTTCAGCCACATCACGCATGATGCGGTCAAATTCTTCATGGTCTGCATATTTTTCTTCGTAAACTGCGGTTACTCGATCCTTAACTGCTTGAGTTGCAGCTTCACGAGCCAATTTTTCTTCAACTTGAACTGCTTCTTGGAGATCACTATTGTAGGCTGCGATGATTTCAGCCTGTAATTCAGCATCTACGTGAAGCAATTCCACTTCTGCTTTTTCTTTACCGACTGCAGCAACGATTTCTTCTTGGAAGGCAATCAATTCTTTAACGGCCTCGTGTCCTTTCAGAAGAGCTTCCAACATGATTTCTTCTGACAATTCTTTGGCACCAGACTCTACCATGTTGATAGCGTGCTTGGTACCAGCTACTGTCAATTCAAGAAGAGATTGCTCTGCTTGTTCTTGAGTAGGGTTGATGATGATTTCCCCGTCAACATAGCCTACTTGTACCCCAGCGATTGGTCCGTCAAATGGAATATCTGAGATAGACAATGCCAATGATGAACCAAACATAGCTGCCATTGGAGCAGAGGCATTTTCATCATAAGAAAGCACAGTGTTGATCACTTGCACTTCGTTACGGAAACCTTCCGCAAACATAGGACGGATTGGACGGTCAATCAAACGCGCTGTCAAAGTCGCATCCGTTGAAGGACGTCCTTCACGTTTCATAAAGCCACCAGGAAACTTCCCAGCCGCATACATTTTTTCTTCGTAGTTGACCTGGAGTGGGAAGAAATCCCCAGTTGCCATCTTCTTAGACATAACAGCAGCAGTCAAGACAGTTGACTCCCCGTAACGTACGACAACAGAGCCATTTGCTTGCTTAGCAACCTGACCAGTCTCTACAATCAACTCACGACCTGCAAAAGTCGTTTGAAACACTTGTTTTGTCATGTTAATCCCCTTTGGATTGATAAAATTATACGCCTTGCCTACAAAAATCAAGATACTAAGCCGTTAAGCAACTCAAAGGAAAATAGGAAATCGAACGACGGAGCGAATGCTCCTAGGTAGATTTATCTTTTTCCACAGAGTTGTAGGCGTGTTCAATTACTCATGATATTTTGGACATTTAGAGTTGAGTTTTTGCAACCTTAATAACCTAATACCCTCATCTTTGTATCAAGTACGTACAGAGTCTATTTTATCATATTTTTCTTAAAAAGTACGGTCTTTTCTATAAAAAAGGAACCATTCTGCTATGAAAAGAAGAATGGTTTGCTTTTGATTATTTTAAGGTTGGTGATTGAACAAGGCATGGGTTGCTTGGTGAATGTACTGAGCAGTGTCTGCGTTGTTCATGGTGTAGAGATGCACGCCTGCTACGTCTTGCGTTACCAAGTCCACGATTTGGTCTACGGCATAGGCAAGTCCTGCTGCTCTGAGTGACTCAGGGTCATTCTCATACTTGTCCAAGATAGCCTTAAATTTACGTGGAAGATGGATATTCTCACAAGTCTTCAAGAGACGAAGCGCTTGGTTACGGTTAAGGATTGGCATAATCCCTGCATGAATTGGCACATCAATCCCTGCCAAGGTACACTTGTCTTGGAAATCGTAGAAACGCTCATTGTCAAAGAAAAGTTGCGTTACTAGACTAGAGCATCCTGCATCCACTTTTTTCTTGAGATTTTGGATATCTGAGATTTGATTTGGCGAGTCTGGATGTCCTTCAGGATAACAAGCTCCAATAATATCAAAGTGTGGGGCCTGTTCCTTGATGAACTCAATCAAGTCTGTGGCGTAACGGAAATCCTTCTGTGGTTCAACACCTGGAATGATATCTCCACGAAGGGCCAAAATCTTCTGTACGCCAACCTTGTCCAAATCTCTAATGGTTTCAGCAACCTTGTCCTTGGTCAAGTAAATGGCTGGCAAGTGAGCAATGGTCTTAATATTCAGGTCATTTTGGATATAGTCAGCCAAACGAACCGTCGTCTCTTTGATATTAAATTTATTATTACTAGCAGTCACACTGATGAAGTGTGGTGCCAAGCCCTGCATGTCTTTCAGGGCTGCGATAATTTTGTCATTGCCTACTTCTGGGTTTGGAGGGAAAACTTCAAATGAGAGGGACGGTGTTTGACGTGACATATGTATGAACCTTTTCTAGTTGATTTCTTTTTGAACAACCGTTGTAGAGAGAAAGTGAATTTTACAATTTCTCACGCGCAGCTTTTGCAGCTTCTACAAGGCGGATCAAGCTTTCTTTCGTTTCTGGAATACCACGTGTTTTCAAACCACAGTCAGGGTTGATCCATACTTTCTTGCTTGGTACTTTTGCAAGGATGGCTTCGATGGTGTGGTCGATTTCGCCTTCGTTAGGCACACGAGGTGAGTGGATATCATAAACCCCAGGTCCAACTTCTGTTTGGAAGTTTTTCGCTTTGAGTTCGTCCAAGATTTCAAGGTTTGAACGGCTAGCCTCAAATGAGATAACGTCTGCATCCATGTTGTCGATAGCTTTGATGATATCTGTAAATTCTGAGTAACACATGTGAGTGTGGATTTGAGTGTCTGGCGCTACTGTTGAATGTACCAAGCGGAAGGCTGGAATAGCCCAGTCAAGGTAGTCTTCGTACCAGTCGCTACGACGGAGTGGCAATTTTTCACGAAGAGCAGCCTCGTCGATTTGGATGATTTTCACGCCTGCAGCTTCAAGGTCAAGAACTTCATCCTTGATTGCAAGAGCGATTTGAAGAGTAGAATCCTTGATAGAGATGTCTTCACGTGGGAATGACCAGTTAAGGATGGTAACAGGTCCAGTCAACATACCTTTAACAGGTTTGTCAGTACGGCTTTGTGCGTAGCTAGACCATTTAACAGTGATTGGGTTGAGACGAGTAACATCGCCCCAGATGATTGGTGGTTTAACCCCACGCATACCGTATGATTGTACCCAACCATTCTTAGAGAAGAGGTAACCTGACAAGTTTTGACCGAAGTACTCAACCATGTCATTACGCTCGAATTCACCGTGTACAAGCACGTCAAATCCAACTTCTTCTTGCCATTTAATCCATTCGTCGATTTGCTCTGCCAAGAACTTGTCATAGTCTTCTGCTGACAACTCACCCTTACGGAAGGCCAAACGTTTGGCACGAACTTCCTTAGTTTGAGGGAATGAACCGATGGTTGTTGTTGGAAGGGCTGGAAGTTTGAAGGCATCTTCTTGGATAGCTTCACGTTCAGCAAAGGCTGGCAAACGAGTGTAGTCTGCGTCTGTCAATCCAGCGATACGAGCACGAAGTTCCGCATTTTCACCAACACGTTCAGTCGCAAAGAGTTCTTTGTTAGCAGCAAGAGCTTCTGCACCTTGACCATTACGGATAGCATCCAAGTCACGGATCTCATCCAATTTTTCAACTGCAAAAGCAAAGTGGTTCAAGATAGCTGGGTCAAATTCTTCATTCGCAGTTGTAAATGGCACATGAAGAAGTGAGCATGAGCTTGTCAATACGATGTTTTCAGCTGGGATTTGCTCAAGAACAGCCAAGCTCTTTTCGTAGTTGTTACGCCAGATGTTCTTACCATTGACAATACCTGCATAGAGAGTCTTGTCTGCTGGGAAGCCACCTTTAACGAGTTCAAGAGTTTTCTTCCCTTCAACAAAGTCAAGACCGATCGCATCTACTGGCAATTTGACAAGGTCAGCATAAACGTCACGAACGTCACCAAAGTAAGTTTGAAGCAAGACTTCAAGACCTTTCTTATCAGCCAAAAGCTTGTTGTAGAGGTTCAAGAAGAGAGTTTTTTCTTCAGCTGTCAAATCTTTGACAAGAGCAGCTTCGTCTAATTGGATGCGAGTCGCACCAAGTTCAGCCAATTTAGCAAAAACATCTTGGTAAGCAGCCACTAAGCTATCTACGAAATCTTCTGCTTTCACGCCTTCTTCAAAGTCTGATAATTGAAGGAAAGTGAATGGACCTACAAGAACAGGACGAGTGTTCAATCCAAGTTCTTTAGCTTCTTGGAATTCATCAAAAATCTTGTGACCAGCCAATTTTACTTGAGTGTCTTTTTCAAATTTAGGAACGATGTAGTGGTAGTTGGTGTTGAACCATTTCTTCATCGGAAGGGCACGAACGTCCCCTTTTTCTCCTTGGTAACCACGTCCCAAAGCAAAGTAACGTTCAAGATCAGATAATTCTAAGTTTTGTACTGATGCAGGAACTACGTTGAAAAGGAAAGCAGCATCCAGGAAGTTGTCATAGTGAGAAAAGTCATTTGATGGAATTTCAGTGATGCCTTTTTCTTTGACGATGTTCCAGTGTTTTGCACGCAAGTCTTTTGCTGCTGCAAGGAGTTCTTCTTCTGAGATTTCTTTTCTAAAGTATTTTTCAGTTGTAAATTTTAATTCGCGGAATTCACCCAAACGAGGGAAACCGATAATTGTAGTTGACATGTTTTGTCCTCCAAAAATTGTTGTTGAAACTATCTTAACAGAAAAGAAACTGTCTGTATAATTGTAAAAAATTAGGCTTTGATATAGTTTGAAACTATATCTCGATTTAAAAGACAAAAAAAGATTTGGAGAAGATTCCCCAAATCCTTTGGTAAATATAGATTGATAACCTTTCAAGTTTGCTATGTTCTTCGCAAAATAATAGTGAACTGACAGCTACCTATGGCTTGTTATTAGAAAAGACTATAGGTTGATTCCCTTGTCACGGAGATTTGCCAGACACTCCTCATAGTAGGCATTGTCATGCTCACTATAGATAGGACTTTTTAGTTTTTCCTCTGCTAAGTCTTGATAAGGAGGGCAGGTCTTGCCGCGGTAGTTCTTGTCCAGCCACTCTGGACTGACCTTGTAGCCACGGTCTGCCATCTCCTCCATAATCAAGCGATGATAGGCATAGAGACGATAGGGCGAGTGGGTAAAGACATAGTCCACCGTCGCATGCTTTCTGCCCCAGCCATTGCCACGAAGGGCACAGCACTCTCGATGTTGCCCCAAGAGTTGAGGATGGGGAAGTTGTGAAATCAAAGCCTCATGCCAAAGTCTCATGGGAGTCTCCTTTCAGCAAGGTAGAATGTTGCAGATAAGCATTTGGGTAACGTTCAAGCAAATCTCTAGTTCTAACAATCAAGTCTTGCTTAGAAGCTTGACCAAAGCGATAGCGATCCAGCAAGAGCATATAGTCTTTGCGCTCATCAAGGCTAGCTTGCTTTTTAAAATAGCCCCAAATATGCTGAAAAGCATTGCAAACCTGACCCCTGTGTTCTGGAATCTGGCAGGCACGGTCAATCATCTCTTGAACCTGACCCACCTCCACCACTTCTTGCTTAAGATACTGGCGAATGTCTTTGTAAATATTGCTGGAATGACTCAAAACAAGGTATTTATTTTCCGCCCAGAGTTGCTGACAAAGGGCACGTTGGTTGTTGTTATTCATATTTGAGATTATACCATGTTTACTCTAAGATTTCCGCCATTTTTACATCGTAGACATTTTGAAGATTGAGCCAAGTTTGCATCGAAACATTAGTGAGTCTAGCTAAATTCTCAGCAATATCATTACTAATTGATTCCTCACCATTCAATAATTTAACGAGTTTCATTTCAGAAATCCCTAAGCACTCCGCAAATTCTTTCTTGGCCATCTCAAAGTCTTCAATAAATTCTCCAAGATACTGACCTGGATGAAAAGCAATTAGGTCTTTGTATTCAACAATTTTATTAGTCATATTCACCATTTAATCACGTGTTGTTCAATATTACTATTAACAGATTTATCTTTTTTAGAAATTTCAAGAATAATTTCTCTATGAATTTCTTTTATTTTCTTAATTGCCATCCCTCTACTAAATACAGGAGAATTTATTTGTTCAGCAATAATATATTGTACATTTGAACTAACTAAATCTTGATAATACTCATAATCAACATTTGGAGGTGTCAGAATAGGAGCCCATACGTTTCTGTAATCTGTTAAATGTAGCTGATTTTGAATATTACCATCTGACATATGAAAGTTTCCACCAAAACCATAATTCGTTTTACTTTTTCCCAAAACTAATATATTACAATGGTTCGGTTCATTTACCACTCTGTTACCTAGTAAAAGCCATAAAAATTCTAGATAATCTTCAGCACTTGGACAGTCATCTTCGTCAAAAATACCATTTTTATTTAAAACATCTACAGCACTACCTGAACCAGTAAAACCTACCAATACATTTTGATTTTTCTTGAAAACTTTAGAGTATGTATCGCTTACAATTTCACCTGAATCTTTGATAAGACGCGTATCTCCTGAAATAATTGCGAAATTTTTAAATACAGTTCCAATTACACAAGACAATATTCACACACCTCCTTGATAGCATTTTATAAAAAAGTTTTTAAATTCTCTAGCGCTCCACCTTCACCTGTCCATTCATCAGCATTGGTAAGAGCCAGTCACGAAGTTGGATGAGTTCTTGGTTTTGGTTTTCTAGAATCTGCTGTTTTAACATTATGGGTTGTAGTTTAGCATCTAATTTTGAAATAATTTCAATCGGTGGAACTACAATCTTAGCCTGCTTTAAATGGTCCTGAGTAATATGTCCCATAGTTGTTTTTCTCAACTCAGCAATAGATTTAAACACCTTCAAATAGCTTTTCAATTCAAAGTAAATGAAAGATTTTGGATAAGTGTCCGAAGTAACTTTAAAAATATGTTGATTTAAAGCTCCTCTTTCTTTCCCCCAGATTATAATCTCTAATGTTGCAGACCAAGAAAATAATATATCTCCACTCTCTACAACTGCTTCTGTCGGAATATCTAATCTCGCTTTTTCGGTATCCTTTGTGAAGCCATTCATCATTTCTCTAATTTTAATGACAGGAAGGTAATCATCCTCATTTGTATCTGGTCTATATTTTTGCATAGCTAGTCCATTATAAAAATTCGCTATATTCCATAAAGAATCCACTCCCCACCCCTCTGGGATTTCGCGTTTGATTTCTGGGTGATAAACCATCTTTCCGCCTGATGATTTGTAGGGTTTGCCATTCTGGTCTGGGAAATCAAACTGCACAAACCAGTAGTCATAGAGGGTCTTAGCCATGGCTTCCAACTCTTGGTTGATTTGGTTGTTTAAAAGAATCTTTTTATCAATTGAAGATAATAGTTCAACTATCTTATCCTGATATTTCTTTTCAGGAACTTTGATTCTCATTTTTGATAAATAATCAATATTTATATTATCCTGGATGCTTCCACTGGCAGATTTTTGAATTTCTTTTTTTATATATTCAAAGAAATAGTAAACAAATAATTCACTACTTTTTTCAGGATTTGCATTAAATCCCACAATACTATCTGGGAAACACATTGGATATGATAAAATTGCTGTTTCAGCAATATTAGCCGCTATAGTGATACAGAGTGTACCAGCTGCCCATAACTTACTTTGTTTTAACCCAAAATCATTGTAATACGAATCATTTTTAGTTATATAGAGATTTGCAGCTTTAACATCACCTGTTTGTACTAAAGGGTATTTGCCACCTTCAAATAGTTTTACGTCATTCCTAGGTCTATGTTTTGATTTACCTCTACTAAATGTACCAAGTTCAGACAAACTTGTTATTTCCCAAGTAATCTCACTCATACTTCAACCCTTTCATCTGCTCTTCAATCTCCTGCTCCAATGCATGTGATTGCTGGAAGAGGTCTGTGAGTTTATTTTGAAAGGCGGTCATCTTGTCTTCAAACTCTTCTGCTGTGATATCTACATAGTCGATTTTGATGTCAAAGTACTGACCTGCGCTGAGTGAGTAATTTTTCTCCTTGATATCCTCATAAGAGACGGTGACCGAAAAGTCTTCGACGGCTTCCTTCTTGATAAAGGTCTCGACAATCTTCTGCTCTTCTTCTGGGGAGAGCACGGTCTTTTGGTTCTTGCCTTCCTTGACCTTGGTTCCGAGGTTTGAGGCATCAATGAGGACGACATCCCCCTTATTTTTCTTATCGATAAAGAGGATAGATACGTTGGTACCTGTCGTCGCAAAGATATTGGACGGCATAGAAACGACACCGGCCAGCATTTGATTGTCCACCAAGTGTTGACGGATAGCCTTATCAATACCTGACTGGGCTGTGATAAATCCTGTCGGTAAGACAACGGCTGCTTGACCATCTGGTTTCAAGGAGTAGATGATATGCTGAACAAAGAGCTCGTAAATCGCCATCTTGTCCTTAGACTTGGCTGGAATCTTTGGCACTCCTGCAAAGAAACGCTTACTGGCTTCTGGCAAGGTCTCCACTTGGTCACGCCACTCTGAAAAGTCCAGCTTGAAAGGAGGGTTCGACACGATATAGTCCATCTTTTCAGGATGACGATTGGCGATGATGGTATTTCCCTGTACGATATTATGTATGGAATGTTGGAGTCCATTCAAGATCAGATTGAGACGGAGGAGATTGGATGACTTTTGTGAGATATCCTGACTATAAACAGTGGTCTTATCCACACCGATACGACTAGCCAGGTTCATAAGCAAGGTCCCCGAACCAGCTGACGGATCATAGATACGCACGTTTGATGGTTGGTCATTTCCCACTAGGATATCAGCGATAATCTTAGCTACAGAGTGAGGCGTGTAGTACTCGGCATACTTCCCACCGCCATCTTTATTGTAGTCCTTGATCATGTACTCAAAGAGGGTTGAGAAAAAGTCGAAGCCTTGTGAAAAAATGGTCTCATCAAACTTGACGCGTGCAAGGAGATTGATAATAGCCTTTGCCACTTCGTTGCGCTTACTGCTATCTGAGATGGTATCTGTAATCAAACGCTCGTCAAAGAGACGAATGGTCGTGTCGCCGTCCGTATGAACCGAAAAAATATCGTTATTGTCGATGGCGATTTGGTTAAGGGTATTTTCAAAAGTTTCGTAAAAAGTCGTCTCATTTTGCTGACGGTGAAGGGTTTCGATCAACTGGTCTGGCTTGAGCCAAGCTGTGCTGGTACCGATATCCTCCAAGAGCCAGTCATAGTCTTCCTCACTCATGGTCAACAAGTTTTCATAGGTGTTCCCTGCATCTAGTACCTGTGCTTGATATAAAAACTTATCATTTAAAAATTTGTAGAGGAAAGACTGGGTGAGGAGTTTGTACTCACCCGCTTCTCCTCCTAGTCCTGCATGGGTAAAGACGGCTTTTAAATCATCTACCAAGTCTTGGACTTGGACCTTGTATGTTTCATTCATTAGTGTTGGTATTCCTGTTCATATTCTTCAAATAGCGATTCAACCAATCTATCAAAATCTTGTTTGGCCATATTGCTAGCTGATTGATTTTTCTTCATTTCTTTTCGGGCTTGCTCGCGAATCATTCGCTTTAGATATTCCTCATTATCTAGAACCCCTTGATTTTGACCGATTCTATGGTCTAATTTAACCTTAGAACCCTTGATAACATGATAAATGGCTGGAAATTCACTGACCATTGTCGAGTTGGTCACATGCTTATAGGAACGTGCAGCCATTTCATCTCCGTTAAAGTTCATGGTCAAACGTCTCATACGAGTATAATAATCCTCCACTGACTTAAAGAGTTCTTCATAGTCTTTTTGTGTTTCCTTGATATTTTCCATTGTATAGCCTTCTTGACCATAGATAAAATGTTTTTGCATGATGCGTTGAAATTCTTCGTAGAGAGAAACCCACTCAGGATCCTTTTCATCACGCTGTTTTTTAATCCTACCAGCTACCCGACGTCTCCAATCTTCCAGGTCATTAGCTGCTAGGCGAAGTTCTTCTTCTGCAATCTTGACAAAGCTAAAGCTAGTTTCAGACATGGCAAGATTTAAGAGCGTCCGACTGGAGAAATCATCTGGCTTATCTATCAGAGACAGTGTCAGCATCCGTCTAGAGAGGATATTAAGCAGGGTAGCAATCTGAGCAATGTCAATCTGCTGGAGCAGGTGTTCGTAGCCAAGGAGACGGGCGATATTGTAGTACTGCTTGATAGACTCCAAGGCCTTACGAAGATCGATTAACTGCTTCCTATCCTTGATATCGTTGATGGCTTGGGAGAAGTACTCTAGATTGTCCGTTGGATAGTTGATGAGGATATACTCGGTCTTGCTCAACTCTTGAGAAATCTCATCTGCTGACACAAAGAGAGAGCCAAAAACATCCTCTCCATTTTCCCCAGTCAGGGTCGAATCATACTCTTGATTAAGCTCTTCCAGATAGGCACGATTGGTCTTGTCAAACTCCTTGGAAATATCCGCAAAGTCGATGACATAACCAAAGAGGTAGTCCTTGTAGGGACGATTGACACGGGTTAAGGTTTGTAAGAGATTGTGAGCCTTGATCTTGCGCCCTAGATAGAGACGTTTGAGACGAGGGGCATCAAAACCTGTCAGGAGCATAGAGTAGACGATGATGAGGTCAATCTTGCCTTCCTTATAGGCATCTACCTTATCTTTCTTCTCTTCCTTGTCTCCCTCATCATGGAGAATGAGAGCGGAGGTCAACTTGGTTGAGCCTGCTTGTCGTCGTTCCTCTAATTGCTTTTCAAGCTCACGCGCCTGCTTGGACGAGTCACAGACAATCATGCCACCGATGGTCTGGTCATCAAAGACTAGATCACGGGCACGATTAAAATCCTCGATGATAAAGTCTAGCATAGGCTCCACATAGTGAGGATGGGCAAAGATATCTTCCTTGGACAGGTCACCTCGTTGGATTTCTTCGTTGATGGATCTGAGATTGTCCTTATAGGAGGTCTCAATATCCTCTCGCATCAGGCGTAGGGTAAAGCCGTCATCGATAGACTGGTTGTAGTAGTATTTATGGATGTAATCACCAAAGATATCTCGCGTGGTCGCATGACTTTCCTTGGTCTTTCCATCTTTCTTATAGGTGATGAGGGGCGTTCCTGTCAGGGCAATCTTAATAGCCTTGGTATCTGCTTGATAGAGATTTGGCAAGTAGGAACCTCGTTCATTGTAAGAACGGTGGGCTTCATCGATAAAGTAGACATTTTGACGATTGAGATTATAGCCAGAGTGGTCTGTCAGATCCGAATCATCTTTGAACTTCTGGATATTGACCACAGCGACATCATAGCCGTCTTGTTTTTGATTGAGCTCTTGTGGGTTATTGATGCGCTTAACCTTAAGTCCTCGTTTGGTGAATTCCTTAAATGCTTGGTCTGCCAAGTCCAAACGGTCCACGACAAAGTAAAACTGAGGTACAATCCCTTGTTTTGAAAAATAATGAGTTAAATAGCGGATATTGAAATACGCCAAGGCAGTCTTACCAGAACCTTGGGTATGCCAAATCACGCCTTTCTTGATACCTTTTGCGATCGTTTCTTCAATAGCACGTGTCGCAAAATACTGGGGATAGCGCATGATGTGCTTCTGCAGTTGGATCTGCCCATCCTTGCTTTCTTCTTCTACATAGACAAGACCAAAACGAAGCATAAAGAGCAAGCGTTCCTTCTGGTACAAAGAAGTCAGGAAGGCATTGCAAGGTGTATCAGGATTTAGGTTTGTTGTAAACTCTGGCTGAGATTTGAGGGCAAAGCGCTTCATGTCTTCTAGGACAAAGTCGATTTGGTCCTCGGTTAGCGTAGCAGGGGAATGAAGGAAATCTTCTTCTCTTTCTTCCTTGAAAGCATTAAATTTAGTTTTTGAATAGGCGTTTGAACCGTAGTAAGAACCCTGTTTTTGCTGACCTTGTCCACTGATATACGCTAAGTTATCAGATAAGGAAATCAACTGGGTAATATTGTTAAAACGACGGAACTTACGGTTTTCAAAACGGTATCTGGTTCTGTCCTGCTCTGACTGAATTCCAGTCTTGCCATCACGAATTGCATTGGGCTGTTTCACTTCGATATAAGAAAGAGGCAGACCATTGACAAAAATAACGATATCCGGACGAAATTCATCCTGACCATTTTGACATGTAACTTCAAGCGCCAGATGGAAGGTATTGGCTTCAGGATGCTCCCAGTCAATGTAAATGGCATCTTCCTGACCTTGCAGACGTTTAAAGAAAGAACGTCCCAAATCGTTTTGATCTAGTTCCAACTTGATATTGGCTAGTTCTCTCTCAAAGTCATCCTCTGTCAAGTAGTTGTTAAATTTTAAAAATTGCTCCTTAAAAACAGATACAAGGATGTTAGTATCTGGATCTCTTTCTGCAATCTCCTTCCCATTGCGAGGAAGATAGGTATAGCCCATACGCATGAGGTGCAAGGCTGCTGGAATTTGAACCCTGGTTAGTTCAGAAAAATCTTTTCTCTTTGCCATAAAACCTTCCTTTTGCTAGTCAGAACTGTCTATTTTTACTAACAATATCTTTCAGACTATCTCTCCAATTTATCGAATTCTTAATTATCTATTATTATATCATATCCCAGACAGAAAACGCCTTCTAGATCCTACTTCCCTCCTAAAAACCATGTAGTCTTTCTCCCTAAAATATGGTATAGTAGAATCATACTAGACAAGAGGAGTTTACATGTCACACGAAAAAGAAATGAAAGCTGTTTCTCCCCTTCTACAGCAAGCTATCAATATCTCATCTATCGCAGGCGGAATCGGTACCTTGATTTTCTGTATCTGGGCCTATCAAGCGGGGATCTTGCAATCAAAAGAGACTCTATCTGAATTTATCCAACAGGCTGATGTCTGGGGTCCACCTCTCTTTATTTTTTTACAGATTTTGCAGACGGTCGTGCCTATCATTCCCGGTGCTCTGACCTCCGTCGCTGGTATTTTCATCTATGGACATGTCGTAGGTACTATCTATAACTACATTGGTATCGTCATTGGTTGTGCTATTATCTTTTACCTAGTAAGGCTCTATGGTGCGCCCTTTGTCCAATCAGTCGTCAGCAAACGAACCTATGACAAGTATATTGGTTGGTTAGATAAGGGCAATCGTTTTGATCGATTCTTTATCTTTATGATGATCTGGCCTGTCAGTCCTGCAGACTTTCTCTGTATGTTGGCTGCCCTGACCAAGATGAGCTTCAAACGCTATATGACTATCATCATCTTGACAAAGCCTTTTACCTTAGTGGTTTATACCTATGGCTTGACTTATATCATCGATATTTTTTGGCAGATGCTTTCTAATAAATAAAAAAACTCAAGGATGTAAGTTCCTTGAGTTTTTTGTTAAACTTCTTTTTTCAATAAAAGGGAAACTAGGACCGATGTGGCAATCATCCATACCCCTAGAATGATAAAGGTCATGCGACCATCCAATGTCACCAAGCTAATCCCTGAGAGAACGAATGGCGTTAATGATGCACCAAAACTACATCCTAAAACCGCATAGGAAGTTGCTTTATTGAGGAGTTTTGCAGGGATTTTCTCAGATATCAACTGAAAGACTGTCGTCAAGGCGATACTGTAGGCAAAGCCTCCCAGGATAGAACCTGCAACAACTACCCAGAGTGATGGAGCAAGAGCAATGATGATTTGACCAATTCCAAAGGTTACACCAGCGACTAATAGAAGTCTTTCCTTGAAGGTCGAGATCAGGAAAGAAAAGCTGATTCCAGCTAGAATACCGATCAACTGCATGGCACTGAGTACCAAACTCGACAACTGTGCATCTCCAAAACCTGCCTCAATCATGAGACTAGGGATACGGAAGGTAATGGCAGTATTGGTGCATACAATCACTGCAGCTACAGTAGCGAGAAAGAAAATCAACTGTTTCATAGAGCGAGTCAATCTTACTGCTTCTTCTGTCTGATGATTGGACTCATGTACTTCTGCTTTTCCATAAGGGACAAAGAGAAGGAAGAGCACCAGAACCACTAGACCAGCTGCATAAGCTAAAAAGGTCGCGGTCCAGCCAAAGGCCAAGAGCTGACCGACTGCCAAAGTCAAGATAGAGGCTCCTACTACTTCAGCAGACCCACGAAAACCAAGCATCTGTATACGAGTCTTCCCGTGGTAACGTTCACTGATAATGGAGATAGCCTTGGCGTTCAGCATCCCAACTCCGATTCCAAATAGCAAGCGTGTCGCAAAGACAAAGTAATAACCCTGATACCAGAAAGGAGCTGTTCCACTGATGGATAAAATCAAGAGCCCCAGAGTTAGCTGGAGACGTTCAGGAAATATACGCTCTAAAACTCCGTTTAATAAGAGCATAGCCATAATCCCAAAGGATGGGAGACTAACCAAGAGCTCGACCTGACTGGTCGAATAGCCCTGATAATAGTCAAACATGGCTGGCAGGGCGCTCGAGATTGAAAACGATGTGATTAGTACTAACGATAAGGAGAGTATACTCACTTTTTCCAAAAATTGTTTCATTTTATCCTCATTCATGATTCATTTTAGTAAAAAAGGTCCTTTCCTATCATACACTCTTTAGCCAAAATTGGCAAGCGACTAAGCACCAAGACCAAAAGAAAAAGCGGGGCATCAAGATCTGTGAAGTCTTGATGACATCCCACTTTTTTATGTGTTTTATCACGTTAGCTAACTTAGATTTTCAAGAATCGACGCATTGAGATTCCTGAACCAAGTGAACCGATACAGATTCCGATCAGGAACAAGAGACCAATCATCAATGGAATAAAGGTATCCGGTGTCAGCAAAGATAGATTTTGACCAACCAAGGATGGGTTGACAGATTGAAACACTCGGTTATAGACAAAATAAACCAAAGCTGATGGGAGAGCTGCTCCCAACAATCCGATAAAGGCACCTTCTAGCAAGAATGGGCCACGGATGTAACCGTTCTTGGCACCAACCAAACGCATGATTTGGATTTCACGACTACGTGAAATGATGGTAATACGGATGGTATTAGAAATCAAGAAGACTGCGATAAAGATCAAGAGTCCTGCAATGACCAATCCCCAAACACGGATAAATGAAGCCAACTTGAAGAGACGTTCGGTATTGGCACCACCGTCTTGAACTTCAGAGACACCTTCGATTTTCTTAGCTGCTTCAGCTACTGGTTTTACATCACTTGGTGAATTGGTATCTACGATGTAGGCATCATGAAGAGGGTTTGCATCTCCTTCAAAAACCTTCCACTCGTCACCCATCGTTTCAGTCAGCTTTTGGTACTGCTCTTCTTTACTTGAGAAGGTTACATTTTTAACAGCTGGCAAAGCTTTGAGGGCATCATAGACCTTGTGGTAGTCATTGTTAGTGACTGTTTGGCCTTCTTTTACAATGGTTTCACTGTTGTCTTCAACGTCTTTACGGACATAAACCATGACGCGGACGTTGTTTTCGATATCAGTCGCTAGTTTCGCAGTATTAAAAATAACTGAGGCAAAAATAGCAACCAAGGTCAAGGTAATCATTACTGAACTGATAGCAGCAATGGTCATCCATCCATTACGCTTTAAACTCTTTAAAGCTTCGAACAGATGGCGGAAAAATCTACTAATCATCGTATCCGTACTCTCCTTTCGCTTCATCACGTACCACGCGACCATTTTCGATGGCAATAACGCGGTGGCGCAAGGTATTTACGATTTGGCTGTTGTGGGTCGCCATCAAAACAGTTGTCCCTTGTAGATTGATACGTTCCAAGAGGTTCATGATTTCCCATGAGTTATCTGGATCCAAGTTCCCTGTTGGTTCGTCGGCAATCAAAACCTTAGGATTGTTTACGATAGCACGCGCAATGGCGATACGTTGTTGCTCACCACCTGAAAGTTCATTCGGGAATGAACGAACCTTGTGTTTCAAACCGACAAGGTCCAAGACTTCCATAACACGTTTTTTGATGTTACGACGACTTTCACCGACAACCTCCATTGCGTAAGCAATGTTCTCATAAACGGTTTTCTTTGGCAAAAGTTTGTAATCCTGAAAGACTACTCCAACGTTTCTACGCAAGAGCGGAATATCTTTCTTTTTAATTTTAACAAGGTTATAGCCAGCAACTTGCAAGCTCCCTTTGTCGATTTTTACTTCACGGTACAAGGAACGGATAAAGGTTGATTTCCCGGCACCGGAAGGTCCTACGATGTAGGCGAATTCTCCTGCATCAATATTTACAGTGATGCCACGTAGGGCAGTTGTCCCGTTGTCATATTTTTTGACAACATCTCTCATTTCAATGATTGACATGTGACTTCCTTTCTATTAACTAATACGCCATTTTAGATAGGCATCGATGAAACCGTCAAGGTCTCCATCCATTACCTTATCTACTTGCGCAACTTCGAAGCTAGTACGATGGTCTTTGACCATAGTATAAGGAGTAAATACATAGGAACGGATTTGGCTTCCCCATGTAATTTCCTTTTTCTCACCCTTGAGCGAGTCTACCTCAGCAGCTTTCTTTTCCTGCTCCATCTGATAGAGTTTTGCCTGAAGCATCTTCATCGCACGATCACGGTTTCCGTACTGGGTACGGTCAACAGTTGATGCTACGACGATACCTGTCGGAATGTGGGTCAAACGGACACCTGTTGAAACCTTGTTGACGTTTTGTCCACCTGCTCCACCTGAACGGAAGGTATCCATCTTGATATCATCCTCACGGACATCAACTTCGATGGTATCATCCAACTCTGGCATCACTTCTACAGAAGTAAATGAGGTGTGGCGACGTTTAGCAGAGTCAAATGGTGAGATACGGACCAAACGGTGAACTCCCATCTCTGACTTGAGAAGACCATAAGCATTTGGTCCTTCAAAAGACAAGGTTACTGACTTGATTCCTGCCTCATCACCTGCTTGGTAGTCTAAGACCTCAACCTTGAAGCCTTTGGCATTTCCATAGCGAGTATACATACGAAGGAGCATATCGCCCCAGTCTTGAGCCTCTGTCCCCCCTGAACCTGGATGGATTTCAAGGATGGCGTTGTTGTGATCATAGGGCTCTGACAAGAGAAGGGTCATTTCGTAGCTAGTCATCATCTGGTCTAACTCAGAGAGTTTCTCAACCAACTCATCCTTAACAGACTCATCCTCTACTAAAAAGTCCAGTAAAATCTCAACTTCATCCTGTAGCTCATCCATCTTGTGGAAGGTATTATAGGTATTTTTGAGTTCGTTTAATTCTTGCGATGTTTTTTGGGCCGCAATATTATCGTTCCAAAAATCAGGTTCTGTCATTTTGTTTTCCAAAATGGCAATCTCTTCCTCTAAACCTTCGAGGTCAAAGAGACCCCCTGAAAGAAGCTAATTTTTCACGATTTGCGTCAATTTTTTGACGAATTTCTGAAATGTCCATACATACTCCTTTAATTGTATCGTTTTATTATACCATAATTTTTTTTATTTATCTAATCGGTGTTTTTCTAATTTATGATCCATATATTTCTGCAAGATGTCTGCTCGCCTTATTTCTAGCAAAATTTTAAAAACCTCACAAGAAGTTTCCCGTGAGATTTAAAGAATTTATACTACTTTTTTACAAGTTAACCGTCAACACTTGACCGTCTTTTACGACCGTCTCACCAGCAATATAGACATCCGAAACATCACTGGATTTGACGGCATAAACTAGGTGAGACAGCATGTTTTCTTGAGGTTGGAGATGGACTTTACCTTGGGGCTGAATAACGAGAAAATCAGCTTGCTTGCCTGCTTCTAGACTACCAATTTCATCTTCCATTCCTAACACCTTGGCACCCTCGATTGTCAGTGCCTTGAGGGCGGTTTCGATTGAAAATTGACTAGCATCGCCACTCTTCATTTTCTGTAGAAGGGCAGCAGTCCGCCCTTCCTCAAACATATCCAGGTTATTGTTAGAAGCAACTGAGTCCGTCGCAATACCAACTGCTACTCCTGCTTTTTGAAGTTGGACGACTGGTGCAATCCCTGAGGCTAGTTTGAGGTTGCTGATAGGATTGTGGGCGATAGCGACTTGCGAATCTGCCAAACGCGCAATCTCTTTTTCATTTAACTCCACACCATGGGCAAAGACAGCTTGATGGTCTAAATATCCAAGCTCATCTAGAAAGGCTAGTGGGCGTTTGCCATAACGTTTCAGGATAATCCCTGACTCTTCCTGAGTTTCTGCCACATGGATATGAAGGGGAATGTTTTCTTCCTTCGCTAGATCAAGACTTGCTCCAAGCAATTCTCGACTACAGCTGTAGGGCGAATGAGGAGCCACCATGGCCTTGAAATTTGGATCCTGATAACCTTTGATTGTCTTGATGACAGCTCGAGTTCTAGCTATGGTCTCATCCGTCGTCTCATTTCCTGAAGAAAAAAGGGTTGGAGAGAAATAGCAACGCATCTTGGAAGCCTTGACCAAATCATAAATCTCAGTAATATCCACTCCATTGGGATTATACATATCGTTGAAGGTTGTTGTCCCTGATTGGAGCATTTCTGTCAGAGCTTCTTTGACAGCCTTTGTAGTCATCTCTGGTGTAAACTGAGCTTCTGCTGGCCAGATATAATCCTCCAGCCATTCATGGAGATTGCTATCATCACGAATCCCTCTCAAGCCTGTCATGGCTGAATGGGTATGGCAGTTGACCAAGCCCGGCATGATCCAGGCTCCCTGATAGTCTATGACTTGATCTGCTTGTTTAAGAATCTCTTGATTTTCCTGACCGACATAGACGATTTGGGAATCTTTGACAGCCAAAATCCCATCTAGATAGACATGGAAATCTTGGTCACAAGACACGATATTGACATGCTGATAGACTTTCATGAGCTTCTCCTTTTCTAAAGACAATTTACATATCACAATTTTTCTAGCTATTGTAACAAAAAAGTCACCCGAAGGCAATTTTTCTTATTTGTTCATTGACATTATAATGGCTTTCCCATTTATTCTTGGCTAAAAGCTGCTGCTTGCTGCATTTGATAGTATTTGCCTTTTCTCGTCATGAGTTCCTCATGATTGCCATATTCGACAATATCTCCATCTACCAAGACAAGAATCAAATCAGCATCTTGAATGGTCGACAAACGATGGGCGATGATAAAGCTTGTCCGCCCCTTCATGAGTTTGGCAAAGGCATCCTGAACCAGCACCTCCGTCCGAGTATCGATGGATGAAGTCGCCTCGTCTAAGATCAGAATCTTAGGAATGGCTAGAAAGACACGCGCGATGGTCAAGAGCTGCGCCTGACCGACTGATAGTGATTCACCCGCATTTTCAAGCTTGGTATCATAGCCCTGTGGCAACTGTTGGATAAAGAAATCTGCATTTGCTGCCTTGGCTGCCGCAATGACCTGTTCTCGGCTAGCATCAGGCTTCCCAAAGGCAATATTGTCATGAATGGTCCCTTGCTTAAGCCAAGTTTCTTGGAGCACCATGCCAAACTGCTGTCGAAGAGATGCTCTAGAATAGTCGTAAATAGAATGACCGTCTAGCAAAATATCTCCTGAGTTAATCGGATAAAATCGCATGAGGAGATTGATGAGGGTAGACTTACCAGCACCCGTTGGACCAACGATGGCGACCTTACTACCAGCTGGAATATCAATAGACAAGTCCTTAATCAAGATCTTTTCAGGATTGTAGCCAAAAGAAACATGTTTAAAGGAAATGGTACCCTTGACTTGGTCACTGTTCAATTCTTCCAGACCAGTTTCTGTAACTTCCGGACTCTCTAGAACCGCATAAACACGTTCTGCACAGGCTAAGGCACTCTGCAACTCAGCCAAAACTGATGAAATATCATTGAAGGGTTTGGTATACTGTTGCACATAGTTTAAAAAAGTCACCAAACGACCAATGGTCAAAGTGGAACCCGCTATGATGCGCAAGGCTCCTACCCCAGCAAGAAGAGCATAAATGAGGGAATTGACAAATCGTGTCGAAGGATTGACTGCTGACGAATAAAAGATAGCCGATTGAGAATAACCTGAGTAGTTGTCATTAGCCTCATGAAGTCTTTCGATAAATTCTTCCTGAGCATTAAAAGACTGGATAATGTTTTGCTGACTAAGTGACTCTTCAATCAGCTGGGTTTGAATCCCCCTAGTCTCCGTCTGCTTCTGAAAGAGATGGTAGGACCTCTTAGCGATAAAGCGAGAAATGACCATAGACAGGGGTGTTAAGAGCAGAACTAATAGCGTCATCAATAGATGGATTTGGAGCATGGCAAGGATGCTGACCAAGATCATCAATACTCCGATGAAAAATTGGTTGAAAATCATATTTAGACCCGCTGCCAACTGTTCAATATCTGTCGTCACACGGCTGACCATTTCCCCACTACCTTGTCTATCTACAAGGGCGATTGGGAGACGATGGAGTTTCTCAATGATTTTCTCCCGCAAATCTCTGGTATAGGAAAAGATGAGACGATTATAGAGGAGGGGATTGGCCCATTGTACCAGCGTATTTCCAATAACCACCAAAATCATCTGGAGAAAAATTTGCCAGAATACCTGAGATGAGCCTGTCACTAAGACTTGGTCAATCACCTGTCCAATTAAGATTGGCAGATAGATGGATAGGGCCACCTGGGCTATGGTTCCCAAGAAAGCCAGGAAAAGAAGGATGGGATGGCTAGCTAAATCTTTTGCTAAGCGTTTAAGGGTTTGACTTGCATATTTGCCTTTCATTCTAGTCCTCCTTTCCATGTTGGGAAGCATTGATCTCCCGATAGACTTGACTCGTCTTCATCAATTCTTCATGATTTCCAAGTGCTAATTGTTGCCCCTTCTCTAAAAGAAGAATCTGGTCTGCAATCTTCAAGGTCGAAGTTCGTTGGGAAATCAGGATCAAACTAGTATTTGGCAAGTTTTCCTGAATGGCCTTTAGAAGATTAGACTCAGTTATCGTATCAAGGGCCGAAGTCGCATCGTCTAAGATGAGAAAAGGCGCTTGGCGCAAAACTGCTCGGGCAATGGACAAGCGTTGCTTTTGACCACCTGAGAAATCACGACCTCCTGCTTGGACCTCTGCGTCCAAGAGTCCTTCTTTTTCACTGACAAAATCCTTGGCCTGGGCAATTTCCAAAGCCTGCCAGAGTTCTTGATCAGAGACTGTCTCTTCCATACCCAAAGTCAAGTTGGAACGGATAGTTCCCTTAAAGAGTTCAACCTTTTGAGGGACATAGGCCATCCAAGATCGCCATTCAGAAAGGTTTCGAGGGCTACGCCCATCATGATAAAGGGTTACAGTGCCACTATCTAGTTGGTAGAGACCAAGCAAAACCTGAACCAAGGTTGACTTACCAGAACCCGTCCCACCGATGATCCCAAGAATTTGCCCTTCTTTCGTTCCAAAAGAAATATCTCTTAGAGAAGGTTGAGCTGCATCTAGGTAGGTAAAGCTCAAGTGTTCAACTCGTAAGGACTGGTTCGAGGAAGTTTCTTTTTGAGCAATTTCTGCCAGTATATCCTCAGGTTCTTCAGCAAAAACTTCCTCAACCCGCTTGGCAGAAATATAAGACTGGTTGAGTGAATTGATGAGCATGGCCAGTTTGATTAACTCTACCAAGATTTGCAGGAGATAGTTAATCAGCGCAATCAAGGCACCTTGACTGAGCCAACCTCCTTGGATAGAAATATAGCCATTCCAGATAATCACTAACAAGGTTCCGTTGACGATCAAATAGGTCAAGGGTGTCAAAAGACTAGACCAGTATCCTGTTTTCATTTGGATAGCAGTATAGACTTGATTGAGTCGTTGGAAATGCTCTATTTCTCTTTTTTCTTGACCAAAGGCACGAATCACACGCATCCCTTGTATCTGTTGGCGCGTTTCCTGAACCAGCTGGTCTGTCTTCTTTCTCAAGCTACTATATAGAGGATTGACCAAACGTGATAAAACGACAATGACAACGGTCAAAATGACAACCATGACCAAAAACCAGAAGGTCAATTCAGGCGAGAGTCGATAAGCCATGAAAATGGCCCCAAAAACAATAATAGGCGCTCTTAAAAACAGGCGTAAAAATTGATTGATTCCCGTTTGAATCTGATAGGTATCTGAAGTCAAACGCGTCACCAAACTCGAAGTCGTCAAGCGGTCTCTACTATCCTTGGGCAAGGAGAGAATATGGCGATAGAGGTCATTGGTCAACTCTTTGGTAAAGCCGACAGCAGCCTTGGCTGAGTAAAACTGGGCTACTAAAGCTACCAAAACACCAATTACTGCGAAAACAAAGAGGAGCCCCATTTGCATCCAGAGGTGACCCTGATCTTTTTTGGGGATAGATTGGTCGACAATCCCAGCTATCACCATAGGAACCAAGAGTTCAAAAACGGCTTCTAGCAGCTTAAACAAGGGCGCTAGGAAAGATTCCTTGATATAAGGTTTAAAGTAAGAAAGTAAGTGTTTCATAAGTCCCTTCTATTCCAAAATGAAGAGAGTGGGACAAAAGTCCTAGCCTCTCAATTGTCTTTGGATTGTCGAGAAAGACGCAGTGGTTGAGTGGGCTCTACTACGCTGATTTCATCAGCTTTTACAGCCCTACTCAACTGCGCGGAGGTGGGACAGAAATCGAATTCTAACGAATTACCGATTTCTGTCCCACTCTCTCTTTTTACTTGTTCAAATATGGAAGCAGGTAGCCATAGCCAGCTTCTTCCATTTCATCCTTAGCGACAAAACGTAAGGATGCAGAATTGATACAGTAACGGAGTCCACCTAGTTCACGAGGGCCATCTGTGAAGACATGACCCAAGTGAGCATTCCCTGAACGTGAACGGACTTCGATACGCTCCATCCCGTGACTCAAGTCCTGGTAGTAATGGATAAGCTCTTTAGAAATTGGTCGGCTAAAACTTGGCCAACCACAGCCTGAGGCAAACTTATCCTTGGCAAAGAAGAGGGGCTCACCAGTCGTGATATCGACATAAATCCCTTCCTCAAAAGTTTGGTCATAGGCATTGCTAAAGGGAGCTTCCGTCGCAGCCTCTTGCGTTACTCTATAAGACTCTTCAGACAGTTGTTCTCGTAAATCTTCCTGACTCGGCT
Source organism: Streptococcus sp. Marseille-Q0941 (assembly GCF_943736975.1). GTDB lineage: Bacteria > Bacillota > Bacilli > Lactobacillales > Streptococcaceae > Streptococcus. The sequence continues at coordinate 69,431 of NZ_CALSFO010000006.1, read as the reverse complement.
TTTCATAGTTGGCGGCATCTATCAGTGGTTTCTCAGCATCCCTCACATCGATATGGCAATAGCCTCCAGGATTTTTCTTGAGGTAGTCTTGGTGATAGTCTTCAGCCAAGATGTAGTGACGAAGTTTCTCCACTTCAACTGCGATCTTGCGACCTAGCATGCGCTCCTGCTCTTGGACAAGACCATAGATAGTCGGTAAATCCTCTTCATCTAGGTAATAAATCCCTGTGCGGTACTGACGACCACGGTCATTTCCTTGTTGGTTGACAGATAAAGGATCAATAACTCGGAAATAATAGAGCAAAATCTCACGGAGCGAGACTGCCTTTTCATCATAAATGACTTGCACAGTCTCGGCATGATCGGTTTCTTTGATTAATTGATAATTGGTGGTTTCAACCTGACCATTGGCATAACCAACACTTGTTTGCTGCACTCCTGAAATACGTGAAAAGTACTCTTCCAAGCCCCAAAAACAACCACCTGCTAGATATATTTCTGCCATTTCAAATCCTCCTTGACCATCTGTTGATCACTAAACACGGAAACATTTCATTTCCCATATTTGATTTTCAAAAAAAGGACAGGAAGCCCTCTCATAGAGAGTTTCCCCATCCTATTGTTCTGTTTAATTTACTTCGACGCGAACGCCTTGTGTATCTACTTCCAAATCATGAAGCTTGCCTTTGAAAGGTTGCTTTTCAAGCTCTGCCTTAATCTTAGGCATCTTGTCAGGATCAGCCAAGACCATAACAGTCGGACCAGCACCAGATAAGTAGGTCGCATAAGCACCATTTATCTTGGCAACTTTCTTGATCGTCGCAAATTCTCGCACCAGTTCTTGACGGTAACGCTCATGGAAGAGATCGTTCTCGATAGCTTGGCCTGCTTTGATCATATCTCCAGTCAGTAGGGTTGCTATAGCCACATTGGCGATAGAACTTGCCGCAACAGCTTCCTTATAAGATAGTTTCTTAGGCAAGACACCACGACTATCTCGAGTTCGCAATTCATAGTTTGGAATATAAGCTAGGAAAGCACACTCTGGGAAAGGCGCCACAACTGCTGAAACTTGACCTTCGACTGAGCTCGCAATCACGAGATTTCCATAGATAGCAGGTGCAACATTATCAGGATGTCCTTCAATCTTAGTCGCCAATTGCAACTTCTCGTGAGCAGTTAATTTGAGATTTCCTAATTGATTTGCCAGTTCAATCCCAGCAACGATGACCGAGCTCGATGAACCTAGTCCACGCGCAAGAGGAATATCACTAACCATCTTCAAACGTCTAGGTTGTAGGTCTGGAGCAATTTGTAGAGCAATCTTGAGCAAAAGATTACGTTCATCACGTGGAATCCATTTGCCTAATTGATGCTCAATCATCCATTCTTCACGTTCCTCACAAACCTGAATTTCTAGATACTTAGTTACAGCTACACCAACCGAGTCAAAACCAGGACCCACATTGGCACTTGTAGCAGGTACAATAATCTTCATCTTAGTCTCCTAAAACCTTGAAGGTGTTGAGGAGTTCAAACTCATCTACTCCCTTCAAAGCTGCTGTAATATTTTCAAGCTGTGCCTTGTTGATTTTATGAGTGATGATGACAACGCGAGCCTTGCCTTCTTGCTTACCATCTTGAAGGATTTGCTTGAAGGAAATATCTTCCGCATTAAAGAGTTCAGCCAATTTCAAAACTTGACCTTTTGAATCTGGAGCCAAGATTGAGAAATAGTAGTTAGCTTTAACATCTTCTGGCTTAGCCAAGACTACTGGACGGTTGTATTCATTAAAGGCTTTTCCAATTGTACCATCATTCATGCGACGAACGATACGGGCAATATCAGCCACAACACTTGTTGCAGTTGGTTTTTGACCTGCACCTGGTCCATAGTACATAGACTCACCGATACCGATAGATTCCACAAAGACAGCATTCATAACACCGTTAACACTTGCAAGTGGGTGAGCTTTAGGAAGGAAGGTTGGCGTAACCTCAGCAGCAATCCCAGAAGCTGTTTCTTCAATAGACCCAACTAATTTAACCACATAACCAAGCTCTTGAGCTACTGCTACATCTTCTGGAGTAATGTTGCGAATTCCTTGGTGGCCTACATCTTCAAACTTAACATTCATTCCAAATGCAAACTGGCTGAGGATGACCATCTTGTAAGCTGCATCAATCCCGTCAACGTCATTGGTAGGGTCGCTTTCAGCAAAGCCAAGTCGTTGGGCTTCTGCCAAAGCATCTTCATAAGACCAACCTTCTGTTACCATTTTCGTCATCATAAAGTTAGATGTTCCGTTCACAACACCAAGAACACGTGTGATTTTGTCTGATGCTAGTGAGTTAACCAAGGTACGAAGGATTGGAATTCCTCCTGCAACAGCTGCTTCGTAGTAAAGAGCAACATTGTGCGCTTTGGCTACCTCAAGCAATTCTGCACCATGGACTGCCAAAAGATCCTTGTTGGCTGTTACGACATGTTTCCCTGCTTCTAAAGCACGAGTGATAAATGTTTTAGCAGGTTCGATACGCCCCATCAACTCAACAACGATTGTGATGTCTTTATCTGACAAGATTTCGTCGATATTTGTTACAAAATTAAAATCATTTCCTGCTTCAAGCAAGCGGGCTTTCTCTTGATCGTCTTTGACCAAAACTTTAGCGACTTCAATTTCTGACTGGGCTGCTTGAACAATTTTTTCTCTATTTTCCTTTAGCAAGAATGGTACACCACTGGCTACTGTACCAAATCCAAGTAAAGCAATCTTAACTGACATGTTTGTCTCCTCGAAATTTTCTAATAGTCCTATTATACCAAAATTGTGTGAAAATTCCTACCATTCTAAACTAAAAATAGGACCACCAAATCACAAAAAGAGGCTGGGACAAAAGTCCTAGCCTCTCATTTGTCTATGGTTTGTCGAGCAAGACGCAGTAGTTGAGTGGGCTCTACTAGGCTGATTTTATCAACTTTTACAGCCCTACTCAACTGTGAGGAGGTGGGACTACGAAATCGAATTCTAAGGAATGACCGATTTCTGTCCCACTCTCTCTATGTTCAATCTATTTTACAAAAGCCAATTCCTTATCACTAGACAAGTCTTCTCGATAATTGAAACCCGCAAAGCTGAGCTTTTTAATCTCTTCAACCGAGGTTACTTGATTTTCCATCAAGGCTGTTAAGAAGGATCCTCTAGCTTTTTTAGAAATGGTTGAGTGGATTTTAAGTTTTCCATCTCTATCTTCCATAAATTTGAAGGTCACCATCTTTTCTCTGATTTCCTTAGAAAATACAGTTTCAAACTCTGATGATAGGAGTGAGAATATCAAGTCCTCATCCTGCAGTGCCTCATCGTAGGCTGACTTCCAATGAGTCTTTAGGGTTTTACCAGCTACTTTTAATTTCATCAAAAAGTCCAAACGGTGAGGAGCCATGGCTGACAGGGCTGGGACAACACCGTATAAAGCCGAGGTAATTAGGACATGATTCTCAAGATAGGCTTGTTCTGCCCTGCTCAGCTTGTCTCGTTTGATGTGGCGGTACATGAGACCATCAAATAGTTTCAAGGCTGGATAATGTTTAGCCCTCTGATCTTTTAGAGCTTGAATATGAGCGTACTCTTCCTCTGCTTTCTCAGCTGATACCTTGTAAAAGCTCTCTAATTCACTGGTTGAGTAGCGAGTCAGTGAGTCAAGGACTGCCTGACTTTCTTCACTCAAGGGGAGCGCTTCGATAAAAGGAAGGTTTGTGTTCATTTCTTTGGCTGTTGGGATTAAAATTTTCATATTGTTAGTGTAGCATATTTTTCAATCGTGACCAAGAATTTCATCTGAAAACCTCGGTTTATACCGAGGTTTCTTTTACTTGATTTTAAAGGTTTTGAGGAAATTATCTTTTCCAACCTGACCTTCGAAGGATTGGCCATTTTCAAGGTAAGGAAGGTCGTCTGATACTGAGGCCTTGACCTTATAAATCTTGCCATCAACTTTAAAGAAGTAGACGGTATCACCTTTGATGACAGCTGATTTCAAATCCGCAACTACACCCTTGATGTTTTCTACCATTTCATTATCCAGCTCGAGGTCGTTTTTATTGGCATATTTGCTGAGGAGTTCATCTACCGTAGCTGCTACGATGACGTTTTGATACTCCACTGCATCAACCAATGCATACTCCTTGACCAAGCCTGCATTGTCCTTCAAGCCCATGATGTAGAGCGGTTTATCATTGAGATTGACAAGGATAGGGAAGGTAGCCTTGTAGGCCTTCTCCTGAACGGCTCCTTCAGCTGAAGCACGGGCAGATTCTTCGGTTGCTGAAGCTAGATTGTACTTGGTGATTTCACCTGTACGCATATTTTCAAGGATAAATCCTAGATTACTTTCGTCAGCATTTGCTGAAGTCACACCCGTGTAGAGATAAATGTCATTTCCGATGGAAAGATAGTTATAGCCCTCTGTCGTTTGGGTAACATTTTTCTTAGAAATCAAGGCATTCCAGAAGCCGTCTTTATACTTGCCGTTGTAGTTGATTTGCTCGATGGTTTCTTCGGCAGGATAGACACGGTCCACCCATTCTGGCACTTCATCCAAGCTGTATTCCTTGGTTTCGCCATTGGTAGCATCCAAGATAATAACAGATGAAGGGCGAGGCACTCCTAGACCAAACTGTTTTTGATAAACGGTTGCTACATAGAAGGGATTGCCTTCATCATCCACCTCAAAGGATGGATTTTTAAAAATCTTGGTTGGGTACTTAATCCGAAGGTGACGTTTGACATCACGGTTAAAATACTCGGAGTCCGAATACTTCATCGGTGTTTTTAAATCTACCAATTCCGCATTCCCCGTCACCATATCAACCTTGATATACTCGCCAATTCCCTTGGACTGATTATTAAACCATTTGATTGGGTCGGCATACTCCAAAGGTGTCACCCGATAAGGTTTACCATCAACCGTCAGTTGAGTATAGGTATCTGCTGCTACGTACTGGGATACCTTATCCGTCAGAGAGCCCAGATAACGGTCCCCAATTTTTTCTGCAGTGCTCCGATCCAAGATCGGAACCTTACTGGTATCACTCTTAGGAAAATCTTTAAAGTCTTTTTCTGTGATAGAAACCACATTAGCATAGTTTTTTGCTTGGAAAAAGCTTGATGTCACTAAGCTAACCAAACCAGCAAGGGCAAAGATAAGGCCTGTAGCTAGTAACAATCCTCTACTGAGTTTGGTAAAATGGAGTCCTTCTAGATTGAGTTCGTTTGCAACCTTTCCATGACGTACATGAACAGTTTTGAGGAGATTTGTATCCTTTCGGAAACTATACAAAATTCCCATCACCACCAGATGCCCACAAAGAAAGAAAATGAATTCCCAGCTGGTAAGATTGAAGGGTGGCAAAAAGATATACCAAGTCGTTGCGATAAAAACGAGTTCAAAGATTATACGTTTCATCTGATTTCCTCCTAAATAATTCGTCCTTCCAAATGATCCAGTTCATGCTGGCAAATCTGAGCAGGAAATCCTGTCAGGGTAATGGTCTGCTCTTGCCAATGGATATCCCGATAAGCCACGGTAATCTTTTCATATCGAGTTGTCGATCTGACTCCTGTCAGAGACAAACATCCTTCCTCTGTCTTGTATGGACCTTCAAAGGATTGGAGAACGGGATTAAACATGACTATGGGAATCATTCCGATATTAAAAATAATGACGCGCTTTTGTACCCCAATCATATTGGCTGCTAGTCCAACACAAGTTTCTCGGTTAGCCAATAGGGTATCCTGCAAATCCTTTGCTAGGGGTAAATCTTCCTGACTAGCAGGCTGGGATACCTGCGACAAAAACAATATATCTTTTAGAATTTTCTTTTCCAAGATTCTTTCCTCCATACCATATCAGTCTACTTGATTATAGCACAAAATTATACTCTTCGAAAATCAAATTTAAACCACGTCAGCTTCACCTTGCCGTATATGTGTTACTGACTTCGTCAGTTCTATCCACAACCTCAAAACGGTGTTTTGAGCAACCTGCGGCTCTCTTCCTAGTTTACTCTTTGATTTTCATTGAGTATTATTTCAGTTTATATTTACATAAAAACAAAAAGCCATCCGAAGATGACTTTCATAATGCTTAAATAGCGTTTTTATCTTTTCCAAGCGCTCGTTGAACTGCTTTAACAATCTCAACAAGGACCACGATCATAAGCGCTCCTACAGCGACCACCATCCATTGCGTCAAGCTCAAGTGTGACACGTGGAAGAGATTATTAAATCCAGGAACCAAAATTGTCACTACAAAGAGGACGAAGGCAACTGGAATAGACCAGTTAAAGGTCTTGTTGGTAAAGAGTCCCACTTTAAAGATTGATTGGTAAACCGACTTAACGTTAAAGGCATGGAGCAATTGGATCAAACCGAGAGTTGCAAAAGCCATGGTAAGGGCATCCGCATGGATTTCAGTATGACTTTGGTGCTCTGGGAAGAGAAGAGCCCAACCATAGACACCAAGAACAAGCATGGTTTGGAAAACACCTTGATACATGATGGCACCGAAGACACCACCATCAAAGAAGTTGGATTTACGTCCACGAGGTTTGTGAGTCATGACACCTGGTTCAGCTGGTTCAACACCAAGAGCGATAGCTGGTAGCGTATCTGTTACCAGGTTAATCCATAGCAAATGCACTGGTTGAAGCACATCCCAACCTAACAAGGTTGCAAAGAAGATGGTGAAAACTTCAGCCATATTGGCAGACAAGAGGTATTGGATTGATTTTTGGATATTTGAGAAGACCTTACGTCCTTCTTCTACCGCTACGATAATGGTTGCAAAGTTATCATCAGCAAGGACCATATCAGAAGCTCCTTTAGAAACTTCTGTACCTGTAATCCCCATACCGATACCGATGTCAGCTATCTTAAGTGAAGGCGCATCGTTGACCCCATCACCCGTCATAGCGACAACCTTACCTTCATTTTGCCAAGCTTTAACGATACGAACCTTGTGCTCAGGCGATACACGAGCGTAAACAGAGTATTGCTTAAAGACTTTTTGGAATTCATCATCAGAGAGTTCATTCAACTCAGCACCAGTGAAGACATGATCTTCCGTATCATTTGGATCGATGATACCGAGACGTTTAGCAATAGCTTCAGCCGTATCTTGGTGGTCACCAGTGATCATGATTGGACGGATACCCGCTTCCTTAGCGACACGGACAGCTTCTGCAGCTTCTGGACGCTCAGGGTCAATCATGCCGACCAAACCAGAGAAGATGAGGTCAGATTCAACAATTTCAGATTCCAAGGTTGGAATTTCATGACTTGTCTTATAAGCCATCATCAAGACACGAAGGGCTTGTTTGGCCAAGTCTTTATTGATAGCAAGGATAGCATTTTTATCTTCTTCTGTGATTGGACGAACTTCCCCATTGACTTCGATACGAGTCACACGCTTGAGCAATTGGTCAGGCGCACCCTTGACAGCGATAAAGTAAGAGCCATCTGCTTCCTTATGAATGGTAGACATGAGTTTACGGTCTGAGTCAAATGGCAATTCAGCCACACGTGGCTCATCCTTCAAGACTTCACGAACATCAAAGTTGTTGTCCAAACCAAACTGTACAAGAGCTGTCTCCGTTGGATCACCAATCAGCTTACCAGATGGGTCCACTTTGGTATCATTGGCAAAGTTCATGATGCGAAGCGTATTGTTGCTTGCAGCGATTTCAGTTGCCGAGCTTTGCAATTGGCCGTTGGTATAAACCTTTTCAACCGTCATTTGGTTCATGGTCAAGGTACCTGTTTTATCAGATGCGATGATTTCTGTTGAACCAAGCGTTTCAACTGCTGGCAATTTACGGACAATTGAATTCCGTTTGGCAAGGGTTGTTGTTCCTAAAGATAGAACGATGGTTACAATAGCAGGAAGTCCTTCTGGAATCGCGGCAACCGCAAGGGCTACCGCCACCATCAAACCTTCTAATGGATGTTCCCCACGAACGAAGACACCAACCAAGAAAGTGATAATCGCAATCACAACAATCAAGTATGTCAAAGCTTTAGATAATTGTTCCAAACTTTGCTTCAATGGCGTTTCTGTCTCATCAGCATTGGCCAACATGTCCGCAATCTTACCAACTTCTGTATACATACCAGTGTTGGTTACGACACCAATACCACGACCGTAAGTTACGTTTGAGTTTTGGTAACCCATATTGACACGATCACCGATACCAGCATCTGCCTCAACAAGTCCTGTCACATCTTTTTCAACTGGGACAGATTCCCCTGTAAGAGCTGCTTCTTCAATTTTTAGGGAAGCTGCTTCAAACAAGCGCATATCTGCAGGCACGACATCTCCTGCTTCAAGCAAGACGATATCCCCAGGTACCAATTCTTTTGAGTCAATCTCAATGACATGGCCATCACGACGAACACGGGCCATGGGGCTAGACATATTTTTCAGTGCTTCAATGGCTGCTTCTGCTTGCCCTTCTTGGTAGACCCCAAAAGCAGCATTCAAAACAACAACAGCCAAGATGATGATGGCATCTGTTAAACCGTCCATTCCTTCTGTAATGACCGAAAGAGCCGCTGCCGCAAGCAAGATGATAATCATCAAATCCTTAAATTGATCAAGGAATTTAGCTAGTAGGCTGCGTTTCTCTCCCTCTTCCAACTCATTACGACCATAATCCGCTAGGCGTTCTTGAGCTTGAGCAGTTGACAAACCTTCGATAGATGAGTCCAGGTTCTTTAGGACTTCTTCTGCGGTTTGTGTGTAAAACAAGTCTTTATTTTGTTCTTTTGACAAAACAGTCTCCTCCTTTTTGGCCTCTTTTTACAAAAAAAGAGACCTGTTTTTTAAAAAAACAAGTCTCGCTGTTTAATATAGTGCCGGAAATAATTCGTAATGACGACACTATCGCGGTTTCCCGCCAGCTACTCCCTTGAGTAGTTCTATTATATCAGAATTTCAAAAGTTTTCAAGGGGTGGGGTCTATTTAACTTACTTCCTCCATTTGAATTTTCCTTGGAAAACCAGTATAATGAAAACATACTGAAATGCTAGAAAGAGAGTTAGATGAATCAATCGGTTTCAAACTTAAAATTGGCTGAGCGTGGTGCCATTATCAGCATTTTAACCTATCTATTCTTGTCTGCAGCTAAGCTAGCAACCGGACACCTGCTCCATTCATCCAGTTTGGTGGCAGATGGTTTTAACAACGTTTCAGATATCGTCGGAAACGTAGCCCTCCTCATCGGGATTCGTTTGGCTCGCCAACCAGCAGATAGAGACCATCGCTTCGGTCATTGGAAAATAGAGGACTTGGCCAGTCTCATCACTTCCATCATTATGTTTTACGTTGGTTTTGATGTTCTACGGGATACCATTCAAAAGATACTCAGCCGTGAGCAAACGGTCATTGATCCACTTGGGGCGACTCTGGGAGTCATCTCTGCTACCATCATGTTTGCAGTTTATCTATACAATACCCATCTGAGCAAGCAATCTAAGTCCAAAGCACTTAAGGCCGCAGCCAAGGATAATTTGTCAGATGCCGTAACATCTCTTGGAACTTCTATCGCTATCCTAGCCAGCAGTTTTAACTACCCAATCGTGGATAAGCTGGTCGCCATTATCATTACCTTCTTTATCCTCAAGACTGCCTATGACATTTTTATCGAATCATCTTTTAGTCTTTCGGATGGTTTTGATGAACGCTTGCTCGAAGATTACCAAAAGGCTATCATGGAAATCCCTAAGATTAGCAAGGTCAAATCTCAACGCGGTCGTACTTACGGAAGTAACATTTACCTAGACATTACTCTGGAAATGAATCCAGATCTGTCTGTTTTTGAAAGTCACGAAATTGCGGACCAGGTTGAATCCATGTTATCAGATCGCTTTGGTGTCTTTGATACAGACATTCATATCGAACCAGCACCAATCCCTGAGGATGAAATTCTAGATAATGTCTATAAAAAATTGCTCATGAGAGAGCAACTAATCGACCAAGGAAATCAACTGGAAGAGTTACTTGCAGAAGATTTCATTTATATCCGCCAGGACGGACAAGAACTGGACAAGAATGCCTATAAGGCTGAAAAAGAACTGACAGCTGCCATTAAAGAGCTTCATTTAACTTCTATCAGTCAGAAAACAAAACTTATCCGCTACCAAGTCGGTGATACCATTCATACCAGTATCTGGCGCCGTCACGAAACTTGGCAAAATATTTTCCATCAGGAAACGAAAATAGAAAAAGAGAGTGGGACAGAAATCGGTAATTCGTTAGAATTCGATTTCGTCGTCCCACCTCCGCACAGTTGAGTAGGGTTGTAAATGCTGATGAAATCAGCGTAGTAGAGCCCACTCAACCACTGCGTCTTGCTCGACAATCCAACATCAAAAAGAGGCTAGGACTTTTGTCCCAGCCTCTAATTTTTTATACTTATTTTGCAACGCTCTTAGCGAGAACGAAGTTCCCTAGTGTAGCTGAACCATTCCCCGCAACTGCTGGAGTTACAATATAGTCACGTACATCTGGCACTGGTAGGTAACCATTGAGAAGAGCTGTGAATTTCTCACGTACACGGTCAAGCATGTGTTGTTGAGCCATAACTCCACCACCAAAGACGATAACATCTGGTCGGAAAGTTACGGTAGCATTTACTGCAGCTTGAGCGATATAGTAGGCTTGAACATCCCATACAGAGTTGTTCAGTTCGATATTTTCACCACGAACACCTGTACGAGCTTCCAAACTTGGTCCAGCCGCAAAGCCTTCCAAACAGCCTTTGTGGAAAGGACATACACCGTTGAATTCTTTTTCCTCGTCCATTGGGTGTTTAGCAACATAGTAGTGTCCCATTTCAGGGTGACCAACACCACCGATAAACTCACCACGTTGGATGACACCAGCACCGATACCTGTACCGATAGTGTAGTAGACCAAGTTCTCAATACGACCGCCGGCATTATTACGAGCAACGACTTCACCATATGCAGAACTATTTACGTCTGTTGTGAAATACATTGGCACGTTTAGAGCGCGACGAAGGGCACCAAGTAAGTCTACATTTGCCCAGTTAGGTTTTGGAGTTGTTGTGATAAACCCGTAAGTTTTTGAGTTTTTGTCGATATCGATAGGACCAAATGATCCGACGGCAAGACCTGCAAGATTCTCAAATTTTGAGAAGAACTCGATGGTTTTATCGATTGTCTCGATAGGAGTTGTTGTTGGGAATTGTGTTTTTTCTACAATGTTAAAGTTTTCATCACCGACAGCACAGACAAATTTTGTACCGCCCGCTTCCAAACTTCCGTATAGTTTTGTCATGATAAACCTCTTGTATTTATTTTTCTTTATTATAGCATATTTCCAGACTGAAAATTGCTCAATATTTTAGATTTTCCTCTGTAAATTTTACCATTTAAACAAAAACGAACAAACATGACATTTGTTCGTTTTTTGATCTATTAAATCGAAAGTAGTGTACTCAATGAAAATCAAAGAACAAACTAGGAATCGAGCTGCGGACAGTACTTGAGTACGGCAAAGCGAGTATGACGCAGTTTGAAGAGATTTTCGAAGAGTATTAAGCTTTAACTTCGATGATTGCATCACCCTTAGCAACTGATCCAGAAGCAACTGGATTTACTGAAGCAAAGTCTGCAGTGTTTGTTACGATAACCATAGTTGTGTTATCAAGACCTGCAGCAGCAATCTTAGCTGAGTCAAATGTTCCAAGAACATCTCCAGCTTTAACCTTATCACCTTGATTAACTTTTTGGTTGAAACCTTCACCATTCATTGAAACAGTATCGATACCAACGTGAATTAAGATTTCAGCACCGTTAGTTGTTCTCAAACCATACGCATGACCAGTTGGGAAGACGATTGTTACTTCAGCATCAGCTGGTGCATAAACAACATCTTGGCTAGGTTTCACAGCGATCCCTTGTCCCATAGCTCCGCTTGAGAAGACTGGGTCATTGACATTTGAAAGAGCAACAACATCACCAACGATTGGAGTTTGGATGACACCTTCGCTAAGTGAAACAAGATTACCAGTTACTGCTTCTTCTGTTAAACGGTCAGTTTCAGAAATTGCTCCTGCAACCTCTTCTACTTCATCTTCGTAACCAAACATGTAAGTAAGAGCAAAACCAAGAGCGAATGATACAGCTACCATCAATAGGTATTGTGGAAGTTGTCCATTACCAATGTAAAGCATTGTACCTGGGATGATTGTGATACCATTACCTGTACCAGCAAGTCCTAGGATTGAAGCAAGTCCACCACCGACTGCACCAGCAATCAATGAAAGGAAGAATGGTTTACGGTAACGCAAGTTAACCCCGAAGATAGCTGGCTCAGTAATACCAAGGAAGGCAGATAGAGCAGCTGGGAAAGCAAGAGTTTTAAGTTTTGGATTTTTAGTTTTCACACCAACGGCAACAGTTGCAGCACCTTGAGCAGTCATAGCTGCAGTAATGATAGCGTTGAATGGGTTAGCATGGTCAGCAGCAAGCAATTGAACTTCAAGCAAGTTGAAGATGTGATGAACACCTGATACGACAATCAATTGGTGAACTCCACCGATTAAGAAACCACCAAGACCGAACGGCAAGTTAAGGAGTGCTTTTGTTCCAAGAAGGATGTAGTTTTCAACAACGTGGAAGACTGGTCCGATAATAAACAAACCAAGAATTGACATTACCAAAAGTGTTACGAATGGTGTTACCAAGAGGTCAAGAACGTCTGGAACAACCTTACGAACAGCTTTTTCAAATTTAGCTCCGACAACCCCGATAATGAAGGCTGGAAGAACTGAACCTTGCAAACCTACAACTGGGATAAATCCGAAGAACTGCATTGCAGTTACTTCACCACCAGAAGCAACAGCCCAGGCATTTGGAAGTGAGCCAGATACGAGCATCATACCAAGAACGATACCAACGGCTGGATTACCACCGAATACACGGAAGGTTGACCAAACGACCAAACCTGGCAAGATAATAAAGGCTGTGTCAGTCAAGATTTGAGTGTAAGTTGTCACATCTTCTGGAAGTGTCATCCCAAGAGCAGTAAGGAGACCACGAACACCCATGAAGAGACCAGTTGCTACGATAACTGGAATGATTGGAACAAAAACGTCACCGAATGTACGGATAGCACGTTGGAACCAATTTCCTTGTTTTGCAGCTTCTGCTTTCATTTCAGATTTTGTAGAAGTTGGCAAACCAAGAGCTACGACCTCATCGTACATCTTGTTTACTGTACCTGTACCAAAGATGATTTGGTACTGACCAGAGTTAAAGAAAGCACCTTGAACTTTTTCCAAGTTCTCGATAGCATCCTTATTAATTTTTGCTTCATCTTTTACCATCACACGGAGGCGAGTCGCACAGTGAGCTACACTGTTGATGTTCTCACGTCCTCCCAAGGCTTCGATGACTTTTTTTGCAATTTCTGTATTGGTCATTTGCAAAAATCTCCTTATAAAAAATTTGTTCTTGTTTGAAAGCGATTTATTCGCCCTACAATTATTATTCTATCACGATTTAAAAATATGTCAAGCGTTTTGCAGAAAAAGTTTTTTGATTGCTAAAATTTTTGATGGTTTTTGCTACTTTCTTAATAAAACTCTCTCAAAAACGCCCGTTTCTACGTGTTTTTATGTGTATTTTTCAAAAACTTTCATATTTTCATTGATTTTCATAAAAGCAAGCTCCTAATTATCTGTCAATCGTTTGACATTTTTTTCTTAAATCCGATATAAAAGACTTGCTTTTTTATGAGGAAACGTTTACTATTGAGATAGTAGAAATTTTGGAAGGATGATAACATGAAATGGACAACTGAACGTCGCTACAGACGTTATGAAGATTGGACTCAAGAAGAAATCAAACAAATTCAAGAAAATATGGCTCAGTCTCCATGGCATACAAGCTATCACATCGAACCCAAGCAAGGTCTTTTAAATGATCCAAATGGTTTTTCATATTTCGATGGCAAGTGGGTTGTCTTTTACCAAAACTTCCCCTTCGGAGCAGCTCATGGGTTAAAGTCTTGGGTACAACTTGAAAGTGATGATTTAGTTCATTTTTCAGAAACTGGAGTTAAGGTTCTACCTGATACTCCTTTAGATAGCCACGGTGCTTACTCAGGATCTGCTATGCAGTTTGGAGACCAATTGTTCCTATTCTATACAGGAAATGTTCGTGATGAAAATTGGATTCGCCATCCTTACCAGATTGGTGCCTTAGTGGACAAGGATGGAAAGATTGAAAAGATTGAAAAAATCTTGATTGATCAACCTGCTGATGCTACTGACCACTTCCGCGATCCACAGATTTTTAACTTTAAAGGACAATACTACGCTATCGTCGGTGGTCAGGATTTGGAGAAAAAAGGATTTGTCCGTCTCTACAAGGCTGTCGATAATGATTACACTAACTGGCAAGAAGTCGGAGACCTTGACTTCAACAATGACAGTACTGCTTATATGATGGAATGCCCGAACCTTGTCTTTGTCGGAGAACAGCCTGTACTTCTCTACTGCCCACAAGGTTTGGACAAAAAAGTTCTTGATTATGACAACATTTACCCTAATATGTACAAAATCGGTGCTTCCTTTAATCCAGAAAATGCTCGTATGGTAGATGTGTCTGAACTACACAACCTCGACTATGGTTTTGAAGCATACGCTACTCAGGCCTTCAATGATCCAGACGGACGCGCTCTAGCAGTTAGCTGGCTTGGGCTACCAGATGTAGCCTACCCATCTGACCGTTTTGATCACCAAGGAACCTTCTCACTAGTCAAGGAGCTTACCATCAAAGACGGCAAACTATATCAGTACCCTGTAGCCGCTATCAAGGAACTTCGAAAATCAGAAGAAAAATTTTCTAATCGCTCTGAAACCAAGAATAGCTACGAACTTGAGCTTAATCTAGAAGCCAACAGCCAAAGCGAAATCGTTCTTTTTGCTGATAAAGATGGCAAGGGTCTCTCTATCAGCTTTGATCTTGTCAATGGTCAAGTTACCGTTGACCGTAGTCAAGCAGGGGAACAATACGCACAAGAATTTGGAACTACTCGCTCATGTCCTATTGACAACCAAGCTACTACTGTCAATATCTTCATTGACAACTCAGTCTTTGAAATTTTCATCAATAAAGGAGAAAAAGTATTTTCTGGTCGTGTCTTCCCACATGAAGATCAAAAGGGAATCCTTATCAAATCTGGAAACCCAACTGGAACTTACTACGAATTAGAATATGGTCGCAAAACTAACTGATGTCGCTGAGCTAGCCGGTGTTAGTCCAACAACCGTCTCACGCGTTATCAACAAAAAAGGATATCTGTCAGAAAAAACCATCCAAAAAGTTAAGGATGCTATGCGTGAGCTAGGCTATAAACCCAATAATTTAGCTCGCAGTCTTCAAGGAAAGTCTGCCAAGTTAATCGGTTTGATTTTCCCTAAAATTAGCCATGTGTTCTATGCTGAATTGATTGACAAATTGGAACACGAACTCTTCAAAAAAGGCTATAAGACGATTATTTGTAATAGTGAGCACGATTCAGAAAAAGAGCGAGAATACATCGAAATGTTGGAAGCCAATCAGGTGGACGGTATCATTTCAGGAAGTCATAACTTAGGTATCGAAGATTACAATCGCGTGACGGCTCCTATCATCTCCTTTGACCGTAACCTATCTCCAGATATTCCTGTCGTTTCTTCTGATAACTACGCTGGCGGAGTCCTAGCTGCTCAGACCTTGGCTAAAACCGGTGCCAAATCGATCATCATGATTACAGGAAATGACAATTCCAACTCTCCAACTGGTCTTCGTCATGCAGGTTTCGCTTCTATTTTACCAAAGGCTCCTATTATCAATGTTTCCAGTGACTTTTCACCCCTTCGTAAGGAAATGGAAATCAAAAATATCCTAATCAAACAAAAACCCGACGCCATCTTTGCATCGGATGATTTGACAGCTATTTTGGTTATTAAAATTGCTCAGGAACTTGGTATCTCTGTTCCTGACCAGCTTAAGGTAATTGGCTACGATGGAACTTATTTCATTGAAAATTTCTATCCTCACCTCACGACCATTAAACAACCCTTGGAAGAAATTGCTCGCCTGACAGTTGATTTACTACTGCAAAAAATTGAGGGTAAAGAGGTAGCCACAACAGATTATTTCTTACCAGTTAGTCTCTTACCAGGTAAAAGTATCTAATGCTCTTTGATTTTCATTGAGTATAAACAAAAAAACTCGGACTGAATCAGTCTGAGTTTTTTTTATGATCTTAAATGTTTCAAAAGTGTTTGGGCTTTTTCTAAATTAAAGGTTTTTTCAGCAATCAAGCTTTCTACAAGCTTAGGCACTTCCGCCTCTGTAGCTCCTGCAAGGAGGGCCAGTGACTTCGCTTGAAGTTTCATGTGTCCATGCTGAATTCCTGTGCTGACAAGAGCTTTAAGAGCTGCAAAGTTTTGTGCAAGACCAATTGACACGATAATTTGAGCTAATTCCTTAGCTGATGGATGACCTAGCAACTCATGGCTGAGAACTACACGAGGATTAAGACCAATTGATCCACCCTTGGTAGCAACTGGCATCGGCATAGTCATCTCTCCTATTAGCTCTTCTGTTTCCAAATCCATCGTCCAACGACTGAGACCTCGATAAGCACCATCATGACCGGCATAGGCATGCGCTCCTGCTTCAATGGCACGCCAATCATTTCCTGTCGCAATCAAGAGAGCATCAATCCCATTAAAAATTCCTTTATTATGAGTGGCTGCTCGATAAGGATCTGCTTGAGCAAACTGGCTGGCTAAAACTATTTTTTCTGCCAGTTCACGCGCTTCATCTTTTTGGCGACTCAAATACCGAAAGGCGATGCGACAGGTTGCGGTTACTAATGAATCTGTTGCGTAGTTGGATAGAATTCCCATTAAACTTTGCCCCTGACTTAGAGTCTCTAGACTAGGTTTTAAAGCTTCAAGCATGGTATTAAGCATATTAGCTCCCATGGCTTCCTGAGTATCCACATGAAGATAAACAACCAGAAAATCTGTCTCACCAGAAACTATCTCAACTCTTAAATCACGAGCACCCCCACCCCGCTTAACGATTGATGGGTAGGCTTGATTGGCCAGTTCAAGTAGTTCCGCTTTTTGACTCAGAATGACCTGACGAGCTCGATCACTATCTGGGACTTGATAGAGAGCAACCTGACCGATCATTTGACGCTGATGAACCTGAGCAGTAAAACCGCCCGCGCGTTTAATGATTTTGCTTGCAAAGCTAGCCGCAGCAACGACGGATGGTTCTTCTGTTACATAAGGAACCGTGTACTCTTGGCCATTTACCAACACTTCTGGAACTACTGAGTAGGGGAGTGAAAAGGTTCCGACTACATTTTCACTCAGTTGATCCGCAATTGCTAGACTGAGATTTTCATTCCGGTCTAAACTGTCCTTCGCCTCTATAGAAGTAAGCGCCTGAGACTTCACTAGCTCTAGGCGCTCTTGGGCTGATTTTTTAGCAAATCCATTCCAATTTTTTTTCATTATTTTTCAACCTTGCTATAGCGACGTTGGTGTTCTACAATCTCAACCAGAGCATAGTCTTGTCCTTCATAACCTGACATCGTTGCAGAACCTGACTCATCCAAGTTCGCTTCCTCAAAAAAGATTTGTTCATAGTCCGCAACAGTCAAAGCTTGACGTCGATCTAGCAGTTCTAAACGATTTTCCTGTAACTGCTTCTCGTATCCTTCAACCAACTCCACACTGAAGAATTCAGATACAGCACCACTTCCGTAGCTGTAGAGAGCAATCTTGTCTCCTGCTTTGAGACTATCAGAGTTTTCAAGAAGAGACAAAAGCCCTAAAAAGAGTGAACCCGTATAGATATTTCCAACCTTTTGGCTATAAACAATGGATTCATCAAAGTGTTTTTGGAATAAATCCTTTTTCTCTTGAGATAGAGATTTATCGAGAATTTTTTTCAATCCCTTAAGAGCTAGCTTAGGATATGGCAAATGGAAACAAATAGCCTCAAAATCTTTCAAGCTACAGTTATAACGTTTTTGATACTCTTCCCAAGTTGTTTTTAAACTATCCAGATACTGTTGCGTTGAGTAGACTCCATTGACAAATGGTGTCGTTGAATAATTTGGACGCCAAAAGTCCATAATATCACGAGTTTGCGCAACGTTATCATTGTTGAAAATCATAACACGTGGATCTTGGCTAATCAACATGGCAACACAACCTGCCCCCTGAGTTGGTTCGCCAGGAGTTTCGACACCATATTTTGCAATATCGCTAGCCAACACCAAGACTTTTGATTTAGGAGAATTTTCTACGTGTAACTTAGCATAGTGAAGGGCCGCAGTTGCACCGTAGCAAGCTTCCTTGATTTCAAAACTACGAGCAAAAGGTTGAATTCCAAGTAGACCGTGTACAAAAACCGCAGCCGCCTTACTTTGATCGACTCCAGATTCTGTCGCTACGATCACCATATCAATCTCTTGCTTCTCTTCTTCAGTCAGGATAGAATTTCCTGCACTGGCAGCCAAGGTCACAATATCTTCTGTTAACGGAGCGATACTCAACTCTTTTAAAAGGAGTCCTTTACTCAATTTTTCAGGATCAATTCCTCGGGTTTCTGCCAAATCTTGTAATTTCAAAACGTATTGACTGGTCGCAAAACCAATCTTATCAATACCGATTTTCATATTTACCTCTATTTTTATCATTCATTGTAAAAATTCGTTCACCTCTATTTTATCATAATTGAGGTCAAATGAGCTAAAAAAGACTTGATTCCCCAAATCAAGTTCATTTCCATCCTTGTATCTTCGCTCTTTCAGCCATTCTAGCCATGAAAAAATCGAGCCCTAGCTAACCCGATTCTTTTTGAGATAGTAATACAATTTCAGCACAACTGTACCACTGGCCATTCCTATTGAGATAACAAGGGCCAGCATCATCACCAACATTGCACTGGTAATGGCGTTTCTATAGTCACCTGTGACAACGAAGGAAGTCGTTCGATAAGACAGATAACCTGGTACTAGTGGAGCCAAGATAGCCAATGCAAAAACAACTGCTGGTGTTTTGTAGATAATACTCATAATCTGACTGACACAAGAACCAATCACAGCAGCAATAAAGGTCGCCAAAATAACATTTGTTGGCTCCTTGAGTATCAGATAGAGCAACCAGATAGACATTCCCAAGATTCCACCGGGGATGAGCATGGAACGTTGGACATTTAAAACGATTAAAAAAGTGATAATAGCCAGCAGACTCGCCAGCGCCTGCAATAAAAATGTTGTTAGAGTCATATTAGTTCATGAGTACAAGGGCGACAGAGGTGCCTGCCCCTAAGGCAAGGGTAACCAGCAAGGATTCAAACATCTTGCTCATACCAGAGTTAATGTGATTGGTCATGATGTCTCGAACTGCATTAGTCAGAGCAATTCCCGGAACAAACGGCATAACCGCACCTGCAATGACCAAATCAGCTGTAGACGGCAACCCAGAATAGCGCGCCCAAAATTGTGCAATCAATCCAAAGACAAGGGCACCTGCGAAAGCTGTCATAAAGGGAATACGAATAAACTTTTCTACATAGAGGGAAAAGGTAAAGGCAAATATGGTCGCCACTCCTGCTCCGATTGCATCGTAGGTATTGCCACCGAACATGATTGAAAAGAAAGGAGCACTAAAGGTCGCCGCAACCGTCAATTGAACATTGGTATAAGGTGAAGGCTTGGTATTCAATTCTTTGAGTCGGATAAAGGCTGTCTCCAAATCAAGTTGCCCTGATACAAGCTCCCGTGAAATCTGATTGACATCACAAACCTTCTCAATATTATAGGAAGAGGAAGTCACTCGTTTCATTCGAGAGATATTTGTGTTCTCAATGGAGAAAAAAATGGCTGCAGGCATGGCCAAAACATTACAATCCATAATGCCTTGTGAATGCGCAATCCGAATCATAGTATCTTCGACACGATAAATTTCAGAGCCATTGCGAAGCAAAATCGTTCCTGCTAACATAATGACATCAATAACTGCGTTCAGTTTTTTTGATTCGTCCATCTTCCCCTCCTTTTTAAACTTCTTTTATTTTATCATAAATTTTAAGGAAAAAAAATCTTTGCCACAAAAACTGTGACAAAGATTGATTAGTTGTTCCCACGATGTAAATCTGACGTTGTAGTGTTTTGATTAGTCTGTGGTTCTCTAATTTGTGGAGATGTTTCTGCACGACTAGGATTGCTTGTTGTAGGATTTGTTGTTGTAGTTGTTTTCGGTTTATAGATAGAAATCTTGATACGAGTTCTATTTAAATCTACACTTTCACCTGGTTTTGGACTTTGACTCACTACAGTCTCTTCAGCAGTTCCTTCAGGAGCTGTAGAAACCTCTATTACTTCTATATTGGCTTCTTTAACACCGACTATCTGAATCAAGTTATTCTTGGTAAATTCAAGACTAGAACCAATATAACTTGGCATTGAAACACTGGTTACCTTTTTAGCTACAGTCAAGACTATTTTCGTTGCCTTACTAAGATCATATGTAGTTCCCTCTGGCAAGCTTTGTTTCATAACGAGACCTGCCTCTGTTTCACTTGATTCTTCTTCAACAACCTTAATGAGATTTTCAGGAACCTTTTTCCCTTTCAATTCTGCTATAACATCTGTTGATTTACGACCAACATAGTTTCCAAGCTTGAAGGATTGTTGACCTGAAGAGATAATAAGATTAACTTTTGTTCCTTCTTTTCGTGCTGAGCCAGCATCTGGATCTGTTCGAATGACTCGACCTTCTTCTACTGTATCACTAGCTTCGGACTTCTCCTCACCAATTTCAAAATTAGCTTTTTTAAGATTTTCCTTAGCTTCAGCTACAGTCTGACCTGCTACTTTTGGAATTTCAACGGTAGCTGGCGTTTTCGATACAATCCAAAAGAGAGAAGCTAAAAAAAGTACAAAGCTGGCTAAAAGCACCAAATATCTCGCTTTAAAACGACGCTTCTTGACTGGTTTTGCAACAGCTTCTTTACTCGGTGCCTTTTTAGCCGGATTTTGGCTCTGAGAATTTTCTTCCTTCGGTTGCACTTTAGGAATCGCTGTTAAGGTAGACTGTGACATTTTCGGTAAAGTTTTTGTATCAACTTTACTCGTATCTTCAAATACTAACTTTGGTTCATTTCGACGGTTATAAGAAAGGCTGCTTAACAAGTCAACATACATTTCTGAGACAGTTTGATAACGGTCTGTTAACTTTTTAGCTGTCGCTTTTATAACTACGTTTTCCAAGGATTGTGGTACTGATGGATTTTCAGCAATGACAGAAGGAAGTGGTTTTTGGAAATGCTGAAGTGCAATGGTCACGGCACTATCTCCATCATAAGGAATATGACCTGTCAACATTTCGAAAAAGATAATTCCCATCGCATAAATATCACTCTGTATGGTCGCCTTAGAACCACGCGCCTGCTCAGGTGATAGATAATGAACAGAACCCAACATGGAGTTGGTCTGTGTCAAACTAGTTTCTGCAAAGGCCACTGCAATCCCAAAGTCAGTAACTTTTGCGGTTCCATCAGGAGTCAAGAGTATATTTTGAGGTTTTAAATCACGGTGAATAATCCCCTTTGCATGCGCTAAACGCATAGCCAAGAGAATTTGACCCATGATACGAACAGCTTCCTCGTTTGATAGAGGGTAGTGTTCTTTGATATAGCGTTTAAGGTCAAGTCCAGCCACATATTCCATAGCTAGGTACTGTTGACCGTCTTCTTCACCGATATCCGTAATTCGAACGATATGAGGATGATCTAGGTCTGCCATCGCACGTGCTTCACGCTGAAAACGTGCAACAGCGATAGGGTCTGTCTGGTAGTTGGTCCTCAGGACCTTCACAGCAACCTCTTCCCCATCAAGAATCAAATCTTTGGCTAGGTAGACATCCGCCATCCCTCCGCGGCCAATTTGTTTGATAATCCGATATCGTCCGGCAAATATCTTGCCGATCTGGATCATTTTGATTCCTCCTCAATCGCAATCAAGGCAACCGTGATGTTGTCAAGCCCTCCAGCATTGTTTGCAAAACGTACTAAGGTTGCCGCCTTGTCATCAAGCGAAATATCACTTGTCACGATATCATAGATTTCGCTACCAGAAATCATGTTGGTTAGACCATCACTATTTATAACGATATAGTCACCTGGTTCCAAGCTCACGATCCCTAAATCAGGTTGAATCTCATCTTTTTGTCCAATAGACTGAGTAATGATATTTTTTTGTGGATGCGCTTCAGCTTCTTCAGGGGTTAATTGGCCTGCCTTGAGCAACTCATTAACTAATGAATGATCATTCGTTAATTGGTGGTACTCTTCACCACGAATCAAGCCAATACGAGAATCACCAATATGAGCATAGATAGCTTGATTATCAATGATTGCAAGGGCTTCTAGAGTTGTCCCCATTCCTTTATATGCTTCATCACGCCCCAATTGATAAATCTTTTGATTTTCAATTTCTAGGTGTTCTGCAAACCATTCTCGAACTTCATTCACAGTATCAATCTGAGTATCTACCCAGGCAGCACCTAAATCCGTTACTGCCATCTCACTGGCAATATTGCCCGCTCGGTGTCCTCCCATCCCGTCAGCCAAGATGATCATTGTGCGACCGGCACGGTTGATAAAAAGATTGACATAGTCTTGATTATTTGTACGTTTCTGACCCACATCTGTTAATAATGAAATTTCCATTGTGTCAGTTCCTTCCTAATTGGATACCTTCCGAAATTGGCTGATAAAGAATCCATCACTTCCATACAATTCAGGAGTAATGAGGATGCAACCATCTTTCAGGATATCCTTGCATTCGTGTTCTAGTTTAACCTGCTCGAACTCTGTATGACTTTCTAAAAATGCTTGAACCACTTGAAAGTTCTCCTCAGAGACAATAGTGCAGGTACTATAAGTTATTATACCACCTTTACGTAGCGTTTGACAAACACTACCTAATATTTCCAGCTGAATTTCCTGTAATGACGCGAAATCAGCAGTGTCTTTGTTGTATTTGATATCTGGTTTCCGACGCAAAAGTCCAATCCCTGAGCAAGGGGCATCAACTAGAATTTTATCAAATTGATCCTTGTCAAAAAACTCATGCACTTTTCTAGCGTCCAGTTTTTGTGTTTGTACACGGTCTGCTAGGCCTAATCGCTCTGCATTCTCTTGAATCAAATTGAGTTTATGGTCGTAGAGATCCAATGCAGTTACCTGACCTGTCGTCAGATAAGAGGCCATATGGGCTGTCTTCCCACCAGGAGCGGCACAGGCATCCAAAACCTGCTCGTCTCCTTGCAAATCTAGTGTCGGAGCCACCAACTGACTAGACTCGTCTTGAATAGTAATAGCACCTTCTACAAACAAGTCATGACCAGCAAAATGCCCCTGCTCCTTGACCAAACCTGCAGCCGACAAAATAGAATCACTTGCACCAAGCAATTTTTTGATTTCCTCTTTTAGACTCAAATCTGTCACCCGGATACTGGCTTTATTGCGATGCAAAAGACTTTCAAAAATCGCTTGCGCTCGCTCTTCTCCGTACTCTTCCTTGAGCTTAGAAACCAACCAAACTGGCAGAGAGTAGGCGATAGAATCACGCTTATTTTTACGTTTGATACTGGCAATATCTGGCAAACCTTCTCGCAAGATACGGCGAAGGATTGCATTGACTAGTTTTTCGCTACCTTTTTTACGAGATTTTGCAATTTCAACCGCTTCATGAACGACTGCATGGTCAGGTAGCTTATCTAGGTATTGGAGTTGATAAACGCTCATCAGAAGCAGAACATAAAGCCAGCCATCTAGCTTGTCTCTATCTTCGATAAAGTGGGATATGTACCATTCTAAGGTTAGTTTTCGAGCTACGGTTCCATACACCAACTCTGTCACCAAACCTTTGTCAGCCGCTGACAGTTGACTTCCCTTGAGGTGTTTATTTAAGGCGATATTTGAGTAGGCTTGATTGATAAGGACATCCTCTAGCACCTCCAAGGCTAAATTTCTAGCCGTTTCTACTTTAGTCACCAAATCGTTCTCCTACTGCCAAAGTCCGTCCCACACCGTTAAGGAAGGAAGCAATGTCCATCTTAGGTTTTCCTGCTGGTTGAACCTGTTTAAGTGACAGTGCTCCTTCTGCTGTTGCGACAATCAATTCTTTCTTACCGATGGAGAGTATCTCACCCGGATTTCCCTGACCTTCTACAGGCAGTGCTTCATAGATTTTGAAGCGTTCTCCCTTGAGGAAGGTATGGGCAACTGGCCATGGATTCATCCCACGGATTTGGTTAAAGAGTTGGCGGTTAGTCTTGTTCCAGTCTAATTTTTCTTCCTCAGGTTTGATATTTGGTGAGAAAGTTACCTGGCTTGGATCTTGCGGTTGAGGCTGAATATCTCCGGCTATATAAGCAGGAAGAGTCTCTAAAAGCAAATCACGACCAACAATGGCCAATTTTTCAAACAAAGTTCCTACATTGTCCTCATCAGTAATGGGAATACTGCGACGGGAAATCATATCCCCTGCATCCATTTCCTTGACCATTTCCATAATGGTTACTCCTGCCTCCTCATCACCTTGAATCAAGGCATAATGAATCGGAGCTCCACCACGATGTTTGGGAAGGAGGGAAGCGTGAACGTTGACCGCAAAATCCATGCTATCAAGGAGTTTACTTGGGAGAAACTGCCCAAAAGCAGCAGTGATAATCCCATCAGCTCCTAGCTTCATAATGGCTTCCATCTCTGGACTACCCGATAATTTTTCTGGTTGGTAGATAGGAAGTCCTGCTTCTTTGGCAGCTTGTTTGACTGGGGTTTCTTGGATAACTTTCTTACGGCCGACAGCTCGATCTGGCTGAGTTACAACCGCCACAATCTCATAGCGATCATCTGTCAAAAGACCCTTTAAAACGGTCGCTGAAAACTCGGGAGTTCCCATAAAGATTAGTTTTGTCATCTTTTCTCCTTTTATAAAAATTGTTGCGGTTCGTGGTCAATACTGAGACGAAGCTCGCTATTTTCCCGTTCTTGAGTTAGAGACAAGACCTGATTCAGGGTTGAAGTTAACTCATCTTCTAAACGATATTTGATTAAAATCTGATAATGATAGAGGTTATGAGTACGAGCGATAGGTTTTGGCGTTGGTCCAAGTATGATACAAGCATCCGATAAACCTGATCGCAAAATTCCCATAACTTCATAGGCACGTTTGACAACCTCTTCTTCTTTCTTGTGAGAGAGGGTAATCCCAATGGTGAAATAATAAGGCGGATAGCCGAGTTGGCGCCTGATACTCATTTCATAAGCATAAAAACCTTCGTAGTCTTGGTCTTTGGCAAAGCGAATGGCATAATGATTAGGATTATAGGACTGAATCAAGACCTGACCTGCCTTTTCAGCACGTCCTGCACGTCCTGCCACTTGGGTCAAGAGTTGGAAGGTTCTCTCTGAAGAACGAAAATCAGGCAGATTCAAGGCCGTATCTGCATTGAGCACTCCGACCAAGGTCACATTTGGAAAATCCAAGCCCTTGGCAATCATCTGAGTTCCCAGCAAGATATCCGCTTCCCCTTGACCAAACTGGTCAAGAAGAGCTTGGTGACTGCCCTTCTTACGAGTGGTATCCACATCCATGCGCAGAATACGTGCCTGCGGGAAGAGCTCTGCTAGCTCATCATAGGCCTTCTGAGTCCCCGTTCCATAGTAGCGAATACTGTGACTCTGACAGTTGGGACAGACATGAGGAATTTCCTTAGAAAAACCACAATAGTGGCAGTTCATAGTCTTGGTATCCATGTGCAAGGTCAAGGAAATATCGCAGTTAGGACAGGTATCAACAGTCCCACATTCCCGACACATGACAAAACTTGAATAACCACGACGATTGAGCATGAGAACCACCTGCTCTTTTTTGTCTAAACGATTTTGAATTGCCTCAATCAGAGGTGGTGTGAAGTTTGATGTCTCATTCTGCCCGATATAGTCCCGGAAGTCAATCAGTTGAACTTCAGGAATACTTGCTAAAGGATTGGCCCGTTGGGTCAGACGTAAGTGTTGATAGACACCTTTTCCAGCCCGAGCTTGGCTCTCTATGCTCGGTGTCGCTGAACCAAGGACCAGGGCCGCTTGATTGTACTGGGCTCGTAGAATAGCGACCTCTCTAGCATGATAACGCGGATTGCTGTCTTGTTTGTAGCTGGCTTCATGCTCTTCATCGATAATAATGACACCTAGATTTTTCAGCGGGGCAAAGATGGCTGATCTGGCGCCAACCACAACTTGAGCATCTCCACGCTCAACCTTGCGCCATTCATCGTACTTCTCACCATTAGACAAGCCTGAGTGAAGGATGGCTACTTTCTCGCCGAAACGAGCAATAAAACGCTCCGTCATTTGTGGCGTCAGGGAAATCTCAGGTACCAGCAAAATGGCCGTCTTTCCCTTGTCCAAGGCTCCTTGGATAATCTGCAAGTAAACTTCTGTCTTCCCACTTCCTGTAATCCCTTGAAGGAGGAAGGGAGGTTGCTGACTGCCAATAGCACTGACAACCGCATCGCGAGCTTGTCTTTGCTCTGGATTCAGCTCCAAAGGTCTACTTGCTTCAATGCCTTCGAAATAAGCAGCTGAACGTTGCACTTCCTTTTGAACTAAGGTTAGAGCTCCTTGATCCACAAAAAAGTTGACTTGCTCTCGCGAATAGGACTCTAATAAACTAGCCAGAGGAGCACTTTCCGCATGAGCAAGCAAATAGTCTCTTAGCTCTGCCTTTTTCTTAGCACGCGCAGAAATCTCAATTTCTTCTAACTGCTCAACATGAACCTCATACCAAGACTGGGTCTTGACCTTCTTCTGATCCACAGCCTGATACTCGAGTTTCAAGAGCCCTTTTCGAGTCAATCGCATCATCTCTGCCTGCTGTTTCAAGTCAAGTGATGAAAAGGCTAGAGATTCTTGCGAACCGAATAAACGCTCTTTATCTTCCTGACTCAAGCCTTCCAGAGGATAGAGGATTTTATCATAACTAGAGTTCAAAAATCCAGGAAGCATGGCTTTAAGAATAGAAATTTTGTATGAAAAGACTGACTTACGTAGTTCTTCGGCCAACCAGAGTTGTTCCTCCGTTAAAACTGGAGAAAAATCAAGTACTTCGACAATCTCTTTTAATTCCTCGTTTGCCACTTCCGCATAAGCTTCTTCTTCAATTCCTAGAACAATCCCCTGAATCAAACGATTGGCCTTTCCAAAAGGGACATGAACCCGCATGCCAAGTTCCAGCATATCTACAAATTCTTCAGGAACCTTGTAACTGTATGGTTGGTCCGTCTGCATCAAGGGAACATCCACAATGATTTTTGCAATAACCATGTCCTCACCTCCTTCTCTACTTAAATCGTTTCAATTGATTGAGTATTCTTGCAATAGAAAAAATAAGATTGAGTCCCCCCAACCTTAAATTTTTTCACCTTCTTCTTTTTCTTTCGCGATTTGCTCTTTGATTTTCTTTTCTTCTTCTTCTCTCAATCGTCTTTCTTCTTCGATTCGACGACGAACAGCTTCGCGTTTTCCTTCTGGATCTGGATGGATGGTTACATTCCCAGATTCAATTTCTTCCAAAGCACGAAGAGTTGATTTTTCAGATTTGAATTCTTGTGTTGGAGGTGCTCCTGCTTCTAATTCATGAGCACGTTTTGCTTCCAAAATTACGAGTGAATATTTTGATGGCACCTTATCAAGCAAGGTATCAATAGAGGGTTTAAGCATCATTTGTTTGTACCTGTTTTCTATAGTTTATCGAATAGTCGGAGACTTTGGTAGCATATCCTGATAGTGACCGATGACACGATCCACACGGAAATGTTCAGCTTCAATCACACGTTTAACACGTTCAGCAGCGAGGGGCACCTGATCGTTGACAATGGCATAATCATACTCACGCATGAGGGCAATTTCTTCTTTGGCTTTTTCGATACGTTGGGCAATCACTTCTGCGCTATCCGTACCACGGCCAACGAGACGATCTTGCAATTCTTCCAAATCTGGCGGTGTTAGAAAGATAAAAACAGCGTCTGGAACCTTTTTCTTAACCTGAAGAGCTCCCTGTACTTCAATTTCAAGGAAGACGTCAATACCCTTATCAAGGGTTTCATTGACATAAGTCAGAGGAGTTCCATAGTAGTTTCCTACATACTCTGCATACTCTAACATTTGTCCTTGACGGATCAGTTCTTCAAATTCTTCACGCGTACGGAAGAAATAGTCAACTCCGTCTACTTCACCTGGACGTTGAGCCCGTGTTGTCATCGATACAGAATATTGGAATTGATTTTCAGAACTCTCAAAAATTTCTCGTCTAACCGTCCCTTTTCCAACTCCAGAAGGACCTGAAAAAACGACTAGTAAGCCACGGTCTGCCATGATGTCTCCTTTGGATAGTTTGTGAAATGACTCGAAAATTCTTCAGAATTCACAGTGTAAAGCCATTTCTGCTTACTACAATCTTTCTATCTAGTGTAACAAAAAAGCAGTAATTTTTCAACTGCTCTTTCTTATTTATTTTGCATAATCAACTGCGCGAAGTTCGCGGATAACGGTTACCTTGATATTTCCTGGGTAATCGAGATTGTTTTCAATTTTCTCACGAACTTTGTGAGCCAAGATTGTGACTTTGTCGTCTTTGATTTGTCCTGGATTAACCATGATACGGATCTCACGTCCTGCTTGAAGGGCAAAGCTATTTTGCACGCCTTCAAAGCCATTGGCGATTTCTTCCAAATCATGGAGACGCTTGATATAGCTTTCAAGAGATTCACTACGAGCACCTGGACGCGCTGCACTCAAGGCATCTGCTGCAGCAACAATCACTGCAATGACGCTTTCGGGTTCGACATCGCCGTGGTGGCTAGCAATAGTATTCACCACGACTGGGTGTTCCTTGTACTTACGAGCCAACTCAGTACCAATCTCAACGTGGCTACCTTCAACCTCGCGGTCAATAGCTTTCCCGATGTCATGAAGGAATCCAGCACGACGGGCAAGAGCTGCATTTTCACCAAGTTCACTGGCGATGATACCAGATAACTTGGCAACCTCAATCGAATGACGCAAGACATTTTGTCCATAAGAAGTACGGAACTGCAAACGTCCCATAATCTTCATCAGGTCTGGATGGAGGTTAGGCGCACCAATCTCATAGGCAGCAGCCTCCCCATATTCACGGATTTTATTGTCAATCTCCTGACGGTTTTTCTCCACCAACTCCTCGATACGAGCTGGGTGGATACGGCCATCCTTGAGCAACATTTCCATGGTCATACGAGCAATTTCACGACGAATCGGATCAAATCCTGACAAGGTCACCACTTCCGGTGTATCGTCGATAATCACATCAACCCCTGTCAAACTTTCAAAGGTACGAATATTTCGACCTTCACGACCGATAATGCGTCCCTTCATGGTATCGTCTGGTAGGTGAACTGTAGAGTTTGTTGACTCTGCTACATAATCACCAGCGATACGCTGCATAGCCTGAACCAAGATATCTTTCGCAATCTTGTCTGAACGTTCCTTGACTTCCTGCTCAGCCTCACGAATGCGGCTAGCAATTTCCTTGGTCAAGTTTTCCTCTGTCTGAGCCAAGATAATATCTCGAGCCTCAGCTTGGGAAAGGGAACCGATACGTTCAAGTTCAGCTTCTTTTTGTCTTTCGACTTCCTCTAATTGCTCTTCACGTGCATCAAGGTTTTTTGCTCTATCAGAAATACTTTGTTCTTTTTGTTCAAGTGTTTTTTCTTTGTTCGTCAAATTGTCGTCTTTGCGGTCAAGGCTCGCAGCTCTCTCCGTCAAACGACTTTCAATTTGCTTGAGCTCCTGACGTTCTGACTTAAATTCAGCGTCCACTTCTTCACGGTATTTTCTGGCTTCCTCTTTGGCCTCCAATAGTGCTTCTTTTTTAAGAGACTTGCTTTCGCTCTTGGCTTCATTTAGCAATAAATCCGCTTCGCGCTCAGCTTGTCCTCGTAAATTAGTTGCTTCTTGTTCAGCATTTAGAAGCATCAACTCTGCAGCCTCTTGTGATGATTTCATCTTAGCTGAGATGCTGACATATCCAATGACTAAACCAATGATGACGGCAAAAACAACAATCGCAATGGTCATGATTTCCATGTTTTTACCTCATTAAATTTGTTTATCGAATGACATACATTCCTTAATATTCTATCATAAAAAACCGATTTTCACAAACCCAAATTGAAGAGTTTTGTGTGAATTTTTAAAGAAAATTTTTAGATTTTCAAGTAAAATTAAGATTCTTTAAAAATTTAAATTTCCAAGAAAAACGAAGCAAAAAAGCCTACCTTTCAGTAGACTTAGTTTGTTTCTTTTCTTATGGGAGTTCTACCAAAATTCTGCTCTGCTATACTTGGATTTCCTAGTCGGTAAATCTGATCTGCCTTTTGAGTCATGGCATCCCAAGGTTCTTTGCCAATTCGGCTGACTAGATGGACTTGGTCTTTCAAAGACTTGAGGTGTTGCCTGCCTTTTTCGGTGAATCCGAGGACATGAATACCTTCTGGCAAATTACTTTCTCTAGCCTGCACCAATATATAGGTCAAGAGGCGTCTGACACGCGCTTTAGTGTATCGTTTGGTCGCAACAGCTTCCACCAATTCGTCCACAGACTGGGCTGTTTTGGACGCTTCCTTGATGCGCACTGCCATTTCTTGATTGACCTGATAGATGGTGGTTAGGTCAGGGTTTGACAAGATTTGATAGCGGAGTAAGGGAAAATAGTCATCCCAGCTCACCTTGCTAGCATTTTCAAACAGTGTAACAGAAGGCATAAAGCGTTCTAAGAAATCTGTATCCCTCTGGTGCTGACGGAGGGCTGTCGCCGAGGCAAAGTCCACATTCTTATCCACAGAATGGTAACCCGCTCCCTGACGCTGAATCGGCTGGAGTTTGATGTTTCGTCCTGCAACTGCCTTGGCATAGGCCAGAGCAAGGACATGATTAGGCGTATTGCCAGAAAAATCAAGACCAGCAAACTCCTTCCACATGGCTTGGGTTTTCTGAGGGTAGGAGAGAGAATCAGGTAATTCTGCAATATAACGCTCCATCTCAGCACCATGCTCTGTGTATAAGTCAGCGATTTTTTGGTAATCCAGAACTTCCTCTGTCCCAAAAGCGAGGCTATCAATTCCCAACCGAGCCAAGATATCCACAGCTCCTTGGCCAAAGAAATCTGCCGCCTGAACACTGACTAAAAAGGGCAATTCCACTACCAAGTCTGCGCCATTTTCCAGTGCCATCTGGGCCCGTGTCCACTTATCTACAATAGCAGGCTCGCCTCTCTGCATGAAATTCCCAGATATGGCAACAATTTTCAGCCCCTCTGCCTGAGCTAGCAGGTATTTGTGCCCATTATGAAAAGGATTGAACTCCGCGATAATACCTGTAATGGTCATGATATTCTCCTACTTCTGTGCCACAAAAAACCAACGTCTACTGGTCTCTGTAGGCTCCTTATCCTCAAAATCAGCATAAAGTTTGAAGGATTTGAAACCAGCCTGTTCCAGCAAAATATCATAGGTCAAGACTTCGTATGTCCGTTCTTCATGCACTTCATCGTGACGGCTAAAGGACCCGTCTGCTTCCTTGATAAAGAAGGTCAGTTCATGCACGATAGAGTGAGGTGCTTCGTCCTCATAGGTATCCCAAAGCATGGCAAAGTCTTCTGCATTTTCATGGTAAGAATAGCCTGGAAAAACTTCGTCAGTCTGATAGGTTGAATGCACATCAAAGATAAAAACACCATCTTCATTGAGGGCATTATAGACTTCTTTGAAAACGTCGCCTACTTCTACTTCATCCTGCATATAGCAGATAGAGTCCGAATAACAAGTGACAAAATCGTATTTCCCCTCCTTGGATAAATCCAGCATATTGCCTTCAATAAAATCAATCTTTTGCTTGGCTGAAGCAGCTCTCTTCTCCGAAATCTTCAGCATATCCGCGCTCAGGTCCAGTCCAGTTACATCAAAGCCAGCCTGAGAAAAGCGCACAGACTGGATACCTGTCCCACAAGCCAACTCCAAGAGTTTCTTTCTCTCCTTAGTCTTTGGCAAATGACGGAGGGAAAAATCCGTCCATTTATCGTATAAACTATCGTCCATCACAGCATCGTAAACAGCCGCAAAGGTTTCGTATGTAGCCATAATTAAGATACAAAGAGCGTTAAAAGCAAAGAGAAAATAGGAAACTTTCTGCCGTATCATCAGATACAAAGAAAGTTACTCTTTTTCTAACAGCTTTTAGCTCGTGTTCAGTTTCAAGATCAACCAAACACGATGCCCTTACCTTTCTATCAATTTTCTTCTAAATTAAGCAAAGAAACTCAGTTGACTGCAACTGAGTTCATCTCCTATGCTAAGGCTTGTGAGAGATCTACTGAGTCCGCCTCGTGCCATAGTTTTTCTAGGTTATAGTGGGCACGCATTTCTTCTGAAAAGATATGCACAACGACACCACCAAGGTCTAGCAAGACCCAGCCTCCAGCTGCATCACCTTCAACATGACTGCCTTTAAAGCCAGCTTCAGCAACTTTTTCACGAATATTTTCAGCGATAGCATCCAATTGACGACTATTCATAGAGCTAGTAATCACAAAGTAGTCTGTCACACTGGTCAATTCTTGTACATCAAGTGCAAGGATATCCTCCGCACGTTTCTCATCAGCCGCTTTCACGACTAGTTCTAATAATTCTTTTTCGTTCATTTAATCCTCTTTCAAATAGTGCACATAGGCGTTATAGGTTTCAAGGGTTTGGGGATAGATAGGAAATCCCTGGTGAGCCAAATGCTCTATAGTACGAGCTGTTTCATAGGCTACTACCTTATTAAGTGACAATCTTGCTATCTCACGCGCCTGATCCACACCTGGAAAGGCACGATTGTGCTCGATATAGTCTGCGACGTAGATGACCTTGTCTAAGTCGGTCATCTGGCCAGCTCCAACTGTATGGATTTCAATAGCTCGTAGGATTTCAGCATTTTGCAAATCCAAATCTTCCTGAATCTTGTAAATGCCTACCATGCCATGCCAGACATTATTACCCCAATTTTTGAGGTCAGGGTCTAGCTGATAGCGGTCAATCAAGTTTAGAAATTCCTGATCTGATAACTTTTTAGCATAATCATGAAGGAGACCTGCTAAGCCTGCTTTCTCAACATCTACACCGAAGCGCTGAGCCAATTCCATGGCTGCACGCTCTACACCTAGACAATGGGTTAAACGTTTCTCGGGTAGAAGCTCTGCCATTTTTTCCAACAATTCCTCACGGGAACAGTTGATGTAGTCTTGATATGCCATTAGTAGAGCCCTTCTTTCTCGATATAGTCTAGCACAGGTTTTGGTAGGAGAAAGTTAGG
This sequence comes from Streptococcus sp. Marseille-Q0941, assembly GCF_943736975.1. Classification (GTDB taxonomy): domain Bacteria; phylum Bacillota; class Bacilli; order Lactobacillales; family Streptococcaceae; genus Streptococcus. Next base: position 35,861 of record NZ_CALSFO010000006.1, on the reverse strand, counting down.
CTTACGTCCTTGGGCAATGAAATCACGCACCATACTAGATGAAATGTCCATCAGGGGTACATCCACCCAAATGACTGGGTAAGAAGTCCCAGCCTTGTAGCGTGGTCGTTGAACTCCTACAAACTGAACGAGGTCAACCAGTTCATCAATTCTATACCACTTAGGCAAATAGTCTACCATATCGGCACCTATGATAAAGTAATAATCTGTATCTGGATTCTTCTCTGTCAAGAGTTTCATGGTATCGTAGGTGTAGGAAATACCCTTGCGCTCTAGCTCAATTGTCTCAATAGCTATTCCTTCAGTCCCTTCAATAGCCAATTCAAGCATTTTCAGACGGTGGTGTTCAGGAATAGTTTCTTTTTTATCTACGTGAGGTGGTTGATATTCAGGCATAAGCAGCACTTGATCCAATCCCAACTGCTGGCGCACTTGGTCTGCCACGATCAGGTGGGCATTGTGAACAGGGTTAAAATTCCCCCCTAAGATTCCAACTTGCTTGCGTTTTTTCTCCTTGATTTCTGGCTCCAACTCTACCTTGGTAAAGGGAGTCAATAATTCGATTGCCATAGGCTAATCTCCTTTAGTCTTCTGTAAAAACAGTTTTGGAGTAGAGTTTTAGATTTCTTTGACTTTTTTAGAAATCTTACGATTTTCTTTCTTGCTGGATTGTTTATACAAGATCAAGATACGTCCGATTTTTTGGACTGTATCCACACCGATTTCTTCTTCCAAGACTTCAGCTACTTCGTGGATGTTTTCATCCGTATTTTGCAAGAGTGTAACCTTGATCAACTCGCGGGCATCCAGTGCCTGACGAACGCTGGTTTTGATTTGGTCGTTGAGTCCATTTTTCCCGATTTGGATGATAGGCTTTAGGGTATGTGCCTGGCTGTTGAGGAAGGCACGTTGTTTTGATGTTAATGACATTATCTTAAATAAAAGAGTTTCTTTTCATACTTTTCTTAGGTGATGACGGACGTCAGCAAAGTTCTTTGGACTTTCATGACTAAAATTTGAGCCTAAGGTCTCAAATTTTCCGCAGTTGGTACAATCACTTATACCAACTGACACCACGGCGAAAAGTATTCTCCATGGGGGCTCGCAATGCTAGCCTTAATAAAGACAACCCTTTCCTTTCTGTGTTTAAATTATTGCTTTTCGTGTGACGACTGCGACGCCTTCTGGTGCCCAGACGGCGACTTTGGCGGTGCCTGTTACGCGGATCCAGCCTAGGCCTGAGATGACTAGGTCAGTCTTGTCCTTAATGGTAAATACATGCTGGACTAGTTTTGGAAAATCTTCTTTTTCCTTATTGTTAGGAGGCGTGAGGAGGGTTCCTAGGTGCTTGTCGTAGAAAGCACTCGCTCCTTCTAGCTTGGTACGGTGGAGTTTGAGTTCATTGTCAAAGAAGGCTGTGAAGCCTTGTTTTTCTCCTGAAATGAAGTCAAATCGTCCCAAACCACCTAGAAATAGAGTCTGCTCAGGGTTAAGTTGATAGGTTTTAGGCTTGATTTCCTTTTTAGGGCTGACATACTTGAGGTTTTTAGCCGTCAAGTAGTGAGCCATCTGGTGGCGGTGGATAATCCCCGGTGTATCGTAGATATAAGATCCGTCGTCAAGTGGTATCTCAATCTTGTCCAAGGTTGTCCCTGGGAAGCGTGAAGTCGTGATGACATCTTGGTCACCCGTGATTTCTTGGATAATAGCGTTGATAAGGGTTGACTTTCCAACGTTGGTCACACCGACCACGTAGACATCGCGACCCTTACGGTAGTATTCAATCTTGTCAATGACTTCCTTGATGGCATGCTTGTTTTGTGCTGAAGTTAGGACGACATCGACAGGACGCAAGCCCTCCTCGTGGGCACGTTCCATGAGCCATTGACTAATCTTGCCAGGCTTAACTGACTTAGGGAGGATATCTTTTTTATTACCAACCAAGAGGACATCATTACCGGATACGAAACGTGGCAATCCTGGGATGACAGAACCATTAAAGTCAAAGATATCAATGACATTAACTACCAAGGCATCACTGTCTCCCACCTCGTGCAAGAGTTTTAGGAAATCATCATCCGTCAACTGCACATCTGTAATTTCATTGTAATGACGAAGACGGAAACAACGTTGGCAATAAACTTCGCCTGTCTCCAAACCTTTTTCAAGTGCCGACTGGGGAGTAAATCCAAGACCAGTCTTATCTGTCGTCTGAATGGTTGCTCCACAGCCAATACAGAGAATTTCTTCCATAGTTAGATTCCTTTTTTATATGTGATAGGCCCGTACTTTTCAGTGATTTGTTTCATAACACGGCGCTCACGAGCTCTGTTAATCTGTGTTTTGATAGAGTCGTGCTGAACCAAGGGTTTGACCAAAATCGAACGAATCCCTGCTCGGTGAGCCGCTCGAATATCCGTCATGAGTTGATCCCCAACCATGACGACTTCATTTTTCTCATAGTGGAATTCCTTCATGGCACGGTCAATCCCGAAAGTAAAGGGCTTCAAAGCCCAATAAACATAGTCAATCCCAAATTTTTCGACTGCTCGTTTGACACGTTTGGGTGTGTTATTGGATACTACAATGATACGAATACCAGCATCACGAAGGTCATGTAACCATTGCTTCATCTCTGGAGTCCCATCAGGGTTATTCCAAGCAATCAAGGTATTATCCAGATCAACCAAAACAGCCTTGATTCCCTGCTTCTGCAGGCTTTGGACTGTCAGATCATAGACTGCTTCCACAGCAAAATCTGGCATATAATTTTCAATCGCCATTCTGGCTCCTTTTCTTAACTTATTTTTGCAATTCTTTTGAGAAACTGGGCTAAAACAAGCCACAAGACAGCGCTAGCCAAAGTAATATAAATCCATGCATGCTTATCCTCCATAAATGGAAGAGGAACATTCATCCCGAAAAATCCTGTGATAACCGCAAGCACGGCCAATAAAACTGAAATAATGGTCAAGGTTGTCAAGTTATCATTCAGGTTATTGTTTAGGATGTTGTTGTAAGATCCTGACAGTTGTTGAAGAACTTGAGAAATCAAATCTGTCATAGATACCAACTGATGAGCCTCAATCATGGCATCATCAAACTGCTCTTTTTCAATTTCGTCCAAACGACGATAGAGGGCATGTCCTTGGATATGTTCCAGTAAGATACGGTTCTGTTTGGCTGCCGCCGTTAGATAAACCATACCTGTCTCCAAGTCGGAAAGAGCAAAGAGATTTTTCTTGGTTGTTCTCTGACGAAGCAAACCATTAACTTCATCTTTACTTTTATCCATCTTTTCAATAATTGGATAATAGGCGTTACTAATGATTTCTAGACTGGCAAAAAGAAATTTATATATGGACAGGGACTCATGGCTATCCAGATAAGTTAACATCTGATCAATGACATAAGCATTCTTGTGATTGCTGATGGTAATCATTCGTTGTTTTTCAACGATAAAAGTCAGAGGAATCGCTTCATAGTATTCCTTGTCCTTTTCTAAATCCAAAACATTGTAGATAAAGGTTACAGTGCCATTTTCACGGTCGTAATCCATGTGGGCGCGTTCATTTTTATCCAGCGCATATTCGATGGTTTCCTTATCCAATCCATAGATTTCAGATAAATCTTCAAGATTTTTGATGATTTCCACATCTAGGTTAATCCAGGTGCAACCATTTCCTAATTGCTTATCTAAAAACATCGTTTCTCCTTTACCAAACTCTTTCTATTGTACCACAAATCAAGTAAAATTTCAGTTCTGCTCTTCTCTTGAAAAATTGCTAACCACAGTAATATTACGGTTGGGAACAAAGTGGAGAGCCTGGTCTTCACCTCTTAGTTGAGTTGTTCGAATTCCGACGCTAACTACTTTTCCCGATACAGTAATGGGACCATTTGTCAACACAACCTCATCTCCTACATCCAACTGGCGTTCAAAGAGAATAAAGAAACCATTAATAACATCCGACAAAAATCCTTGGGCCCCCATACCAATTGCAACACCGGCAATCCCAGCCCCAGCTAGTAAACTAGATACAGGTAGTCCTAGGATCGACAAAATGCAGTAAACTAAAAAGAAATAAAGGGTGTAATTAAAAATATTTTCTAATAAACGCGAGATTGTCTTTTGTCTTCCTGCATCACGATTTGAATACTTCAGTAAAGGCTTCACAATTTTCTTGACAGCCGCATGGAGAAGCTTTTTAGCTATGTAGAATAACACAAATAAAATCAAAAGAGAAATCACTTTCGTTAAGAGATTCTCAAATACCGTTGTTAAATCTAGCTTATTAAAATAGCTTTTAAAAAATTCTTGCATGTAAAACTCCTTTCATCCATTATACCATAAAACGATATCTGAACCAGTTTGATAAATATTCATTCTGCCTATACTATTATTAGATTCACTTGATTTCAAAACATATTTATACTATAATCAAACCACTACAAGGAGAACTCATTTTTTTCTCAATAATTCTATTGAAATAGACCTTTCTACCCTACTTACTATTATAACTTTAAATCATTTATCTCAAGGAAGCTTTCTATGTCTATCACACAACGCACTCTTAAACTAGTCCTGGCAACCTGCTTTGCCTGCTTTCTAGCCTACTTTTTTGATTTATCCTCAGCTGTATCAGCTGGTATCATTGCTATCTTAAGTCTCTCTGATACACGAAGAAGCACTATCAAACTAGCTCGCAATAGACTTTTTTCAACCTTGCTGGCTCTGACAATCGGTGTTATCGCCTTTCAACTAACTGGTTATCATATCTGGAGCTTTGGACTTTACTTAGCAATCTATGTTCCTCTAGCCTATAAACTCGGTTGGGAAATTGGGATTACTCCAAGCAGCGTCTTGGTTAGCCATCTATTAATCCAACAATCAACTTCTCCAGTTCTTTTAGTGAATGAACTACTATTATTCCTGATAGGTACTGGCTTTGCACTTCTAGTCAATCTCTATATGCCTTCACGTCAACAAGAGATTCAGCTTTATCATAGTCTTGTAGAAGAAAAACTAAGAGACGTTTTTCTACGCCTAGCCTATTATCTAAAAAAAGGAGATGGACGCAATCAAGCTCAACTAGTCAATGAACTTGACCAACTATTGGAGGAAGCCCTCAAACTAGTCTATCTGGACCACTCTGACCATCTCTTTCATCAGACAGACTACCATATCCACTACTTTGAGATGCGCCAAAGACAAACCCGCATTTTAAGAAACATGGCCCAGCAGATAAACACCTGCCAGCTAGCAGCAAGCGAAAACCTGATCGTTGCTCAGCTCTTCTCAAAAACAGCTAGCCAACTAAGTCAAACCAATCCAGCCTATAGCTTATTGGAAGATATCGAGAACTACCTGCAGGTATTTCGCAATCGATCTCTCCCCAAAACTAGAGAAGAGTTTGAGACACGGGCAACCCTATTACAACTCTTTCGTGAATTAGAACATTTTATCCAGATAAAAGTAGATTTCTACAACCGTTATTCTGATAAAAACAACAATCTATCTTAACCACAAAAAAACTTCTATGGGCAAATTAGTTGCTAATAGAAGTTTTTTCTTATTCTATGATAGGCTTAATTTTCGTGCTTCTTTCGAATCGATATGAGACTGATATCCCTTAAGCTAAAGTAGGCAAGAGCAAGCATCCCCAATGTGATAAAGATTTCAGCTGGAAGTTGAAAAATCTGAAATGCAGATAGCATCAACAAAATCAAGAGGGCAACAAGTCCAAAAACCAGAATAACCACATTGACTGTTCCCTTGATACTTTGAGGGGTCGCAAAGATATAGAGTAAGAGTAATAAAATCCCTATGATTAAATAGACCATCTTTATCTCTTTCTAGCTCTTATTCAGCTGATTTTTTCTTTTTATTTGCTTTTTCGCGCTCTGCCTTATTGAGAATTTGCTTACGTAAACGAATCGATTCAGGCGTTACTTCCATGTATTCATCGTCATTCAAGAACTCAAGTGATTCTTCAAGAGTTAAGATACGAGGAGTTTTGATAACCGCTGTTTGGTCCTTAGTAGCTGAACGAACGTTAGTCATTTGTTTAGCTTTCGTGATGTTTACGGTCAAGTCATTTTCACGAGAGTTTTCACCAATGATCATTCCTTCGTAAACTTCAGTACCTGGGTTGACAAAGATCGTACCGCGTTCCTCAATCGACATGATCGAGTAAGTTGTTGCTTTACCAGCATCGATAGAAACGAGGGCACCACGGTGACGTCCACCGATTTCACCTGGAATCAATGGCAAGTATTGATCAAAAGTATGGTTCATGATTCCGTAACCACGAGTCATTGACAAGAACTCAGTTGAGTATCCAATCAAACCACGCGCAGGAACTAGGAAGACCAAACGAGTTTGCCCGTTTCCAGTTGCAATCATGTCCAACATTTCACCCTTACGCTCAGAAAGGCTTTGGATAACAGATCCTTGGTATTCTTCTGGTGTATCGATTTGCACGCGTTCAAACGGCTCACACTTGACACCATCAATTTCTTTGATGATAACTTCTGGACGAGACACTTGAAGTTCATAACCTTCACGACGCATTGTTTCGATAAGGATTGACAAGTGCAATTCCCCACGTCCTGAAACTGTCCATTTATCTGGTGAGTCTGTTGGATCTACACGAAGAGATACGTCTGTTTGCAATTCTGCTTGCAAACGTTCTTCAACCTTACGAGAAGTGACCCATTTACCTTCACGACCAGCAAATGGTGAGTTGTTGACCAAGAAAGTCATTTGAAGAGTCGGTTCGTCGATGTGAAGAACTGGCAATGCCTCAACTGCGTCTGTTGGAGTAATCGTTTCACCAACGAAGATATCTTCCATACCAGATACAGCAATCAAGTCACCAGCTTTTGCTTCTTGGATTTCACGACGTTCCAAACCAAAGAAACCAAAGAGTTTGGTCACACGGAAGTTCTTGGTTGTACCGTCCAATTTAGAAAGGGTAACTTGGTCACCAACTTTTACTGTACCACGGAAGACACGACCGATACCGATACGACCAACGAAGTCATTATAGTCCAAGAGTGACACTTGGAATTGAAGTGGCTCATCTGAGTTATCAACTGGAGCTGGGATGTGGTCAATAATGGTATCAAAGATTGGCGCCATCGTCTTTTCTTGGTCTGCTGGATCATCTGACAATGAAGATGTTCCGTTGATGGCTGATGCATAGACAACTGGGAAGTCAAGTTGGTCATCATCTGCACCAAGCTCGATGAAAAGTTCCAAGACTTCATCTACGACTTCTGCTGGACGAGCTGATGGCTTATCGATTTTGTTAACGACAACGATTGGCACAAGATCTTGTTCCAAGGCTTTTTTCAATACGAAACGAGTCTGTGGCATAGTCCCTTCGTAAGCATCTACGACCAAAACAACACCGTCAACCATTTTCATGATACGCTCAACTTCTCCACCGAAGTCCGCGTGTCCTGGCGTGTCCATGATATTAATACGAGTTCCGTTGTAGGCAACTGCTGTATTTTTCGCAAGGATTGTAATTCCACGCTCTTTTTCGATATCGTTTGAGTCCATTGCACGCTCAGCTAATTCAGTACGTGCATCAAGTGTTTCAGATTGTTTTAGTAATTCGTCAACGAGGGTTGTTTTCCCGTGGTCGACGTGGGCGATAATCGCGATATTACGGATATCTTCTCTTAATTTTGTCATGATTTCCTCTATTGTTTTCAAAAATTTATTTTCTAACTGAACGATTATACCACAATTTTAGGCAAATGACTTAACTCAAGCAAGTGTAAATGTTTTCAAAAGCAAATTCATAACTTCTCTTTTCTTTTCAAAAATCCCGACTTGTGATAAGATAAGCTGGTATGCGTTTAGATAATTTATTGGCCCAGGAAAAAATCAGTCGAAAAGCCATGAAACAAGCTCTCCTGAAAAAGGAAATCTTAGTAGATGGAGGCCCTGCTACTTCCCTTGCACAGAATGTCGATACAGGATTGCAAGAGCTGATTTTTAAAGATAGAAAAATTCAAGGGTATGAGCACGCCTATCTCATGCTTCATAAGCCAAATGGTGTCGTGACAGCAAGTAAGGACAAGGAACTGCCAACAGTCATGGACCTACTCCCTCAACACCTCCAGTCGGATCAACTCTATGCAATTGGTCGCCTAGATCGAGACACAACAGGTCTTCTTCTCTTAACCGATAATGGGCCCCTTGGTTTTCAACTTCTCCATCCTCAATTTCATGTGGATAAAACGTACCAAGTTGAAGTAAATGGACCACTCTCATCTGACCACATCCAACAGTTCAAAGATGGGATAGTCTTTCTTGATGGAACTAGCTGTAAACCTGCTCAACTTGAGATTCTATCTTCAAGCCCTAGTCTCAGCAGAGCCACTATCACCATCTCTGAAGGGAAGTTTCATCAGGTTAAAAAAATGTTCCTCTCAGTCGGTGTCAAGGTTACTGCTCTAAAACGAGTTCAGTTCGGAGATTTTACATTAGATTTAGGGCTAGCAGAGGGGCAATACCGTCCCTTGAATCAAGAGGAATTGAAAATCATTAAAAACCACTTAACGAAAAGTGGATAAAACAAAAAAAGCTTTAAACATAAAGCTTTTTTGTTTTTGATTAGCCAAAAATCATTACGAGGGCTGCAATCCAGTTAAGTACAGAAACGACAATCCCTACGATATTGAGAATTTTTTCTGTTTTATACACTAGTTCAGATTGTTTTTCGTGCGAATTAGCCAAAACAAGGCCAATGATCCCCAAAATAAGACCTACGATTGGAGATAGCAAACCAAGGACGATAGATAGAATACCTAAAACAAGTGAGGCTTTTTTCTTTTCTTGCATAATAAAAACTCCTTAAATTTAATACAAATTAATTATATCACAAAAAGCTAGAACTGTATATTAAACATATGTGACAACTTTATTTCACATTATTAGCTAGTCTTAACCTTGCCTGTCCAAGAATCCAACCCGTAAGAGAGGATATAAATTTCTGAGAAACCTTGTTTTTTCAAGAAAAGTGCTGCATTTGTAACACGTTGTGCACGTTGGTTTTCATATAGAAGGACAGGTTTATCCTTGCGAAGAGCTGCCAAACTTGTCTTCAATTGGTTTGAAGGAATATTACGAGCTCCGAGGATATGTTTTCTGTGGAAGTCTGACGGATCACGTAAGTCAATCAACTGACCGGTACGAATCAAAGACTCAAACTCTGCATTGTCAACAATTTTGGCCGCACGGCGAATACGAAGATAGTTGTATCCCATCCAAGCCAACATCGCTACAATAAGTCCCCATAATACCCAAGTTACCATAATACCTAATCTCCATTTTTTTCTAAATAATCTAATTCTAGTTTGTGCTCTCTACGCAGAACAGCCTCTGCTTCAAGATAATCCAGCTTATCCATCAAGCCAGCATCATAGATTCGTGATAGTTCGATCTTCATCAACTCAATGTCATAAAGACGTTTGCCCATATAGACAAGAATGCCAAACTGTTTGAGAAATTGTTGCACATCGTAGAGTGTTTTCATAGTTTTCATTTTAGCAAAAAATCAGAGCTTTTTCAAGAGTTCCCAGGGAAGATTCCTTTTTACTGCTTACTAATTTTCTTAATACTTTGATATAGAAGATACCCAACAATCATTCCAACAAAATTCTGCAACAAATTGTGAGGAATATCTGTCAGAGCTACACCCCAACCTTTCATCCAAGAAGTCGCACATGCATAACCGGCTACCATGACAAAAGTTGCCAAAACTAATCCAAGCCATTGCCATTTCCTTTTAAAACCTGCAAAGTAACCCTGCAAGCCATGGAAAAGCAAGCTAAAGAACATCCAATGAGGATAACCTGAAATCAAGTCAATAATGAAACCTCCTAACCCTCCGACAACGGCTCCTTCCCGGCGACCATAATAAAAAGCGGTGAAGAAGATACCAGCATCTAAAAGAGTTAAGATTCCAGTTTGAGTTGGGATTTTTACAATATAACCTAAAACTACTGATAGAGCAGTTAGTATAGATAATAGGGCGATTTTAGTTGTTTTGGTTTGCTTCATACTGTCTCACTCCATACTGATCTGCTTGTGCAATGGCACGGTAAACAAAGGCTTTAGAACTTTCTACTGCTGGTAAGAGTTCTTCTCCCTTGACTAGCTGGCTAGCAATACTTGACGCAAAGGTACATCCTGCACCAGCATTTTGTCCTTGAATAACTGGATTTTCAAGAATAGTGAAATTCTCTCCATCATAAAAGACATCCACAGCCTTATCCTGACTGAGACGGTTTCCTCCCTTAATAATGACTGCTGGCGCTCCTAAGTCATGTAATTTCTGAGCTGCAGCTTTCATATCATCCAGACTTTCAATCTTTTGATCTGCAAGCAATTCTGCCTCAGGAAGGTTAGGAGTAATGACAGACACATAAGGGAAAAAGCGAATCAACTCTTGACAGAGCTCGCTGACAGCAACATCATGCGTTTCCTTACAAACGAGAACAGGGTCTAATACGACAGGCACTCCTGCACGCTCCTTGATAAAGTTGAGAGCTTTCTCAGCAACACCGACAGTCGGTAAGAGACCTATCTTAATCCCTCCAAAGTCTACGCTCTTAAGGCTATCCAACTGTTGTTGGAAAATAGTCTCGTCTGTCGGGAAGACCTCAAAACCATTTTCCGTCAAAGCAGTTAAACAAGTCATAGCTACAAAACCATGCAAACCATTTAAAGTATAGGTCGCAAGGTCAGCAGCTAGTCCACCACCACTAAAAATATCATTTCCTGAAAGTGCTAAAATACGATTATTCTTCATAAAAAATCTCCTTCAAATACAAACCATTTGGTGCTGCAGTTGGACCTGCCAACTGTCTATCTTTTTTCTCCAAGATGAGGTCAATCTGTTCAATGGGCATACGGTTATTACCAATTTTAAGCAGGGTTCCGACCATATTTCGAATCTGCTTATAGAGGAAACCATTGCCAGAGAAAGTAAAGGTCAAAAACTGACCTGTTTCGTCAACTCTAAGGCTAGCTTCTGTGATTGTCCTAATCTTATCCTCTACACTAGTTCCTGATGCTGTAAAACCAGTAAAGTCATGTGTCCCCTCCAATTTTTTTACAGCAAGCTGCATCCGTTCCACATTTAGTGGATAGGGATAATGGGTCGCATAATGGCGACGCATTGGATTTTTAGGACGTCCTCTATCTACGATAAACTCGTAGGTCTTGCTATGCTTGGTATAACGGCAATGAAAATCATCCGCCACTATCTCAATCGAAATCACATCGATGTCTTCAGGACTTTGGGTATCGAGAGCGAAACGAAGCTTTTCCTCATCCATCTGATAGGGGAGGTCAAAGTGGATAACCTGCCCTAGTGCATGGACCCCACTGTCCGTTCGCCCAGCGCCATGAATGGTAACGGCCTGTCCTTTATTTAGTTTGGTTAAAGTTTTTTCAATTTCCTCTTGGACACTACGCGCACGTGGCTGTCGCTGAAATCCAGCAAAGGCGTATCCATCATAGGAAATTACAGCTTTATATCTAGTCATGTATCTATTTTATCAAGAAAATTTCTCTGTAACAAGTTTGAAAAGCAAAAATTGTACGGGTACAGATTCTAGTATAATCTAGTTCTTATCTAGATTTTATCATTATATATTTTCGTATAGGTTCTTCAACCATTTGAACAATTTCAAATCCTTCTTTTTGATAGACGTGCTTGGCTCTTTGATTTGCCTCGTAGACATTTAGAGAGACACTATCTATGTCTCCATTTTCAAAGGCCAAACTAACAAATTTCCTTAAAGCCTGGCTTCCTAAGCCTTGCCCCTGTTTCTGGGGGTTGATAAAAAATCTTCCGATATGAAGATTACTGTCTTCTAGCCTGATTTTCTGGATAACTCCCACAAACTCTTGTCCATCAAAGATTGAAAAGATTCCTTCCAAATCTTGCAAAACTTGAATTGTCAAGGGAAAAGGAATCATTGTTCCCATCCATTGTTCTTGAAAGGATTTGCCAAGGGAGTTGGACCATTGGCATACGAGCTGAGCATTTTTTACGCTCACATTTTCTTCAAAACGAATTGTCATATTTTCCTCACCATCTTATCTATGTTTCTTTATTATACTACTTCTTCTATTTTTTACGAATAGATAAGTATGATTGATTTTTATTTTTTTCTTGTCGGGAGCATTCTCGCTTCTTTCTTGGGTTTGGTCATTGACCGTTTCCCTGAGCAATCCATTATCAGACCAGCTAGTCACTGCGATTCTTGTCAGACTCGCTTGCGTCCCTTAGATTTGATTCCGATTGTATCTCAGGTCTTCAATCGCTTTCGCTGTCGCTACTGTAAGATTCGCTATCCATTCTGGTATGCCCTTTTTGAACTAGGCTTAGGACTTCTCTTTCTGTCTTGGTCTTGGGGCTTTCTTTCCTGGGGACAAGTCATTCTGGTAACTGCTGGTTTGACTTTGAGCATTTATGACCTTCGTCATCAAGAATATCCCTTGTTAGTCTGGCTAACTTTTCACGTAATCCTCATGGTTTGTTCTGGCTGGAATCTAGCTATGGCTTTCTTCTTGATTCTTGGAATCATTGCTCATCTTATCGATATCCGCATAGGAGCAGGTGACTTTCTCTTTCTGGCTTCTTGTTCGCTAGTTTTTACCCTTACAGAAATTCTGATTGTAATTCAATTTGCTTCCACAACTGGCATCCTAGCCTTTCTCCTGCAAAAGAAAAAGGAAAGACTGCCGTTTGTGCCTTTCCTCTTACTTGCTGCTTGTATGATTATTTTTGGTAAGCTACTGCTTGTAGGATAGTCAAGCCCTCTATGAGGGCTTTTATATTGTCGACCTATTCCTTAGATAACCTTATCAATGAAGTTTCGTATGGTTGATAGTCCATCTGGTGTCCCTATACTTTCTGGATGATATTGAAAGCCATAGATAGGGAGCTTCTTGTGTTGAAAAGCCATGATCACCTGATCGTCTATCGCACGAGCCGTAACTTCAAAGTCTGCGGGTAATTCCTCCACCATAAGACTATGGTAACGCATGACTGAGCAGTTATTCTCTATCCCATGATAGAGAATGGATGGAGCTTCAAATTGGAGCTGACTTTGTTTACCGTGCATGACATTTGGAGCCAAACCTAGTTTTCCACCAAAAGCCTCTGCAATAGCCTGATGTCCCAAGCAAATCCCTAAAATCGGCTTTTTCCCAGCAAAATCTCGAATCATTTCCTCCATTTTTCCAGCATCAGCTGGCCAACCGGGTCCAGGAGAAAAGACAAGAGCTCTTGCCTTTTCTGCTACTTGATAGAGACGAGGATCGTCGTTTCGCAAGACCTCAACAGGAGAAAAGGTTCCGATATATTGAGCTAGATTGTAGGTAAAAGAATCATAATTATCAATCAATAAAATCACAATTTTCTCCCTTTAATCTTGGAATGATTAGTTATTCTTTGCTTCAAGGTAGTCAGCAATAGCAGCTACGTCCTTGTCTCCACGACCTGACACATTGATGATGATAATCTCATCTTTACTTAGTTTCGGCGCACGTTTAACTGCTTCTGCGATAGCATGTGAGCTTTCAATCGCCGGGATGATTCCTTCTGTTTTACTTAACAAAAGCAAAGCTTGGACAGCTTCTTCGTCTGTCGCTGCAACATACTCTACACGACCAGAGTCTTTAAAGTAGGCATGTTCTGGACCAACCCCTGGATAGTCCAAACCAGCTGAGATAGAGTAGACTGGAGCAAGTTCTCCATCTTCCTTAAAGACTGCATAGGTTTTCATTCCATCGACGATACCTACACTACCCTTGGTCATAGTTGCTGCGTGTTTATCAGTATCTAGACCATGACCAGCAGCTTCTACCCCGATCAATTTCACTTCTTCATCAGCTACATACTGTGAAAAGGCACCGATGGCATTGGAACCACCACCTACACAGGCAATAACGTAATCTGGCAGACGACCTTCTTTTTCCAAGATTTGACGACGTGATTCTTCACTGATAACTTTTTGGAACTCATGGACAATGGTTGGATAAGGGTGAGGTCCCACAGCTGAACCTAAAACATAGAAAGCTTCAAGGTCATTCATCCATGCTCCAAAGGCTGCATCAACCGCATCCTTCAGAGTACGCGTTCCTGTTTCAACTGCGTGAACAGTTGCACCCATCATCTCCATACGGAAGACATTGAGACGTTGGCGTTCCACATCTTCTGCCCCCATGTAGACATCACAGGCCATACCAAACTTGGCTGCAGCAGCCGCAGTCGCAACACCGTGCTGACCAGCTCCTGTTTCGGCAATGACACGCTTTTTACCCATGCGTTTAGCAAGAAGAATTTGTCCTAAAACATTGTTAAGCTTATGTGAACCCAAGTGGTTCAGGTCTTCACGTTTGAGATAAATCTTAGCGCCACCTAGGTGCTCTGTCAAGCTCTCTGCATAATATAGCGGTGTTTCGCGACCTGAATAGTCCTTCAAATAATGACGAAATTCTGCCAAAAACTCTGGATCATCCTTGTACTTGTCAAATGTCACTTCCAACTCATCCAACAAAGCCTGAATCGGCTCCGGTACAAAACTTCCACCAAATTGTCCAAAATAACCTTTAGTTGTCATAAAATTTTTCCTCCTTCTGCATGAATCCGGCTTTTTGTTTGCTTTTAGTAGTAGGCAAGAAGCTGTAGATAGAACTCAAGTTCATCAAAGCGACTTAACGCCCAAATAAAAGATAAACAAAATGACGGATAGAAAAAGCCCACACACGGAATCCACTTCCATGTGAGGGCGTCTGTAACGCGGTACCACCTCAATTGTAAAGAGACTATCCCCTTTACATCTCTGCCTTGTCTAACAACAAGTTGCACTGTAAGGTGTGCCTACCGAATTTTCATTGTTTCAAATTCATTTTTTCAAATCAGCCCACTTTCACTACTTCCAACCACCTTTTCGCAGTAACCACAGGCTCCCTGAAGATTAAAAATAATTACTTTTCTGATTTGTTGAGTTAATTATATGTTATTGTTTTTCCTTTGTCAACCGTTTTCGTTCATTTTTTACTAATTTTTTTATTAGCTTTTTGAAGAAGCAAGAATTTGTTCGGAAACTCTGACAAAAGTCTCAATGATATAGTCTACTTCTTCGTCCGTCAATTTAGTGTGAAGAGGAAGCGTAATTTCATTTTCAAAGAAGGCATAAGCTCGCGGATAATCTGCCATATCAAAACCAAGATTCTTATAGGCTGTCAAGAGAGGAAGCGGTTTGTAGTGTACATTACTTGCAATTCCTGCTTTGGCCAATTCTTGGATAATGAGGTTGCGTTCTTCTAGACTAGCACCTTCTACATGGGTGATGTAGAGGTGACGTGAAGATTCGATAGTATCAGTCTTGTGCGCCAATGGGTGAATACGAGTACCCGCAAAACCACGATCATAGCGGTCCACGATGTCCTTACGACGTTGTAGCAAACCAGGGTAACGATCCAACTGTACCAAACCAAGTGAAGCCATGATATCTGTCATATTGCACTTGTAGGCAGGAGTTATGATATCGTATTCCCATGAACCTAGTTGCATCTTAGCAAGCGCATCTTTGGTTTGACCATGAAGAGATAGGATTTGGAATTCCTTGTACATCTCTTCGTCGTCAATCGCTGGATTGGCTTTCCAAGTCGCACTTCCACCCTCAGCCGTTGTAAAGTTCTTAACGGCATGGAATGAGAAGGAAGTAAAGTCTGCGATAGAACCGGCTGGCTGTCCTTTATAAGTAGATCCCAAAGCATGTGCACTGTCTGAGACAATGACAATACGGTTAAAGGCTTTTTGCCACTTGCTAGCAGCTGTAAAAAGGTCACGTTTCTTTTCTACTACTTGGAACAAACGATCATAGTCACAGATAATACCTGCTAGCTCAACTGGGATGATAACCTTAGTCTTCTCAGTAATAGCTTGCTCGAGTTGGTCATAATCCATCTCAAAAGTATCTTCTTGGATATCAACCATAACTGGTGTAGCACCTACGTGAGTGATGACACTACATGATGCTGTATAAGTCATAGCTGGAACGATAACTTCATCGCCAGGACCTACTTCCAGCACGCGCAAGATCAATTCAAGAGCTGCTGTTGCAGAGTTGAGGCATACCGTCTTAGGTGTCTGAGTGTAGAGAGAAAGACGACGTTCCAATTCTTTTGTCTTTGGACCTGTTGTGATCCAACCAGAACGAAGGGTATCAGCTACCTCAGCAATTTCAGCTTCGGTGATATCAGGTGGTGAAAATGGAATATTATACTTTGTCATTGATTTACTCCTTTTACTGTATTCACTTTTGTGACTACTTTATTTTAAAACTTCAAATACAGTCTGGAACATGATTTTGATATCTCCGAAGAAATTAAAATCACGTAGGTAGGCTAGATTATAGTGCATCTTTTCTGGAAGGACTCTTTCGACATACGCCTGATCGACCGTCATACCTTTTGCAGTCATTTGACTGATGATGGCATCCTCGTCCTTATAGTTAATGCTGGCAAGGGAAGTAATCCCTGCAGGTAAGAGCAAGGTAGCCATCATTTCAGGGCTATACTGCTCTGTGTAGCGTGGTACTTCTGGGCGTGTTCCTACAAAGGACATCTCTCCTTTGAGGACATTGACCAATTGCGGCAATTCATCCAAACGCACACGGCGAATGAAATTTCCAACCTTGGTGATGCGACTATCATTTGCAGAAGTTACCAGACTTCCTTTTTTATCAGCATCCGTCACCATAGTCCGGAATTTCCAAATCTTGAAATGACGGTTGTACTGGGTTACCCGCACTTGCTTGTAAATAACTGGACCCTTGCTATCTAGCTTGATCCAGATGCTTAGAATCAGAAATAAGGGGGAGGTCAAGATTAACAAGACTACGGCTAGAAACAAATCTAGACAACGCTTGAGAATCAGTGAGCCTTTTCTTCTAGACACAAGCTGGTAGTATGGTTTTACCTCGCTCAATTGCATTTCCTGAGGTAGCTCCTCCCATTTCAGCATGCACATTCTCCTCTGTTTTTATAGATAATCTTTATTAACATTCTACATTATACCACAAAATAAAAGAGGCAGCGCAAGAAATCTGTGTTTTAAAAGAATTCTTCCTTAGGAAAGAGCCCCTGCCTGTAAACTATACATCTTGTGATAGGTTCCACCCAATGCTAGGAGTTCCTCGTGGGTTCCACTTTCAATGATGCGTCCCTTATCAAGGACATAGATACAATTAGCATCTTGAATGGTAGAAAGACGATGGGCGATGGCAATGGTTGTCCGACCTTGTCTCATCTTAGCTAGGGAATTTTGGACCAGAGCTTCTGTTTCAGAGTCGATATTGGCTGTCGCTTCGTCCAAAATCAGAATTTTAGGTTGACTGGCAACAGTTCTGGCAAAGGCAAGCAGTTGACGTTGACCCGTTGAAAAACTCGAACCACGCTCGGATACAGGTGCATCATAACCTAAAGGAAGGTCCTGAATGAAGGAATCTGCATCGACAAATTCTGCGGCAGCCTTAACCTGGTCGTCACTGATATCTTGGTACATGGCGATATTAGACTTGATAGTCCCATGATAGAGGAAGGGTTCCTGTAGGACCAGCCCAATGTTTTTTCTCAGCTCCTCTTGACGATACTCTCGAATATCCACACCATCTAGGAGAACTCGACCTGACTGGAATTCATAAAAGCGCATCAGAACATTGATGATAGAAGATTTACCCGATCCTGTATGCCCCACAAAGGCAATGGTTTCACCTTTATTGACGGTAAAGGAAATATCATCTAAAATTTGGTGTTTCCCATCATAAGAGAAGGACACATGCTCAAAGCGAATATTTCCTTCTTGGATCTCGGCTTGGCCATTTTCTTGGGCCGGTTCATAGTTGCTCTCATCGATGAGTGCAAAAACACGACCTGCTGACACCATGGATGTCTGAAGAGTAGAAAAGTTCTGTGTCACCTCGATGAGAGGATCAAAGAGCCGGTTGATGTACTGGATAAAGGCATACATAGTTCCTGCCGTTATTCCTAGATAAAGTCCGCGATAGCCAAAATAAGCCATCAAAACCGCATAGCCCAACAGCTTCAACAAACTCATAGCTGGGCGTAAAAAGAGAGAATCCAAGGCTACTGAACGGTTAGCATAGACTAGGTGTTCCTGGTTTATCTCATCAAACTCTTCTTGCAGGCGTTTTTCTTGGTTAAAGGCTTGAATAATACGAATTCCTTCGATATTTTCTGCCAGCTTACTGTTAATATCTGACAGTAGACTTCTGGTTTTTTCAATGACCTTGACCGATTTTTTTCGGTAGAGATTAACCAAGATAAAAATCAAAGGTAGAAATAGAAGAACTAAACCTGTCAAACGAAAATCCAGGACCATCATTGTATAAAGAGTTGTCACAAAAACAAAAATAGCTGAAATAAAGCTAGACAACAGCCCTGAAAACATATCACTGATAGTCTCGGTGTCATTGGTCAAACGAGAGACAATAGAGCCTGCAGGCGTTTTATCAAAGTAAGACATGCCTAGCTTCTCCATATTGGCAAAGGCATCACGTCGGATATCTCTAACGATGCTGTAGGACACGCGCGCAAAGAGGAGATTCCCCACATATTGGACAATAGTTTGAAGAATGTAGAGACCATAGTAAACTAGCAAAACTGTAACAGCAAGCTGATTAAGGTTGTTTAGATACTGGTCGATAAAGTGCGAAGCTACCAGGGGGATAACACTCTTAACAACAGTCGTCGCGAGGAGAAAAGCTAAGGCTAAAAAGGTGAGGAGACTATAGGGCTTGAGATAAGACAACAAACGCTTCAATACAACCCATTGTTCTTGTTTATTCCGCATCTTCTTCTCCTTTCATTTCTAACTGTTGAGACTGGTAGGTTTGGGCATACCAACCATCCAAGGCTAGTAAGTCTTCATGCCTACCTCGTTCAATGATGCGACCATCCTGCATGACCAAAATCAAATCTGCGTGAACAACTGCACTGAGACGATGGGCAGTGATAATAGTCGTTTTATCTTTGCGAGTTTCCTTGAGATTATCGATGATTGCGAACTCTGTCTTAGCATCCACAGCTGACAAGGAATCATCTAAAATCAAGATATCAGGATTTAAGATCATAGCCCGACTCATAGCCAGACGTTGCTTTTGTCCACCGGATAGACTGACACCTTTTTCCCCGATAACTGTATCAAATCCCTCAGGCATGGCTTGAATGTCTTGATAGACTTGAGCCAACTTTGTCGCTTCTTCTACTGCTGAGAAAGGTAGGTCAGGATTTCCAAAACAAATATTCTCTAAGATAGAGCTAGCAAAGAGAAATTGGTCCTGTGGGACGTATCCCATCAAACTTCGTAAGTCAGCTAGTCGATAGTCACGAATGTCATGACCATTTAGATAAATAGCTCCTTGGTCAACGTCATACTCACGTAGGAGCAATTTAATCAAAGCTGTTTTCCCTGAACCAGTCTGTCCAACCAAGCCCAAGGTTTGTCCTTTTTCGAGACTAAAATGTATATCTCTCAGCGTCTCTTCGCCTTCAAAGGCAAAACGATCAATAGCATATTCCAAGCGCCCATTTTCAATCCCGTCAAGTGGAGATTCTGGTTCTTTGACAGGTGATTCTTGGGACAAAAGACTCTCAATTCGTTGATAAGAAACCTTCCCTCTTTGAGTAATATTAAAGAGAAAACCAATCGCCATCAAGGGCCAGACCAACATATCCAAGTAAGAGATAAAGGTGACAAGATTACCAACGGTTACTTGTCCCGCTTGCACCATAAAGGCACCGACTAAGAGAGTTAAGGCATAGGAAGAACCAACAAAGAGTAGAACCATGGGGTCAAAGAGACTATCATATTTCATGGTTTGCAGATTCTTTTGGAAGGTCAAATCATTGACTTCCTGGAAAGATGCCAATTCATCAGACTGATAGCCAAAGGACTTGGTTACCTTGATACCTGATACAGATTCTTGAACCTTATTATTAAGTTCAGAAAAGGCTGCTTGTGATTCTCCGAAAGCCTTATGGGTCTTTCTCCCCAGACGACTAGTCCCATAAGCCATAAACGGCAAAGGTAGAATAGCAACCAAGGTCATCTGCCAAGAAATGCTAAAGAGCATAGTTATCAGAGTCACCAAGGCCGTGATAGAGGCATCCACCGCCGACATGACACCACCACCTGCTAGACGAGTCAGAGCATTGATATCATTGGTTGCGTGAGCCATCAAATCCCCAGTCCGATAACTCTGATAAAAAGCGGGAGACATCCTTGTAAAATGTTCAAATAGTCTTGAACGCATGATTTGTCCAAGTCGGTAGGAGGTTCCTAGGATATACATGCGCCAAACATAACGCAGGTAGTACATCCCGAAAGCTGCAAGCAGGAGATAAAAGAGATGAAGCAGGAGCTCATCTTGTGTTAATCGTCCCGAGGTGATGGCATCAATCACTCGCCCCATGACCATAGGTGGGATGAGGTTTAGCACAGAGACTAAAACCAAAGCTACGATTCCAACTAGGTAACGGCGTTTTTCTAATTTAAAAAACCACCAGAGTTTTTGGATGATGGACATAAAATTCCTTTCTAATGACAAATGGAAACCTGAGGCGACTGCCTCAGGTTTTTCCTATTCATAGGTGATGACACTAACTTAAACTTTGTCATATTCAACGATAAAGATACTCAAAGGAGTAACATTTCATTTATTTTCAATCTTTTACATAAATCATTCTTTATTATATAGGAATGACCTGGTTTTTTCAAACTATACGCTGGGGAAATACTTCTTTTTCTGGTATAATATTGTCTATAATCTGAATGAAAAGGTAAACATTATGAAATTGATCTCATGGAACATTGATTCCCTCAATGCAGCGTTGACGAGTGATTCTGCGCGTGCGAAATTATCACAAGACGTCCTCCAAACCTTGGTAGCCGAAGACGCTGATTTCATCGCCATCCAAGAAACCAAGCTTTCAGCTACAGGACCTACTAAAAAACATCTCGAGGTGTTAGAAGAACTCTTCCCTGGATATGAAAATACTTGGCGTTCCTCTCAAGAACCTGCTCGTAAAGGCTATGCTGGAACCATGTTCCTCTACAAGAAAGAACTAACTCCAAGCATCAGCTTTCCAGAAATCGGTGCCCCTTCTACTATGGACTCGGAAGGACGCATCATTACCCTAGAATTTGATACATTTTTCGTAACTCAAGTTTACACACCAAACGCTGGTGATGGCCTCAAACGCTTGGAAGAACGTCAAGTCTGGGATATCAAATATGCAGAGTACTTAGCTCAACTAGACAAGCAAAAACCTGTCCTAGCAACCGGAGACTACAACGTTGCCCACAAGGAAATTGACCTTGCAAACCCAGCCAGCAACCGCCGTTCACCAGGTTTCACAGACGAAGAACGTGAAGGATTTACAAACCTTTTAGCCAAAGGATTTACAGATACCTTCCGCCATATCCATGGCGATGTTCCAGAACGCTATACTTGGTGGGCACAACGTAGCAAGACTTCAAAAATCAACAACACAGGCTGGAGAATCGACTACTGGATCACAAGTAACCGTGTAGCAGACAAGGTTACCAAGTCAGACATGATTGACTCTGGTGCGCGCCAAGACCACACACCGATTGTCTTGGAGATTGATCTCTAAGGAGAAAACGAATGGACTATCAAGCTGTCATCCCTGAATTTGTCGTATCGGATATCGAGAAATCGCGTCACTTCTACTGCGACTTGCTGGGATTTTCTGTCGAATACGAGCGTCCAGAGGATAAATTTCTCTTCCTCTCGCTTGAAGACTGCCAACTTATGCTAGAAGAAGGCAGCACAGAAGAATTAGCCCAACTAAACTATCCCTTTGGTCGTGGAGTCAACATCTCCTTTGGCATAAAGGATGTTCCTCGACTCTATCAGAAATTGTTAGAATCCAACTATCCTATTTATCGTCCTTTGACTAAAAGAGAATTTCGAGTTGGTGAACAATATATCTACCCTCATGAATTTGCAGTTCTAGACCCAGATGGCTATTTTTTAAGATTTAGTGAATAGGATAATCGAGCACTACAGTGGAAAAAAATAAGAAAAGAGGCATGTACCTCTTTTTTATGTTACCTATATCCTCACCTGTCTATCTTCAGACCGTTGTCCTGTGACAAACATGGTGAAGGTTGCCTTGCAGACATTGCGGCCATCTTGGTTGGTGATATCAACATCAACGACACAAGTGGTACGTCCTTGATGGACACATTCCCCCTTGATGGTGAGAACATCTCCTAGACTTCCGGCTTTCAAATAGTTGATAGAAGACTGGAGCGTCACACCATCCAATCCAAGTGAAATCACCACAAGTCCACTGATTTGGTCACAAAGGGTAAATAGATAGCCTCCATGGGCATTCCCATAGTAGTTGAGTGAAGAGTCCACTACTTTTGTCGTTACCACAACGTGACCATCTCTCATTTTTTCAATTTCGTAGTTTTCAAAGGCAGCTATAGCGTCAAAGTGAAAATCTTTCATACTTTCCTCCTGATGTTTCAAACGACACTATGATACTACTTTTCAAGACTCTGTGCAAGGGAGAAGCACTTATTCGGGTAAAATCCCAACCTGCTCGACAAAGCGCATGAAGGCCGCCTGTCCTTCTTCCGTTTGCTTGTATACACCTGCATCTTCCAAAACACGAGCAAAGATGTTACCAACAGACTCTTGGACGATTTCAAGAGCTTGGACTTTATCTCTTAAGTCTGGGTGATTTTCCTTCAACTCATCAGCCCATTCTTGGTGATAATCTGCAACTGAAACATCCTCTCCAACTAGGTAAGCTGCTACTTGCTCCGCTTCTTCCTTCAAGCGTGGTGGCAAGATTGCCAAGCCCATGACCTCAATCAAGCCGATATTTTCCTTCTTGATATGTTGGACATCCTTATGGGGATGATAGATACCATCTGGATGCTTTGCTGAAGTTTGGTTATCACGCAAAACCAAATCCAACTCAAACTGCCTATCTCGTTTACGGGCTATCGGTGTGATGGTATGGTGCGGTGTCCCATCGCTTTCTGCCAAAACCTGAACACTTGGATCGGAGTATTGATGCCAAGCCAGTAAGATTTTCTCAGCAAGGTCCGTCAACTCTTCTTTCGAATCTGAAGTCAATCGAATGACCGACATAGGCCACTGGACAATCCCTGCTTTAACAGATTCAAAACCTTCAAAGGTAAAGCTCTTCTGTAAAGGCGCTACTTCCATTGGAAAGACATGCCGCCCTCCTTGATAATGATCATGGGTCAGGATAGAACCACCCACGATTGGCAGATCAGCATTCGAACCAGCAAAGTAGCCTGGAAATTGCTCCACAATCACTAACAAACGTTCGAAACTTTGGCGACTGATGGCCATAGGACGGTGTTGGCTATCTAGAAAAATACAGTGCTCATTAAAGTAAGCATAAGGCGAATACTGGAAGCCCCATTCCTGACCAGAAATATCAAAACGAATGATGCGATGGTTGCTTCTAGCTGGATGATTGACACGACCATGATAACCTTCGTTTTCCATACAGAGTTGACATTGAGGATAGTTGCTCGACTTGACCAACTTGGCCGCCGCAATCTCCTTTGGATCCTTTTCAGGCTTGGAGAGATTGATGGTAATTTCAAGTTCACCATAGTCAGACGGTATACGATAAGCAATATTTTTTGCGATAGCCTTTAGTTTGATGTAATCATTCTTCTGACTGAGTTGGTAGAAGTCCGCAATCGCCTGTTCTGGTGACTGGGCATAGGTATCCCAAAAGTCACGATTGACCTGACTTGGACAAGGGGTTACCAAGTCCATGAGGTCAGCACCGAGAATCTCACGCGCAGCCTGACTATCTTCAATCGTTTCTAATCGAACGGCTTCTTCGACAAGTTGGTCTTTGAGATCAATCAAACTGTCTTGGTCAGCCTCAACGTCAAAAACTCCTTCACCAACCAAGGCCAAAACACGATTGGTCAGATAAATCCGATCTAACTCTTCAAAGGTACTTTCTGCAATGACTTTGGTAACAAATGTTTCTACTAAGGTCACTAGAAAACCTCCTTTTGACTAATCAAGAACGCGAGTTCCACCGGCAACTTCAGCGATATAGAAGCTTGGAGCGTAGCCAACTACTTCCTCGTAGTGCTTGCCTACAGCTTCTTTAAAGGACTCAACAGCATCTTTTTGAACTAAGGCGATCGCACAACCACCAAAACCTGCTCCTGTCATACGAGCACCAAGAACACCATCTTGAGCCCAAGCCGTATGCACAAGAGTATCTAATTCCAAGCCAGTTACTTCGTAATCGTGCTCAAGTGAAACATGAGAAGCATTCATCAAACGACCAAACTTGTCTAAATCTCCTGCTTGAAGAGCCGCTTGCGCTTTAAGGGTACGTTGGTTTTCAAGAACTGCATGACGCGCACGTTTCAAACGATTTTCGTCTTTGATCAGGTAGCTATATTCATCAAAAACCCATTCATCCAATTCACCCAAGGTTTGAATATTTAAGGCCACTTGGAGTTCTTCTACTGCTTTTTCACATTCAGCACGACGTTCATTGTACTTAGAATCCGCAAGTTCACGGCGTTTGTTGGTATTCATGATAACAACAACATTGTCCTTCAAATCAAGGGGAACCAATTCATATTCTAAACTATTTGTATCTAGATAAATGGCACGTTGGTCTGCCCCCATACCGATAGCAAATTGGTCCATGATACCAGAATTAACCCCAATAAAGTTGTTCTCTGTCAATTTTCCGATTTTAACCAAATCTAGACGGTCCAATTTTAGATCAAAGAGGTATTCTGCCACGACACCTGTCAATAGCTCCAAAGAAGCTGAAGATGACAAACCAGCACCATTTGGGATATTCCCATAGACATAGAAATCAAAACCTTTATCAATCACATGTCCAGCTTCTTGCAAGAAATGAAGGACACCTTTTGGATAGTTGGTCCAGTTGTGCTCTTTCTCAAACTTAAGGTCAGCCAGAGGAACTTCGATAATGCCTTTGTCCTCGAAGTTTGCTGAGTAGAAACGCAACACTTGGTCATCGCGCTTGCGTGCAGCTCCGTAAGTTCCTAGTGAAATAGCTGCCGGAAAAACATGCCCTCCATTATAGTCAGTATGTTCCCCAATCAGGTTGATACGGCCTGGTGAGAAAAAGGTTTGATCTGCTTCTTGACCAAAAACAGCAAGAAAGTCCTTGCGAAGCGCATCAGCAGTAAGATGTTGTGTCATATGAATTCTCCTTTGACAATTTGTCAGGTAAAAAAGTTTACCTTGTAATCGTTTTCTTCTATTGTACCCAAGGGTTTTGCTTTGGTCAACATTTTTACCGATATTTTACTAAACTATGAGTAAAAAGATAGAAAAATATGCTATAATAACCTAAAAAGGAGGGGAATTATGGCTACACTCAAAGATATTGCTCAGTTAGCCTCTGTCTCAATCGCAACTGTATCCCGTGTTCTCAATCGCGATCAGAGTCTATCTGTCACAGAAGAAACCCGACATCGTATTTTAACCGTCGCAGAAGAACTTGGTTATACCAAACATCTCAAAACAGGCGAAAGTCACAAACTCAAACAAAAGATTGCCATTATCCAGTGGGTCAGCGAACAAGGTGAGTTGGAAGACCTCTACTACTACCAGATTCGACTAGGAATTGAAAATAGGGCACAAGAATTAGATTACGAAATCTTGCGCTATTTCAATGATCAACCTTTTACGCTTAGCGAAGAAGTCATTGGAATTCTTTGTATTGGAAAATTTAGCCAAGCACAGATTGCATCATTTGAAGAATATCAAAAACCTCTAGTTTTTCTAGATAGTGACACCATAGCCTTGGGACACACCTGTGTCATTACAGATTTTAATAATGCTGTTAGACAGGTAGTCGATTACTTTACCGACCACGGGATTAAGAAGATTGGTATCTTATCCGGTCTTGAAACTACTACTGACCAAGAAGAAGTCATCGCAGATAAACGCTTAGAGTACTTTAAATCCTATACACAAGAAAAAGGAATTTATAACGAGAAATTCATTTTCCAAGGACTATTTACTGCCCAATCTGGATACGACTTGATGAAAGAGGCTATTGAAAAATTAGGAGATAAACTTCCACAAGCCTTTTTTGCAGCTAGTGATAGTTTGGCAATCGGTGCTCTTCGCGCCCTTCAAGAAGTCAGCATCAGCATACCAGAGCGCGTGAGCGTTATTTCCTTTAATGATACCATTCTAACCAAGCAAGTTTTCCCACCACTTTCCAGTATCACAGTCTACACCGAAGAAATGGGACGCACAGGAATGGATATTCTGAATAGAGAAGTCCTTCATGGACGAAAAATTCCAAGCCTCACTATGCTTGGAACCAAACTAACTTTAAGAGAAAGTACCTTACATTAAGTACAAGAGTTGAATACAAAAAATCCTAATAAGAGCTTCTCAGTTCTCTATTAGGATTTTCTTTTTTATACTCAATGAAAATCAAAGAGCAAACAAGGAAGCGAGCTGCAGGCTGCTCAAAGCACTGCTTTGAGGTTGTAGATAAGACTGACGAAGTCAGTCACATATATAATCCAAGACGAAGCTAACGTGGTTTGAAGAGATTTTTGAAGAGTATTAATCCATCACAATCATAGATTTAATGGTCTTACGTTCATCCATATCCTTATAAGCTTGGTCGATATCTTTCAATTTATAACTTGTGGTAAAGACACGGCCTGGATTGATATCACCATCAAGAACTACTTTCAGCAAGAATTGCTTATCGTATGTTGTCGCAGAGGCTGCTCCACCTGCCACGGAAAGGTTTTGGGCAAAGGTCGATCCAAGGGCACGATTATTGTAGTGAGGCACACCAACAATACCCATACGACCGCCATTATGAAGGACACCCAGAGCCTGCTCAACAGCCGCCTCAGTACCAACACACTCAAGTGCTGCATCTGCTCCTCCTCCGAGGATTTCACGCACCTTGGCAATCCCTTCTTCTCCTCGCTCAGCTACCACAGCTGTCGCACCTGACTCCAAGGCCATTTGTTGACGGTCTTCATGACGACTCATAAGGACAATTTGTGATGCTCCTCGCATCTTAGCTGCGATAACAGCACATTGGCCAACAGCTCCATCGCCAATAACGACAACTTTATCTCCTGGTTTCACATGAGCCACACGCGCTGCATGATAGCCTGTCGGCATGACATCAGCCAGAGTCAAGAGAGACTTAAGCATTCCTTCTGTGTAGTCAGACGGTTGTCCAGGTATTTTGACAAGTGCCCAGTTGGCAAAGTGGAAACGGATATACTCAGCTTGTACACCACCAGAAAAGTTGTTATCAATGTGTCGGTCACAAGAACCATCAAAGCCCGAACGACAGGCATCACACTGGCCACAACCATGTGTGAAAGGGGCAATGACAAAATCACCGGGCTTGACCGTTGTAATGGCTTCTCCAATTTCTTCAACGATTCCAATCGCTTCGTGTCCACTATTTTTGTGACCCTCTTTAATATCTGGATTGCGGTAACTCCAAAGATCTGAACCACAAACGCAAGCACGAACCACACGGATAATCACATCATCTGCTTCTTGAATACTTGGACGCTTAACCTCTTCGATACCGACCTGACCTGCTTTTTTATAGACTGCTGATTTCATAAAATTTCCTCTCTGTATATAACTACTTCAAGTATACACTTTTTATGAAGCTTTCGCTCACTTATACTACGCCTCATCAATGACGATGATCATGTCCATGACTTTGACTAGCTTCCAGCTCTTCGATGTTACACTTATGGGCTCGGTGGGTTGCTAAGTCTTCATCTACTTCAATGGTAACATTTTGAAAGCCCGTCTCTTTGAGCAAGTCTCGAATGGATTCTTTGCAAACTTCCATATGCTTGACATGCTCCAGACAAACGTGAATAATGGCATTTTTCTCCAAACCATCCATGGTCCAAAGGTTCAGCTGATTCACACTGGCTACATACTCCAATTGCTCCAAATCACTCTTGATCTTCTTGATATCCACTCCTTCTGGTACAGCATCCAAGAAAATCTTTAGCGTAGACCAAAAACGTGGAATGGCTTTTGACAAGATAAAGAAGGAAATGACAAGCGACAAGAGAGGATCTAAGATATACCAATCCGTAAATCGGAGAATAATGGCCATCAGGATGACGGCGATCCAACCAAGGGTATCTTCCAGAAAATGTAGGCTAAGAATCGACTCGTTCTTTGTTTTTCCATTACGAACCACTAAACTTGCTAGCACATTGATCGTAACCGCAATGATTCCTAGCCAGAGAATTCCCTCATCATTGACAGGTTGGGGATGAAATAGTTTCGTTAGATTTTCCAAAATGACAAAAACAGATCCTGTCATCAAAATCACAGCCGTAATCAAAGCTCCTAGAAGGCTAAATCGTTTGTATCCCAAGGTGTACTGACTATCCTCTTTACGATTGGAGATTGTTTCTAGAACAGCTGATACCCGAATTGCAACCGCATCTCCTAAGTCATGGACTGAGTCAGCAAGAACCGCACTAGAGCCAAATACTCCACCAGCGATAAACTCGACAATGGCATAACACAAGTTTAAGAAAAAAGCTAACCAAACAGCACGTTTTGTCTTCATAATACTTAATCCTTTGATATAATAGATTCATGAACATCTTGTTCAAATTGTCCATATGACTACTCAAGATCGTCGTATTACCAAGACTCGAAAAGCTATCTATGCCGCTTTTTTACAATTACTAAATCAAAAAGATTATGAGTCTATCACGGTTCAGGAGATTATTGACCTTGATGATGTAGGGCGTTCCACCTTTTACAGTCATTATGAAAGCAAGGAGTTACTACTGGATGAGCTCTGCCAACAGCTCTTTCACCATCTCTTTGAAAGGGAAGAACACTTGACTACAGAAGACTACCTCGCACATATCTTTTTACATTTTCAAAAAAACCAGGACCATGTCACCAGTCTTCTTTTTTCCAAAAACGACTACTTTCTCCGCCAACTACACAAGGAGCTCGAACGCCAGGTTTACCCCATGGTAGCGGATGACTTGCAAGAAGCCTATCCAACTATTCCAGCCTCCTACCTCCAGCATTTTGTTGTGACGAACTTTATCGAGACTCTAACCTGGTGGCTTAAAAAAGGGCAAACCTATACAGAAGACCAAGTGGTAAGATTTTACCTTGAGGTAATGGAGATGACAAGTAAACAAAAATAAATCATCATTGTTCTAGCTAGAAAGGAAATCTTATGAACTTCGTTATTATTCTTGCTATTTTGATAGCCTTCTTACTTCTTGCTTTTCCTCTTCTTCATTTATTGGCTAGTCTTTCAGAATTAAGAAAGGGCATGGACACTCTAGGAAATCGGCTTCTCCTTATCGGAAGTAGCCTTGCGACCTTATCTCTCATCCTCTACTTCTTTTTGCCGATTGTAGCGTTATTTCTTTGGCTGATTGGCTGTGGGCAGATTTGTTACGGAGCCTATTGGAATGACAAACAGAAAGGCAACTTTAAAAAGTTTCACCATATCATCAGAATTTCACTAGCCATCTTGTTAACACTCATGCTCATTTTGATTTAATACAAAACCCATCTTATCTAAAAAGAAAGATGGGTTTTATGTTAGTATAAAGTCTATTCTGCTTTTATTTTTGAAGAATTCCTTCTTGAACCAGAAACTCACGAGCTACTTGTTCTGCTGGCTTGCCTTCGACACCGACTTGATAGTTAAGCTGGCTCATCTGGCTTTCTGTAATCTTGCCAGCTAGTTTATTAAGCACCGTTTCCAACTCTGGATGTTTCTTAAGAAGAGCTTCTTTCATCAGTGGAGCCCCTTGATAAGGTGGGAAGAGTTGCTTGTCATCTTCCAAGACCTGTAAATCATAACGTGCCAACTCTGCATCGGTCGAATAGGCGTCCGTGATTTGAATATCCCCTGACTGAATAGCCTGATAGCGAAGGGCTGGCTCCATGGTTACTACATTGAGATTGAGACCATACATTGATTGCAAGCCCTTATTTCCATCTTCACGGTCGTTAAACTCGAGTGTAAAGCCTGCCTTCAGTTGCCCTTCCACTTTTTTCAAATCCGAAATAGTTTTCAAGCCATATTCTTGAGCAATCTTTTTCGGAACAGCCACAGCGTAGGTATTTTGATAAGACATAGGTTTGAGATAGGCTAGATGATCCTGCTTGGCAATGCCATCACGCGCCACCTGATAAACCTGTTCTGGCTCATGACTCACCTTGGGTGATGGTTGAAGCAAACTTTCAGTCACCGTACCGGTAAATTCAGGATAGATGTCAATATCGCCTTTTTTCAAAGCTTCATAGAGGAAACTTGTTTTCCCAAAATTCGGTTTAACAGTCGCAGTCATACTGGTATTTTCTTCAATCAGCAACTTATACATATTGGCCAAAATTTCTGGCTCTGGACCCAATTTCCCAGCAATAACCAAGTTTTCCTTCTCTTTTTGAGCTAAGAGGGCTGGACTATAAGACAGACCCAGTAATACCGTCACCAAGGCAAAACCAGCAAAAATCGTCCGCAATTTCGCTTTTTCCATCACTTTTAGTAGGAAGTTAAAGGCAATGGCAAGCACTGCAGAAGAAAGGGCTCCAATCAAAATCAGACTGGCATTATTACGGTCAATTCCCAAAAGGATAAAGGAACCCAGTCCCCCAGCACCAATCAAGGCTGCCAAGGTTGCCGTACCGATAATCAAGACCGCTGCCGTCCGAATCCCAGACATGATAACAGGCATGGCAAGTGGAATTTCAAATTTCTTAAGACGCTCCCATCTGGTCATCCCAAAGGCAATCCCAGCCTCCTGCAGACTCGGATCAATTCCCTTCAGCCCAGTGATAGTATTTTGTAAAATCGGGAAAATCGCATAAATCACTAGAGCTGTCAAGGCCGGAAGGGTCCCAATCCCCATGATGGGAATGAAGAGTCCCAAAAGGGCCATGGAAGGTATGGTCTGGAAGATCCCAGCTAACTGTAGGACCCAGTTGCTCGCTCTCATGCGAGTACTTAAATAAATAGCCAGTGGAACAGCCAGAAAAATAGCAAGGAGCAAGGTCAGTAATGACAGTTGCAAATGTTGCCCCAGTGCAGTGACCCAGTCTCCAAAGCGTTCTTGAAAAGTTGCGAGTAGTTTAGACATGGTGAGCACCTCCAAATAAATCCGCAACAAAGTAGTTGGCTGGCTGGGCTAGAATGGTCTCAGCATTCGCTACCTGTACAATCTCTCCTTCTTGTAGCACCGCAATCCGATCGCCTAATTTCAAAGCCTCGTCCGTATCATGAGTAACGAAAATAGTCGTCATACCAAATTCTTTGTGCAAGTCTTTGGTAAGAGCCTGTAATTGCTTGCGAGAAATAGCATCCAAAGCTGAGAAGGGCTCGTCCATCAATAGAATCTTTGGTTCTGCAATGATGGCTCGCACAATGCCAATCCGTTGTTGCTCCCCACCCGATAACTCGCTTGGTAAGCGATGAGCATAATCTACAGCAGGAAGACCCACCTTATCCAGAAGCTCTTCTGTTTTAGAGGCAATTTGTTCCTTGCTCCAGCTCTTCATCTCAGGAATTAAAGCAATATTTTCAGCAACTGTTAGATTTGGAAAGAGGGCAATGGCCTGCAAAACATAACCAGTAGAAAGACGCAACTCTCGTTCATCATAGTCTTTAATCCGCTTGCCATCCATATAAATATCACCATCCATAGGCTCCAAAAGACGATTGATCATCTTGAGCATGGTGGTTTTCCCAGATCCTGAAGGTCCCACCAAGACCATAAATTCTCCCTGCTCAATTCGGAGATTGACGTCTCTAAGAACCTCTTTTTCAGTGTAGCGCAGGACCACATTTTTGTATTCAATCATGTTCTTCCTCAATAAGTTTTCTGTCTCTAAGAATATCCAATAGGCTACTTGCTGGATGCCCTAGGACTTTTTCGACATCTGTTGAAACCCCAGCTTGTTCCCCAAGCTTGATAGCGGTATAGGTAGTGACCCAGGCATCGTACTCCCAAGTTTGTGCTGGCCATTTTTTCCGTGACTCATAGGCTTCTTCTAGTGATTCATCTACATACGTGATTAGTTGTTTGGTTGCTTTTGAAAGGAGTGTCGTAATCTCTTTCATGGAAAGATCCTCTGGTCCTGTTAGATTCAAGGTTTGATTTTCCCATTCCTTAGGATTTAATAGAATTTCTGCTGCAACCCTAGAAGTATCCTTTCGGGCGACAGCTGATACAAGGCCACTGCCAGCCGGACCACGAATTTCTCCATTCTCAAGCGCCATATCAATCAAGAAATCCAAGTAAAAATTATCTCTTAGAAACGTGTAGGTGAACCCTAAGTCCTTGATATAGGCTTCCGTCTGGGCATGATCGCGAGACAAGGTAAACGTTGCCTTCTCATCTGCCCCATAAAAGGAGGTATAGACGATATGCTGGACCCCTGCTAGCTTTGCGGCATCTAAAAAACTCTTATGTTCCTTCACACGCTCTGGATTTTCGCGTGCAGATACCATCAACAAGACATCAATCCCCTTTAAGGCCTCAACCACATCTGGAGTATTGGCATACACCATCTGACGAATTTCCGCAGACGCATAGACTTTTGCACGCTCTGGGCTTCTTGCCAGATGGATAGAAGCAATTCCTTTCTTATCGACAAGAACAGCTACATAAGAACCTAATTTCCCTGTTACACCTGTTATTCCAATCATCATCATTTTCCCTTCTACTATAGTTCATTTTCTTTAGCTTTTAGGTTTGAGATAATACGCTCTTGATAGGCCTCAAATTCTTGGATTTCTTGATCCGAAAAGCCTTGGTAGAAAATTTCACCTAACTCTTTACTAACACGGTCTCCATTTTCTTTTTGCGCCCAACCCAATTCGGTCAAACCAACAAATTTTCTTCGTTTATCTTGAGTGCAAGGTTTTACAGTAACCAATCCCTGATCTTCTAACTTCTTAATCATGCTGGTTAGAGTATTGTTAGCTAACCCTGAAGCAAGAGCGATATCCGTAGCAGTTGCCCGACCATCTTCTTTTTGCCAAAGGACTGTTAAAATTTTTCCTTGTTCACTCCGGTATTGAACATCTGGTTCCTTGCTCAAGAGTTTTTGAAAGATACGCCCATTTAACAAACGTATCTGTAGAGCTTGGTAGCCCCCTATCATCTTATCCATTCCGCCTCCTTTTTCTTCTATATGGAACTTTATACCGCTAATTGTAATATTTTCGATTACATCTGTCAACTATTTCGATATAGAAATAACAAAAAACTTCCTACTAAAAAGTAGAAAGCCATCATTTTATTAAATTAAAAATGAATCACATCAGAATCATTCTTCTTATAGATAGTACAATGAGCTAAATAAGGACCGTACTTACGATTTTGACTATAAACCAACCATAAAGGAATGATAAATACTTTTATAAGGTAGAGGAAGAAAAAAAGTAAAAAAGAACTAAAACTAAGATCCTTTAACTCAAGAAACTAAAAATAAAAGAAAATTGTAGCATTTAATAGAATATTTAAACCCGTAGCAAAACTAGCTGACATGGTATTCGTTTTAATCTGAGGATTAAAGAATTTGACAAGAAATAAAACTAATAAGGAAGTATTATAGATTCAAATCGGCTTGTAGTCATGACGATAGAAAACTAAACATTTATGATTATAAAAAATAAGTCCTCTGCTAAAATTACTTGCTTTGTTAATCCAAACATTGGAGACTCCACTAATATCACTCCAAGGAACAAATAAATTTAATCTTCTAAGGTAAATCCCATCCTGTAAAATATAAAATTTCCAAGGAAAAAGAAAATTTATGCCAACTAAAATTAAAAAAAGAAGGCAATACACCAACCGTGTTTGATCAAAACTAAAAGCGTAATCAAAAAATGTAATAGTTTGAAATCCTCAGCCAAGAATTTGATTAAAACCTAGAAAAAACAAAACTATTATAAATAAAATGAATCTATAAAAAATACTACGAGACTTTACACCTTTTGTCATAAATTATGTTCTAGTAAATTATACAACCAACATCAAAAATACTTTACTATCTTATATAAAACTAGTATAACATTAAAATTCCAAAGAATATAAAATTGTAAAAGCAAAATAAAAAAAGAGCTAAAAAGCTCTTTAATTACGGAGAATAAGGGATTCGAACCCTTGCGCCGGTTACCCGACCTAACGATTTAGCAAACCGTCCTCTTCAGCCTCTTGAGTAATTCTCCTATTAATGGGCACGAGTGGACTCGAACCACCGACCTCACGCTTATCAGGCGTGCGCTCTAACCACCTGAGCTACGCGCCCAAGTAAAAACTTGGTACTTGAACAAAGTTCAAAGCGGGTGACGAGAATCGAACTCGCGACAACAGCTTGGAAGGCTGTAGTTTTAC
Organism: Streptococcus sp. Marseille-Q0941; assembly: GCF_943736975.1. GTDB lineage: Bacteria > Bacillota > Bacilli > Lactobacillales > Streptococcaceae > Streptococcus. The sequence continues at coordinate 1,290 of NZ_CALSFO010000006.1, read as the reverse complement.
CACTAAACTACACCCGCATGAAACTAAATAAAAATATGGCGCGAGACGGAATCGAACCGCCGACACATGGAGCTTCAATCCATTGCTCTACCAACTGAGCTACCGAGCCAATATTGCGGGAGCAGGATTTGAACCTACGACCTTCGGGTTATGAGCCCGACGAGCTACCGAGCTGCTCCATCCCGCGTTAATAATAAATAAAGGAGGATGTGGGATTCGAACCCACGCACGCTTTTACACGCCTGACGGTTTTCAAGACCGTTCCCTTCAGCCGGACTTGGGTAATCCTCCATCATTCCAATGGACCTTGTAGGACTTGAACCTACGACCACTCGGTTATGAGCCGAGAGCTCTAACCAGCTGAGCTAAAGGTCCAACAAGATCATTATAGCGGCGAAGGGGATCGAACCCCCGACCTCCCGGGTATGAACCGGACGCTCTAGCCAGCTGAGCTACACCGCCATCAATCGGGAAGACAGGATTCGAACCTGCGACACCTTGGTCCCAAACCAAGTACTCTACCAAGCTGAGCTACTTCCCGAATTAAATTGTTAATGCACCCTAGAGGAGTCGAACCTCTAACCGCCTGATTCGTAGTCAGGTACTCTATCCAGTTGAGCTAAGGGTGCTCATTTATGCCGAGGACCGGAATCGAACCGGTACGATCGTTACCAATCGCAGGATTTTAAGTCCTGTGCGTCTGCCAGTTCCGCCACCCCGGCCTCTCTAAGCGAACGACGGGATTCGAACCCGCGACCCCCACCTTGGCAAGGTGGTGTTCTACCACTGAACTACGTTCGCATCGACTCTGGTTTATATTAAAAAAATGCCGGCTACATGACTTGAACACGCGACCCTCTGATTACAAATCAGATGCTCTACCAACTGAGCTAAGCCGGCTAATTTCTATTATGCGGGTTAAGGGACTTGAACCCCCACGCCGTTAAGCGCCAGATCCTAAATCTGGTGCGTCTGCCAATTCCGCCAAACCCGCAAATATGACCCGTACTGGGCTCGAACCAGTGACCCATTGATTAAAAGTCAATTGCTCTACCAACTGAGCTAACGAGTCAAATAACTTTCGTTATTACGGTCCCGACGGGAATCGAACCCGCGATCTTCGCCGTGACAGGGCGACGTGATAACCGCTACACTACGGGACCTATGGGAGTTAACGGGATCGAACCGCTGACCCTCTGCTTGTAAGGCAGATGCTCTCCCAGCTGAGCTAAACTCCCTAGAGCTAAGCGACTTCCATATCTCACAGGGGGCAACCCCCAACTACTTCCG
>NZ_CALSFO010000005.1 GCF_943736975.1 Streptococcus sp. Marseille-Q0941 | reverse complement strand
AGACTCAAAGTTAAGTGACGATAGCCTAGGAGATACACCTGTTCCCATGCCGAACACAGAAGTTAAGCCCTAGAACGCCGGAAGTAGTTGGGGGTTGCCCCCTGTGAGATATGGAAGTCGCTTAGCTGTTATCCGCCATAGCTCAGTTGGTAGTAGCGCATGACTGTTAATCATGATGTCGTAGGTTCGAGTCCTACTGGCGGAGTATTTAAACGTTCTAAGGAACGTTTTTTTTATAAGATTTTTTAGAACTTTTATTTTTGTATCTATCAATGCCTATTTTGTCTATTTTATGTTAGTTTAGCTTTTGATTCTTACTTTATAGGATTTATGTTCATTTTAGTGTTCCTTTCTGATAAACTTTTTTTATCAATAAGAAAGGTTTTTTATATGCTTCAAAAATACTACAATCGTTCTTTAGTTTTTCTAAAACAAGTTGAAGAAGAATATTCATTTTTTCTACAAAGTAATGATGAATGGGAATTACTTCATCTAAAATTTTTATTATATTACTTAATTCGTTTTAGGATAAAGAGTGAGAATGATTTTATTCTCTGTCACTTTAGAGCTGCATATCGTCTTTATCTCAATTATTTGCTTGGTCAGAATTTGAATTATTCATTTTAAATAAGTTTTCTTTCATTTTTTACGAACAATAATAATAAATTATTTAATTTTATATAGAATAAGCTAAATAATTGTTATTTTTCAATTTAAAAATAAAAGAAATCCCTAATCTTTTCTAGTGTTTATCCTTGATAAAATAAGCTTTTTTTCTTATAATAAATTGTAAGATATAATTGTGGGTGAGATTCCCACCATGTATATGAGAAAGGACGAGCCATTAGGCTCAGACGAAATTTTAATATGACTTCAGTTGTTGTTGTAGGAACCCAATGGGGCGATGAAGGTAAAGGAAAAATTACAGATTTTCTTTCAGCTAATGCGGAAGTGATTGCTCGTTACCAAGGTGGTGACAATGCAGGCCACACCATTGTTATTGACGGGAAAAAATTCAAATTACATTTGATTCCATCTGGGATTTTCTTCCCCGAAAAAATTTCCGTAATTGGTAATGGAATGGTTGTTAATCCAAAATCTCTCGTAAAAGAATTATCATATCTTCATGAGGAAGGCGTTACAACAGATAATCTACGTATTTCAGACCGCGCTCATGTTATTTTACCATACCACATCGAGTTGGATCGCTTGCAAGAAGAAGCTAAGGGCGATAATAAGATTGGGACTACAATTAAAGGGATTGGTCCTGCTTATATGGATAAGGCAGCTCGTGTTGGTATCCGTATTGCAGATCTTTTAGATAAAGAGATTTTCCGTGAGCGTTTAGAACGTAATCTTGCTGAAAAGAATCGTCAATTTGTGAAATTATATGATAGTACTCCTATGTCAGTTGATGAGATCTTTGAAGAATACTATGAATATGGGCAACAAATCAAGCAGTATGTGACGGATACTTCGGTTATTTTGAACGATGCACTTGATAATGGCAAACGTGTACTGTTTGAAGGGGCGCAAGGTGTCATGTTGGACATTGATCAAGGTACTTATCCATTTGTTACGTCTTCAAACCCTGTAGCTGGTGGTGTAACCATTGGTTCAGGTGTAGGCCCAAGTAAGATTGACAAGGTTGTAGGTGTATGTAAGGCCTATACTAGCCGTGTCGGAGATGGTCCTTTCCCAACTGAACTATTTGATGAAGTAGGGGATCGTATCCGTGAAGTGGGTCATGAATATGGAACAACTACTGGTCGTCCACGTCGTGTGGGTTGGTTCGACTCAGTTGTTATGCGACACAGTCGCCGTGTTTCAGGTATAACGAATCTTTCTTTGAACTCAATTGACGTTTTGAGTGGTTTGGATACAGTGAAAATCTGTGTGGCTTATGACCTTGACGGTCAACGTATTGACTACTATCCAGCAAGTCTTGAACAGTTGAAACGTTGCAAACCAATTTATGAAGAACTTCCAGGCTGGTTAGAAGATATCACAGGAGTTCGTAATTTAGAAGACCTTCCTGAAAATGCGCGCAACTATGTTCGTCGTGTAAGCGAGTTGGTAGGTGTTCGTATCTCTACATTCTCAGTAGGTCCAGGTCGTGAACAAACAAATATTTTAGAAAGTGTTTGGTCATAAGAGATTTTTAAGATTTGTTTAAGACAAGTCGGATATACTATAGACAGTTACAAGAAGACCTCCTAACTTGTTGTAACAAATTTCCTAAACTTTTCTTTTTCATAATAATCTCCCTATAAAGGTCACCGCATTCGGTGGCTTTTTTTGTCTCCAAAAACATGGTATAATGTTAGAATTGATAGCTAGGAAGAGAGAAAAAATGAATTATACGCTTGAAGAAAAAGAAGCTTTTATGAGAGAGGCCTTAAAGGAGGCAGAGATTGCTTTAGAGCATGACGAAATCCCAATTGGTTGTGTAATTGTTAAGGACGGAAAAGTCATTGGGAGAGGACACAATGCGCGCGAGGAGTTGCAACGTGCAGTCATGCATGCGGAAATTATGGCCATAGAGAATGCGAATTTAAGCGAAGAGAGTTGGCGCTTGCTTGATTGTACGCTTTTTGTGACCATTGAGCCCTGTGTTATGTGTAGCGGAGCTATTGGGCTTGCGCGGATTCCAAACGTTGTCTATGGGGCTAAGAATCAGAAATTTGGTGCAGCTGGAAGTTTGTACGATATTTTGACAGATGAGCGTCTCAATCATCGTGTGGAGGTTGAAACGGGGATTTTGGAAGATGACTGTGCAGAGATTATGCAGGACTTTTTCCGAAATCGACGTAAAAAATAATTTCTCTTTTAAAATATAGGGGAATGTGGTATAATAACTAGTGGAGCAACAGTTCTGCGTGAAGCGGGTCAGGGGAGGAATCCAGCAGCCCTAAGCGAGTGTGAATTGTGTGCTCTTTTTTCGTGCTTTTTTCGAATAAATAAGATAAAATAGCCTAGAATAAAAGATAATAGAAAAGAGAAAATATGAAAATTCGTGGATTTGAATTGGTTTCTAGTTTTACAGATGAAAACCTGTTGCCTAAGCGTGAGACAGCCCATGCGGCTGGCTATGACTTAAAGGTAGCAGAGCGCACGGTCATTGCATCAGGTGAGATCGTCCTCGTCCCAACTGGGGTCAAGGCTTATATGCAAGCGGGTGAGGTCCTTTATCTCTACGACCGTTCGTCCAACCCTCGCAAAAAAGGCCTGGTCTTGATCAACTCTGTGGGGGTTATTGATGGAGACTACTATGGAAATCCAGGGAATGAGGGACATATCTTTGCTCAGATGAAAAATATTACTGACCAGGAAGTGGTTCTTGAAGTTGGGGAACGTGTGGTTCAGGCTGTCTTTGCGCCTTTTTTAATTGCGGATGGAGATGAGGCAGATGGTGTTCGGACAGGTGGATTTGGTTCGACGGGGCACTAGGATGAAGATTATCTTTGTGCGTCATGGAGAGCCAGATTATCGCGAGTTAGAGGAACGCTCCTATACTGGATTCGGAATGGATTTGGCCCCCTTATCTGAGAAAGGAAGACAACAAGCTCAGGAACTTTATCAAAATCCTTTGTTTGGATCAGCTGATATACTGGTGTCTTCTGCAGTGACGCGAGCTTTGGAGACTGCTAGCTATGTGGCTCGTGCTACTGGACTTCCTTTGAGAGTAGAGCCTTTATTGCACGAATGGCAGGTCTACGAAACAGGTACAGAGAACTTTGAACGAGCTAGAACTCTATTTTTAGAACATAATGGGGCCATACTCCCAGATAGTCCAATCCATTATGAAACAGCTGTGGAGATGAAGACTCGTTTTCTAGAATGCATGGCTAAGTATCGGGAACATCAAACTGTGGTAGTTGTAGCCCATCGAATGCTCATGCGCCAATTTGTACCAGACGAGAAGATTGATTTTTGCCAAGTGATTGAATGTGAGATAGAAATTTAGAAAGAGGTTTATCATCGCAAAGAAAAAAGCGACATTTGTATGTCAAAATTGTGAGTACAATTCACCTAAGTATTTAGGACGTTGCCCCAACTGTGGGGCTTGGTCTTCCTTTGTCGAGGAAGTCGAAGTTGCAGAGGTCAAGAATGCGCGTGTTTCCTTGACAGGTGAGAAAACAAAGCCCATGAAACTGGCTGAAGTAACGTCCATCAATGTCAATCGAACTAAGACCGAGATGGAGGAGTTTAACCGAGTCCTTGGTGGCGGAGTGGTTCCAGGAAGTCTGGTCCTAATCGGGGGAGATCCTGGGATTGGGAAGTCCACTTTACTCCTACAAGTCTCGACCCAGCTGTCTCAAGTGGGAACAGTTCTCTATGTCAGTGGTGAGGAGTCTGCCCAGCAGATTAAACTTCGTGCAGAGCGATTGGGAGATATCGACAGTGAGTTTTACCTCTATGCAGAGACCAATATGCAGAGCGTACGAGCAGAAGTCGAACGTATCCAGCCTGATTTTCTCATCATCGACTCCATCCAGACTATTATGTCTCCTGAGATTTCTGGAGTTCAAGGGTCAGTTTCTCAAGTGCGGGAAGTAACTGCAGAACTGATGCAGCTGGCCAAAACCAATAACATTGCTATCTTTATCGTCGGCCATGTGACCAAGGAAGGAACCTTGGCGGGTCCGCGTATGTTGGAGCATATGGTGGACACGGTTCTTTACTTTGAAGGGGAGCGCCACCATACCTTCCGCATCTTGAGAGCAGTCAAAAATCGTTTTGGCTCGACCAATGAGATTGGAATCTTTGAAATGCAGTCAGGTGGTTTGGTTGAGGTTCTCAATCCTAGTGAGGTGTTTCTGGAAGAACGTTTGGATGGAGCAACTGGTTCGTCCATCGTTGTAACTATGGAAGGGACACGTCCGATTCTTGCTGAAGTGCAGGCCTTGGTGACGCCGACCATGTTTGGAAATGCTAAGCGTACGACGACAGGCCTTGACTTTAATCGTGCTAGCTTGATTATGGCTGTTTTGGAAAAACGGGCAGGTCTCTTGCTTCAAAATCAGGATGCCTATCTCAAATCGGCTGGTGGTGTCAAATTAGATGAACCTGCTATTGACCTGGCAGTTGCAGTTGCCATTGCTTCGAGTTACAAGGACAAACCAACCAATCCCCAAGAATGTTTTGTGGGAGAATTGGGCTTAACGGGAGAAATCCGACGGGTCAATCGTATCGAACAGCGCATCAATGAAGCTGCTAAACTTGGATTTACCAAGATTTATGTACCAAAGAATTCCTTGACAGGCATTAAGCCACCTAAGGAAATTCAGGTGATTGGGGTAACGACTATTCAGGAAGTCTTGAAAAAAGTATTCTCCTAATAGTGATGGTCAGTTTTAGATGATTCATTATTTTATTGCTAACATTTATTAAAACAAGGAGGAATTTCTGATGAAATTTTCTATAGATAGTCACATGCAATTTCCTTTGGTAGAGTTGTCACTCAATCAAGGAGAAACCGTCTTTATTCAGCGTGGTAGCATGGTCTACCATACACCCAATATCAGCCTCAACACCCAGCTTAATGCGAGTGGTTCTGGTTTGGGACGTTTTGTCAAAGCTGTGGGGCGTTCCATGGTTTCTGGCGAAAGTACCTTCATCACTCAAGCTGTTGCTGAGTCTGACAACGGAAATCTTGCTTTAGCACCAGATACTCCTGGTCAAGTGATTGCTCTTGAGTTAGGTGAAAAGCAGTACCGATTGAATGATGGTGCCTTTCTAGCTCTTGATGGTACGGCCTTCTATACAATGGAACGTCAATCCATTGGAAAAGCTCTGTTCGGAGGGCAAGGTGGTCTTTTTGTGATGACTACCCAAGGTCAGGGAACTCTTTTGGCCAATGCTTTTGGTTCGATTAAGAAAATTGAGCTACAAAACCACGAAATAACGATCGACAATGCCCATGTAGTGGCTTGGAGCCAATCTTTGGACTATGACATCCACTTAGAAAACGGCTTCTGGCAGTCTATCGGTACGGGTGAAGGGGTTGTTAATACTTTCCGAGGTACTGGTGAAGTCTATGTACAAAGTCTCAATCTTCAGAGCTTTGCAGGTTCACTCAATAAGTATATCCAAAAAGGATCATAAACATAAAACTAGGACAGAAGCCCAAGCTAGAAGCTGGATATCTCTGTTCTAGTTTTTTCAATGAAAGCTGAAAACTGACAAGACAAAGAAAAGATGGTAAGATAGGAGATAAATAATTTGGTGTTCAAATTATCTGGCAGACTAGAAAGTGAGTTGTTATGTCCTATTTTGAAAATTTTTTAAAAGCCAATCAAGCTTATGTAGAACTACATGGAGATTTGCACTTATCCATTAAACCAAAGACAAAGGTTGCAATCGTAACTTGTATGGACTCGCGTTTACATGTTGCACCAGCTCTAGGGTTAGCTCTTGGAGATGCCCATATTTTACGGAATGCGGGTGGTCGAGTGACGGAGGATATGATTCGTTCGCTTGTGATTTCCCAGCAACAAATGGGAACAAGAGAAATTGTGGTGCTCCATCATACAGACTGCGGCGCTCAAACCTTCAATAACGAGGATTTCCAAGAACATTTGAAATGTGAATTTGGAGTAGATGTATCTGGGCAGGACTTTTTACCGTTTCAAGACATCGATGAGAGTGTCCGTGAGGATATGAAGTTGTTGCGAGAATGCCCATTAATTCCTGAAGATGTTATTATTTCAGGGGCTGTTTACGATGTGGATACAGGGAGTATGAGAGAAGTATACTAACTTTATAGTTGAAAATTTCCAATGTGCCGTGAAGTAGGATGATAAGATTGACAAATGTTATCCTCAATATCACCAATATAAAATAGCACAAGACAAGAGTATAAAAGTCAACTCTTGTCTTATTTTTTATTGAAAAATTGAGAAAAAAGCGCTACAATGGTAGATGGAAAATGTTGCAACAAACACAAGTGATACATAAATACCGGAGGAAATCATGTCTTTTTCTGATTTAAAGCTGTTTGCCCTTTCTTCAAATAGAGAATTGGCAGAGCGTGTGGCGCAAGAGATTGGGATAGAGTTAGGGAAATCGACTGTTCGTCAATTTTCAGATGGAGAAATTCAAGTTAACATCGAAGAATCTATCCGAGGGAAACATGTCTTTATCCTACAATCAACGAGCTCACCAGTAAATGATAACCTACTAGAGATTTTGATTATGGTAGATGCTCTGAAGCGTGCCAGTGCAGAATCTGTCAACGTTGTTATGCCTTATTATGGTTATGCACGTCAGGATAGAAAGGCAAGAGCGCGTGAGCCAATCACTGCAAAACTCGTTGCAAATATGCTTGAAGTTGCTGGTGTAGATCGTTTGTTGACAATTGACTTGCACGCTGCACAGATTCAGGGATTCTTTGATATTCCGGTTGATCACTTGATGGGTGCTCCATTGATTGCAGATTACTTTGAGCGTCGTGGCATGGTTGGTTCCGACTATGTCGTTGTCAGTCCGGACCATGGTGGGGTGACTCGTGCTCGTAAACTAGCAGAATTTTTGAAAACTCCAATTGCCATTATTGATAAACGTCGTAGCGTGGACAAGATGAATACCAGTGAAGTGATGAACATCATTGGTAAGGTAGAAGGCAAGACTTGTATCTTGATTGACGATATGATCGATACAGCTGGAACTATTTGTCATGCGGCAGATGCTCTTGCAGAAGCTGGTGCTGTCGAAGTTTACGCAAGCTGTACGCATCCAGTTCTTTCAGGGCCTGCTATGGATAATATCCAAAAATCAGCGATTAAAAAATTGGTTGTTTTGGATACTATCTACCTACCAGAGGAACGTTTAATTGATAAGATTGAACAAATTTCTATCGCTCATCTCTTGGCAGATGCGATCATCCGTATCCACGAAAAACGTCCTCTTTCTCCATTATTTAGTATCGAGAAAAAAATCTAATTTTTCACTTGAATAAATGAATTTCCTAGCGGACTTTCTCCTGCTAGGAAATTTTTTGTAGCCAAAGACTGCAAGCCTTTTCAAAATGTGCTATACTGATGAAAAAGGAGGGTTTCTATGACTCAAGAATTTATCAATCCAAGTGATGGTGTAGTCCGTCAGTATCTAGCGACTAGTAAAACCTTAGCCGTAGTGGGCTTGTCTGACCGCGAGGAAACAACTAGTAATCGAGTGACCAAGGAAATGCAGGCTCGTGGTTATAAAATTATTCCAGTTAATCCCAAGGCTGCAGGTGGTCAAATCTTGGGAGAAAAGGCTTATGCCAGCTTAGCTGAGATTCCTTTTCCTGTAGACATTGTCAATGTTTACCGACGTAGTGAATTTCTACCGGATGTAGCGCGTGATTTTCTTAAAGCGGATGCTAAGATTTTTTGGGCGCAACTAGGGCTTGAAAGTTTGGAAGCAGAAGAAATCTTGCGTGCTGGAGGATGCGATGATATCGTGATGAATCGTTGCATAAAGAGAGAACATACACGCTTAATTCTTGAACAATAAAAAGGTAGCCTGTGGGCTACCTTTTGTCTTAGAAAATACCAATAAGTGTTTGCATACCCAGACTAGTTAGGATGATGGCAATCCAGCAAAGAGCTCCGAGAAGAATGGCTTGTCCACTGGATTTGATTAATCCAATGAGATTGGTTTTGAGGCCGATAGCACTCATAGCCATGACGATAAGGAATTTGGAGAGTTGCTTAAGAGGGGTAAAGATACTACCGGACACACCGAGAGAGGTAAGGAGAGTCGTTAAGAGAGAGGCTAAGATAAAGTAAAGGATAAAAAGTGGGAAGACTTTTTTTAGTTGGAAACCCTGACTATTTTTTTGTTGGCGACTTTGCCAGTAGGAGAGAAAGAGAGTGATAGGAATAATGGCAAGGGTGCGTGTGAGTTTAACAATAGTTGCAGACTCAAGGGTATTGGTCTGGTAGAGACTGTCCCATGCGCTGGCTGTGGCCGTTACAGAAGAAGTATCGTTGACTGCGGTTCCTGCAAAGAGGGCAAAGCCTTCGTTGGATAGGTGAAGCCAGGTTCCTAGAGTTGGAAAGATGAGTGCCGCTAAGACATTGAAGAAAAAGATAACGGAAATGGCTTGGGCGACTTCTTTTTCCTTGGCATGGATAACGGGTGCTGTCGCAGCAATGGCAGAACCACCACAGATCGAAGACCCCACTCCAATCAAGGTAGCTAGCTTTGTATCAAGGGTAAAAAAGCGTTGGAACAGATAGGCTACAATCAAAGCAATAGAAATAGTAGAGAGGATGACAGGGAGAGATGATTTTCCAACTGCGAAAATTTGTGAGATATTGAGACCAAAACCAAGTAAGATAACGGCATACTGAAGCAGTTTTTTGGAGCTATAAGTCAAGCCGGCTTCCAGTTGTGTATAGGAAGTGAGAAAAGGATGGAGGAGCATCCCTGCAAAAATCGCAAAGACAGGTGCTCCGATGACAGGAAAGAAACCTCCTAGGTACCAGGATATGATAGAAATGAGAAGGCAGGCCAAGATTCCTGCCCAATTTTTTGATAGAAATGACATAAAAACCTCCGAAAATAAGCACTTCTTATTATAATCTTGTCCATCAGAAAAGTAAAATAGAAAGTGAGAAGAAGGTTGCAAATAAATGGAATTTTGCGGTCAGGGAGCTTTTGTAGTATAATAGATATATGTTCTTTGATCAAGGAGGATATCTATGGACCTAACCAAACGCTTTAACAAACAACTAGATAAGATTCAAGTTTCCTTGATTCGTCAATTTGATCAGGCGATTTCAGAGATTCCTGGAGTCCTGCGATTGACCTTGGGAGAACCAGATTTTAAAACACCAGATCATGTGAAGGAGGCTGCAAAGCGGGCCATCGACCAAGACCAATCCTACTATACAGGGATGAGCGGTTTGTTGACCTTACGCCAAGCGGCTAGTGATTTTGTAAAAGAAAAATACCAGTTGGACTATAATCCAGAGAATGAAATCTTGGTCACAATTGGTACGACAGAGGCTTTATCAGCCACTCTGACAGCTATTTTGGAGGAAGGAGACAAGGTTCTCTTGCCAGCTCCTGCCTATCCTGGCTATGAGCCAATAGTTAATCTAGTTGGTGCAGAGATTGTCGAGATTGATACGACTGAGAATGGTTTTGTCTTAACTCCAGAAATGCTAGAAAAAGCGATTTTAGAGCAAGGTGACAAGCTCAAGGCAGTTATTCTCAACTATCCAGCCAACCCTACAGGAATTACTTATAGTCGCGAGCAATTAGAAGCCTTGGCAGCTGTTTTACGCAAGTATGAGATTTTCGTAGTCTGTGATGAAGTCTACTCAGAATTGACCTATACAGGGGAAAATCATGTATCTTTGGGAACTATGTTGAGAGATCAGGCAATTATCATTAACGGTCTTTCTAAATCCCATGCCATGACAGGTTGGCGTTTAGGCTTTATCTTTGCACCAGCAAACTTTATAGCCCAGTTGATTAAGAGTCACCAGTATTTGGTAACCGCTGCAAACACCATGGCGCAACATGCTGCAGTAGAAGCCTTAACAGCTGGTAAGAACGATGCAGAACCCATGAAGAAGGAATATATCCAGCGTCGGGACTATATTATCAACAAGATGACTGACCTTGGTTTTGAGATTATCAAACCAGATGGGGCTTTTTATATCTTTGCTAAGATTCCGGCAGGCTATAATCAAGATTCCTTTGCTTTTCTCAAGGATTTTGCCCAGAAGAAGGCTGTTGCTTTTATCCCTGGTGCTGCCTTTGGACAGTATGGAGAAGGCTATGTTCGCCTATCTTATGCAGCTAGCATGGAAACGATCAGGGAAGCTATGAAACGACTTGAGGAGTACATGAGAGAAGCATGATTCAATCGATTACGAGTCAGGGTCTAGTACTTTACAATCGAAACTTTCGAGAGGATGATAAGCTTGTTAAAATCTTTACAGAACAGGCAGGCAAGCGTATGTTTTTTGTGAAACACGCTGGCCAATCCAAACTAGCCCCTGTCATTCAACCTTTAGTTTTAGCCCATTTTCTCCTAAAAGTCAATGATGATGGTCTCAGCTATATAGAAGATTATCATGAGGTAAAGACTTTTCCGAAAATCAATAGCGACCTCTTTGCTATGGCCTATGCGACCTATGTTGCGGCCTTGGCAGATGCGAGTTTGCAGGATAATCAAGAAGATGCTCCCTTATTTGCTTTTTTACAAAAGACTTTAGAGCTGATGGAAGATGGTCTGGATTATCAAGTCTTGACTAATATTTTTGAAATTCAGATTTTAACTCGTTTTGGAATCAGTCTTAATTTTAATGAGTGTGCTTTTTGTCACCGTGTGGGTCAAGCCTTTGACTTTTCCTTCAAATATGGTGGTTGCCTTTGTCCAGAGCATTACCATGAAGATGAGAAACGATGTCATCTAAATCCCAATATTCCTTATCTGCTCAATCAATTTCAGGCTATTGATTTTGACACTCTAGAGACTATTTCTCTTAAGTCAGAAATCAAGCAAGAATTGCGTAAGTTTATGGACCAGATTTACGAAGAGTATGTTGGAATTCACCTAAAATCAAAGAAGTTTATTGATTCCCTAGCAGATTGGGGACAACTACTGAAAGAGGAAAACAAATGAAAAAAATCGCAGTAGATGCAATGGGTGGTGATTACGCACCACAAGCCATCGTTGAGGGTGTTAACCAAGCCCTTGCTGACTTTTCAGATATTGAGATTCAACTTTATGGAGACGAAAGTAAAATCAAACAATATCTAACAGCCGCAGAGCGTGTCAGCATTATCCATACAGATGAAAAAATAAATTCTGATGACGAGCCTACAAAAGCTATCCGTAAGAAGAAAAACGCCAGCATGATATTGGCGGCCAAGGCTGTCAAAGATGGAGAGGCAGATGCTGTTCTTTCTGCAGGAAATACAGGCGCTTTGCTAGCTGCAGGATTCTTTATCGTTGGCCGTATCAAAAATATCGATCGACCAGGTCTTATGTCAACCTTACCAACAGTTGATGGGAAAGGCTTTGATATGCTTGACCTTGGTGCCAATGCAGAAAATACAGCCCATCACCTTCATCAATATGCAATCCTAGGATCCTTCTATGCCAAAAATGTTCGTGGAATTGAAAATCCTCGTGTAGGTTTGCTTAATAACGGGACAGAGAGCAGCAAGGGAGACCCACTTCGTAAGGAAGCTTATGACTTGCTAGCAACTGATGAGTGCTTGAACTTTATCGGTAATGTGGAAGCGCGTGATTTGATGGATGGAGTCGCTGATGTAGTTGTAACAGATGGTTTCACGGGAAACGCTGTGCTCAAAGCTATTGAAGGTACCGCTATGGGTATCATGGGTTTGCTTAAAAATGCTATTGTAGGTGGTGGTCTTAGAGCCAAACTAGGTGCATTCCTTCTTAAAGACAATCTCAGAGGTTTGAAAAAACAGCTTAACTATTCAGATGTTGGGGGAGCGGTTCTGTTTGGTGTTAAGGCACCGGTGGTTAAGACTCATGGTTCAAGTGATGCCAAGGCTGTCTATAGCACCATACGCCAAATTCGTACCATGCTTGAGACAGATGTAGTTGCCCAAACTGCGCGTGAATTTTCAGAGGAATAAGGAGAATAATATGACAGAACAACAAATTTTCGACCGTATCGTGACTATCATCCAAGAGCGTCAAGGGGAAGACTTTGTCGTAACCGAAAACTTGAGCTTAAAGGATGATTTAGATGCTGATTCAGTAGATTTGATGGAATTTGTCCTAACAATTGAGGATGAGTTTGGAATCGAAATCGATGATGAAGAAATTGACAACCTCCAAAGTGTCGCAGACGTATTAGAAATTATCAAAAATAGAATATAAGAAAAAGCAACATGTCTTGCATGTTGCTTTTTTGATTGTGTGGAATATTTATTTTAACGAATTATAAAATCCATATGCTTGCTTAAACTTTTAAAAGTGCTATTTGGGTGTAGATACTGTTTTTTTAGAAAGAGTTATCAATTTCTTATTTTGTTTGGCTAAAATAATCTTACAGAACTTTTAATTAGGTTGTTAAGAAAAGGATAAGAATATGAAATTCAGAAAAAAACACTATCGCTCACAGATGGATCAGAAGGACTGTGGAGTGGCTTCATTGGCCATGGTGTTTGGCTGTTTTGGAAGCCATTATTCATTAGCACGTCTGCGTGAATTAGCCAAAACGACTATAAATGGGACGACAGCTTTGGGTCTGGTGAAGGCTGCGGAAACATTAGGTTTTGAGCCACAAGCCATTCAAGCAGACATGACTTTATTTGATTCTCCAAATTTAATCTTTCCTTTTGTGGTTCACGTGCTTAAGGACAAAGAATTATATCATTATTATGTAGTGACAGGGATGGATAAGCAGAATATCCATATAGCTGACCCAGATCCAGAGGTTAGATTGACCAAACTATCGCGTGAAAGATTTGAAGAAGAATGGACAGGGACAACTATCTTTGTGGCTCCCTCCCCAAATTATCAGCCACATAAGGACAAGAATCAGGGTTTGACTTCTTTTCTGCCTATTTTGATAAATCAGAAAGGTTTAATCACCAATATCATATTAGCGACCGTTCTAGTAACCTTGATTAACATCGTTGGTTCATACTATCTACAATCTATTATTGATACCTATGTACCGAATCAGACATCTTCGACCCTAAGTATTATTTCTATATGCCTTGTTATCGTTTATGCTCTTCAACAGATTTTGTCTTTTGCTCAAGATTACCTTTTAATTATCCTTGGGCAACGTCTATCGATTGATGTTATTTTATCTTATATCAAACATATTTTTAATCTACCTATGTCTTTTTTTGTGACTCGACGGACGGGGGAAATCGTGTCACGATTTACAGATGCTAATAGTATCATAGATGCCTTGGCTTCAACCATTATTTCAATTTTTTTGGATATATCTATGATGTTGATGATTTCCATAATTTTGTTTTTGCAAAATAGTAATCTCTTTTTCATGAGCTTATTGGGGCTTCCTATTTATGCTGTGATTATTATTGCTTTTATGAAACCTTTTGAAAAGATGAATCGGGATACCATGGAAGCAAATGCAACCCTATCATCTTCTATTATAGAGGATATTAATGGTATTGAAACGATTAAATCCTTAGCTAGCGAAAAAACACGCTACCAAAAGCTTGATAGGGAATTTGTGGACTATCTGAAAAGATCCTTTACTTATAGCAGAGCAGAAAGTCAGCAAAAAGCTCTTAAAAAATTTGTTCAACTGTTGCTAAATGTCTGCGTATTATGGATGGGTGCTAATTTCGTTATGGATGGGAAGATGAGTTTGGGCCAGTTGATTACGTATAATACACTTCTTTATTATTTCACCAATCCTCTAGAAAACATCATCAACCTTCAGAGTAAGCTCCAAACAGCTCAAGTTGCTAATAGTCGTCTCAACGAGGTGTATCGGGTCAACTCTGAGTTTGAAGGACAGAAAATGGTAGAGGATTTGAGTATGGTTCAAGGAGATATGACTTTTAAGGGAATTCACTACAAGTATGACTATGGTCAAGATATCTTATCGGATATCAATTTGAACATCAAAGATGGCTCTAAAATAGCTCTTGTAGGAGTTTCAGGATCAGGGAAGTCGACCTTGGCTAAGATGATGGTTAATTTTTTCAACCCAAGTCAGGGAGAAATCAGACTGGGAGGTATGAATTTAAATCAGATTGATAAAAAGTCTCTGCGCAAACATATCAACTATTTACCTCAACAACCTTATGTATTTAATGGGACAATTTTAGAAAATCTTCTCCTTGGAGCCAAGGAGGGTACGACTCAGGAGGATATACTACGTGCAGTTGAGCTAGCAGAAATTCGTGAAGATATTGAGCGTATGCCCTTGAATTACCAGACAGAATTGACTTCTGATGGGACAGGAATCTCTGGTGGTCAACGCCAGAGGATTGCGTTGGCGCGTGCTCTCTTGACAGATGCCCCTATCTTGATTCTGGATGAGGCGACGAGTAGTCTAGATATCTTAACAGAGAAACGGATAGTGGACAATCTCATGAATCTAGATAAGACCTTGATTTTCATCGCTCATCGTTTGACTATTGCTGAACGGGTGGAGAAAGTTGTTGTTTTGGATCGAGGTAAGATTGTAGAAGAAGGCAATCATGCTGACTTGCTTGCTCGAAATAGTTTTTATGCTCATTTAGTTAACTGTTAGAAAGGAGAAAGAATGTACCTTGAATTTTTAGAAAGTGCGGAATTTTATAATCGACGTTATCATAATTTTTCCAGTCGAGTGATTTTTCCTATGTCACTTTTGGTAGTGTTTATGTTTGGATTTGCAATGTTTGCAGAAAAGGAAATAAGTTTATCTTCGAAAGCTACAGTTGAACCTAGTCGTATCATTGCTAATATCCAGTCAAGTAGTAATCGGCGGATGGTAATTAATTATCTAGAAGAGAACAAACAGGTGCAACAAGGAGATTTACTTGTTCAGTATCAGGAATTAGGTGATGTACTTCAGGATGAAACCAATGCTAGTCAGTTGGAGAATTTTAGAGACTATCAAAGTAAAACAAGTAATCTTAAGAATGGTGTTACACGGGAAAATATAGGTCTTTCTTCTCAGAATTCTTCGACTGTACAAGAGCAGATAGATTTTGAACAAGATGATTTAGAAGTAAAAATAGGGGAAAAAAGCCAAACTAGTTTACTCGAAAGAGGAACAATAAGAGCCAAGGAGGACGGAGTTCTTTATCTCAATCCTGAAAGGAATCAATCTGCGGTAGTCACAGAAGGAACATTACTTGCTAAATTATATCCACTATTAGATAGAGAAGGAAGAGCAAAATTGACGGCCTATCTTAGTTCAAAAGATATTGTGGGAATCAAGATTGGAGATTTTGTGCGCTTTACCACGACTAATGCCACCAATGATCAAGTGAGACTTGTTTCTACTATCACTAGTATTGATACAATTGCAACCAAAACTGACCAAGGAAATTTCTTTAAAATAGAAGCGGAAACAAAAATAACTCGAGAACAAGCTGAAAATCTTAGGTATGGTTTAGAAGGCAACTTACAAATAATCACAGGCAAGAAAAGTTATTTACGCTATTATTTGGATGATTTTTTGAATAGGGAATAAGGTTCACTTTTTTAAATAATATTTTAAAACTGTAATTCTAAAAGGATTTACAATTCTTATCAAACTCAAAGGGAGAATACGTTTTCGTTCGCAAAATATTTGATTTTTGCTTGTTTTTGTGTTAGAATGAGGCAAAGTAATACGAAAGGCGAATGATAAAATGTCCAGTAAACTTATTTATACGGGAAAAGCTAAAGATATCTATACTACAGAAGACGAAAATGTGATTAAGTCGGTCTACAAGGACCAGGCAACTATGCTGAATGGAGCTCGCAAAGAGACCATTGAGGGTAAAGGTGTGCTGAATAATCAGATTTCGTCTCTTATTTTTGAAAAATTGAATGCTGCGGGTGTGGCTACTCACTTTATCGAACGTATCTCCGATACAGAACAACTCAACAAGAAAGTGACTATTATTCCTTTAGAAGTTGTTCTTCGTAACGTGACTGCGGGTTCTTTCTCAAAACGTTTCGGTGTTGAAGAAGGTTTGGACTTGAAAACTCCAATCGTTGAATTTTACTACAAAAACGATGATTTGGATGATCCATTTATCAATGATGAGCATGTGAAGTTTTTGGATATTGCCAACGATGAGCAAATTGCTTATATCAAGGAAGAAACTCGCCGTATCAATGAATTGCTGAAAGATTGGTTTGCACAAATTGGTCTTCGTTTGATTGACTTCAAATTGGAATTTGGTTTTGATAAGGATGGTAAGATTATCTTGGCAGATGAATTTTCACCAGATAATTGTCGTCTTTGGGATGCTGAAGGTCATCATATGGACAAGGATGTTTTCCGTAGAGACTTGGGTAGTCTGACAGACGTTTATAAGGTTGTCTTGGAGAAGTTGAAGGGCTTGAAGTAAAGTTTTACTTGGTCGTCACTACAGTCTTTAAGTAGAAATAGATAAAGGAACTAAAATGGATAAACGTATTTTCGTTGAGAAAAAAGCTGATTTTCGTGTGAAATCTGACTCTTTAGTAAAGGAACTACAGCATAATCTTCAGTTAAAAACCTTGAAGGACCTTCGTATTGTACAGGTTTACGATGTCTTTAATTTGGCAGAGGATTTGTTTGCGCGTGCGGAAAAACACATCTTTTCTGAGCAAGTGACAGATACTGTTTTGGATGAAGCTACAGTTAAGGCTGACCTTGAGAAGGTTGCTTTCTTTGCCATCGAAAGTTTGCCTGGTCAATTTGACCAACGTGCAGCATCTTCACAAGAAGCTTTGCTGTTGCTTGGTAGCTCAAGTGATGTAACGGTGAACACAGCACAATTGTACTTGGTTAACAAGGATATTGCCGCGAATGAATTAGAAGCTGTTAAAAACTACCTCTTGAACCCAGTGGACTCTCGTTTCAAAGATATCACTCTTGGCATTGCCAAACAAGATTTCTCTGAGTCCGACAAGACCATTCCAAATTTGGATTTCTTTGAAACTTATACAGCGGAAGATTTTGCTCGGTATAAGGCAGAGCAAGGATTGGCCATGGAAGTGGATGACCTTCTCTTCATCCAAGATTACTTCAAGTCCATTGGACGTGTGCCAACTGAGACTGAGCTTAAGGTTTTGGATACTTACTGGTCTGACCACTGCCGTCACACAACTTTCGAGACTGAGTTGAAGAATATCGACTTCTCAGCTTCTAAATTCCAAAAACAATTGCAAGCGACTTATGACAAATATATCGCCATGCGTGATGAGTTGGGACGTACCGAGAAACCTCAAACCTTGATGGATATGGCGACTATTTTTGGTCGTTATGAGCGTGCCAATGGTCGTTTGGATGACATGGAAGTGTCTGATGAAATCAATGCCTGCTCCGTTGAAATTGAAGTAGATGTCAATGGTGTCAAAGAACCATGGCTCCTCATGTTCAAGAATGAAACCCATAACCACCCAACGGAAATTGAACCATTTGGTGGGGCAGCTACTTGTATCGGTGGTGCCATTCGTGACCCATTGTCAGGTCGCTCCTACGTTTATCAAGCTATGCGTATCTCAGGTGCTGGTGATATTACAGCTCCCATATCAGAAACACGTGCTGGTAAATTGCCACAACAAGTCATTTCTAAAACAGCGGCTCACGGTTATTCTTCATATGGGAACCAAATTGGTCTTGCAACAACCTATGTTCGCGAATACTTCCACCCAGGTTTCGTTGCTAAGCGTATGGAGCTAGGTGCTGTTGTCGGTGCAGCTCCTAAGGAAAATGTAGTTCGTGAAAAACCTGAAGATGGTGATGTGATTATCTTGCTCGGTGGGAAGACTGGACGTGACGGTGTCGGTGGTGCGACAGGTTCTTCTAAAGTTCAAACGGTTGAATCTGTTGAAACAGCTGGTGCTGAGGTTCAAAAAGGGAATGCCATCGAAGAACGTAAGATTCAACGTCTTTTCCGTAATGGGGATGTTACCCGTCTGATCAAGAAATCAAATGACTTTGGAGCTGGTGGTGTCTGTGTGGCTATTGGTGAATTGGCAGATGGTCTTGAAATTGATCTAGACAAAGTGCCATTGAAATACCAAGGTTTGAACGGCACAGAGATTGCTATCTCTGAATCTCAAGAACGGATGGCAGTTGTGGTGTGTCCTGAAGACGTAGATGCCTTCGTTGCTGCATGTAATAAAGAAAATATTGATGCAGTTGTCGTTGCAACAGTGACTGAAAAACCAAATCTTGTCATGCACTGGAATGGTGAGACAATTGTTGATTTGGAACGTCGTTTCCTTGATACAAATGGTGTACGGGTAGTCGTAGATGCTAAGGTGGTTGACAAGGATGTCAAGCTTCCAGAAGAACGCCAAACATCTGCTGAAACCCTTGAGGCAGATACGCTTGAAGTTTTGGCTGACCTTAACCATGCAAGTCAAAAAGGATTACAAACTATCTTTGATAGCTCGGTTGGTCGTTCAACAGTCAATCACCCACTTGGTGGTCGCTACCAAATCACACCAACGGAAGCTTCTGTACAGAAATTGCCAGTCCAACATGGCGTGACTCATACTGCTTCTGTCATGGCGCAAGGATTCAACCCTTATGTAGCCGAATGGTCTCCATATCATGGTGCTGCTTATGCGGTCATCGAAGCAACCGCTCGCTTGGTTGCTGCTGGTGCAAACTGGTCTAAGGCTCGTTTCTCTTATCAAGAATACTTCGAGCGTATGGATAAACAAGCAGAGCGTTTTGGCCAACCCGTAGCTGCTCTTCTTGGATCCATTGAAGCTCAGATTCAACTTGGGTTGCCATCTATTGGTGGTAAGGACTCTATGTCTGGTACTTTTGAAGAATTGACAGTACCACCAACCTTGGTCGCCTTTGGGGTGACAACAGCAGATAGCCGGAAGGTACTCTCTCCAGAGTTCAAGACTGCTGGTGAAAACATCTACTACATCCCAGGTCAAACTTTAGCCCAAGAGATTGATTTTGATCTCATCAAGTCTAACTTTGCTCAGTTTGAAGCTATCCAAGCTAATCACAAAGTGACATCTGCATCAGCTGTCAAATATGGTGGTGTCCTTGAAGCTCTTGCACTTGCAACATTTGGTAACCATATCGGTGCCACTGTAACCCTTGAAAATCTTGAGACTGCCTTGACAGCTCAATTGGGTGGATTCGTCTTCACATCTCCGGAAGAGATTGCAGGTGTTGCCAAGATTGGACAAACAGTAGCTGACTTTACACTTGCTGTCAATGGTGTAACGCTTGATGGACATAAACTTGACAGTGCCTTCCAAGGCAAACTGGAAGAAGTTTACCCAACTGAATTTGAACAGGCTACTGAACTGGAAGAAGTACCTGCAGTGGCTTCAGATGCTGTTATCAAAGCTAAAGAAAGAGTTGAGATACCAGTGGTTTACATCCCAGTATTCCCAGGTACTAACTCTGAGTACGACTCCGCTAAGGCTTTTGAAAAAGAAGGTGCAAGAGTTAACTTGGTACCATTTGTCACACTGAATGAAGAAGCAATTGTCAAGTCGGTTGACACCATGGTTGACAATATCGAAAAAGCTAACATTATCTTCTTTGCAGGTGGCTTCTCAGCAGCGGATGAACCAGATGGATCAGCTAAATTTATCGTTAATATCTTGCTCAATAAAAAAGTTCGTGCTGCTATTGATAGCTTCATCGAACGTGGTGGTTTAATCATCGGTATCTGTAATGGATTCCAAGCTCTTGTCAAATCAGGTCTCCTTCCATACGGTAACTTTGAAGATGCAAGCAGTACCAGTCCAACCCTCTTCTACAATGATGCCAACCAACACGTGGCTAAGATGGTAGAAACACGTATTGCCAACACGAACTCACCATGGCTTGCTGGAGTGGAAGTTGGTGACATCCATGCTATTCCAGTATCACACGGTGAAGGGAAATTTGTCGTGACAGCTGAAGAATTTGCAGAGCTTCGTGACAATGGTCAAATCTTTAGCCAATACGTTGACTTTGAAGGTAAACCTAGCATGGATTCTAAATACAATCCAAATGGTTCTGTCCATGCTATTGAAGGGATCACTAGCAAGAACGGTCAAATCATTGGTAAGATGGGGCACTCAGAACGTTTCGAAGATGGTCTCTTCCAAAATATTCCAGGAAATAAAGACCAGCACCTCTTTGCATCAGCGGTTAAATATTTTACTGGGAAATAAAAGGTATATAAAATGACATACGAAGTAAAATCTCTTAATGAAGAATGTGGTGTTTTCGGTATTTGGGGTCACCCGGATGCTGCTAAATTGACCTATTTTGGACTCCATAGCCTTCAGCACCGTGGTCAGGAGGGGGCAGGGATCCTCTCCAATGACCATGGACAATTGAAGCGTCATCGTGATATGGGGCTTTTATCAGAAGTCTTCAAAAATCCTGCTAATTTGGATAAATTGACAGGGACTGGAGCAATTGGACACGTGCGCTATGCGACTGCGGGAGAAGCTTCTGTAGACAATATCCAACCTTTCCTCTTCCGTTTTCACGATATGCAGTTTGGTTTGGCTCATAACGGGAATTTGACCAATGCAGAATCACTCAAACAAGAATTGGAACAAAGAGGAGCAATCTTTAGCTCGACTTCTGATTCAGAAATCTTGGCTCACTTGATTCGTCGTAGCCACAATCCAAACCTGATGGGGAAAATCAAGGAAGCGCTCAGTCTTGTTAAAGGTGGTTTTGCTTATCTCTTGATGTTTGAAGATAAGCTAATTGCAGCGCTTGATCCAAACGGCTTCCGTCCTCTGTCAATCGGGAAAATGGCCAATGGAGCAGTTGTGGTTTCCTCTGAAACCTGCGCCTTTGAAGTCATCGGTGCTGAGTGGATTCGCGATGTGAAACCAGGCGAGATTGTTATTATTGATGAAAATGGCATCCAGTATGACAGCTATACAAACGATACTCAGCTGGCAATCTGTTCGATGGAGTATATCTACTTTGCCCGTCCTGACTCCAATATCCATGGTGTCAATGTCCATACAGCTCGTAAGCGAATGGGAGCTCAATTGGCACGTGAGTTCAAGCACGAAGCGGATATCGTAGTTGGGGTGCCAAATTCCTCTCTCAGCGCAGCTATGGGCTTTGCCGAAGAATCAGGTCTTCCAAATGAAATGGGTCTGATCAAAAACCAATATACGCAACGTACATTTATCCAGCCGACTCAAGAATTGCGGGAACAAGGTGTGCGGATGAAGCTGTCTGCCGTTTCTGGTGTCGTAAAAGGCAAACGTGTTGTCATGATTGATGACTCCATTGTACGAGGAACGACATCACGTCGCATTGTCCAGCTTTTGAAAGAAGCGGGAGCAGCAGAAGTGCACGTTGCTATTGGGAGTCCTGCTCTTGCCTATCCATGTTTCTACGGGATTGATATCCAGACACGTCAGGAGCTGATTGCGGCCAATCATACGGTTGAAGAAACTTGCCAAATCATTGGTGCGGATAGCCTGACTTATCTTTCGATTGATGGATTGATTAACTCTATTGGGATTGAAACAGATGCACCGAATGGTGGTCTCTGTGTTGCTTACTTTGACGGTGACTACCCAACTCCTCTCTACGACTATGAGGAAGAATATCGTAGAAGTTTGGAAGAGAAAACGAGTTTTTACAAATAAAAATTCCCATTGAAGGAAAGGAAAAGGAATAAAACAAATGACAAATAAGAATGCATACGCTCAATCGGGTGTGGATGTTGAAGCGGGTTATGAAGTTGTTGAACGGATCAAAAAACACGTCGCTCGTACCGAGCGTGCAGGTGTCATGGGAGCTCTTGGAGGCTTTGGTGGCATGTTTGACCTTTCAAAAACGGGTGTTAAAGAGCCTGTTTTGATCTCAGGAACTGACGGTGTTGGAACCAAGCTCATGCTTGCTATCAAATACAACAAACACGATACCATAGGTCAAGACTGTGTGGCTATGTGTGTCAACGATATCATCGCTGCAGGTGCTGAGCCCCTTTACTTCCTTGACTATGTCGCAACTGGGAAAAATGAACCAGCTAAGCTAGAACAAGTGGTTGCTGGTGTGGCTGAAGGTTGTGTACAAGCAGGTGCAGCCCTCATCGGTGGGGAAACTGCTGAAATGCCTGGTATGTATGGCGAAGACGACTATGACTTGGCTGGCTTTGCTGTTGGTGTTGCAGAAAAATCTCAAATCATTGACGGTTCAAAAGTAGCAGAGGGAGACGTCCTTCTCGGACTTGCTTCAAGTGGAATCCACTCAAATGGTTACTCGCTCGTCCGTCGTGTCTTTGCGGATTACACAGGTGAAGAAATCTTGCCAGAATTGGAAGGTAAGAAACTCAAAGACGTCCTTTTGGAACCAACTCGTATCTATGTCAAAGCAGTTTTACCACTCATCAAAGAAGAATTGGTCAATGGAATTGCCCACATCACTGGTGGTGGATTTATCGAAAATATCCCTCGTATGTTTGCGGATGACCTAGCTGCTGAGATTGAGGAAAGCAAGGTTCCAGTCCTTCCGATTTTCAAAGCCCTTGAAAAATACGGTCAGATCAAACACGAAGAAATGTTTGAAATCTTCAATATGGGTGTGGGGCTTATGCTAGCAGTTAACCCTGAAAATGTAGATCGTGTCAAAGAATTGCTGGATGAACCAGTCTATGAAATTGGTCGCATCGTCAAGAAAGAAAACGAAAGTGTCATCATCAAATGAAAAAAATAGCGGTTTTTGCCTCTGGTAATGGCTCAAACTTTCAGGTGATTGCAGAACAATTTCCGGTAGAATTTGTCTTTTCAGATCACCGGGATGCCTACGTTCTTGAACGTGCAGAAAAGCTTGGAGTTCCTTCCTATGCTTTTGAGCTCAAGGAATTTGAGAGTAAGGCAGATTACGAAAGGACCATCGTCGAGCTTTTGGATGAGCACCAAATCGACTTGGTTTGTCTAGCAGGCTATATGAAAATCGTCGGTCCAACCTTGCTAGCAGCCTATGAAGGCCGTATCATCAATATTCACCCCGCTTACCTGCCAGAATTTCCAGGTACTCATGGTATTGAGGATGCTTGGAATGTTGGTGTTGAGCAGTCTGGTGTGACCATTCACTGGGTGGACTCGGGCGTTGATACTGGCAAGGTCATCAAACAAGTCCGTGTGCCTCGCCTTGAAGGGGATACTCTTGATACTTTCGAAACTCGCATTCATGAGGCGGAGTACAAGTTGTATCCAGAGGTGCTGGATAGCTTGGGAGTGGAGAGGAAGTATTAAATATGGCAACAACTATAGAGGTTAATAAACAGACTGTAAAGGAATTGCTTGGATCAGGAAAAAATAAGAAATTCGCTATTCCAGAATATCAGAGACCATATGCATGGACAACTGATCAGATTCAGACTCTATTTGATGACTTAGTTGAGTATACCAGTGGTGAAGAAAAAGATAGTACATACTTTTTAGGCACTATTGTAGCATATGAGAATGATGAGAACGAACAAGAAATTATAGATGGTCAGCAACGTATTACTTCTTTATTTTTGCTTCTAAGAGCTCTATATTCTAAATTGAGTTCTATGAGTGAAACCCTTCAGTCAAAGAATTTTATGCGACAGATTGAAGCAGCAATGTGGGAACAAGATGAACTTACAGCAGAAGTTGATTTTGAAAAAGTTTTAATAGTTTCAAGAGTTGTTGGTGAAGAAGAAAATAATATTTTTACAAATATATTAGTTACGGGAGAAACAGAAAAAGGAAGAAAAGACACTTATTCTGAAAACTATAAGTTATTTGTGGAGTTAATTGAAGATTATGCAAGTAAAGAACCAGAATTGTTCTACTGGTTTATTCAAAATGTTTTAAATAGGGCTATTTTGCTTCCTATTACTGCTGATTCACAGGATACTGCGCTGACAATATTTTCTACACTAAATGATAGAGGACTAGCTTTATCTGATGCAGATATTTTTAAGGCTAAGATATATAACTATATAGACAATAGTCAGAAAAAGGATTTTATTGAGGAGTGGAAACTGATTGATGAATCCGCATCAAATGCAAATGAGAGTATTCAAAAGTTGTTTTATTACTATATGTTTTATCTGAGAGCTAAAGAGAATGATAGGAATACTACAACTCCAGGTATTAGAAAATACTATTCTCAGAATCAATTTGAAAAATTATATCAAAG
The DNA here is from genome assembly GCF_943736975.1 of Streptococcus sp. Marseille-Q0941. Classification (GTDB taxonomy): domain Bacteria; phylum Bacillota; class Bacilli; order Lactobacillales; family Streptococcaceae; genus Streptococcus. Next base: position 102,881 of record NZ_CALSFO010000005.1, on the reverse strand, counting down.
TGACTTATTGACGAATCTTCGTTTACTAGTAGGTTTATGGACAGTTATTAATAATAGGATAGTTGTGGAAGGCGAGAATTGGTCAGAGAATAAAGAAATTCTTAAAGTACTGGATTCTCTATCCTCTTATCCGAATGAATTTTGGAAGTATCCTGTAGTAATATATTATTTACGTTACAAAAACTCTGAAAATTTTGAGTCAGATTTTTTGAACTTTTTAAGAAATTTATTTGCAGTTTTGTCAGCAAGGTACGTAGTTACTCCAACAATAAACGCAGTTAAGCGTAGTATTTTAAATTTGAATGCCTCAGTTTATCAATCTAAAACACCTAAATTTGATTTCTCTTTAGTTGATGAAGAAGAATTCAAAGAAAAAGTAAAGAATGCACATCGAAATACGGTTCGGATGCTTCTAAAGGTACTGGCTTATCAAAAACAAGAAGAATTATTGCCAGAAAAATGGGAAATAGAGCATATTTTACCTCAAAAGTGGCAAAATAGTTTCTTTCCAGATAATTCCGAAAGAGAAGTTAGGGATTTGATAGAACATATTGGTAATAAGATACCTTTTGAGAAGAAACTGAATATTATTGCTAGTAACGGATATTTTGCTAAGAAGAAAGAAAGTTATCAAAAATCATCAATTACATTGGTACAAGATTTAGCTAAGGATAAAAGTGATTGGAAACTTGATGAAATTCGTGAAAGAGATATTCGCATTGCTGATGAACTTATAAATTTATTATCAAGTTGGGGATTGAATAAGATTTCTGAAGAACATATGGAAACAAGACGATTTAAAATTGAAATTCCCACAGAATCTACAGATAATTATATAAATTTTTTAAAAATGTTTCAAAAAGTTGATTCAGATGAAGTTCGTCAACAATTTTTAGATATATAAACTAGGAATGAAAGGAAAAAACATGACTAAACGCGCCTTAATCAGCGTCTCAGACAAAGCGGGCATTGTTGAATTTGCCCAAGAACTTAAAAAACTCGGTTGGGACATTATCTCAACAGGTGGTACCAAAGTTGCCCTTGACAATGCTGGAGTGGAGACCATTGCAATTGATGATGTGACGGGTTTCCCAGAAATGATGGACGGTCGTGTCAAGACCCTTCATCCAAATATTCACGGTGGGCTCCTTGCTCGTCGTGATCTTGGCAGCCATCTAGAGGCTGCTAAGGACAATAAGATTGAATTGATTGACCTTGTTGTAGTCAACCTTTACCCATTCAAGGAAACGATTCTCAAACCAGATGTGACGTATGCTGACGCAGTTGAAAATATCGATATCGGTGGGCCTTCTATGCTTCGTTCAGCGGCTAAAAACCACGCCAGCGTGACGGTTGTGGTAGACCCAGCGGATTATGCTGTTGTTCTTGACGAATTGTCAGCAAACGGTGAAACGACTTATGAAACTCGCCAACGTTTAGCAGCCAAGGTTTTCCGTCACACAGCTGCTTATGATGCCTTGATTGCAGAGTACTTCACAGCTCAAGTGGGTGAAGTAAAGCCTGAAAAGCTCACTTTGACCTATGACCTCAAACAATCCATGCGTTACGGAGAAAATCCTCAACAGGATGCAGACTTCTACCAAAAAACTTTGCCTACAGACTACTCTATTGCTTCAGCGAAACAGCTAAATGGCAAGGAATTGTCCTTCAATAATATCCGTGACGCCGATGCGGCCATTCGTATTATTCGTGATTTCAAAGACCGTCCAACCGTTGTGGCTCTCAAACATATGAATCCATGTGGTATCGGTCAAGCTGACGACATTGAAACAGCTTGGGACTATGCTTATGAATCTGACCCAGTCTCAATTTTCGGTGGAATCGTCGTTCTCAACCGTGAGGTGGATGTTGCGACTGCTGAGAAGATGCACGGCGTTTTCCTCGAGATCATTATCGCACCGAGCTATACGGATGAAGCGCTAGCCATTTTGACCAATAAAAAGAAAAACTTGCGTATCCTTGCCTTGCCATTTGACGCTCAAGAGGCAAGCGAAGTGGAAGCAGAATACACAGGCGTGGTAGGTGGACTCCTCGTGCAAAACCAAGACGTGGTCAAGGAAAGCCCAGCTGACTGGCAAGTGGTGACTAAACGCCAGCCAACCGAGACAGAAGCGACTGCTCTTGAATTCGCTTGGAAGGCTATCAAGTACGTCAAATCAAATGGAATCATCATAACTAACGACCACATGACACTTGGCGTTGGGCCAGGTCAAACCAACCGAGTGGCTTCTGTTCGCATCGCTATTGAACAAGCCAAAGACCGCCTTGAAGGCGCTGTGCTTGCTTCCGATGCCTTCTTCCCATTTGCGGATAATGTGGAAGAAATCGCCAAAGCAGGAATCAAGGCCATCATCCAACCAGGTGGGTCTGTGCGTGATCAAGAGTCTATCGAAGCCGCTGACAAGTACGGCTTGACTATGGTCTTTACAGGTGTGAGACATTTTAGACATTAAGAAGACAAAAGGGAAGAAAACAGTTTCTTTCCTTTTTTGGCTTAAAATACTAAATGAAACAAGATTAAAACGAACGTTTGTGATATAATATTATTAAATAATTCGCAAAAGAGGTTATAAGATGAAGCTGTTAGTTGTCGGTTCGGGTGGTCGTGAACATGCGATTGCTAAGAAGTTACTTGAGTCAAAAGACGTTGAAAAAGTTTTTGTAGCTCCTGGAAATGACGGAATGACTCTGGATGGTTTGGAATTGGTAAATATCTCTATTTCCGAACATTCTAAGTTAATTGAGTTTGCAAAGGCCAACGATATTGCTTGGACCTTCATCGGGCCAGATGATGCCCTTGCTGCTGGAATTGTGGATGATTTTAACCAAGCTGGTCTCAAAGCCTTTGGTCCAACAAGATTGGCAGCGGAGCTGGAGTGGTCCAAGGATTTTGCTAAGGAAATCATGGTCAAATATGAAGTTCCGACAGCAGCCTATGGCACATTTTCAGATTTCGAGGAGGCCAAGGCTTATATCGAGGAGAAAGGCGCTCCTATCGTCGTCAAGGCAGATGGATTGGCACTTGGGAAAGGTGTCGTCGTTGCCGAGACAGTCGAGCAAGCAGTAGAAGCCGCTCATGAGATGCTCTTAGACAATAAATTCGGAGATTCAGGTGCGCGTGTGGTCATCGAGGAATTTCTTGACGGAGAAGAGTTCTCTCTCTTTGCCTTTGTCAATGGGGACAAGTTCTACATCATGCCAACGGCTCAGGACCACAAACGTGCTTACGATGGCGACAAGGGCCCTAACACTGGCGGGATGGGTGCCTATGCGCCAGTTCCTCACTTGCCACAGAGCGTGGTTGACACAGCGGTTGAGACTATTGTCAAGCCAGTTCTTGAAGGGATGATCAAAGAAGGTCGTCCGTATCTTGGTGTCCTCTACGCGGGACTTATTTTGACTGCTGACGGTCCGAAGGTTATAGAGTTCAACGCTCGTTTTGGTGATCCCGAAACACAGATTATCCTGCCTCGCTTGACATCTGACTTTGCGCAAAATATCACGGATATTCTTGATGGCAAGGATCCGAACATCACGTGGACGGACAAGGGTGTGACTCTGGGTGTGGTTGTCGCATCCCAGGGCTACCCGCTAGACTATGAAAAAGGTGTTAAGCTTCCATCCAAGACCGAAGGCGACATTATCACCTACTATGCTGGAGCTAAGTTTGCGGAAAATAGCAGAGCGCTGCTCTCAAACGGTGGCCGTGTCTATATGCTCGTCACCACAGCAGATACCGTCAAAGAAGCCCAAGAAACCATCTACCAAGAACTCGCCCAACAAAAAACAGAAGGGCTCTTCTACCGAACAGATATCGGAAGCAAGGCAATTAAGTAAAGATATAAGAATAACGCGACGAAGTCGCCAGATACGATAATGGTCGTTTGACTTGCGAGCATTAGCGAGCTAATATAGAGCAATCACCGCCGTTGTGAAAGAACGATTGGATTGTAAGCCAATCGTTCGGGGAAATCGGAAGACCTTGGGCTTCCGATTTAGGCATGAGACACCTTTGGTGGCTGCTGCCGTCCCTCACAACCTAAGGTGATTGTTGAAAGGAAGAAAAGGAAAAATTATGATTAAACCAGTAATTTCCATCATCATGGGCTCAAAATCCGACTGGGAAACCATGCAAAAAACAGCAGAAGTCCTAGACCGCTTCGGCGTGGCCTACGAAAAGAAAGTTGTTTCTGCCCACCGTACACCTGATCTCATGTTCAAACATGCCGAGGAAGCACGTAGCCGTGGGATTAAGGTCATCATCGCAGGCGCTGGAGGCGCAGCCCATTTGCCAGGTATGGTAGCAGCCAAAACAACCCTTCCAGTCATTGGTGTACCAGTCAAATCACGTGTTCTTAGTGGTGTGGACTCACTCTACTCTATCGTACAGATGCCGGGCGGTGTGCCTGTTGCGACAATGGCTATCGGTGAGGCAGGGGCGACCAACGCAGCCCTCTTTGCCCTCCGTCTCCTGTCAGTAGAGGATCAGGCTATCGCGACAGCTTTGGCAGATTTTGCAGAAGAACAAGGAAAAATCGCAGAGGAGTCTAGCAATGAGCTCATCTAAAACAATCGGAATTATCGGTGGCGGTCAGCTTGGTCAGATGATGGCCATTTCTGCTATCTACATGGGGCACAAAGTTATCGCGCTAGATCCTGCGGCGGATTGTCCAGCTTCTCGTGTGGCGGAAATCATCGTGGCGCCTTACGACGATGTGGATGCCCTTCGTCAGTTGGCTGAGCGTTGCGATGTCCTCACCTATGAATTTGAGAATGTCGATGCTGACGGTTTGGATGCTGTCATTAAGGATGGACAGCTCCCTCAAGGGACCGACCTGCTCCGCATTTCCCAAAATCGCATCTTTGAAAAGGACTTTCTCTCAAATAAGGCTCAAGTAACGGTGGCACCTTACAAGGTTGTGACCAAAAGCCAAGACTTGGTAGATATCGACCTGTCGAAAAACTATGTCCTCAAGACTGCGACTGGTGGCTATGATGGCCATGGTCAGAAAGTCATTCGCTCGGCAGCAGATTTGGAAGAAGCCTATGCACTGGCTGATTCAGCAGACTGTGTCTTGGAAGAATTCGTCAGCTTTGATCTTGAAATTTCTGTCATTGTGTCAGGAAATGGCAAGGATGTGACGGTTTTTCCAGTTCAGGAAAATATCCACCGTAACAACATCCTCTCTAAAACTATCGTACCAGCTCGCATTTCAGAAAGTCTAGCAAATAAAGCCAAAGCCATGGCAGTGCGAATCGCTGAACAACTGAGCCTCTCTGGAACTCTCTGCGTGGAAATGTTTGCGACGGCTGATGACATCATTGTCAATGAGATTGCCCCACGCCCACACAATTCTGGGCACTATTCTATCGAAGCCTGCGACTTTTCCCAGTTTGACACCCATATTCTTGGTGTTCTGGGAGCACCATTGCCAGCTATCAAACTGCATGCGCCGGCTGTTATGCTCAATGTTCTCGGCCAACACGTCGAGACTGCTGAAAAATATGTCGCAGAAAATCCAAGCGCCCACCTTCACATGTATGGTAAAATAGAAGCGAAGCACAACCGCAAAATGGGACACGTGACTTTGTTTAGTGATGTTCCGGATGAGGTGGAGGAGTTTTTGGGGAGGATTCGTGAATAATCTAAAATTTATAAATACATATGTACTACCGATAATAAGTCAAGCTTCCAAAGACAATAGACAGCGAGACATCCTTTCAATTTTATTTATTGTAGCTACTTTTTTATCCGGAACGTCATTGATATATATTGTTGGGACAATTGATGATGCTTTAGGGTATATTGTTCCACTGATATTACTGATTATATTAATAACAATAGCTTTCTATATTTTTTACAAATCAAAACATATTTTTATTATAAAGTTAATTGTTTTAGTAGTACTATCAATTTTCCTTATATTGTTTTATAAATTGAAATTTTTTGCACTTTTATTAATAGGTCTTTTTATACCTATGCAATTCTTTTATCCTATTGGGGGATTAGGTTATTATAGAATAATACAAAATTTGAATTATCTTGAAGAAATAATAAACTTATATAATAAAAAACAGATAAAAAAAAAGAGATATCAATTTGTTGCGATGATAGCTATATTAATTGGTTCTGTATTTTATTCCTACGCAATCCAGCATATTATTCCTTTAAATGACTTGTTAGGTGGAGCATTATTTGGGGCTTTGACATTAATAATGTGGATGTATCAAGGTAGTTCTAGTAGCGAAGTACAACTCTTCAAAAAATCTATTGTTTATCTAATTTTCTTTATTGCATTGGTAATTGCAAATTTTAAAACAGAGTCTGATGTCTTAAAGATACCTCTTTTGTTATTTAATATTTTTTTCGCTCTGGATAGAATTATTTCTCTATCAAAGGAGGCGAAGGATCTTATTGTTTCTAAAAGTATACTTTATTATAATGATCATGATGATATAAAAAACTCTCAGTTAATATCTAATTTGATTCCAGTGCAATACATTGAAAAAGTCGAATTAGGGGAAGAAGAAATTGTAAGACAGTTAATTATACGAAGTAGACTAAAATTAGAAGAAGAATTTTTGGAAGTATATAATGTATATTCTAAGAGAGATTTTAAGAGTTACAAGCATATAGTAGAATCTTATAAATACTTTATGGAATTTGATGAATCGTGGCTGAATGATATGGATGCTCTATATAAAAAAGTAAAAGAGATAGTAGAAATTCCTGATCAGGAGATTGTAATACCTCAAATATATATAGAATATGCTATTATATCATTTCGTTCTGATAAATATAAAGAATCAATTGATGCTTTTCGGAGGGTATTTATATACCTAGACATTCAAGATTTAGAGATGTTGAGACAAGCCTATGTGGAATTAGAGGATACGAAGAATGCTGAGATTATACAAAAAATAATTATTAAGGAGCAAAACAATGATCAACCGTTACTCTCGTCCTGAGATGGCGAACATTTGGAGTGAAGAAAATAAATACCGTGCTTGGCTTGAGGTGGAAATCTTGGCTGACGAGGCATGGGCTGAGTTGGGGGAAATCCCTAAGGAAGATGTGGCTTTGATTCGTGAGAAGGCTGACTTTGACATCGACCGTATTTTGGAAATCGAGCAAGAGACTCGTCACGATGTGGTTGCCTTCACACGTGCGGTTTCTGAGACGCTTGGTGAAGAGCGCAAGTGGGTTCACTATGGCTTGACGTCTACTGATGTGGTGGACACAGCCTACGGTTACCTCTACAAGCAGGCCAATGACATCATCCGTCGTGACCTTGAAAATTTCACCAACATCATCGCTGATAAGGCTAAGGAGCACAAGTTTACCATCATGATGGGTCGTACCCACGGTGTGCACGCTGAGCTGACAACATTTGGACTTAAATTGGCCACTTGGTACAGCGAAATGAAGCGCAACATCGAGCGTTTCGAGCATGCGGCTGCTGGTGTGGAAGCTGGTAAGATTTCTGGTGCGGTTGGGAACTTTGCCAACATCCCCCCATTCGTTGAAAAATACGTCTGCGACAAGCTTGGTATCCGTGCTCAAGAAATCTCTACACAAGTCCTTCCTCGTGACCTCCACGCTGAGTACTTCGCAGTTCTTGCTAGCATCGCAACTTCTATCGAGCGTATGGCAACGGAGATCCGTGGTCTGCAAAAGTCTGAGCAACGTGAAGTGGAAGAGTTCTTTGCTAAGGGGCAAAAGGGTTCTTCGGCAATGCCTCACAAACGCAACCCTATCGGTTCTGAGAACATGACAGGTCTTGCGCGTGTCATCCGTGGTCACATGATTACGGCTTATGAGAACGTGGCTCTCTGGCACGAACGTGACATCTCTCACTCATCAGCTGAGCGCATCATCACACCAGATACGACCATTTTGATTGACTACATGCTTAACCGTTTTGGAAATATCGTCAAGAACTTGACGGTCTTCCCTGAAAACATGATCCGTAACATGAACTCAACCTTCGGTCTTATATTTAGCCAACGTGCCATGTTGACTTTGATTGAGAAAGGTATGACGCGTGAACAAGCTTACGACCTTGTTCAACCGAAGACAGCCCAATCATGGGATAACCAAGTCGACTTCAAACCACTTCTTGAAGCAGATCCAGAGGTGACATCACGCCTCACTCAAGAAGAAATCGACGAAATCTTCAACCCAACCTACTACACCAAACGTGTGGATGAGATCTTCGAACGCATCGGTTTGGGTGACTAATGACAATAAAAAAAGCGAGATTGTATCTCGCTTTTTATTTGTGCTTAATCTTTTTTCTTGCTAAGTCCATAAGCTGTGAGTGCAGCCATCAGACCAGTAGCAATCAACCATTCTGAACCTTGGCTTCCTGTCTCAGGAAGTTTATTTTCTTCCGCCACAGGAGCTAGTCCATTTTCATCTCCTACATGTGTGACAGGAGTTCCGACTTCGATGATTTGAGTAACTGGTTCTTGAACGACAACACTAGTAACCAATGTTTTCACTTCGCTTCCGTCAGCAGCAGTAGACACAGAATAGAAATGACTACGACGTCCCTTAACACCTTCAGTTACGACACGAGTTTCTCCCTTAGGCAATGCATTGGTTTCACGAGTAATGGTTGTAAACGGAATTTCTTCGTCTTCGATTACAACACGTGGTTTTGCATCTGCAACAGGAGCTAGTCCATTTTCATCTCCTACATGTGTGACAGGAGTTCCGACTTCGATGATTTGAGTAACTGGTTCTTGAACGACAACACTAGTAACCAATGTTTTCACTTCCTTACCGTCAGCAGCAGTAGAGACAGAGTAGAAATGGCTACGACGCCCCTTGACACCTTCGGTTACGACACGAGTTTCTCCCTTAGGCAATGCATCCGTTTCACGAGTAATGGTTGTAAACGGAATTTCTTCGTCCTCGATGACAACACGTGGTTTTGCATCTGCAACAGGAGCAACGCCTTCTTCGTCTCCTACATGAGTGACAGGAGTTCCAACTTCAACCACTTGATTGACAGCTTCTTTTGTGACTTTGCTTTCAAGAACTGTTTCGGTTTCCTTACCATTTTCAGTAGTAACTGAGACGTAGATTGTACGTTCACCTTTAGCACCTTGAGTGACAATTTTTTCTTGTCCCTCTGGAAGGTTAGGATTTTCTTTCTTAACGATCTCAAACGGAATTGCTTCTGTCTTAACAAGAAGCTCTGGTCGGTTTTCAACTGCAGCAGAAGTTTCACTCTCATCAAGACTTCCTGAATGAGTTGCAGCCGGTTTGAGACCAAGTCTTGCTGCTTTAAGGTTAGCTACAAGTGTATCCAACTCAGCTTGTTTATTGCGGTTGAGATTGTAGTTTAGAGCTTCTTTAGCATCCTTGAGAGCATCGAGACTTTCTGTGCTATATCCTTCTAAGTTTTCAGGGATTTGAGCAAGTTCCTCACGGAGAGCATTGTAGTCAGCGCGGAAATAGTCTTTGTTGTGGTCTGCGAAGGCAGTCATGAGTTCAAAGATTTCTTCTTCCTTGTACTCTGCACTTGGTTTGTCTGCCCAGATAGCAAGCATGCTTCCGACTGTTGGAAGGTCTACTTCTGGATACTTAGTAGATGCAAGCTGGTTAAATGGTACTTTTCCAGAGTTTTCAAGTGCTTTTGATAGTGGGTAGGCTTCGTCTGGTTTGTGATTGCCTAGGACGTAGTACCAGTCTCCGTTGGTATTAAGAAGTTTGTAGCCTTTGCTTGCCAGGTACTGAGGAGTTGCAAGGTTGTAACCCCACCATCCCTTAGACCAGTAAGAGATGATGACATCCTTGTCAAACTCAACATCATCCTTATCCTCGTAGTAGAAACCATCGTTGAAGGCCATCGGTTGAAGGCCTCTTTCTTTAGCCATGGCAGCAAGAGTGTTAGAGTACTCAGCAAACTTGCCATAGAGCCCGTACCATTTGAGGTAGTACCAGCCTTGAGCGTTGGTAGCGTCATTAGCGTACTCGTCTGTACCGTAGTTGAAGATCTTAGTCTTGCCTGCAAAGAAGTCCATGTACTTGCCGATGAGAGCTTTGACAAAGTTCATCGCTTCTTCGTTTTCGAGGTCCATGGTTGTTTTGGAGACCTTGTCGAAGTTGGCTTGAGGATTCTTGATTCCAAGTTTTTCCATAGCGACGAGCATGGCATCCATGTGCCCTGGGCTGTTAATCGCTGGGATGAGTCCGAGACCTTTTGATTTTGCGTACTCGATTAATTCAGTGATTTCTGCTTGACTAAGAGTGGTTCCGTTTGGATCATCGTAGTAAGCTTTTGTTCCTTCGATAATGGCCTTTTTGACATCATCACTTGCATAGGTTTTACCGTTAGCAGTGATAGTCATGTCATCAAGTAGGAAGCGAAGTCCGTCATTTCCTAGGAGGAGATGAATGTCAGAATATCCAAGTTCGCTGGCTTTATCAATGATACGTTTGAGTTGCTCAGCTGAGAAGTATTTACGTCCAGCATCGATTGAGATTACCTTGTTCTTGGCAAGTTTTTCAACTTCGCGTTTAGCGTCCTCTTCTTTTTGAGCTTCTGGTGTGAAGGTCAAATTGCTAACAGCTTCTTGGAGTTTTGCAATTGCTTGGTCAATGGTATCTTGTTGGGCGCGGCTGAGGTTGCTGTCGAGTGAGCGAATGGCTTTTGCAGCTTCGTTAACCGCTGCAACACTTTCTGCAGTATAGCGGTTAAGGTCAGTTGGCACTTCTTTCAGAGCTTGTTCAGCAGACTCGTAGTCAGCGGCGAAATATTCAGCATTTGAATTTGCGAATTGACGCATGAGCTTGAAGAGACGAGATGGAGAGTAACGTGCAGATGGGGTATCTGCCCAAGCAGCTACCATACCACCGATGAACGGAATATCTGTTCCTTCAGATTTTGGTATAGAAGTGATTGGAGTATTCTTGATACCATTGAGTCCTTGATCAAGGTTGTACCATCCTTGACCATCTGCATTACGGCCGAGAACGTAGTACCAAGCATCGTTGGTATTAAGGATTTGGTGGCCTTTTTCAACTAAAAGTTTAGAAGAAGCGACATCGTATCCGTCCCATCCACCAGTCCACATAGAGACGATGATGTCTTTGTCAAAGGTACCAAAAGTAGTATCACCATTATAGTAGATACCGTCATTGAAGGCCATTGGTTTCAAACCATGAGACTTGACGATACGAGCTAGATCGTTAGCGTAGGCGATGAATTTATCATAACCCTTATCTGGGAAGCCATCTTCTGGATACCATTTATAGGCCTGAAGAACGCTCCATCCTTTGGCATTCGTAGCATCGTTAGCATATTCATCCAAACCGATGTTAAAGATTTCAGACTTGCCCGCAAAGTAAGCTGCATATTTATCAATCAAGGCTTTTGTAAAAGCAACAGCCTTTTCGTTGTCAAGGTCAACCGTACGTGCTGATTCTTTTCCAAAATAGTTAAAGTTAGGCTTTTCAATACCCAATTCTTTCATGGCATTGAGGATGGCATCCATGTGACCAGGACTGTTAACTGTTGGGATAAGTCCAATTCCTTTATCTTTAGCATAACTAATCAAGTCAGTCATTTGGCTTTCAGTCAGATGATTGCCATTTGGATCCTTGTAGTAGGCATTGGTTCCATTTTCGATAGCACGTTTGACATCGTCGCTGGCATAAGTTTTGTCCCCTACAGTTAGAGACATGTCATCAAGCATAAAGCGCAAGCCGTCATTTCCGACTAAAAGGTGAAGGTCGGTATAGCCATAGTGTTTGGCTTTGTCGATGATTTCTTTTAGTTGGTCAGGAGAGAAGTATTTACGTCCAGCATCAATCGACACAATTTTCTTTTTAGCGAGTTTTTCATTGACTTGAGTTGCTCTTTCTGTAGCGACTGCAGGTGCTTCAACTTTAGCAACTTCTTTCTTTTCTTCTTGTTTTTCCGATTCTGTCTTCTTAGCTTCTTCAGTTACTTCTGGTTTAGTTGGAGCCTCTTCGGATGTAACAGGATTTGCTACGGCAGGTGCAGGAGCAACTTCAACTTTTGGTGCTTCAGAGTTTGTTGCTGGAGCAGCTGGGGTAGCTTTTTCTGTTGAAGGAGCAGTTGGAGTAGTATTTTCTGTTGAAGGAGCAGTCTCGACTTTTTCTTCACTCGTTGGTGGAGTGACTTCTCCAGTGGTTTGGACAGCAGGCTGATTCTCTGTTGTAGCAGCAACGACTCCGTCAGCAGCAACGGCCTGAGCCTGAAAGGCAAAGCCAATCAATACAGAAGCTGCTCCGATTGCATATTTACGAATAGAGAAGCGCTGTTTATTTTCTGGTTTCATTAAAAAACCTCCCTTTTGAATTTTTGATAGCGTTTTCACATATTGGTTCTATTTTATGTTCTAACTAACAGAAAGTCAAGTTTTTGAGAAAATTACTATAAAAAATAGAATAATTTATAAATTAAGATATATTTTTATAGTTTTGACTATTTTTTAGTAAAAAGGTTACTAATTATAGAATTGCTTGAAATGCTATTCTCTTGAAAGAGAGGCGGTGCTATAATGGGTATACAAAAACCCTGAGACAGTTGCCTCAGGATTTTTAAGATTAGTGATCACGGTCACATGAGATGAATTTAATTTTGTAGAAATCAGAACGTTTATAAGTTTCGATGTATTCCAAAACTTGACCAGTTGCTTCAAGCTGAGTTGTCTTTGTTTGGAAAACAGTTGGGAATTTAGTGTCGATTCCTAGGATAGAAGCGGCATATTTTGGAGTTGGAAATACAATTTCATTGATTTCTTCAAAATGCTCGTCATTCATGTGAATGTGGTAGTCCAATTTGAAACGATTATAGATAGAACTATAGTATTCAAGATTTGGATAGTTGGCATTGATGTATTGTTCAGGAATATATGAACTGTGATAGATATAGGTAACGCCATTTGTTTCACGAATACGTTCGATCTTGTAATAGAATTGATCGTCGCGTAGGCCGAGTTTTTCTAAGTATTTAAGTTCGTTTCCGCGTTCGATAGAAAGAACAGTTACTTTATCATCTTTAGTTTCGAAGATTTCTACATCAGAAAATTCAACGAGTTTGTGTTTACGTGCACGAGCAACGAAAGTTCCTTTACCTTGTTGGCGGACGATATATCCGTCTTTGGCAAGGTCGTTCAAGGCACGGACTACTGTGATTGAACTAACATCATACATGGAAATCAATTCTGCTTCAGTGTAGAACTTGTCTCCACTAGCGAATTGACCATAAATGATCTTATTTTTCAATTCATCTTTAATATATTGATACTTTGGAATTGCCATATTTTCACCTCATTTTTTTCCTTCTCCACTTATCATTTTAACATAAAATCTAAAAAATAGCTGAAAAGCACTTAAAAAAATTAAAATATCGGAATGAGAAACTAGAATTCATTTAAATTATTCGTGCTTTTTCCCGTATTTTTGCTCTTCAGCCAGAATGTTGATTTTATAGGCTTTGAGATGATTTTTAGAAAAGATTCAGTAAAAAAATAGAAAAATTTTAAAGAAAATTTCAAAAAGTATTGACATTATTCCCCGATTGGTTTATAGTTGATATAACAATACATGAAAGCGCAAACTTTTCGCTTTTAGGGGAGGAAGAATGGCAAGATTTGAAATTAAAGATGATTTCTATCTGGATGGAAAACCATTCAAGATTTTGTCTGGCGCCATTCACTATTTTAGAGTTCCTGCGGAAGATTGGCATCATTCATTGTATAACCTCAAGGCATTAGGATTCAATACAGTTGAGACCTATGTTGCTTGGAACATGCATGAACCTGCTGAAGGAAAATTTAATTTTGAAGGAGATCTTGATTTAGAAAGATTTCTTCAAACTGCACAAGATTTGGGCTTATATGCAATTGTACGTCCTTCTCCATTTATCTGTGCAGAGTGGGAATTCGGTGGTTTACCAGCATGGCTATTGACCAAGGATATGAGAATTCGGTCGTCGGACCCAGCTTTCATTGACATGGTTGGCCGTTACTATGACCAGTTACTTCCACGTTTAGTTCCGAGATTATTGGAAAACGGTGGCAACATTCTCATGATGCAAGTCGAAAATGAGTATGGGTCGTATGGTGAAGACAAGGCATACTTGAGGGGAATCCGACGCTTGATGGAAGAACGAGCAGTTACTTGTCCGCTTTTCACATCAGATGGTCCGTGGCGAGCGACTCTCAAGGCTGGAACCTTGATTGAGGATGATCTCTTTGTGACGGGGAACTTTGGTTCCAAAGCTGCTTATAATTTCTCACAGATGCAAGAGTTCCTAGATGAGCACGGCAAGAAATGGCCACTCATGTGTATGGAATTTTGGGATGGCTGGTTCAATCGATGGAAAGAACCAATCATCAAGCGTGAACCTGAGGAATTAGCAGAAGCTGTTCATGAAGTTCTAGAGCTAGGATCTATCAACCTATATATGTTCCACGGCGGAACCAACTTTGGTTTTATGAATGGTTGTTCAGCTCGAGGAACTATTGATTTACCACAAGTAACATCTTATGATTACGACGCTCTTCTTGATGAAACTGGGAACCCGACTGCTAAATATTTTGCAGTCAAAGACATGATGGCGACTTACTATCCTGAGTATCCACAATCTGAACCGCTTCACAAGGAAAGTATGGAAGTAGAAGCTATTCCGCTAGTCGAGAAAGTTTCCTTGTTTGAAACCTTGGATAGCCTATCCAGTCCCATTGAAAGTCTCTACCCTAAGAAAATGGAAGAGCTAGGACAAGGTTACGGCTATCTACTCTATCGCACAGAAGTAAGTTGGGATGCGGATGAAGAACGCATTCGAATCATTGACGGACGAGATAGAGCCCAACTCTTTATCGATGGTAAACGAGTGGCGACACAGTACCAAACAGAAATCGGTGAAGATATTTTTTATCAAGGTGAAAAGAAAACGCTGTCCAATATTGATATACTTATTGAAAATATGGGGCGTGTCAACTATGGACACAAATTCTTAGCAGACACACAGCGAAAAGGGATTCGCACAGGTGTTTGTAAAGATTTGCATTTCTTGCTCAACTGGAAGCAATATCCACTTCCGCTTGATAAGCCAGAGAATATTGATTTCTCTAAAGGATGGACAGAAGGGCAACCCGCCTTTTACGCCTATGACTTTGAAGTTGAGGCTCCAAAGGACACCTACTTAGAACTATCTGAGTTTGGTAAAGGGATTGCTTATGTCAATGGCCATCATCTCGGACGTTTCTGGAATGTTGGTCCAACCTTATCGCTTTATATTCCACATAGCTATCTCAAAGAAGGTGCTAACCGCATCATTATCTTTGAAACTGAAGGGGAGTATAAAGAACACATACATTTAACTTGTAAACCTACACTAAAACTTATAAAGGGGGAAAATTTATGACAATTGTAGGATGCCGTATCGATGGGCGCTTAATTCACGGACAAGTCGCAAACCTTTGGTCTGCTAAACTTAATGTTTCACGTATCATGGTCGTTGACAATGAAGTTGTGAACAACGACGTTGAAAAAAGTGGCTTGAAACTTGCAACACCACCAGGTGTAAAACTTAGTATTTTGCCAGTTGATAAAGCAGCAGCAAATATCCTTGCTGGTAAATACGATAGCCAACGTCTGTTGATTGTAGCACGCAAACCTGACCGTTTCCTCGGTTTGGTAGAAGCAGGTGTGCCACTTGAAACTGTCAATGTCGGCAACATGTCTCAAACACCAGAAACACGTGCTATCACACGTTCAATCAACGTTGTAGATAAAGACGTAGAAGATTTCCACAAATTGGCGGAAAAAGGTGTTAAACTTACTGCTCAAATGGTTCCAAATGATCCAGTTTCAGACTTTTTGAGCTTATTAAAATAGGAAAAAATTTTTAGGAGGTCATTGTTATGATACAATGGTGGCAAATTTTACTTCTCACTTTGTACTCAGCTTATCAAATCTGTGATGAGTTGACGATCGTTTCTTCTGCAGGGTCCCCTGTATTCGCTGGTTTCATTACTGGTTTAGTCATGGGAGATTTGACAACAGGTTTGTTTATCGGTGGTAGCTTGCAGTTGTTCGTACTTGGGGTAGGTACCTTCGGTGGTGCTTCTCGTATCGATGCAACTTCTGGTGCGGTTCTTGCGACTGCTTTCTCAGTTGCACAAGGTATCGAAACAGACCTTGCGATTACTACAATCGCTGTACCAGTAGCGGCACTCTTGACTTACTTCGACGTACTTGGCCGTATGACTACAACATTCTTCGCTCACCGTATTGATGCTGCAATCGAACGCTTTGACTACAAAGGAATCGAACGCAACTACCTTCTTGGTGCGCTTCCTTGGGCTCTATCTCGTGCTCTTCCAGTATTCTTCGCTCTTGCTTTCGGTGGAGAATTCGTTACAGGTGTTGTAAACCTTGTTAAAGAATACCAATGGGTTGCAGACGGTTTGACTCTTGCAGGTCGTATGCTTCCAGGTCTTGGATTCGCTATCTTGCTTCGTTACCTTCCAGTTAAACGTAACCTTCACTACCTTGCTATGGGATTTGGTTTGACAGCTATGTTGACTGTACTTTACTCATACGTAACAGGTCTTGGTGGAGCAGTTGCTGGTATCATTGGCACTCTTCCTGCTGATGTTGCTGAAAAAATTGGCTTTGCAAACAACTTCAAAGGATTGTCTATGATCGGTATCTCTATCGTAGGTATCTTCCTTGCGGTGCTTCACTTCAAAAATAGCCAAAAAGTAGCTGTAGCAGCACCTTCTACACCATCAGAAAGTGGGGAAATTGAAGATGACGAATTCTAATTACAAATTAACAAAAGAAGATTTTAATCAAATTAACAAACGTAGCTTGTTCACTTTCCAATTGGGATGGAACTACGAACGTATGCAAGCATCAGGTTACCTTTACATGATCTTGCCACAATTGCGTAAAATGTATGGAGATGGAACTCCTGAGTTGAAAGAAATGATGAAAGTTCATACTCAATTCTTCAACACTTCACCATTCTTCCACACAATTATCGCTGGTTTTGACCTTGCCATGGAAGAAAAAGATGGTGTAGGTTCAAAAGATGCCGTTAACGGTATCAAGACAGGTTTGATGGGACCATTTGCTCCTCTTGGAGACACAATTTTTGGTTCACTTGTACCTGCTATCATGGGATCTATCGCAGCAACTATGGCCATCGCTGGCCAACCTTACGGTATCTTCCTTTGGATCGCAGTTGCAGTTGCTTATGACATCTTCCGTTGGAAACAGTTGGAATTTGCCTACAAAGAAGGGGTTAACCTTATCAACAACATGCAAAGTACTTTGACAGCTTTGATTGAAGCTGCATCTGTACTTGGTGTATTCATGATGGGTGCTCTTGTAGCAACAATGATCAACTTTGAAATTTCATACAAATTGCCAATCGGTGAGAAAATGATTGACTTCCAAGACATCTTGAACTCAATTTTCCCACGCTTGCTTCCAGCAATCTTCACTGCATTCATCTTCTGGTTGCTTGGTAAGAAAGGTATGAACTCTACAAAAGCAATCGGTATTATCATTGCTCTTGCAGTTGGACTTTCATTCATTGGAAAATTCTTGCTTGGAATGGGCGCATAATATATGACTAAATCATTAATTTTAGTGAGCCACGGTCGTTTCTGTGAAGAACTTAAAGGTAGCACAGAAATGATTATGGGACCACAAGACAACATTCATGCGGTGGCTCTTCTTCCAGAAGATGGACCAGAAGAATTTACTGCTAAATTTGAAGCTGCTGTTGAAGGTTTGGATGATTTCCTAGTCTTTGCAGATCTTCTTGGCGGAACTCCATGTAACGTGGTGAGCCGCTTGATTATGGAAGGTCGCGACATTGAACTGTATGCAGGAATGAACCTCCCGATGGTCATTGAGTTTATCAATGCAAGCCTAACTGGCATCGATGCGGACTATAAGAGTCGTACTTCAGAAAGCATTGTAAAAGTTAATGATTTATTGGCAAGCTTCGATGACGATGAAGACGAGTAATACTCTTCAAAAATCAAATTCAAACCACGTCAGCTTCGCCTTGCCGTACTTGAGTACAGCCTTCGGCTAGCTTCCTAGTTTGCTCTTTGATTTTCATTGAGTATAAGATGTGATTGCGTTAAAACGTTAAACCATCTTATAGAAAATATACATGGGAATGGGAGCGACTCCCATTCCCATGTTTTCAATCATGAAACAATATTAGATTAGAGGTTTTCAATGCTAGATTATACAAAAGAAGATTTGCTTGAGTTGGGAGCAGAGATCACAACACGCGAAATCTACCAACAACCAGATGTTTGGGAAGAAGCTTTTGAAGCTTATCAAGAACGACGTTATGAAATTGCAGCCTTCTTGAAAGGTATTGCAGATAAACATGACTACATTAAAGTTATCTTGACTGGTGCTGGTACTTCAGCTTATGTAGGTGATACTTTGGTTCCTTACTTCAAGGAAGTCTATGACGAACGTAAATGGAATTTCATTGCTATTGCGACAACTGATATCGTAGCAAACCCACAAACTTATTTGAAAAAAGACGTTGCGACTGTTTTGGTATCATTTGCACGAAGTGGGAACTCGCCTGAGAGTGTAGCAACAGTTGACTTGGCTAAGGCCTTGGTTGATGAACTTTATCAAGTCACTATCACATGTGCGGCTGAAGGGAAATTAGCACTTCAAGCCCATGGTGATGACCGCAATCTCTTGCTCTTGCAACCAGCTATTTCTAACGATGCTGGCTTTGCCATGACTTCAAGCTTCACTTCAATGATGTTGACCGCACTTTTGGTATTTGATCCAACAGAATTTGCTGTTAAAGTTGAACGATTTGAAGTGCTTTCTAGTCTTGCTCGCAAAGTTCTTGACAATGTAGCAGATGTCAAAGAGTTGGTTGACCTAGACTTTAATCGTGTGATTTATCTAGGTGCAGGTCCATTCTTCGGGCTTGCTCATGAAGCACAACTGAAAATTTTGGAATTAACTGCTGGTCAAGTTGCAACTATGTATGAAAGCCCAGTCGGCTTCCGTCACGGTCCAAAATCTCTTATCAATGAAGATACTGTAGTTTTGGTCTTCGGTACTACAACAGATTATACTCGTAAGTATGACTTGGACTTGGTTCGTGAAGTTGCAGGGGATCAAATTGCTCGTCGCGTTGTTCTTTTAAGCGATCAAGCCTTTGGTCTTGAGAATGTGAAGGAAGTAGCGCTTGGCTGCGGTGGCGTTTTAAATGATGTTTACCGCGTATTCCCTTATATTGTTTACGGTCAATTATTTGCTCTCTTGACTTCGCTTAAGGTTGGAAACAGACCTGATACGCCATCACCAACAGGTACAGTAAACCGTGTTGTTCAAGGTGTCATTATTCACGAATTCAAATAATAAGGAGATAGGGATGAAAGCATACACAGAACGTGTATTTGGGAAAGTTGATGGCAAGAATGTTGTCGCTTATCGCTTTGAAACAGAAGCAGGCTACCAACTAGAAATCATGACCTATGGTGCAACGATTCTACGCTATGTAACTCCAGATAAGGCTGGTAATTTTGCCAATGTTATCCTAGGCTTTGATGATTTCGAAAGCTATGTGGGGAATAGCCCTAAACATGGAGCAAGTGTAGGTCCAGTGGCAGGTCGTATTGCAGGTGCAACTTTCGAACTCAATGGCCAGACCTATGAACTCGAAGTCAACAATGCTAGCAACTGTAACCACAGTGGTTCAACAGGTTGGGATTCTAGTTTGTTTGAACTAGTCAAAGTAAGTGACCATGGCTTGACTCTTTACACAGAAAGAACAGACGGGACAGGAGGTTTTCCTGGAAATCTTAAAATCTGGATTAGCTATCACTTGGAAGAAACTGGTGCCTACGAGGTTAGCTACAAGGTAACGACAGACCAAGATACCTTGGTGAATCCGACCAACCACAGCTACTTTAACTTGTCAGGCGATTTTACTCAGACGGTTGACCGCCATGTCTTCCAATTAAACACTGAGGGGATTTACCCAATCGCTCCGGACGGTATTCCTGCTAAGACACCAGATGCTAATCGTGATGTGGTTAAACACATCTACAATGGCGCCTTGTTGAAAGATATCTTTGCAGACCAAGATGAGCAGATCCAGCTAGTTTCTGGTTTGGATCATCCATTTGCTCTCCCTGCGGGGCATGACAATGCTGGTTTCTTGTATGACCAAGGTTCAGGTCGTTTCTTACTCTTTAAGACAGAAGCACCTTGCTTTGTAGTTTATACAGCAAACTTTGTGGATGAGAGTGTCATCATCGCTGGTCAACCAATGATTCAGCACAATGGAATTGCTCTTGAAGCACAGGCTTTGCCAGATGCTATTCACAGTGACCTTAAAAATCAAGTCATTCTCAAAGCAGGTGAAACTTTCACCAGCAAAACTCGTTACGAGCTTATTGTTAAATAAAAAAACTCTCTGGAGCTTAAAGGCTTCAGAGAGTTTTTCTTATTCTTCTTCATCTGGTGTGAGAATCATCGGAATGATGATTGGTTCACGCTCAGTATTTTCGTAAAGGAATGGTCGAATAGCGTTTACGATAGCGCCATTGACTGATTGGATGCTGGCATCCTTGTTTTTCAAAGCAATACGAATAGCATTGAAAAGGATGCGTTGGCTTTGACGGATCAAGTCACCAGATTCACGCATGTAGACGAATCCACGACTGAGGATATCTGGGCCAGAAATAATCATCTGAGACTTGAAGTCTACTGTTGCGACAGCAAGTACGACACCATCTTCAGATAAATCACGACGATCTTTAAGCACAGCTGCACCGATTTCGCCGATTCGATTTCCATCGACGTAGATGTCTTGGGCATTGAAGTGACCTGCGATACGAGCAGAGTCTGCAGTGAGAGCAAGCACATCGCCATTGCTCATGATAAAGATATTGTCTTTCTCAACTCCAGTATCTACGGCAAGTCCAGCGTGGACTTTTTGCATGCGGTATTCACCGTGAACAGGCATGAAGTATTTTGGTTTGATGAGGCGGAGCATGAGTTTTTGCTCTTGTTGACCACCGTGTCCAGATGTATGGATGTTGTTAATCTTACCATGGATAACTTCGACACCAGCTTCAGAAATGATGTTAATCAGCTTGTTAACGCTAGTGGTGTTTCCTGGAATTGGGCTAGAAGAGAAGATAACGGTATCGCCAGGTTGGAGTTGTACTTGACGGTGAGTTCCGTTAGCGATACGAGAGAGGGCTGCCATAGGTTCCCCCTGACTACCTGTACAGAGGATGAGAATCTCTCCTGCAGGGTAGTCTTTGATTTCGTTTGGTTCGATGAAGGTTCCCTTTGGTGCCTTAATGTAGCCTAGTTCAATCCCGTTGACAATAGCCTTCTCCATAGAACGTCCAAAGACAGCAATCTTACGACCAGTCTTGACAGCAGCATCAGTAGCCTGCTGGAGACGGAAGATATTTGAGGCAAAGGATGCAAAGATGATACGTCCCTCGATACCTTGAATAATCTTCATGATAGACTGACCAACAACCTTTTCAGAGTTTGTAAAGGTTGGTACTTCAGCGTTGGTCGAGTCAGAGAGGAGACAGAGCACCCCTTCTTCACCAAGGGCAGCCATACGGTGCAAGTCTGCAGGTTCACCAACTGGCGTGAAGTCGAACTTGAAGTCACCCGTACAGACGATTTTTCCTTGAGGAGTATGAATGACAATCCCCAAAGGCTCTGGAATGGAGTGAGTGGTTCTAAAGAAAGTTGCCTTGAGATTTTTAAAGGTCAACTCTGTGTTGTGGTTGATTTCGTGAAGTGTAGCATTACGCAAAAGGCCATGCTCTTCAAGTTTTCCTCGGATTAAAGCGAGAGCAAGAGGTCCTGCATAGATTGGGATGTTTGCTTGTTTGAGCAAGAAAGGAATCCCACCGATATGATCCTCGTGTCCGTGGGTAATCAAGAGAGCCTTGACGCGGTCGATGTTTTCTACGATGTAAGAGTAATCAGGAATAACGTAGTCAATACCAAGTAGGTCATCCTCAGGAAATTTGATCCCTGCATCAACGATGATGATTTCGTCTTGATATTCAATTCCGTATGTGTTCTTCCCGATCTCTCCTAGACCACCGATGGCAAAAACGCCCACTTCTTCTGGTTTAAGAGTATAGGCCATATTAGAACTCCGTAATTTCGAATGCGCCAGTTTCTTTTTCGTAGTCTAGCAATTTGTCAGACAATAGCTCGATATATTCAACGTTGTATTCTGGACGATTTTCTTCCACAAGTTGGCGAGCAATGATACGTCCCTCAAGTTCTGAGCTAGCATCGATGTCTAAGTAGAGTGAGCGTGTTGTTTCACGACGTGGGCTACGGTCTTTTGTTTCTTGATAAAAAACTTTGTAAATCATGTGTTTCCTTTCTGTTTTCAGGTCAGCTGTATTCAAAAAATTACCAGCTTAAAGCTGTTTGTTTCTATTTCATTTTCTGTCTGGATTGACCTTGATTCGTTACAATTATCTCAATTATAACATAAAAAGGGGAATTAGTAAAAGCAGGAAACATGAAAGCAAGGAGCATGAAATGTGTTTCATTTTGCCCTATACAAGTATTTGAAGACTTGAAATTCAAATGCTATAATAAATTTAGAAAAGAGGTTTTTCCTTTTAAGGAGGGCGGAATATGTTTCAACTAGCTATTATCATTCGTCTCTTGGCATTCGCTATCTTTGTGGCTTGTGTATACGGTGGCAATGTTTTGTATAATCTGCTAGAACATCGAAAAGCCAAACTCCTGTGGAAGATCGGCTTCGTGACTCTGTATTCGTTTTTCCTTCTTCTTGTGACCTATGCGGTCTGGTTTGTATTTTACTTTGGCTTGAATACTTAAGTGCTGAGGCTGGGACAAAAGTCCTAGCCTCTCAATTGTCTTTGGATTGTCGAGCAAGACGCAGTGGTTGAGTGGGCTCTACTAGGCTGATTTCACCAGCTTTTACAGCCCTA
Source organism: Streptococcus sp. Marseille-Q0941 (assembly GCF_943736975.1). Lineage (GTDB taxonomy): Bacteria > Bacillota > Bacilli > Lactobacillales > Streptococcaceae > Streptococcus. The sequence goes on along the minus strand of NZ_CALSFO010000005.1, from coordinate 79,844 downwards.
CTCAACTGTGCGGAGGTGGGACGACGAAATCGAATTCTAACGAATGACCGATTTCGGTCCCACTCTCATTTTCGTTTCAAAACAAAGAAAATTCCCATGTGTCGGCTTTTGTAGTATAATAGTAAACAGACAAAAAGATAGGAATGTGTTATGAAAGTATTAGCTTTTGATACGTCCAGCAAGGCTCTGTCTTTAGCCATTTTAGAGGACAAGCAGCTTCTTGCTGAGACCATGATCAATATCAAGAAAAATCACAGTATAGCCCTTATGCCAGCCATTGATTTTTTGATGGCCAGTCTAGATTTGACGCCCAAAGATTTGGATCGAATCGTCGTAGCAGAGGGGCCTGGTAGCTATACAGGTTTGCGAATCGCGGTGGCGACTGCCAAGACCTTGGCACATACCCTGAACATTGAGTTAGTTGGTATGTCTAGCCTCTTGGCTCTGGTGCCACGCCAACAAGAAGGCTTGGTGGTTCCTATCATGGATGCACGCCGTAACAATGTATACGCAGGATTTTATGAACATGCTCAACCTGTCTTTCCAGAAGCTCATCTGTCCTTTGCCGAGGTCCTAGAACAAGTCAAAGATGCTGACCAGGTAATCTTTGTCGGAGAAGTTGGAGCCTTTGTGGAACAAATTGAAGAACAGTTGCCACAAGCCAACTACCAAGAAACCTTGCCAAATGCAGCTAATCTAGCTCTTTGGGCCTGGGATAAGGAAGCAGATTCTTTACATGACTTTGTACCTAACTACCTCAAACGTGTCGAAGCAGAGGAAAACTGGCTCAAGAATCACACCGAGTCTGGTGAGTCTTACATTAAACGCCTATGATCGAGATTAAACGAATCCAACAGCGGTCTGACTTGGCTCAAGCTATCTACGCTGTCATGACAGATGTTTATCCAGTCAGTCCTTGGACTTTAGAGCAAATCCAAGCAGACCTGTCCCAAGATCAGACTTGGTATGCTCTAGCTTATGATGGGGTAGAAGTGATTGGATTTTTAGCCGTTCAGGAAAATATCTTTGAAGCAGAAGTCTTGCAAATCGCTGTCAAGAGAGTCTATCAAGGACGGGGAATCGCCTCAGCCTTGTTTGCTCAATTGCCAGCGGATAAGGAGATTTTCCTCGAAGTTAGAAAGTCGAACCACCGAGCGCAGGCATTTTACAAGAAAGAAAGAATGGCAGTCATCGCTGAGAGAGTGGCCTACTACCATGATCCAGTTGAGGACGCCATTATCATGAAGAGAGAAAAAGATGAAGGATAGATATATTTTAGCATTTGAGACATCCTGCGATGAGACCAGTGTTGCTGTCTTGAAAAACGATGACCAGCTCTTATCCAATGTCATTGCTAGTCAAATTGAGAGTCACAAGCGTTTTGGGGGCGTAGTACCAGAAGTAGCCAGCCGTCACCATGTCGAAGTCATCACAGCCTGTATCGAGGAGGCGCTAGCAGAAGCAGGAATTACGGAAGAGGACGTGACAGCTGTTGCGGTTACCTATGGACCAGGTTTGGTCGGAGCCCTGCTTGTTGGTTTATCAGCTGCCAAGGCTTTTTCCTGGGCACATGGACTACCTCTAATTCCTGTGAATCACATGGCTGGTCACCTCATGGCAGCCCAGAGTGTCGAGCCTTTGGAGTTTCCCTTACTAGCTCTATTGGTTAGCGGTGGGCACACAGAGTTAGTTTATGTTTCTGAGGCTGGCGATTATAAGATTGTTGGGGAAACTCGTGATGATGCGGTTGGTGAGGCCTATGATAAGGTCGGTCGTGTCATGGGTTTGACCTATCCAGCTGGTCGGGAGATTGACGAGTTAGCCCATCAAGGTCAGGATGTTTATGACTTCCCTCGTGCCATGATTAAGGAAGATAATCTGGAGTTTTCATTTTCAGGTTTGAAGTCTGCCTTTATCAATCTTCACCACAATGCCGAGCAAAAGGGAGAAAGCCTGTCTACAGAGGACTTGTGTGCCTCCTTCCAAGCAGCAGTTCAGGATATTCTCATGGCAAAAACCAAGAAGGCATTGGAGAAATATCCTGTTAAAACCCTCGTTGTGGCTGGTGGTGTGGCGGCTAATAAAGGACTTAGAGAACGCCTAGCAGCCGAAATCACTGACGTCAAGGTGATTATTCCACCTCTTCGACTTTGCGGGGACAATGCAGGTATGATTGCTTATGCCAGCGTCAGCGAGTGGAACAAAGAAAATTTTGCAGGCTTGGAGCTAAACGCCAAACCAAGTCTCGCTTTTGATACCATGGAGTAAAGAATTAGCTCAGTGTTAACTCTTTTACTTTGGACAAATGCCAGACTTTTTTCTCCTCTTTGATTGTGTTATAATAGTCCTCGTTGTGACTGTAAATCAGCAGTCGATTACTGAAATACTAGTAAGGAGTTTTATGAAGGAAAAAGGATTTTGGGAGGGGGTACAGGCTGCAGTGCCTACCGCTTTAGGCTATGTCAGTATCGGTCTTGCCTGTGGGATCATCGGTTCGCCCTACGTAACACCTGTTGAGATGGGCTTGATGAGTCTCTTTGTTTATGCAGGAAGTGCCCAGTTCGCTATGATAGCCTTGATTGCAGTTCAAGCACCTGTGGCAGCCATTGCCATGACGGTCTTTTTGATCAATCTGCGTCTCTTTTTGCTGAGCTTGCATGCTTCGACCTATTTTCGCCATACCAGTATCTGGCACAATATCGGAATGTCCAGCCTTCTGACCGATGAGACCTATGGCGTCTTGATGGGAGAGTTAGTGCATACGGATCAGGTCAATCCTATGTGGATGCATGGAAATAACCTAAATAGCTATTTGGCTTGGTTTGTGGGGACGGTTGCGGGGACAGCCTTAGGAGGTCTCCTGCCAAATCCTGAGATTTTTGGGCTCGACTTTGCCTTAGTTGGTATGTTTATCGGGATTTTTGCTTCTCAGTTTCAGATTATGCAAAAAAGAATTCCCTTGCGCAATCTCTTCATCATTTTAGGAGTTGTTGCCCTTTCTTTCTTTATACTTTTGACAGTGGTGTCCCAGTCGCTGGCTGTTCTATTTGCGACACTACTTGGTTGCACGATGGGGGTGGTCTTAGATGGTCAGTAAATATCTTTTGTTAGCCGTTATCTTTTCAGGCCTAGTGACTTGGATTCCCCGTATGATTCCCTTCATCTTGGTTAAGTACAAGGGGTTGCCAGCTATCGTTGAGCGGTTTTTGAAGTTTTTGCCTGTTTCCATTATCTTTGCCTTGATCCTTTCAAGCGTAGTGACTGGCAAGGTTGGAAGCCTTCCTCAGATCAAATGGCTGGACTTTTTAGCAGTCTTTCCAACGGCTTGGGTAGCCTTTCGCTACCGCAATCTAGTGGGTACGGTTCTTTTTGGAGTAGTCTTGATTGCAGTCTTACGTCTGGTCTTTTAGTCAGCCATAAAAAAAACCTATCACCGAGATAGATATCATATAATGGCGAAAAAAAATATTTTCTGTTAAGATAGTAAAGTATTCTATTTTGGAGGAAATGACATGAAAAAAATCGTCAAATATTCATCTCTTGCTGCTCTAGGGCTTGTTGCCGCAGGTGTGTTGGTAGCTTGCTCAGGTGGTGAAAAGAAAGATGCGGCATCTGGTGAAGCAACATCTGGTAAGAAAGAAATCGTTGTAGCAACTAATGGATCACCAAAACCATTTATCTATGAAGAAAATGGTGAATTGACTGGTTACGAGATTGAGCTTGTTCGTGCTATCTTTAAAGACTCAGATAAGTATACTGTCAAGTTTGAAAAAACAGAATGGTCAGGTGTCTTTGCAGGACTTGACGCAGATCGTTATCAAATGGCTGTGAACAATCTTAGTTATACTAAAGAACGTGCGGAGAAATATCTCTATGCAGCACCGATTGCCAAAAACCCTAATGTCCTTGTAGTGAAGAAAGATGACAACAGCATCAAATCTCTCGATGATATCGGTGGCAAATCGACAGAGATTGTTCAAGCTACTACATCCGCTAAACAGTTGGAAGAATATAACAAACAACACCCAGATAACCCAACTATCCTTAACTATACGAAGGCAGATTTCCAACAAATCATGGTACGTTTGAGCGATGGTCAGTTTGACTACAAGATTTTTGATAAAATCGGTGTTGAAACAGTTATCAAGAACCAAGGTTTGGACAACTTGAAAGTCATTGAACTTCCAAGCGACCAACAACCTTACGTTTACCCACTTCTTGCTAAAGGTCAAGATGAGTTGAAATCATTTGTAGATAAACGTATCCAAGAACTCTACAAAGACGGAACTCTTGAAAAATTGTCTAAACAGTTCTTCGGAGACACTTACCTCCCAGCAGAAGCTGATATTAAATAGTGTTTAGCAATCATCCATTCTTTAGCAAATGGATGATTTTGCACTCTTTCGGCATATAGTTTCAAGCTATATGTCTGCCTATCTTATAACAATTTGCTTATTCAAATAAAGTATGAGATACTATTACGGTATTATTTTTAAAGGAGATAGAATCATGAAAATCAAAAAATGGTTAAGCGTAGCAGCGATCGCTACAGTAGCAGGCCTTACACTTGCAGCTTGCGGAAATTCAGATAAGAAAGCAGACAATACAACTACAGTTAAAATTGCGACTGTTAACCGTAGCGGTTCAGAAGAAGCACGCTGGGACAAAGTCCAAGAATTAGTTGAAAAAGATGGCATTAAATTGGAATTCACAGAGTTTACAGACTACTCACAACCAAATAAAGCAACTGCTGATGGGGAAGTTGACTTGAACGCTTTCCAACACTACAACTTCTTGAATAACTGGAACAAAGAAAATGGTAAAGACCTTGTTGCGATTGCAGATACTTACATCTCACCAATCCGTCTTTACTCAGGTTTAAACGGAAGTGAAAACAAGTATACTAAAGTAGAAGAAATCCCAGATAAGGGTGAAATTGCAATTCCAAACGATGCTACAAACGAAAGCCGTGCTCTTTACCTTCTTCAATCAGCTGGTTTGATTAAATTGGACGTTTCAGGAACTGAACTTGCGACAATCGCAAATATCAAAGAAAATCCAAAGAACTTGAAAATCACTGAATTGGACGCTAGCCAAACAGCTCGTTCATTGTCATCAGTTGATGCAGCTGTTGTAAACAACACATTCGTTACAGAAGCAAAATTGGACTACAAGAAAGCACTCTTTAAAGAGCAAGCTGACGAAAACTCAAAACAATGGTATAACATCATCGTTGCGAAAAAAGATTGGGAAACATCACCTAAAGCTGATGCAATCAAGAAAGTTATCGCAGCTTACCATACAGATGAAGTGAAAAAAGTCATCGAAGAAACTTCAGACGGCTTGGATCAACCAGTTTGGTAATAAAACATAAAGAGGTGGGAGAGAGATTTTCCACCTCTTGCTTTTATATTGAGATTTAAGCAAATGAACATCCACTTGTACTTACTCAAAGGTACAAGTCCTAGTAGAAAGGTAGAGAGAAAATGGTTTTCCCTAGCCAAGAAGAACAAATTGAAAAGTTTGAAAAGGATCATGTAGCGCAACATTATTTTGAAGTTTTGCGTACTTTGATTTCTAAAAAATCAGTCTTTGCCCAACAAGTCGGCCTGAAAGAGGTGGCTCGTTATCTAGGTGAGATTTTTAAACGTGTTGGTGCAGAAGTTGAGATTGATGAGAGCTATACAGCGCCTTTTGTCATGGCACATTTCAAAAGTTCACGACCAAGTGCCAAGACTATCATTTTCTACAACCACTATGACACAGTACCAGCAGATGGTGATCAAGTTTGGACCGAGGATCCTTTTACACTCTCTGTGCGTGATGGCATTATGTATGGGCGCGGGGTTGATGATGACAAGGGGCATATCACTGCTCGCTTGAGCGCTCTGAGAAAATACATGCAACATCACGATGATCTTCCAGTCAATATCAGCTTCATCATGGAAGGGGCAGAGGAATCGGCCTCTATGGATTTGGATAAATATCTAGAAAAGCATGCTGACAAACTTCGTGGTGCAGATTTATTGGTCTGGGAACAAGGGACAAAAAATGCCTTAGAGCAGCTAGAAATCTCAGGCGGAAATAAGGGGATTGTGACCTTTGATGTCAAGGTTAAGAGTGCAGACGTAGATATCCATTCTAGTTATGGTGGCATTGTAGAGTCAGCTCCTTGGTACCTCATTCAAGCCTTGACCAGTTTGCGAGCTGCGGATGGGCGTATTTTAGTTGAGGGTTTGTACGATGATGTTCAAGAGCCTAATGAACGAGAGTTAGCCTTGATGGAAACCTATGCTCAACGCAATCCAGAGGAAATCAGCCAGATTTATGGCTTGGAATTGCCACTTTTACAAGAGGAACGTACCGCCTTTCTAAAACGTTTTTTCTTTGAACCAGCTCTCAATATCGAAGGAATCCAGTCAGGCTATCAAGGACAAGGGGTCAAAACAATTTTGCCAGCAGAAGCCAGTGCTAAGCTAGAGGTTCGTTTGGTTCCTGGCCTCGAACCTCATGAGGTTTTGGAGAAAATCCGAAAACAACTAGACAAAAACGGCTTTGATAAGGTAGAATTGTACTATACTTTGGGTGAGATGAGCTATCGAAGCGACATGAGCGCACCAGCTATTCTCAATGTCATTGAGCTGGCCAAGAAATTCTATCCACAGGGCGTATCTGTTTTGCCAACAACGGCTGGGACAGGTCCCATGCATACAGTATTCGATGCCTTAGAAGTACCTATGGTGGCCTTTGGCTTAGGCAATGCCAATAGCCGAGACCACGGTGGAGATGAAAACGTGCGAATCGCAGACTATTACACCCATATTGAATTAGTAGAGGAGCTGATTAGAAGCTATGAGTAGAGATATTATCAAGTTAGATCGGATCGACGTGACTTTTCATCAGAAGAAAAGAACTATCACAGCGGTCAAGGATGTGACCATTCATATCCAAGAAGGGGATATCTACGGAATCGTTGGATATTCTGGAGCAGGGAAATCAACCCTAGTGCGTGTTATTAACCTTTTGCAAAAACCATCTGCAGGGAAGATTACTATTGATGATGATGTGATTTTTGATAACAAGGTAACCTTGACTGCTGAGCAATTACGCCACAAACGTCAAGATATTGGGATGATTTTCCAACATTTTAATCTTATGAGCCAGAAAACGGCTGAGGAAAACGTGGCTTTTGCCCTTAAGCACTCTGGACTCAGCAAGGAAGAAAAGAAGGCTAAAGTAGCTAAACTGCTTGACTTGGTTGGTCTTGCTGACCGTGCAGAAAACTATCCTTCACAACTTTCTGGTGGGCAAAAACAACGTGTAGCTATTGCGCGTGCCTTAGCCAATGATCCAAAAATCTTGATTTCAGACGAGTCAACGTCTGCCCTAGACCCTAAGACAACCAAGCAAATCTTGTCACTCTTGCAAGAATTAAACCGTAAACTAGGTTTGACCATTGTCCTGATTACACATGAAATGCAAATTGTCAAAGATATTGCTAATCGTGTAGCAGTGATGCAGGATGGTCGCTTGATTGAAGAAGGTAGCGTTCTTGAGATCTTCTCAGATCCTAAGCAACCATTGACCCAGGACTTTATCTCAACTGCGACAGGTATCGATGAAGCTATGGTTAAGATTGAGAAGCAAGAAATCGTGGAACACTTATCTGACAATAGCATTCTGGTACAACTCAAATACGCTGGGGCATCTACAGATGAACCGCTTTTGAATGAATTGTATAAGCACTACCAAGTAACAGCCAATATTCTTTATGGAAACATTGAAATTTTGGATGGCACTCCGGTTGGTGAGCTTGTGGTTGTTTTATCTGGAGAAAAAGAAGCGCTGGCAAATGCTCAAGACGCTATTCGTCAGGCTGGTGTGCAACTAAAAGTATTGAAGGGAGGACAGTAAGATGGCAGAATTGATTAAAGCATACTTACCAAACGTCTACAAGATGGGTTGGTTTGGTCAGGCTGGCTGGGGAACAGCTATCTACTTAACTCTTTATATGACGGTTCTTTCCTTTATCATCGGAGGTTTCTTAGGACTGGTTGCAGGGCTTTTCCTTGTCTTGACAGCGCCAGGTGGTGTTTTGGAAAATAAGGTAGTTTTCTGGATTTTGGATAAGATTACCTCTATTTTCCGTGCGGTGCCATTTATCATTCTCTTGGCAGTCTTGTCCCCCTTCTCTCACCTAATAGTAGGGACGAGTATCGGACCAAATGCAGCTATCGTACCGTTATCTTTTGCAGTCTTTGCCTTCTTTGCCCGTCAGGTGCAAGTAGTCTTGGCAGAGCTTGACGGAGGTGTCATCGAGGCTGCTCAAGCCAGTGGAGCTACATTCTGGGACATTGTGGGAGTTTACCTATCAGAAGGTCTACCAGACTTGATCCGTGTGACAACTGTGACCTTGATTTCCCTTGTTGGTGAAACAGCTATGGCGGGAGCGGTCGGAGCAGGTGGTATCGGTAACGTAGCTATCGCCTATGGATTTAACCGTTTCAATCATGATGTGACAGTCCTTGCGACGCTTATTATTATCTTGATTATCTTTACAATCCAGTTCTTGGGAGACTTCTTGACCAAGAAATTAAGTCATAAATAAAAGAGCCGTGTGGCTCTTTTTTTATCACATTTTATTTGCAAACTTTTTAACGAGCACTTGTCCAATCAGGGCACCAAGCAAAGCGCCAATGAGAACACTTGTGATAAAGAGTAGGACATTAGCAGGATTCGGTGCAACCATGATGCGATCGATATAGTCCTGAGATTTTCCACGAGCGACTAGAGTTGCTATATAGTCTTGAGGGGTTAACCACATGAGTAGGATGGGGCCAGTAGTGCCAAAAGCAAAAACTAGGAAGGAAAGAAGGTTTTTAACCTTATCTTTATAGTGACCTAGGTGAGCGATGCCATCTGCTGCAAGACCGCAGATAATTCCTGGCAGAAAGGCTCCAGGACCATGCTTACTAGATAGGAAAAAGAGAGAGATGACGAGTCCAATCGTAGTAATCGCTCCAAAACGAGGAACCTTTGCTAAAAGGACCATATAGACGCTACCACCCACTAGGGCAGCAAAGGCAGGGGCGTAAAACATATTTCCAGTGTGGTCGACAAGGCTCCCTAGTAGAACACCCACTCCGATACAGAGAAAGTAGACCAGGGCGGCTACAAGAGTTGTCAAAATATTCTTTTTCATAAGTTCTCCTTCGCATATCTGATGTTATTCATTGTACCATGCTTGTGGGAGATTGTAAATGCTGACTAGAGACTAGTATTTATTAGGAATTATGATAAAATAGGAAAAAATAAAAGACGAGTGGCAATAGTATGAAGAATTTAGGTAAAGTTTTTAAAGAGTTACGGGAATCTAGAAAAATTTCCTTGAGAAAAGCAACAGGCGGACGCTTTTCAGTATCCTTATTATCACGTTTTGAAAATGTTCAGAGTGAAATATCTGCTCCAAAGTTAATCACAGCTTTGGAGAATATTCATGCGAGTATGGAAGAATTATTATTTTTGGCGAGAGGTTTTCATCAGGATGCTAATTCTGAATTCAGAAATCAACTGTTTAAAGCCGTAAACCCAAAAGATTTAACATCTTTGCATACCCTCTATCAGAGAGAATACCAACAAATCCCTTTTTCAAAGGATAAACAAGAACATATTCTCAATGCTATTTTGATAAAATCCTATATGAAAGCTATTGATGAGACGATTACACTGACCTCTGAGGAAGAAAGAGTCCTACATGATTATCTATTTTCTGTTGAAATTTGGGGACTCTATGAACTTTCCTTCTTTTCTTCCTGTTCACCTCTTTTATCAGTTCAGCTTTTGACAAAGTATACTCGGGAAATGTTGCGGAAGTCAGATTTCTTGCAAGGTGTTGGGAAAAATCGAAATATGATGCACACCTTGCTCCTCAATGGTTTTATGGCCTGTATTGAAGCTGGTGATTTTACCAATGCCCTCTATTTCAAAAAACAAATTGAAAAGAACTTTTTTGAAGAAAATGAAACCTATTTTCGAATAGTCTACCTATGGGCAGAAGGTTTGCTTGATAGTAAGCAAGGAAGAGCGGAGGAAGGTCAGAGAAAAATGGAGGATGCTGTCCGTATTTTCGAGATGATTGGTTGTAGCAAATCTGCAGATTATTATAGAAGCGCCATAGAGTGTTGAATATCTGCAACTATGCAAATTAAATTGAAACGATAGGACTGTGAAGATACTGATTAGTATTAGCAAGTTCTATCGTTTTTTTTTGCTTATTTTGTTTGTTGCATATATTCAAAAGTTCTTCCTTTGAAATTTCTAAGTGCTATACTATTGTCATACTTTATATAGAACTTCGAACAAGAAGGGAGATTATCTATGAAACTATTGTTTAGAAATCAAGCTTATCGACTCTTGACTTTGTCACGCTTCTTCAATGCTTTTGGTGCTTCGATTTTCAACCTGGTATTTATCGTCTATGCATCTACCTTGCCACAAGCTTCGTTTGCTGTTGCTATGGCGAATATTGTCATGATTCTTCCGACTCTCTTTACAGTTTTTGTAGGGATTCGGGCAGATTACACGAGGGACAAGGTCAAATGGATGGTCTATAGCGGTTTGTTTCAGGCAATTTTATTTTTTCTAGCAGCCCTAGTTGTTCAGCAAGCTAGTTTCTTTGCCTTTTCGACCCTTTGTCTCATCAATGTCATTAGTGATGTAGCCAGTGATTTTGCAGGGGGCTTGCGAATGCCTCTCGTTAAAGAAAAAGTGGCAGAGCCAAATCTGATGGAAGCCTATTCCTTTTCCCAGTTTATTACCTACATCTCTGCGATTGGCGGGCAGGCTTTCGGAGTTTGGCTATTAGGGGTGTCGACACAGAACTTTTCGCTCGTAGCTGGAATCAATGCCATATTTTTCCTAGTGTCAGCTCTCATTCTCTTTTTAGGAAGGGTTGAATTAAGCTTATCAACTCCACTTGTTGATGATAAATCACTGAAAAATGAGAAGCTTTCTATCAAAGATCAGTTTTTAACGATTTACCGAAACCTACGTCTCGTTTTTCTTAAAAGCGGACAGAAAAACTTTGGTTTTATGCTCTTTGCTATCTTACTTATCAATGCTTTGGGTGGTGCCTTAGGTGGTATCTATAACATCTTCCTTTTAAATCATTCCTTACTGAATTTTTCCTACAAGGATGCCTTGTTTATCTTACAATTGACTACTTTATTAGCAGTTATCATCAGTAGCCTTACGGGCAATGATTATTTTGGGAAGCAATCTCTGCCTAGATTGATGATGTGGGTTACATTAGGAGCCAGTCTAGTTGGTCTATCTAATTTGTTAAACCAAGTTTTGCTCGGGATGCTCTTCGTCTTTTTTACCATGTATGTTTCTGGGAAAATTTCTCCAAAGATCAGTGCTCTGCTCATGAAAAATCTTGCTCCAGAGGTTCTCTCTCGTACCAGTAATTTTTTAGGTTTGTTGTTTACTCTATCCATACCAGTGGGGACGGCCTGTTTTTCACTGGTGGCAGTATGGGATATACAGTTGACTTGGATGCTTTTTGTGTCTCTTTCTTTATTAGCTATTCTTCTGACAAGTCTCAATCTCAAAAATAATCTTTAAATCCATACTTTCTTCATACTGTCCCAATCCCTTCATTTATGGTAAAATAAGACTATTAAGTTTTAAAGAGGATTCCCTATGAAATTACAAAAACCAAAAGGAACGCAGGATATTTTACCTGCTGAGTCTGCCAAATGGCAGTACGTTGAAGGCTTTGCCCGTGAAATCTTCAAGCGCTACAACTACGCAGAAGTACGTACCCCTATTTTTGAGCATTACGAAGTCATCAGTCGTTCCGTTGGAGACACAACGGATATCGTAACCAAGGAAATGTACGATTTTTACGACAAGGGCGACCGTCATATTACCCTCCGTCCAGAAGGAACTGCTCCAGTCGTTCGTTCTTATGTGGAAAATAAACTCTTCGCACCAGAAGTTCAAAAACCAAGCAAGTTCTACTACATGGGCCCAATGTTCCGCTATGAGCGTCCACAAGCAGGTCGATTGCGCCAATTCCACCAGATTGGTGTGGAGTGCTTTGGCTCTAGCAATCCTGCTACCGATGTGGAAACCATCGCTATGGCAGCCCACTTTTTGAAAGCAATCGGGATTCAAGGCGTCAAACTACACCTCAACACTCTTGGAAATCCTGAAAGCCGTGCGGCCTATCGTCAAGCTTTGATTGATTACTTAACACCACTCAAAGATAGTTTGTCTAAGGATAGCCAACGACGTTTGGAGGAAAATCCTCTTCGTGTCTTAGACTCGAAGGAGAAAGAAGATAAGGTAGCAGTGGAGAATGCACCATCTATCTTAGATTACCTTGATGAGGAAAGCCAAGCCCACTTTGATGCTGTTCGTCAGATGTTGGAAAGTCTTGGAGTAGACTACATCATCGATACCAATATGGTGCGTGGTCTGGACTACTACAACCACACCATTTTTGAGTTTATCACAGAAATCGAGGGTAATGAATTGACAGTCTGTGCAGGTGGTCGCTACGATGGCTTAGTTGCCTACTTCGGTGGTCCTGAAACTGCTGGATTTGGTTTAGGACTTGGTGTTGAGCGTCTGCTTCTCATCCTTGAAAAACAAGGTGTAGCACTTCCTATCGAAAATGCCCTAGACGTCTATATTGCTGTTCTTGGTGAGGGAGCTAATCTCAAGGCCTTGGAATTGGTACAAGCTCTTCGTCAACAAGGCTTCAAAGCAGAGCGTGATTACCTCAACCGTAAACTCAAAGCTCAGTTCAAGTCAGCCGATGTCTTTGCGGCTAAGACTCTCATCACTCTAGGAGAGAGCGAAGTCGAAAGTGGACAAGTGACGGTCAAGAATAACCAAACTCGAGAAGAAGTTCAAGTGTCACTTGATGCTATCAGCCACAATTTCCCAGAAGTATTTGAAAAATTAGTATAAAAGAACCCAAAAAAGCTAGGAAAAAACTCCTAGCTTTTTTGAATAAAAAGTATCAAAAAGACACAAATTTTAGAAAAAATCGTAAACGAAAAGTATTAGTTGGATAAATAAAAATTTTGGTTAAAATTTATTGACTTTCGCCCTATATCACTGTATTATAGAATAGTATAGAATAAATATTTTGCGCCCTAAAACAGGCGAAACAAGGATATTTATGCACGATTCAAATCTTATAAAGAGATGATGGCTAAATGAGAATTTGGAGAAAAAGAAAATGAACATTAGAAAATCAACAAAATATTCACTGTTGACAATTGGGATTTTAACTACCGTCCAATTGGGTCAGGTGCATGTTAAAGCTGATACAACTGATTTCTCAAATAACACAGTTGTTCAAAATCAGGATGAACCAGCAGCTTCATTAAATAAGAACACAAATCAAAAGAGTGAAATCGCTGCTAATGACAAGAAAGAGATGGTTGCTGATGAGGGGAAGTCTGCAGTTTTAGCGCCGGAAGGATCTACTTCTACAACAGAAGTGGCAGAAAAGGAAGCAGACAAGTCTCCTGCTGAGAAGGAAGTTGCTGAAGAAAAACCAGCAGCAGAAAAACCAGCAGCAGAACAACCTGTCCAAGAGCAACCAACAACAGAACAGCCTAAGGTAGAACAACCGGCAGCTGAAACAACACCTGAAGAAGAACTGAAAAAGTTGTCAGAGACACCTCAAGAGGGGGTAACTACTCCTAAAGAGGAACCGAAAGCTCCTAAAAATGAATCAGCAGCTCCTAGAGTTCGTCGTAGAAGAGCTGCAGCTAGCGATACAAAAGTATATGAAGACGCAACATACGGTAAGTATGTCAAAGCTACGGATTTTGGATTAGATACAACTGGTAAGGTTGAAGCAAGTGATGCTCTCCAAAAAGCACTGAAAGCAGCCAACGAGGTTGAAGGCGGAGCTGCCGTAATGGTTTCAGGGAATGTCCTCTTGAAGAAAACCTTGGTTATCGATGAGAACTATGCCAATGTAAAAGGTTTGATCGGTAGTGGTCCAAGTCGTAACAATACAAAAATCTTGTTTAACAAAAAACAAGATGGAGAACACGATCCTGAAACAAACTTGACGGATAACCGTTACGAGTCTGCAATCCTCATTCAAAATAAGAAGGACTTTACTGTAGGTCGCTTAACTGTTGAACATACGTATGATTCATCAGACTATACTAAGGATAATGAGTTTTACCGTAAGGGGAAATCTTACTTTGGACGTTCAAACGGTATCTACGTAAACGATTCTTCAAATGTTACGATTAATGACGTTCGTGCTATGAAATTCAACAGAGCTGGTGTTTTCTTTGGTTCAAGTAAGGCAACAGCTCAAGAGTATGATGCTAGTGGTAAACCAATTCGTTATAGCAGTATCTCTGAAAAGGTTTCAGATGAAGTCAAGTCTATCGGAGATCCAGATGTACCTATCATGGACGGTAACAAGGTAACCAACTCTTTTCTTCATAACAACCGTGTTGCTGGTGTTATGTTCGGTTACCAACGTAATTTTGTTGTAGACAATAATATCTTGTCATACAACGGTCATGAGTTGGACGGTGGTACTGGATATGGTGCAGCCTCAATGGCTGGGTCCTATAATGATGGTATTACCTATACTGGAAACTATACAAACTACAACTACCGTAAAGGCTTGGATATTCACGACGGGAATAAAATCCTCATCGAAAACAACGTCTCACTTGGAGACCGTTTGAATGGTATCGAGGTCTATAACCGTGCCAATCCTATGACAGATGTCATTATTCGTAATAACAAGGTAACACAAGATCCAATCTTTAAGTTGGAAAACGATGATGATGATCCGGCTCGTTACCGTGGTTACACAGCCATCTCTATCCTGACAAATGAGAAAAATCATAAATGGACTAAACCTCTTGATAAAGGTCGTTATGTCATTTCAAATAATACCATTGAAGGTTTGACAAAACCATTTGAAGATGGACAACTAGGAACCTTTGGTATTCTCTTTAGAAATAACGAAAGTTCAAATGATTATAGTCTAAACATTGAAGGAAACACCATCACTGGTGATTCGACAGACTATATCATCTCTGTCAACAACAATACTGCTCAAGCATCTAGAGGTGTTGAAGGTGGTGGTTCAGGTGACATCACGATTTCAAGAAACAAGATTGAAGTAGATGACATCAAGCAGTTACCGATTTACATCAATGATGATACAACTTATGTAGCAAGCGTTATTGACCGTATTACTGGAAAACGTGTAAACAAGGTTACAAAAGTACCATTTACCAAGACTAGAGGAAGTATCAACATTGACAACAATGAGTTGACTGTATCGAAAATCAAATCAAGATGGAAGAATGCGGTAGCAATTGAAAGCACAAACGCAGCTTCTATTAATGTCAATAGCAATACCTTTAAGTATAAAGACAATGAACCATGGCAACGTTATGATGTTACCCGTAAAACGGACGGTAGAGTTATCAAAGACCTAATGCAAGCTTTCTTTGGCATCAACCGCCTCAACGATACTGTTAAAGTAACAGCTACAGACAATAAATTCATCGCAGATACACTAAACAAAAATGGTTTCTTTAGACTATATGATGGTGATTGGGTGAACTTAAATGCCAAGAGTAATAATGTCTTCATTGGACGTAACACTCTAGATGGTAAGCCATTAGCTCCAGTAGATATCGTTGGTGATAAAACGGTTGAAACACTTCGTACAACGACAACAACAGAGTACATCATCGAAACTCGTGAGACAGATGAACTTCCTATCGGATTTAAAGAGACTGTTCAAAAAGGTGTCGCTGGTAAGAAAGTTAATGTATACAAGATTACCAAAGTTGGTGACACAGTTGTAGGACATCAGATCATTTCTGAAGAAACAATTCTTGAACCTACAAAAGAGATTATCTTGATTGGTACAGCGAAGGAAACATTTGAAACTGTTACTGAGAAAGAAACTGTTGCATACGAAACAGAAATCAGAACTGACCCAACAAAACCAAAGACTTATCAATTTGAAAATCAAGCTGGTAAGAATGGTTCTATTGAAAAGACTTACCAAATTAGAAAACTGAATGGTAAGGAAGCTGGTAAGACTTTGACGTCTGAAACAGTGATTGACAAACCAGTCAAACGTATTATCACAGTTGGTAGTGCAGTAGAAAAAGTAGAATACACTACTGAGGTTAAGGATGTTGACTTTGAAACTGTAGTTGAATACGACTACACGAAACCAAAAGGCTACGAAGAAGTTCGTCAAGAAGGTGAAAAAGGTCGTATTGAAAGTCAATATAAACTAACCTACCTCAATGACAAACTCGTTGATCGTACCTTGGTCAATGAAAATACCCTCAAAGAGAAGAAGAATAAGATCGTTGTTAAAGGCCTAGGTGTGGTTGTATCAATCAAAAATGTAGTTGTTGTCGAAGAAAAAAACTTCAACAAGGTTATCGAAAAAGATGAAACCCAACCAGAAGGCTACAGCAAGATTACTCAAGTCGGATCTCCTGGTACCATCACAACAACTTATGAAGTTACCTATGAGGACGATGTCGAAGTTTCTCGTAAGGAAATATCAAAAGTTGAGAATCCAAAAGCTGTTGACGAAATCACAGTAATCGGTACTTCTAAGATGACAGAACGTACATTGGATGAACAGGTTGATGTTCCATTCAAGACTGTTTATGTCTCTGACAATACACTTCCGGCAGGAGAAAGTGTTGTTGATGTAGAAGGAACTCCAGGACAAATTGTCCGTACTTTCTTGGTAAGCTATCGAAATGGTAAAGAAATCGGTCGTACCATCGTTTCTGAACACAAGATTAAAGATGCAGTCAACCGTGTCGTTCGTGTCGGAAATGCGACACCTATTGTTGAAACCACTGAGTTTGTAGAAGAGACAGAGTCAATCGATTACAATACTCTCAAAGAGTTTTCAGATCAACTTCCTGCAGGAACAACTAAGGTTATCCAGCCAGGTAAGAAGGGTCAGAAAACAAATCGCTACTCTGTAACCAAGGTGAACGGTGAAGAAACTTCTCGTACATTTGTAGAATCTAACATCACTACAGATCCAGTGGATGAAATCATCCAGGTCGGAACTCGTGTCAAAGAGATTAGAGAAGCAAGTGAGACAAGTCCAATTCCATTTACCGTTAAGGTTCGTAAAGACACTACTAAACCAATCGGTTATAGAGTGACTGAGGTAGAAGGTCAAGATGGTGAGAAATCAGACCTCTATAAAGTAACCTACATCAATGGTACTGAAACAAAACGTGAACATCTTAAGACAACAGTCGTTAAAGAAGCTGTTGACAAGGTGGTTGTCGAAGGTGCTGGAGTAGAACGTGCCCTCTTTGAAATTCAAGAAGATAAGATTACAAGCACAACTGAATATCGCAATGATGACACTCTTCCAGAAGGTGAAACGAAGATTTCTCAAGTTGGTGAAGAAGGGCTCCTTCGTAAGACGATCGAAAAACGATACTTCAATGACGAATTGCGCTCTACAAAATTAGTAGACAGCAAACTGATTAAAGAAGCAACTCCAACCATCATCTTAGTAGGTACAAAACATATACCAACTATCAAGGTAGAACAGGATACTCAAACTGAGAAGATTGCCTATAAGACTCAAAAAGTCGAAGATCCAGACCTACCAAAAGGTGAAACTAAGGTAGTTCAAGTAGGAAGAACTGGTATCATTGAAAAAGTTTACCAACTAACCTACAAAGACGGCGTCTTGATTAAGACAGACTTGATTAGTAGCAAGGAAGTTCAAAAAGTTCAAGATGAGATCATCCATATCGGTACTCAAGTCACTGAAACTAAGGAAATCAACACTACAAGTCCAATTCCATACAATGTTATTATTCGTAAGGATAGAACTAAGCCAGTTGGCTACAGTCTTGTTGAAGTTGAGGGTCAAGAAGGAACTCAAACAGATTACTATCAAGTAACTTACGTCAATGGCAAGGAAACCAAGCGTGAACACCTCAGAACGGTGATTACTGCTCAACCTGTCAATAAAGTCCTAGTTGAAGGTTCTGGAGTTGAGCGTACAGTCTACGAAATTCAAGAAGAGAGAATTACAAGTCCAACTGAGTTCCGTAACGACGATACTCTACCTGAAGGTGAAACGAAGATCATCCAGGAAGGTCAAGATGGACTTATCCACAAGACTATCGAGAAGCAATACTTCAATGACGAAGAACGTTCTTCAAAACTAATTGAAAGTAAGGTTGTCAGAGAAGCAGTCCCAACCATCATTTTAGTAGGAACAAAACATGTTCCAAATATTAAAGTGAAGCAAGAGAAGCGAATCGAAGAGACTAACTTTAGAACGGTTACTGTCATTGATGAAAACTTACCGAAGGGTGAACGTAAGGTTGTTCAAGAAGGTCGTCCTGGTCAAGTAGAAAAAGTTTATCAGCTAACTTATAAAGATGGAGTTTTGGTCAAGACTGATTTGATTAGCGTCAAGGAGTTACGTCCAGCTCTAGAACAGATTATCCATATCGGTTCTCAAGTTACTGAAACTAAGGAAATCAGCACAACAAGTGCGATTCCTTACAACATCATCGTTCGCGAGGACAAGACTAAGCCTACTAGCTACCGTCTGGTCGAAGTAGAAGGCCAAGAAGGAACTCAAACAGACTACTATCGAGTCACCTATGTCAATGGTAAAGAAACTCAACGTGAGTATCTAAGAACTGTTATCACGACTCAACCAGTCAACCAAGTTGTTGTAGTGGGTGTTGGAGTTGAGCGTACAGTCTTGGTAACTGAGGATGAAGTCGTTTCTCATCAAACAGAATATCGCAATGATGATAGCTTGCCAGAAGGTGAAACTAGAGTCTTCCAAGAAGGTCAAGATGGATTGATCCACAGAACATTTGAGAAACATTACTTCAATGATGAAGAGCGTTCTTCTACCTTGGTCGATACCACGGTTATCAGAAAAGCAGTGACTCGTATAATCTTAGTTGGAACAAAACGTGTTCCTACGATTACAACAGAAGAACTCATCCAAGTAGAAGAAGTAGCCTTTGAGAAACAAATAGTTGAAAATCCTAAACTTGCTAAGGGTACACAAGTTCTTCTACAAAAAGGTAAACCAGGAAAACGACAAAATGTCTACCGCTTGACCCTACAGGATGGAGTTGTGATCAAGAAAGAATTGATTCGCTCAGAAATCCTAGAAAAACCACAAGCAGAGATTACTGAGATCGGAACCAAGCAAGCCTCTCCTATTATAGAAGAACTCATCCAAGTAGAAGAAATCGGCTTTGAAAAGCAAACGGTTGAAAATCCTAAACTTGCTAAAGGTACACAAGTTCTTCTACAAAAAGGGAAACCAGGAAAACGACAAAATGTCTACCGCTTGACCCTACAGGATGGAGTTGTGATCAAGAAAGAATTGATTCGCTCAGAAATCCTAGAAGAACCACAAACAGAGATCATTGAAATCGGAACACTGGTTGAACAATCAAGACAAGAACCATCAGCACCAGCTGAAATCATCCCAACAGTTCCATCTCATAAACAGGAGGAGCAGAAGCCATCAGTAGTTCCAACTCAAGAATCTCAAATAGATGAAGCGCCAGTTGTCCAAGACCAGCTCTTACCAGATACTGGAGAGCATTCAAACTGGTGGCTTAGCCTGCTTGGAATCTTGATGATGTTCTTAACTTTGGTCGGCATTCGCAAGAAAAAAGACGACTGTTAAAGCCGGTATTTATCTAAAAATAAATAAAAAAACAAAAAACCTGAACATTCTTAGCAAAAAACCAAAATAAATTAAAAAAATCTTTAAAAATAGCTGAAAAGAGCTTGTAAAAGGATTAAAAAAATGCTACGATATATCAGATAAGATTAAATTAAAGGAGTTTATGTGATGAAGATTTCACAAAAGAGCGTAACACGCATCTTGGCGTTAGTAAGTATCTTTGTTCTTTCATTGACCACATTGACGAGAGTCTTTGGTGCTGAAGTAACAAACTATACTAACAACACGACTATTACCCTCGATGGGAAACCAATTACTGCTGATACAAAAGTAGGTAAAGGTCAAGCCATGGAGGCTACAAACAATATTACCTTCCCAGATTCTCAAGCAATCAATGCAGGTGATACACTTGTTCTTGACTTGCCAAAAGAATTGAGCTGGCCTATTAAGTCAGAATTCCCAATCAAAAACGGATCTGACATTGTTGGTAATGCAGTTGCTGACCCAGCTACTGGTAAAACAACAGTAACGTTCACTGACTATTTCTCTAAAAACCCACAAAACAAGAGAATGTCATTAAAATACGACATCGTTGTAAATGCTTCTACTGTTACTGAGTCTGGTCCAAAGACATTCAAGTATGGTGAGCAAACTTATAATTTGACTTACGAGCCAGATTCTACTGCGATCGGTGAATACGAGTACAAGTATGGATATCAAGACCCAAAAAATCCAAAACGTATCAAGTGGAAAGTTATCTTGAACGCTGCTCAAGATAAATTGAACAAGATGGTTATCACGGATGAGTTTGCTGACGGACAAGTATTGGTAAAAGGAAGCCTTCGTGCTGTACGTTACGCAACTCAACCTAAAGCTATCGAAAGCGAAGAAGAACTTACAAAACTTGACCCAATTGACAACTTCACTAAGAAAGCTGAGTATACTACGAACGCTGCAGGTCAAATCACTGGTTTCACTATCAACTTTGGTGACAACTGGAACTGGCCAATGTACTTGGAGTATACTACTGAGCTGACTGAAGCTAAGAAAAAAGGTGATGCAGTTAACAACGTCATCAAGTGGAAAGCTGAAAACTTCCCTAGCGAACGTAGTTACCCAGCTAAAGCCCTAATCTACACTGCGTCTGGTGAAGGTGAAGGTCAAACTACAACGACAACAACCACTACAACGACAACAACTGAAGCTCCAACAACAACTGAAGCTCCAACAACAACTGAGGCTCCAACAACAACTGAGGCTCCAACAACAACTGAGGCTCCAACAACAACTGAGGCTCCAACAACAACTGAGGCTCCAACAACAACTGAAGCCCCAACAACAACTGAAGCTCCAACAACAACTGAGGCTCCAACAACAACTGAAGCTCCAACAACAACTGAAGCCCCAACAACAACTGAAGCTCCAACAACAACTGAGGCTCCAACAACGACTGAAGCCCCAACAACAACTGAGGCTCCAACAACAACTGAAGCTCCAACAACAACTGAAGCTCCAACAACAACTGAAGCTCCAACAACAACTGAAGCCCCAACAACAACTGAGGCTCCAACAACAACTGAAGCTCCAACAACAACTGAAGACAAACCAGGACTTCCAAATACTGGTGAGGCTACAAGCCTAGTACTTGTATTGGCTGGTGTAGTAATCATGTCAGGAACTGTTGTTATGAAACGTAAATTTACTAAATAATATTAGATAAGTTTCTTTAGAGAGGAGAGAGCATTGCTCTCTCTTTTTTTAAATGTTAAAATGATGGAGTAGTAGATACCTATCCTTCCCTTTTCAAGGGAAAACCCCACTTATCAAGAAGTTACAAAGCCAACATTACAATACTGGCTAACATAGCCGGTAGCAAACAGCAAACAGAAGTTGGCTAAAAACATAGAGGAGAAATCAATAATGGAAAATTGGTTGACACATTGGCAGAAAGTAAAGGAAAAATATCCGAAGGGTATCCTTTATGTCAGTAGTGCCTTGCTACCGATGACCATCATGCTGGTGGTATGGTTTTTCATGGGGAGTTATCCTTTTGGAAATAAAAGTTTAATGACCATTGTCTTTGATCAGCAGTACATTAGTTTTTATGGATTGCTAAAGAATGCCATTCTATCTGGTGATTTAAGCAGTCTGTCATACTCCTTTACTAAATCTATCGGTGGAGATATGATTGGTGAGTTGGGCTATTATTTGATGAGCCCTTTCAATATTATTTATGTTCTTCTGCCTTTAAACTACATAGGATTATCTGTTTTTCTAACAATCTGGCTCAGATATGGAGCTTTTGGGCTTTCCTTTGCTCATCTCCTGATTAAACGTTATAAGGGCGCAGAGTCAAAACGATGGATGGTTCCCTTGTTTGCAACAGCTTATGCCCTGTCTGGCATGTTGGTATCCTACCAGATGAATGTTATCTTTTATGATGCCATGTTCATGCTTCCTCTCGTCATCCTATATCTAGAGCAGTTGTTAGATGGCAAAGCGGCTTATCCATATGCCTTTGTACTTGGTCTTACGGTATTCCTTCAATTCTACATGGGCTATATGATATCGCTATTTGTCGTCTTGTATGCCTGCTATTATCTTTCGCCTCGCCTATCAGTAGAAGGGACATGGAAAGTAAAACTCAAACATTACCTTCAACCATTATGGGATGTCTTTCTCTACTCTATCCTAGGGGCTGCTTCAGCTTCGATCTTATTTGTTCCAGTATTTTTCAACTTGATTGAAAGTAAGGGACAAGCAGGAGGAGCCATGACGTTTTCCATGGCCTTTCAGATTAATCCCTTGGACATTCTATCCAAACTAACTATCGGGGGTTTTGATGCTCAATCAGGATGGGCAGCTGGACCAAACCTACCAAATATCTATATTGGAGCTGTCGGCTTTATCGGCTTTATCTTGTACTTTGTATCAAACAAGATAATCAAAGAAAGAAGATGGGCTGCGGGAGTGGTTACTCTCATCTTCTTTACTTCCTTTGTAAACGAATTTGTTAGTAAGATTTGGCATATGGGACAAAACCCTGCTGGATTTTTCTTCCGCTTTTCATGGTTATTCTCTTTCTTCATGTTGCTTCTAGCCTATCAAGCATTAAAAGAAAAATTTAAAATCTCTCGCCGAGGGAAATTACTGTCAGTTGTAGCCCTAGTCTTATCAGCAATCTACCTCTATACTAAAGACTTTACCTATCTGCCAAAGAAACAACCTGAGGCTCTAACTCTCTTTATTAATGGCCATTTTATTGCCTTCCTGATACTGGTTATATCAGCTACAGCTGCTGGGTTTTATCTATACTGGGAACACTCAGCCAAATCCCAGAAAGAAAAGGAAAGGGTATTGCTGATTGCGACTGGATTTGTGGTCGTATTAGTTTTATTGTTACAAACAGGTTATCTCTTTTCTCGTGTAGTCTTAACTCTACTCATTTACTTAGCTGTACTAGCCTTGCTACGTCCACGAATGCTTCGCTTAGCTGTCGTCTTGTTATCAACTCTGACAGTATTTGAGCTAGGATACAATGCCTATCTATCACAGGTGACCTTTAGTTATGCAAATGTTGATAAATTTGTGGATGGAACGCTCTCGGTTAAACGTGTGACGGATAAAATCCAAGAAAATGCAGATCAGCCTTTCTATAGAATTGCAACGACATTTGCCTATTCTCGAACAACTCCATCTCTGATAGGTTATCCAGGGTTGAGTACTTTTAGTTCAAATTTGGAGAGGTCCACTATGAATCAATTTGCCTATATGGGTGACCAAGGGGGCGATGAAGCAAATGAATACGAAAATGGAACTCCTCTGACGGATGCCTTATACGGTGTTCGCTACTATATGGATGTCAAAGACCTAGATCCTACTGAGAAAGAAGCTCATCCTGAGAGAATGTATTTCACACGTTTTGCCAGTCGTTTTGATATGCAGCGTTATTTTACGCAGAAGGTCTATGAAGATGAACGCTATCGTGTTTATAAAAATCCTAACTCCTTCCCAATTGCTTTTGGAGTAAATGAATTGGTTACAAATTTACAGCTTGACTTTAATAATGCTGTAAAAAACCAGAATAAGATTCTCAACTCTATGGAGGGAATTGAAAAAGGCCAGGAGAATTACGTTGATTACTTTAAGCCCCTAGCTTTTAGCGCAATTGAAACAGAAAATCTTACTGAGGAAAATGTCGACAAAGAAAAAGGAACTGCAGTCTACAAGCGGGTGGATTCTTCTAAGGATGCAGTCGTTCGCTACCGAATTACTCCTCGAACAAACTTGACCTATTACTTCTTCGTACCAGCAAGTCTAAATTCTGAGAAAGATTACTCCGTCCTTCTGAACGGCAAGTGGTTCACTCATTCCAAGAGAAATACGCAACGTCAACTATGGCAAATCGCAGACAAGGCGGAGAATCAAGAATCTGTGCTTGAGTTTCGCTTTAAAACAGACGAGGTTGACCTTTCAAATGCAGGTGTATATCGTGCAGAAATCAGTCAAATTCAAAGTGCATTAGAAAAACGAAAAGCACAAGGCCTGCAAGTTGAGAAGTTTTCAAATACTCATATTGTTGGTTCCGTGAATATTACTGATGACAGCAAATTTATGATGACCTCTATCCCTTATAGTGAGGGTTGGAAGGTGAAAGTGGATGGAAAGGCTGTCCCTGTGACAAAAGCATGGAATAGTTTTATTTCCTTCCCGATTACTTCTGGACAACACAAAGTAGAATTTACCTTCTCTCAAAAAGGAAGGGTTACAGGAGCTATATTGACGCTAATCAGTCTAACAACGCTCTATATCGTCAGAAAAGATTATAAAAAGGATGATAAAAAGCAGCTGAAAGAAAGTCAAGATGCTGCATCAGCTGAGTAAGCAATCTTCTATCGAATATAAGAAAAAATACGGTCAGGATACCACTCCTGACCTTTTTCTTTTGCAAAATGACAAAAATATTAAACTTTTTGACAAAAATACTTGTCAAAAATAAAAAGATGTGTTACAATGAAATCAAGTTAAGAAAAGTATAGTAGAAAGGAACAATTATGTGGGCATTAGGATTTGTACCTCTTGTGTTTATGTTTTATCTCTATCATACCCAAAGGGTCAAGAAACTAGAGAATAAAATCAAAAGAATTGAGCAAAAACAGAAAGGAAATAAAGAAATGTCAAGATTATTAAAAGAATTGATTGGGAAAAAACCAACAATCTTTGGACAAGTTTTTGGGACAGACAATTGGGAAGTTGTAGATGTTGATGAGGAGTGGGTCAAGCTACGCCGTGTAAATAAAAAAGGAAAAGAAAAATTCAAACTACAACGCATTGAGGATATCCAAACCGTTGAATTTGACGGAGAGTAGGTGTGTAACATGCAACTTAAAAATCGTCTAAAAGAGCTTCGGGCTCGCGATGGTCTCAATCAAACCGACCTAGCCAAGCTAGCTGGGGTTTCCAGACAGACCATTAGTTTGCTAGAGAGGGATGAATACACTCCGTCCATTATCATTGCCCTGAAAATATCTCAAATTTTCAACGAAACAGTCGAATCGGTATTTCGCTTGGAGGAGGACGAATGATGAACAAGTATAAAGTGATTTATTATCTATCTATAGTTGTGTTTATCGTAAATCTTTTGGCTATGATTGGAAGCCTATTTGGTTGGTTTACAATTGTTGAAAGTAAATACCTCTTCTGGATTAACATAGTTTTACTATTAGTCTTTAGATGGGTAGAGAGAAAGATAAAGTTTAAAGAAATCGTAAAAGGAGAAAAATGATGAACAAGTATAAAGTGATTTATTATGTAGTTTCCATAGCTTTATTGGTGGGCGTGTTTCTAATTATCGGGACAGACTTAGGCTGGTTTAATCTATATCAAAGTGAGCAATCCTTTTGGATCTACTTTGCCCTCATCCCAGTAGTTGACTGGATTGAAAAGAAATCCAAAAATCTAGCAAGTGAAAAAGGAGAATGAATATGAAAGAGTTTTTAGCAGGTTTTCAAGTCGATACAGAGAACAAAGCACTTGCAGGTGTTTGTGCAGGTCTAGGAAATTATTTTAACATCCAGACCAACGTCGTTCGTTTGATGACAGTCTTGTTGTTTCTTTCTTCAACGGAGATTGGTATTTTAACAGTTACAGCCTATGCTTATCTAGCAGGTTGGCTTGGCAATGAACCCTTGGGGGATGGAGCAAAAAAAGCTAGAAACCAAGCTATTCTCTTACTTGCTGTTTGTTTGATTTTGGTGTCACTTGGAACAGAAGGCTTGACCGCTATTTTTGAATCAGGAAAAGCTTTTGGTCAGTGGTTGGCTGGATTAGTTTAGAGGGAGGATGAATATGAAAAAGAAACGTATCATTTTTACACTGAAGCTTTTTCTTGTAGGAAATTTATTAGGAATACTTGCTGCTGTTCTTAGTCTTAATCCTTTAGGTATCAGTCAAACTCAAGTAATCTCTGCCTTATTCTCAATCTTTTTTGGTCTAGATCTGATTACGGCAATGCTAACCTTTTATTTTATTAGAAAAAGCCATAAAGCCTATCAAAGCTATCAGAGAGAAGAAGAGGATGAAGAAAACGAGCATGACTACCTTGCTACGTATCGTTTCTTAGATTATGGTGCGGTAGCTTGGAATGTTTGCCAAATTTGTATGCTATCTTGTATGCTTTTAGACTTAGGAAGTTTCGGACTATCAATGGGATCCTTACTTTTGATAGTTGTAAGTATATGTGCAGGTGTGTACTGCCTAAAAATCACCAGTAAGATTCGCAACTACAAACTTTCTATTATGGCGACGCCTAAGGAAGTTTTGGACTACCTCGATACTTATGATGAGGGAGAAAAACAGGCTGAGATGGAAGAAGCTTACTTGATCTTGTTCAAGGTCAATCAGCTCCTCATTCCTGGTATCTACGTTGTCTTAGTAGCTTTATCTGTGGTATTGGGGCAAGTACAGTTGGTTGCTCTGCTGGTGGCAGTTGTTATTCATATGTACATGAATGTGGCACAATTGCGCAAAACAAAACGTTATTTTAAATAGGAGAATATTATGAAAACACTTAAAAATATCGGCTGGTATAGCCTTGCCTTCTTATCATTTCTTATGGTCTATAGTTTTATTCAGGGCGTAGGTTTAGCCGCCTTGATAATGGGAGCACCTAACTACGTTGCTATCCCAATTTATATCTTGTTGGCAGGAATTTTCACCTTCGTTACCTACAAGTGGTATAAGACTGGCACTGTTACAATAGAAAAAACGGCTCTTAACAAATACATCTGGTTGCCTGCCTTGGTATGGATTCTTGTCATTGTTGTAGAAAATTTTTTACCAAATGATCCATCAGTCAATCAACAGATGGTAGATCAATTGGCTCAAGAACAACCTCTCTTCGCGTTCTTCATGGCAGTCGTCTTTGCACCCCTGACAGAAGAGTTAACCTTTAGAGGTATGTTGGCTCGCTTTGTCTTCCCTCAGCAAGATAACATCAAGCAAACAGCTCTCTTTCTTCTTGTAAGTAGTCTCATTTTTGCTCTTGTTCATTTTCCTGGAACTCCACTACAGTTCCTAGTTTATGCTTCACTTGGGTTTAGCATGGGCTTGGCTTATATCAGCAAGGGTGGTTTAGCTTATAGTATAGCCCTACATGCTTTGAATAATTTAATCGCATTTTTAATGATAGTCATGCTATAATAGACTCAGGAGGAAATCATGAAACGAGTACTATTATTAGCAATCATTCAGGCTGTATTTCTCTTCTTTGTTATCGGTCTACTTGTCTATTTCATTAAGGGAGATTTCTTTTATAATAATCTAGCGGTTATCTTTGCTCCTATCGCCGGGGTTATACGATTTGCGACGGCTTATGTGACAGAAATTGTCCTACCTAAGAAGACGGAAGAGATTGCAAAAAAGCGTAAAAAATAAAGAAAACCCAAATCCAGCAAATGACTTTGCTGGATTTTTTTATTTATCGCAGGAAACTCTCAACTTTTCTGATGATTTTCATGAAGAGCCTGCGCTTTTATGGTAAAATAGTAACAGAATACAAGAGGAGAGAAGAAATGAAACGCAGTATGTATGCTGGTCGTGTTCGTGAGGAACACATCGGACAAGAAATTACCTTGAAGGGTTGGGTTGCCCGTCGTCGTGACCTTGGTGGCTTGATTTTTATCGACCTTCGTGACCGTGAAGGGATTATGCAGTTGGTCATCAACCCTGAAAAAGTATCAGCAGAAGTGATGGCAACAGCTGAAAGCCTTCGTAGTGAATACGTCATCGAGGTGACTGGTCAGGTTGCAGCACGTGAACAGGCCAATGATAAATTGGCGACTGGAGCAGTTGAGCTGGATGTAACAACTCTTACGGTGCTTAACACAGCTAAAACAACACCTTTTGAAATCAAGGATGGGATTGAGGCAAACGATGATACGCGTCTACGTTACCGTTATCTTGACCTTCGTCGTCCAGAAATGCTGGAAAACCTTAAACTTCGTGCCAAGGTAACGCATTCTATCCGCAACTACTTGGATGAGTTAGAATTTATTGATGTGGAAACACCATTCCTTTCTAAGTCAACACCAGAAGGGGCTCGTGACTATTTGGTGCCTTCTCGCGTCAATAAAGGGCAGTTTTACGCACTTCCTCAAAGTCCACAGATCACCAAACAGTTGTTGATGAATGCGGGATTTGACCGTTACTACCAAATCGTCAAATGTTTCCGTGATGAAGATTTACGTGGAGACCGTCAGCCTGAATTTACCCAGGTCGACTTGGAGACTTCATTCCTGACTGAGCAAGAAATCCAAGATATCACAGAAGGCTTGATTGCGCGTGTGATGAAGGAAACAAAAGGGATTGAAGTAACGCTACCATTCCCTCGTATGAAGTATGATGATGCTATGGCTCTTTATGGCTCTGACAAGCCAGATACGCGTTTTGACATGTTGCTTCAAGACTTGACAGATCTTGTCAAAGGTGTGGACTTTAAAGTCTTCTCAGAAGCACCTGCAGTTAAAGCCATCGTCGTTAAAGGTGCAGCAGATAACTACTCACGTAAAGACATTGACAAGATGACAGAAGTAGCCAAGCAGTATGGTGCTAAGGGTCTTGCTTGGGTCAAGGTTGTTGATGGTGAATTGAACGGACCGGTTGCTAAGTTCCTGACTGCCATTCAAGGCGATTTAACAAGTGAGCTTGGTCTTGAAGATAAGGACTTGGTTCTCTTTGTGGCGGATACGCTTGAGGTAGCAAATGCAACACTTGGTGCCCTTCGTGGCCGCATTGCTAAAGAACTTGGCTTGATTGATAACGACCAATTTAACTTCCTTTGGGTTGTTGACTGGCCAATGTTTGAATGGTCTGAAGAAGAAGGCCGTTATATGAGCGCCCACCATCCATTTACTCTTCCTCAGGCAGAGACTGCTCATGAACTCGAAGGGGATTTGGCTAAGGTTCGTGCTATTGCCTATGACATCGTCTTGAACGGTTATGAACTTGGTGGTGGTAGCCTTCGTATCAATCAAAAAGAACTCCAAGAACGTATGTTCAAAGCTCTTGGCTTCTCGGCTGAAGAAGCTAATGACCAGTTTGGTTTCCTTTTGGAAGCCATGGACT
This sequence comes from Streptococcus sp. Marseille-Q0941, assembly GCF_943736975.1. Lineage (GTDB taxonomy): Bacteria > Bacillota > Bacilli > Lactobacillales > Streptococcaceae > Streptococcus. Next base: position 50,467 of record NZ_CALSFO010000005.1, on the reverse strand, counting down.
ATGGATTCCCACCACACGGGGGCTTGGCTATCGGTCTTGACCGTTTTGTGATGCTCTTAGCTGGAGAAGAGAATATCCGTGAAGTCATTGCCTTTCCTAAGAACAATAAGGCAACCGACCCAATGACTCAAGCTCCATCAACAGTCGCTCTTAAACAACTAGAAGAACTCAATCTACAAGTAGAACAAGATGAAACAAGCAAAACGAATTAAGCGGTGGCGCTATTATCTGCGCCGATTTGCTTATCAGATAAAAATCTTACGAGTTTTACAAAGTATCTCTCGGGAAAAATATGATGAGAAAGTATCGGCTTCTCTGGTTTATGGCTTTTTGTCAGCAGTAGCAGTCAATTTCTTTTTTCAACCAGGACACGTTTACTCCAGTGGCGCAACGGGTCTAGCACAGATTATCTCAAGCCTTAGTAACTATTGGTTTCATTTCCACATCCCAATCTCTGTCGCATTCTATTGTATCAATGTTCCACTCATGATTTTAGCTTGGCGACAGATTGGCCATAAGTTCACGATTTTTACCTTTATCACGGTATCCATGAGCTCGTTCTTTATCCAGTTTGTGCCAGTGGTGGTCTTGACAGAAGATCCCATCATCAATGCCCTGTTTGGGGGAGTCGTCATGGGGCTAGGAATCGGATTTGCTTTACGCCATAACATTTCCAGCGGTGGAACGGATATTGTCAGTCTGACCATTCGTAAGAAAACAGGTCGTAATGTCGGAAGCATCTCTTTCTTGGTGAACGGTACAATTATGCTGATTGCAGGCTTGACCTTTGGATGGAAATATGCTCTCTATTCTATGATTACCATCTTTGTTTCAAGTCGTGTAACAGATGCAGTTTTCACCAAACAAAAACGCATGCAGGCCATGATCGTCACTAGCAATCCAGATGCAGTCATTGAGAAAATCCACAATAAATTGCACCGTGGAGCGACCATGATTCATGATGCTGAAGGAACTTATAACCACGAACGTAAGGCGATTTTGATTACAGTTATCACTCGTGCGGAGTTCAATGATTTTAAACAAATCATGAAACAAGTTGATCCAACAGCCTTTGTATCTGTCTCGGAGAATGTCCATATTCTAGGACGATTTGTCGAGGTTGAAAACTAGTTGTTCAGATAAATAGAATACAAAAAAACCAACTCGAAAAAGAGAGTTGGTTTTTATTTTTCAACGATTTTGTGTGCAATCACTTGACGATAGCAGATTTGACGATTTTCTTTGACATCATTGATGATTTGAAGAATGGTTTCAAATGAAGTCCGGCCAAGAGCAAGACTATTGATATCAACATAGGCAGCTAGATTCAACCTTGGATTTACTGAGTCAAAGCTGAGGACTGGAACGTCAAGCTGGTGTTCGTTGAGGTAATTACATACACCTTCAGCCAAGAGACTATCAGTTGTGATAATTGCATCGGTCTGAGGGTTGTGTTTAAAGAGTTGCTTACTAAAGTTATAGCCCTTTTCTTCTAGAAACTCGTCTGCAAAGAAGGTACGTTGGCTATCAAGGGGTAGATTGTGTTCTTGAAGAGCTTGCTCGTAACCTGTCAGACGGTCCTGAGTAACGAAGAGCTTCTTGGTACCACCAATGAAAGCAATTCGACTACATCCTTTTTTGATGAAATACTCGGTCGCATCAAAACCAGCTTGAATATTATCATTATCAACAAGCGGAATAAAAGGGGAAAGTGATTTTCCAAGAATGAGGAAGGGAAATTGCTCATTGACAACTAGTTGTACCAAGGGATCATTTTCTTGAGCATACAAGAAAATCAGACCGTCCACACGTTTTCCGTAGACCATTTGTGAAATGGCGTTTAAACGTTCTTTTTCATCCTTACCGGTCGCAATCTGAATGGCATAGTGATTCTCTGAGGCAACCTGTGCAATCCCCCTAAGAACAGAAGGGAAGAAAGGATTTTGGTAGAAAACGTCTGAATCATCTGGAAGTACCAAGCCAATAACTTGCGTATAACTGCTAACGAGACTTCGAGCATTAAGGTTAGGATGATAATTGAGTTCTTTCATTGCCTTTCGAACTCGTTTTTTAGTCTCGTCGCTAATCGTAGATTTGTTTTGAATAACACGGGTTACGGTTGAAGGTGAAACTCCTGCAGCCTTGGCCACGTCTTTAATCGTAACAGGCATAATAATCTCCTACTTTTGGTAGTCTGGATCACGATAATGAGTCTTATAAAAGATAGTGACCAGGTATAGAACAAATAAAATGTTTTGAACAGTAATCAAAGTCGTCATATTTTGGCCCAAGAGACCTAGAATCAAGGTAATGAAAGTTGGTAATCCTAAACAGTTCAAAATAAAATGATAGCACTCTTTATAGGTCTTAAATGAGAAGAGACGTGATTTTTTCGTAAAGTAGAGCAAAAGGCTAGCGCCTAAAGCGACAATGAAAAAATTAAGCCCAAAGAGGGAACTAGCGACTAAGACCAGGAAGAGGCTAATATAGACACGATTCTGTTGATACCAGTCTTTGGAAATAGCCTGAGTCAAGCTTTCCTTGTTTTGGAAGCTCTCTGTTGTAATAGCGTGATAGCGGATACTGGTTAACTCTTTTCCTTGCTTACTGATGACGAGTTGCTCGGGTTCAAAGCTAAGAAGTAATTCTTCAGGGAAACTTGAAGGAGCAGTAGCGCCGATTTGTACAGAAGCTTGATGGGGAGTTGTCCCTGTATAGCTTAGCTTACCATCGACAATCTGGGCATTGGTAGCCAAATCTTGAACCACACTATCCGTCAAAGGTGCGTAGACATCATCGATAAAGGTTTCCAAAGGATAGGTTTCCTGAGAACTGTTCTGGATAGCAATTGGCACCATCGACAAGCTAATCAAGAAAATACTGGTAAAAATCAGTTGAAACCAATTTAGACCGAAACGATGAGATAGGGGCTTACGAAATCCCCAAATACTATTAAAATAAGAAAATGGATATGGTAACATAAATCTCTTTCTATAGGCATTTTTCTATACGAGTATTATATAGAGAAATGTTTTTTATTTCAAGCGGGGATAGTAGAATCCTTGGTAAAAGTGAATGTTTGTTAGGATTTGTCCACTAACTAACAAGGTAATTTCTGCAAGCTCTTATTTCTCAAAAGCGAATCGATGTACAAGTACAAAAATGAAAAAGGGTGGCGAGGGTATATTACCCCTTGTCGCCACCGCTTGTAAGTCCTGAAACGAAGTTCTTTTGCAAGAAGAAGAAAAGTGTACAGATTGGAAGAGCGATGAGGATAGCACCTGCTGAGAAGTAGGCAATCTTCATGTTCTTCGCATTGTTGACGAAGGTTTGTAGACCAACGGCAACTGTAAAGTATTCTTTTTCACGAAGCAAGAAACTAGAGAGGATATAGTCTCCGAAAGGTCCCATGAAGGCCCAGAGTGCTTGTACTGCAACCATCGGGCGAACAAGAGGGAGAACGATTTGCCAGAAGCGGCGGAAGTGTCCTGCACCATCAAGTTTTGCAGACTCATCAAGAGACATTGGCACGGTGTCAAAGTAACCTTTCATCAACCAAGCATTCATAGGGATACCACCACCGACATAGAGGAAGATGAGGAACCAGCTATGGTTAAGGGCGTTCAACATGAGGGCCATAACGAAGAAGGCAGTCAAAGCGGCCATTGTTGGTACCATTTGGATAATCAAGAAGAAGACCAAACTTTGTTTACGAGCCAAGAAATTGTAACGACTGTAGGCATAACCAGCAAGGACGATAATACTTGTCTGAACGACCATAGTGATCAAAGCGATAATCAAAGTGTTGAGGTACCATGTTCCGTACAAGGTTTCAGTGAAGAGTCCTTTGAAGTTGTCAAAACTAAAGTTGACATTACTGTCGAGTTTAAAGGCTACGACGTTACCAGACTTGAAGGCAGACATAATCGTAATTAAAAGAGGATAGATAATAACAATTGAAAGTCCAATCAAGTAGAGGTAAGTAAGGCTTTGAGTCAGTCTACGTTTGAGTTTAATTGAGTTATTCATCTTAGACGTCCTCCATATCAAATGCGTGTAGTTTCTTGAATGCAATCATAGAAATAGAGATAACGATGATTGAAATAATCAAGGTAACGGCAGCGGCCATAGAGTATTGAGGAGCTGTACCAGTTGTCAAACGATAAATCCATGAAATCAAGATATCTGTTGAACCAGCTCCACCACCTACACTACCAGGTCCACCACCATTGAAGAGGTACATGATAGAGAAGTTGTTAAAGTTGAAGGTGTATTGGCTGATCAAAGTAGGTGCCGCAACGGCCAAGATCATTGGGAAAGTGATGTTGCGGAATTTTTGCCAAGCATTTGCACCGTCGATGTAAGCTGCTTCGTACAAGTCATTTGGAATAGATTGTAGGATACCGAGTGTCAAGACATAGATATAAGGGAAACCAAGCCATCCTTGCATCATAATCAAGGCAACCTTAGTCCAAGTAGGGTTTGTTTTCCAAGGGATTAGTGCTCCATCGAGGAATGGAAGAACCTTAGCAAAGAGAGGGATTACTTGAGTATTGATAGCACCAACACTATCGTTGAACATATTTGAGAAAGTCAAGATAGTGATAAAGGCTGGAACAGCCCAAGGAAGAAGGAAGATAACACCAAAGATACGTTTACCTTTGATAAATGGTTGGTTAGCAATGATTGCCGTAAAGATACCAATCACAATCTGCAAAGTAGAAGCAGATAGAGCCCAGATGATTGTCCAAGAAAGAACGGCACCAAAGGCTGAACGGAAGGTACTCAAGCTCCAGATGTTTGTGAAGTTCGTCAATCCAACCCAGTCCAACAATTTATTTGGTGGTAAATGTTGGAAGTCATAGTTGGTAAAGGCAATCATCAAGGTTACGATAACAGGGAAGATAATCGCAAATGTCATCGCTACATATGATGGGATGATTAAAAGGTATGGGAATCCATTCTCATAAATACCTTTGATCATATCCTTGAAGGTACGAGCTACAGGAATACCGTTGTTGATACGTTTAGCAGTCGTATGTGCATCTTTAATGTTGAAAATATAAAATGCTAAATAAACAATTACAAAAATAGAGTGGAAAGCACCACGAATCAACATGAAAAGAGAGTTGTCACGGCCCGGTTTTGTACCGAGTGTAATCAAGTTACTCAATTCAGGTGATGCAAGTGCAATAAAATAGAGGACAAAAACGACTGTTACAGCTAGGAAGATAAAACCTTTAGCTTTTTGTTTGTTATAGATTTGCCCCAACCCAGGAATCAATGAAAGCAAGGCTGCTTTTTTTGGTTGTTGTTCCATGAGTACTCCTTTCATAGGATGCGAGCTAAGAGCTCGATGCTAATCAGCAAGTTTGCCGAAAACATTGTTAATGTATCTAAAAATCAAGGGAGATGTTTAAATTATCTCCCTTGAAGCAATCAATTAGTTACCAAATTTTTGTTGGATTGTTTCTTTGATCAATGTTACAGCATCGTTAGCAGCTGTTTTCGCATCTTTCTTACCACTTACAGCATCAAAGAGCATAGTTTTCGCTGGGTCCCAAACTGTTGACATTTGTGAAATGTTTGGCATTGGTTGAGCATTCTTGAACTGTTTGATAACAGCTGTAGTCAACTCATCGTTTTTGCCTTCAGCGTATGCACGTGCTTCAGTGTTAGCTGGGATTTCGTTTGTTGCATCGTAGAATGCTTTTTGTTGTTCAGTTGAAACAAGGAAGTCTACAAATTTTTGAGCGCCTTCAAGGTTTTTAGTGCTTGATGGGATGATCCAAGCTTTTCCTCCACCAAAGGCTGCGTAGTTTTTACCGTTTGGAAGAGTTGGGATAGTTGCAACACCGTAGTTTACTTTAGCGTCTTTGAATGCTTGAGCTTTCCAAGGACCATCGATGATAGCAGCTGTTTTACCTTCTTGGAATTGAGTTTGGATCAAGTTACCAGCACCTTCAGTATCTTGCATACCTTTAGGCCATTTTTCGTACCAAGTTTTAGCGTATTCGATACCTTTGATTGCTCCATCGTTAGCAAGACCGATGTCTTTAGGATTTTTACCATTATCACCAAATACGTAAGCTCCGTTACCAGCAAGAAGTCCGTATGCGTAGTAGAAGTTAGTCCAGTCAGCTAGGAAAGCAGTAGTTTTTCCTTCTTCTCCAGCGAAAGCGTATTTGCTATCTTTAGCAAGTTCTTCTAATTCAGCAAATGTTTTTGGAGCTTCTTTAATCAAGTCTTTGTTGTAGTACATAACAAGTGACTCGATAACAGCAGGAGCACCGTAAACTTTACCACCAACAGTTACAAGAGATTTAGTAGTGTCGTCTGTTTTAGCACCGTCGCTCAAAGTAACTTCTGAAAGTTGTCCGTCAGTACCAAGGCTACCTACACGGTCGTATGGAGCCATCATAACGTCAGCAGCTTTACCTGATTGGTTGTCAAGTGAAAGGTTGTCAAGTCCACCTAATTGGTCACCAGTTTTAATATTAACTTTTACACCAGCTTCTTTTTCGTAAGCTTTGGCAGCAGATTCTGCGAATGCTTTATATTGGTCTTCAACGTAGAAAGTGATTTCTTGACTTCCTGATGCAGAAGAATCAGCAGCTTTATCAGCAGTTTTGCTTCCACAAGCCACCAAAAGCAAGCTAGCAAGAGTAGCAGTACCAAGTACAGCTGCGCTCTTCATGAATTTAGTTGACATAGTGTATTCCTCCTAAAGAATAACAAATTTTAATTTCGAGGAAACGCAAACGTTTTCCCTTATGACCATAGTATAGCACAAACAGAAAACGGTTGCAAGAGATTTTTTGAAAAATTTTTAAAAAGTTTAAAATTAAGAAGAAGCGTGAAATGTCGCTATAATAGGAAGAAAAAGTAAAAAATCAAGAAAAACGTTCGGAAAATAGACAAATGGAAACGATTGCGCAATTTTTCCGAAAAAATTATAAAAGTTATAGAAGAGGATATAGTAAATTTTGTTTTTAATAATCTAAATAAAATAAAAACTTTTTTACAAACGCTTGCATTTCTTTTGGAAATGGGTTATACTTAAAGTAGCGCAAACGTTTGCGCATAAATTGAAGTAATTAACAATAAAAACACTTGAGGTGCTATTATGAAAAAACGTCAAAGCGGTGTGTTGATGCACATCTCATCACTTCCAGGAGCTTACGGAATCGGATCATTCGGTCAAAGCGCCTATGATTTCGTTGACTTTTTGGTTCGTACTAAGCAACGCTACTGGCAAATCCTTCCTTTAGGAACAACCAGCTACGGAGATTCTCCTTACCAATCTTTCTCAGCCTTTGCAGGGAATACTCACTTTATCGATCTTGGTATCTTGGTTGAGCAAGGTCTCTTGGAAGCAAGTGATCTTGAAGGTGTGGATTTCGGCAACAACCCAACTGAAGTTGACTACGCTAAAATCTATTATGCACGTCGTCCACTTTTAGAGAAAGCTGTCAAACGTTTCCTTGAAGTTGGAGATGTCAAAGATTTTGAAAAATTTGCTCAGGAAAACCAATCATGGCTTGAACTCTTTGCAGAGTATATGGCTATCAAAGAGCATTTTGACAATCTTGCTTGGACAGAATGGCCAGATGCAGATGCACGTGCTCGTAAAGCCTCAACTCTTGAAAGCTACCGTGAACAATTGGCAGACAAACTTGTTTACCACCGCGTAACGCAATACCTTTTCTTCCAACAATGGTTGAAATTGAAAGCATATGCTAACGAAAACCACATTGAAATCGTCGGAGATATGCCTATCTACGTAGCTGAGGACTCAAGCGATATGTGGGCAAATCCACATCTCTTTAAAACAGATGAAAACGGGAAAGCGACTCATATTGCAGGATGCCCTCCAGATGAGTTCTCTGCAGACGGTCAACTTTGGGGGAATCCAATCTATGACTGGGAAGCGATGGACAAAGATGGTTACAAATGGTGGATTGAACGCTTGCGTGAAAGCTTCAAAATCTACGATATCGTTCGTATTGACCACTTCCGCGGATTTGAGTCTTACTGGGAAATTCCTGCTGGTTCTGAAACAGCAGCACCTGGTAAATGGGTAAAAGGACCTGACTACAAACTCTTTGCAGCGGTTAAAGAAGAACTTGGTGACTTGAACATCATCGCAGAAGACCTTGGATTTATGACTGACGAAGTTATTGAACTTCGTGAGCGTACTGGATTCCCAGGGATGAAGATTCTTCAATTTGCCTTCAATCCTGACGATGAAAGTATCGATAGCCCTCACTTGGCGCCAAATAACTCTGTCATGTATACAGGAACACACGATAATAACACTGTTCTAGGTTGGTACCGTGATGAGATTGATGATCCGACTCGTGAGTACATGGCTCGTTACACGAACCGTAAAGAGTATGAAACAGTACCGCACGCAATGCTTCGCACAGTATTTTCATCCGTTAGCTTCATGGCTATTGCAACTATGCAAGACTTACTTGAATTGGATGGTTCAGCTCGTATGAACTTCCCATCTACTCTTGGCGGAAACTGGTCATGGCGTATGACAGCAGATCAACTGACTCCTGCTGTCGAAGAAACTTTGCTTGACTTGACTACAATTTATCGCAGAATTAATGAAAATTTGGTAGAATTAAAGAAATAAGACATTATCAGGAGACACAAAAATGTTACCATTAAAAGAATTTGTACAAAATCGTTACAATAAATCGATCGCAGAATGTAGTAACGAAGAGCTTTACCTTGCTCTTCTTAACTACAGCAAGCTTGCAAGTAGCCAAAAACCAGTCAACACTGGTAAGAAGAAAGTTTACTACATCTCAGCTGAGTTCTTGATTGGTAAACTCTTGTCTAACAACTTGATTAACCTTGGTCTTTATGACGAAGTTAAGAAAGAACTTGCTGATGCAGGTAAAGAGTTGATCGAAATCGAAGAAGTAGAATTGGAACCATCACTTGGTAATGGTGGTTTGGGACGTTTAGCAGCTTGCTTTATCGACTCAATCGCTACACTTGGTTTGAACGGTGATGGGGTTGGTTTGAACTACCACTTCGGTCTTTTTCAACAAGTTCTTAAAAACAACCAACAAGAAACCATTCCTAACGCTTGGTTGACTGACCAAAACTGGTTGGTTCGTTCAAGCCGTAGCTACCAAGTGCCATTTGCACACTTTACATTGACATCTACCCTTTACGATATCGATGTACCTGGTTACAAAACAGCGACTAAAAACCGCTTGCGTTTGTTTGATTTGGACTCAGTTGACTCTTCAATCATCAAAGATGGTATCAACTTTGACAAGACAGACATCGCTCGCAACTTGACTCTTTTCCTTTACCCAGATGATAGTGACCGTCAAGGTGAATTGCTCCGTATCTTCCAACAATACTTCATGGTTTCAAACGGTGCGCAATTGATCATCGACGAAGCGATCGAAAAAGGAAGCAACTTGCACGACCTTGCTGACTACGCAGTTGTACAAATCAATGATACTCACCCATCAATGGTGATTCCTGAATTGATTCGTCTTTTGACTGAACGTGGTATCGAACTTGATGAAGCAATCTCTATCGTTCGTAGCATGACTGCTTATACCAACCACACAATCCTTGCGGAAGCCCTTGAAAAATGGCCTCTTGAATTCTTGGAAGAAGTGGTTCCTCACTTGGTACCAATCATCAAAGAATTGGATCGCCGTGTTAAAGCAGAATACAAAGACCCAGCTGTTCAAATTATCGATGAGAGCGGACGTGTTCACATGGCTCACATGGATATTCACTATGGATACAGTGTTAACGGGGTAGCAGCACTCCACACTGAAATCTTGAAGAACTCTGAGTTGAAAGCTTTCTACGAGATCTACCCAGAAAAATTCAACAACAAAACAAACGGTATCACATTCCGCCGTTGGCTCATGCATGCCAACCCAAGCTTGTCTCACTACTTGGATGAGATTCTTGGACGCGATTGGCACCACGATGCTTCTAAGTTGGAAGACCTTCTCTCATATGAAGACAAGGCTGCTGTCAAAGAAAAATTGGAAAGCATCAAAGCTCACAACAAACGTAAATTGGCTCGTCACTTGAAAGAACACCAAGGTGTGGAAATCAATACAAACTCTATCTTTGATATCCAAATCAAACGTCTTCACGAGTACAAACGCCAACAAATGAACGCATTGTATGTGATTCACAAATACTTGGACATCAAGGCTGGTAATATCCCTGCTCGTCCAATCACAGTATTCTTTGGTGGTAAAGCAGCTCCTGCCTACACAATCGCCCAAGACATCATCCACTTGATCCTTTGCTTGTCAGAAGTGATTGCGAACGACCCAGCAGTAGCTCCACACTTGCAAGTCGTAATGGTTGAAAACTACAACGTTACTGCAGCAAGCTTCCTCATCCCAGCATGTGACATCTCAGAACAAATCTCACTTGCTTCTAAAGAAGCTTCAGGTACTGGTAACATGAAATTCATGTTGAACGGAGCTTTGACTCTTGGTACTATGGACGGTGCTAACGTGGAAATCGCTGAGTTGGTTGGCGACGAAAACATCTACATCTTCGGTGAAGATTCTGAAACTGTTATCGACCTTTACGCAAAAGAAGCTTACAAATCAAGCGAATTCTATGCACGTGAAGCTATCAAGCCATTGGTTGACTTCATCGTGAGCGACGCTGTTCTTGCAGTAGGTAAGAAAGAACGCTTGGAACGTCTTTACAACGAGTTGATCAACAAAGACTGGTTCATGACTCTTCTTGACTTGGAAGACTACATCAAGGTGAAAGAGCAAATGCTTGCTGACTACGAAGACCGTGACGCATGGTTGGATAAAGTCATCGTTAACATTTCTAAAGCAGGATTCTTCTCATCTGACCGTACAATCGCTCAGTATAACGAAGATATCTGGCACTTGAACTAAGATTCTTTGCACAAGACTATAAAACAACGCATCTTAAAAAGGTGCGTTTTTTCATATTTAAACTAATTTACCGTACTTTCCCAACTAGAATCTCTGCTTCGATGGTAACCTCTGTCAGTTGGCTCCAGTCAATCTTACTTTGATCGACGTGAAAGAGAAGAGGCGTCATGCTGAGCAGGGCTTGGCGTTGCTCCGCTGAGATGGGTTTGGTCAGGGAGGCTATTTGACGAGATTGGATGATGAAGTGTTCCTGGAAATGATCCTTGATATCTTGGTTGGAATAGTCCTTCTTTGTCAGTTGGTCTTGAATCTTTTGACGGATTTCCTTGAGGTGATTTTCAGTTGGGATGACCTTGATCAAGATGCCATTTTTGGATAAAACGCGGCGAAATTCTCCATAATGGGCAGGCGAGAAGATATCAAGCAGGATACCCATGCTGGCGTCTTTTATAGGAAGTCGAGCCAGGTCGCCGACAAACCAATTGACTGCCCAGTTGGCGTCGCTCTTGGCAGCGATTTGGACAGAGTCCTTTGAAATGTCAAAGGCATAGAAGGTTTTATCAGAGTGACTTTCTTGGAGTTTACGAGAGTAGAAGCCTTCGCCACAACCAATATCCAAGACTGTTTTTGCGGATGGTTTAGTCGCTAGTATGTCCGAGATGCCTTTTAAGATATTCTGATAAAACCCAGCTTCTAGGATTTGCTGACGGTTTTGAAAATTTTCCTTGTCGTAGTTGGTGGATTGCTTGATTTGCGGTGCCAGATTGACATAGCCGAATTTTGCCAGATCAAAAGAATGGCGGTTGCTGCACTTGAGGCTAGACTCTACCAAGGCCAGGTTTTCTTGGCAGATAGGGCAGACAAAGGCAGTCGCAGAAGCAAAACGCTGAAGTTTGGGTTTGAGGTTTGTATTCATAGTTTAAGTCTAGCAAAAGAGGCAAGCGAAAGCAAGTATAGGAGTATGTAGATATGAGATTCAATAGAAATAAATCCAATTCTTTAATCCATAGAATGGAATTGCTTTTATATCTAAATTGCTATATAATAATGATAAGGAGGAAACGACTATGTTAAAAGAAGTATTAAGCGTCGCAAAAGTTGCGAAAAAATCATCACTCTTTTTGGGTGGTGTCGCATTTGGTACCCTTGGTTTGAAAATTTTGGCAAGTAAGGAAGCTAAAAAAGGTTATTCTAAAGCTTTGGCTAAGGCTTATAAGTTAAAAGACGAGCTAGATGCATCTGTTTCTGTTGTGAAGCAACATGGAGATGATGTCTTGCAAGATGCCAAATATTTGTACGAGCAAGAGAAAAAAGAAGAGCAATTAGATAGCCTTATAGGGGAATAATATGTCTTTTAAAGTGCTACATAGAGGATACCAACATATCCGACTATCATCTTCTTTTTCACTCACCTTGGATATTCAAGACTATCTTCGTTCCTTGGTGAGAGATGAAAAGGGGATTGAGTCTATCCAGTTTTACATGGATCAACAGCACTTTACTCTACGCATAAAAGAAGGCTTTTCTGTATTAGATAATGCAGAAGCCTTTTTAAAAAGGATTGATAAGGGGAAAGTTTCTGAGTTGATGACTCTTCCCATTCGTAGAGAAGAGAGTGCTTATTCTATTGTTTCGGGTGCAGCGATTAAGCGTATACTTTTTCGTAGTTTTGTGCCGTATCCTATTCGCTATATATGGACTTGTTATCAGGCTTTTGGCTATATTAGAGAAGCTTATCAAACACTAGCGCGTAAGGAACTAACGATGGAGGTCCTGGACTGTTCGGCGATTTTATTGTCCTTGTTTATGAACCAATCCAAGACGGCTAGCAATATCATGTTTATGCTTGATTTGGGGAATCATTTAGATCAGTGGTCCTTGAAAAAAACTGCAACAGATTTAGAACAAAGCCTTCTTGCAAAAGAGAGCGATGTATTTCTAGTACAGGGGGATACGGTCGTTAGCATCAAGAGTTCCGATGTTCAAATAGGAGATGTCTTGGTCCTATCTCAAGGAAATGAAATTCTGTTTGATGGACAAGTAGTTTCAGGTTTAGGTATGGTCAACGAAAGTTCCTTGACGGGAGAGAGTTTTCCAGTTGAAAAAAGAGAGTCTGATTTGGTTTGTGCAAATACAGTATTAGAAACTGGAGAGTTGCGCATTCGTGTAACCGATAATCAGATGAACAGCCGGATTTTACAACTGATTGAGTTAATGAAGAAATCTGAAGAAAACAAGAAAACGAAACAACGCTATTTCATCAAGATGGCGGACAAGGTCGTCAAATATAATTTCTTGGGGGCTGGGCTGACTTACCTATTAACAGGTTCTTTTTCTAAGGCTATTTCTTTTCTATTGGTCGATTTCTCCTGTGCTTTGAAAATCTCTACTCCTGTAGCTTATTTAACAGCTATCAAGGAGGGGTTGAATCGTGAAATGGTGATTAAGGATGGGGATGTTCTGGAGAAATATCTGGAAGTTGATACTTTCTTGTTTGATAAGACAGGAACAATCACAACTAGTTATCCTATAGTTGAAAAGGTGTTACCTTTTGGGGACTATAGTGAGGAAGATATTCTCAGAATCAGTGCCTGTCTTGAGGAACACATTTATCATCCTATCGCTAATGCCATTGTCAAGCAAGCTGAGATAGAGGGAATTGAACATGAGGAAATGCATGGGAAACTCCAATATATTGCAAGCAAGGGAATTAAGTCCCATATCGATGGCCAACTAGTTGTTATTGGTAATTATGTCTTGATGCAGGATGAGCAGATTCATATCAGTTCGGAACAAAATGCTTTAATTGAAGAGTATAAGAGCCACTACAATCTCTTATTCTTAGCATATCAGAACGAATTGATTGGAATGTTCTGCATCCATACTCCTTTGAGAAAAGAAGCAAAAGCAGCCTTGGAGAAACTTAAGGCACAAGGGAAAAAATTGATTCTGGCAACAGGGGATACCCTGGTTAGAACAGAGGAATTAGTCAAAGATTTGCCCTTTGATCAAGTCTATACAGACTTGAAACCTGATGGGAAGTTTGAGTTAGTAGAGAAACTGCAGAAAGCAGGTCACACTATTTTGATGGTTGGAGATGGATTGAATGACTCAGCGGCTCTAACCCTATCAGATATCGGTGTGGTGATGAATGAGAGTGCAGACATTTCTAAGCAGATGAGCGATATCTTATTGTTAGATAATCGCTTGGATTTCTTCCAAGAGTTGGATTCGCTATCATCATCTTTGCAAACACTTATCAAGAAGAATATTCAAGATACCGTTGTCGTAAATAGTAGTTTGATTGGCTTTGGCTTGTTTAATTGGCTCAGTCCTTCAAATCTCTCTATCTTACATAATCTAACAACCTTGCGCATAGTCCTGCGTAGTTTGTCTATTAAGGCTAGATAGATGTGCTTATCAACAACGAAAAGGAGTTACCTTTCTTGAGGTTAACTCCTTTATTTATAGATAAATGTTGAACAGTTTAGTAAGTCAACACAAAGTATTTTTTCTTACCGCGGCGGATAACAGTGAGTTCGTTTTCGAGCTTGTCTGCGTCGCTCAAAACATAGTCAAGGTCTTGGATACGGTCACCGTTGACGTAGATAGCTCCGTTTTGAACGTCTTCACGGGCTTGGCGTTTTGAATTGACCACGCCAGAAGATACAAGGAGTTCCACGATATTGTGGTTTTCGTCTGCTTGTACTTGGTAGTTTGGTACTCCACGAAGTCCTTGTTTGAGTTCTTTGACAGAAAGGTTTTTGATGTTTCCAGCAAAGAGTTGCTCAGTGATGTTAAGGGCTTCTTTGTAGGCTTCTTCTCCGTGAACAAGAGTCACGACTTCACGAGCCAGGACTTTTTGAGCCAAGCGTTCGTGTGGTGCTGCTTCGAATTGTTTGCGGATGTCTTCAATCTCGTCTAATGACAAGAAAGTAAAGATTTTCAAGAAGCGAACAGCGTCAGCGTCCATGACGTTCATCCAGAATTGGTACATTTCGTATGGAGAAGTCTTTTCAGGATTGAGCCAAACTGCGTTTCCTTCTGATTTACCAAATTTCTTACCGGTTGCGTCTGTAATCAGTGGAACAGTAATTACGTGACCAGTCTTGTCAGCTTTACGACGAAGCAACTCCGTACCAGCTGTCATGTTTCCCCATTGGTCAGATCCACCAATTTGCAGGGTAACATTGTGCTCTTGGTTAAGGACGTAGAAGTCATATCCTTGCATGATTTGGTAAGCGAACTCAGTGTAAGAAATCCCTGTTTCAATCCGTTTCTTCACAGACTCCTTGCTCATCATGTAGTTGACAGTGAAGTATTTTCCGATATCACGGAGGAAGTCAATGAAGCTGATGCTGCCAAACCAGTCGTAGTTGTTGACCATGACAGCTTTATTTTCCCCATTTTCAAAGTCAAGAAAACGAGAAAGTTGCCCTTGGATAGACTTGACCCAGCCATCTACTGTGTCTTTTGTTTGGAGACTACGCTCAGCATCTTTGAAGGACGGATCTCCAATGAGACCTGTAGCACCGCCAACGAGCGCATAAGGTTTGTGACCTGCTAATTGCAAACGACGACTTGTCAAGATTGCGACAAGGTGACCGAGGTGAAGGCTGTCAGCAGTTGGATCGTAGCCAGTATAATAAGAAACTTGACCTTCTTCTAGGGCTTTACGCAAAGCTTCTTCATCAGTCGTTTGAAAAATCAAACCACGCTCTTTTAGCTCATCAAAAATGTGCATGTGTCTTTTCTCCTTTATAAAATATTGTTTCTACCTATTGTACCACAAAGTCAGGAAATAGCCTAGTATCTTAGGGGAGAAAGTTGCTGCTTGGACTTTTTTGGAAACGAGTAAAATATGGTATAATAGCACTAGCTTATACTCAATGAAAATCAAAGAGCAAACTAGGAAGCTAGCCGCAGGTTGCTCAAAACACCGTTTTGAGGTTGCAGATGGAAGCTGACGTGGTTTGAAGAGATTTTTGAAGAGTATTATTTTCAGAGAAATAGATAAAAATAGTTAAGAAAGGGGCTGAAAGATGTCTCATATTATTGAATTGCCAGAAGTTTTAGCCAATCAAATCGCGGCAGGAGAGGTTATCGAACGCCCTGCCAGTGTTGTCAAAGAGTTGGTTGAAAATGCCATTGATGCTGGCTCTAGCCAGATTATCGTTGAGATTGAAGAAGCTGGGCTTAAGAAAATCCAAATTACAGATAATGGACACGGGATTGCCCATGACGAGGTAGAGTTGGCCCTGCGTCGTCATGCGACAAGTAAGATAAAAAATCAAGCAGACCTCTTTCGAATTCGGACACTTGGTTTTCGTGGTGAGGCTCTACCTTCTATTGCATCTGTCAGTGTCTTAACTCTGTTGACTGCGGTGGAAGGTGCCAGCCATGGGACCAAGTTAGTAGCTCGTGGGGGTCAAATCGAAGAAATTACTCCAGCGACCAGTCCTGTTGGGACCAAGGTTTGTGTGGAAGACCTCTTTTTCAACACACCTGCCCGTCTCAAGTATATGAAGAGCCAGCAGGCAGAGTTGTCCCACATCATTGATATTGTCAACCGTCTGGGGCTGGCTCATCCGGAGATTTCCTTTAGTTTGATTAGCGATGGCAAGGAGATGACACGAACAGCTGGTACGGGTCAACTGCGCCAGGCTATTGCTGGGATTTATGGTTTAGCCAGTGCCAAAAAGATGATTGAAATTGAGAACTCTGACCTTGATTTTGAAATTTCAGGTTTTGTCTCATTGCCTGAATTGACACGGGCTAATCGCAACTATATCAGCCTTTTTATCAATGGCCGTTACATTAAAAACTTCCTACTCAATCGTGCTATTTTAGATGGCTACGGCAGCAAGCTTATGGTGGGACGTTTTCCGCTGGCTGTTATTCATATCCATATTGACCCTTACTTAGCCGATGTCAATGTGCACCCAACCAAGCAAGAGGTCCGAATTTCCAAGGAAAGAGAGCTGATGGCGCTGGTTTCAGAAGCTATCGCAAAGAGTCTCAAAGAGCAGACCTTGATTCCAGATGCCTTGGAAAATCTGGCAAAATCTACTGTTCGCAATCGTGAAAAAGTAGAGCAAACCACTTTGCCACTGATAGAAAACACCCTTTATTATGAAAAAACGGAGCCGACAAGACCGACTCAAGCTGAGGTAGCAGACCATCAGGTGAATCTGGCTGAAGAAAGACAGGATTTGAGCCTGTTTGCCAAGGAAACCTTGGACCAGATGACCAAGCCGGCCAAACTGCATTTTGCAGAAAGAAAGCCAACCAACTACGACCAACTAGATCATCCAGAGTTAGACTTAGCTAGTTTGGATAAGGCTTATGACAAGCTAGAGCGAGAAGAATCTTCAAGCTTCCCAGAGTTGGAATTTTTCGGACAAATGCACGGGACCTATCTCTTTGCCCAAGGTCGAGATGGCCTTTACATCATAGACCAGCATGCGGCTCAGGAACGGGTCAAATATGAGGAATACCGTGAGAGCATTGGCAATGTTGACCAGAGCCAGCAACAACTCCTAGTGCCCTATATTTTTGAATTCCCTGCAGATGATGCCCTTCGTCTCAAAGAAAGAATGTATCTTTTAGAGGAAGTTGGCGTCTTTCTAGCAGAGTACGGGGAAAATCAATTTATCCTGCGTGAACATCCGATTTGGATGGCAGAAGAAGAGATTGAGTCTGGAATCTATGAGATATGCGACATGCTCCTCTTGACCAAGGAAGTTTCTATCAAGAAATATCGAGCAGAGCTAGCCATCATGATGTCCTGCAAGCGGTCTATCAAGGCTAACCATCGTATAGATGACCACTCAGCTAGACAGCTTCTCTACCAACTCTCTCAATGTGACAACCCCTACAACTGTCCACACGGACGTCCTGTTTTGGTGCACTTCACCAAGTCGGACATGGAAAAGATGTTCCGTCGCATTCAGGAAAATCATACTAGCCTCCGAGAGTTGGGGAAATATTAAGAATACAAAAGCCTTTGTTCCGTTTAGAACAAGGCTTTTTAGTTTTTCTAAGGTGGAATCTTGATTGGACATGGTCAACTTGACATGAGGTTTACACTTGCTTGACAAGACTGGTTCTAAAAAATGTTGCGAAAACTGAATTAGGTGATTCAAGGTTTTGTAGAGTCGTCTTTGTCTGAAGGATTCTCAAGACAAATTATCTTATCAAGATAACGCTGCTTAGTTTTGAGAGCCTTATTGATAGCAATTGCAGAAGCGATTAAGAGAACGAAGGTTAGCCAGATCCAAGCGGTGAATTCGGCTGGAAAACTAGAACCAGCTAAAAAGAGATAGATGGCCAAAGCCAATACGAAAATATAAATCACTTGCCAGAGACCAAAGGATTTAACTTCTTTATAGTATTTGTCCTTGTCTTCCTCCAAAATCACTGCTGTGGAACCTTTTTCAGAGTTTTCATCCACTAGTAGATAGTCAGTTGTCACTTGAAAAATCTTGCTTAATTCAATGATTTTTTCGATTTCAGGAAGGACTTGTCCAGACTCCCATTTGGAGATGCTTTGCCGAGAAACATTGATTTGTTCAGCTAGCTTTTCCTGGGACCAACCTTTTTCCTTTCTGAGCTCAAATAGTTTTTCTGCGAGTTTCATCATTCTATCCTCCTTTTTCTACTTCTATCCTAACAATTTTTACTTATAATGAGAATACAATCTCCTGTACTATTTGTCAACCAGAGGTTGCACCTTTTGTTGCAGTCTGTCTTGGGGAAATATGGTATACTAGATAGGCAAAATAATGGAGAAAAATTATGTACGAATATCTTAAAGGAATCATTACCAAAATCACTGCTAAATATATCGTTCTTGAGGCAAATGGTATCGGTTATATCCTGCATGTAGCCAATCCTTATGCTTACTCAGGTAAGGTTAATCAAGAAACTCAGATTTATGTGCATCAAGTCATTCGTGAGGATGCCCATCTACTTTATGGCTTTCGCTCAGAAGATGAGAAGAAGCTCTTTCTCAGTCTGATTTCGGTCTCAGGTATTGGACCTGTATCAGCTCTTGCTATTATTGCTGCCGATGACAATGCTGGCTTGGTTCAAGCCATCGAGACTAAGAATATCACCTACTTGACCAAGTTTCCGAAGATTGGTAAGAAAACAGCCCAACAGATGATATTGGATCTAGAAGGCAAGGTAGTCGTGGCTAGTGATGATCTTCCTGCTAAAGTGGCAGTACAAGCCAGTGCTGAAAACCAAGAACTGGAAGAAGCTATGGAAGCCATGTTGGCACTGGGCTACAAGGCAACCGAGCTCAAGAAAATCAAGAAATTCTTTGAAGGAACTTCAGATACTGCTGAAAACTATATCAAGTCTGCTCTGAAGATGTTGGTCAAATAGGAGATTTATATGACAAAACGCTGTGGTTGGGTTAAAATGAACAACCCGTTATATGTAGCCTACCATGATGAAGAGTGGGGGCAACCTCTCCATGATGACCAGGCTCTTTTTGAGTTGCTCTGTATGGAGACTTATCAGGCAGGCCTGTCTTGGGAAACGGTGCTCAATAAACGCCAAGCCTTCCGAGAAGTCTTTCATGGCTATCAAATTCAAGCGGTCGCAGACATGACCGACTCTGAATTGGAAGCTTTGATAAACAATCCGGCTATCATCCGAAATCGAGCTAAGATTTTTGCGACACGTGCAAACGCCCAAGCCTTTCTACAAGTCCAGGCAGAGTTTGGTTCTTTTGATGCCTATCTCTGGTCTTTTGTTGAGGGGGAAACCATCGTCAATGATGTGCCTGACTACAGCCAGGCGCCTGCCAAAACAGCTCTATCTGAGAAATTATCCAAAGATCTCAAAAAACGAGGCTTTAAGTTCACTGGGCCAGTTGCGGTCTTGTCTTTTCTACAGGCTGCAGGTCTGGTTGATGACCACGAGAATGATTGTGAATGGAAGGGGCTTAAATGATGTCTAACAAAAATAAGGGAATTCTAATTTTTGCGATACTCTATATAGTTCTTTTTGTGCTTGATGGCGTTAAATGGCTGGCTTCTTTGATGCCATCTGCCATTGCAAATTATCTAGTTTATGTCATATTAGCTCTATATGGCTCTTTCTTGTTCAAGGATAAATTAATCCAACAATGGAATGAGATCAGAAAAACTAAATTAAAATTCTTCTTTGGAGCTTTAAAAGGCTGGCTCTTTCTCATTTTGATGACTGTTTTCTTTGGCTTTATATCAGGAATGTTGAGACAGTTTTTAGAACTGGACGGACAAGGCCTAAATCAGTCTAATATTCAAAGCACCTTTCAAGAGCAACCATTACTGATAGCGATTTTCGCCTGTATCATTGGACCTTTGGTGGAAGAACTCTTTTTCCGTCAGCTCTTATTGCATTACTTGCAGAAACGGTTGCCAGGTTTACTAAGCATTATTCTGGTAGGACTTGTCTTTGCCCTGACTCATATGCATAATTTAAGCTTGTCAGAGTGGATTGGTGCAGTCGGATACCTAGGTGGTGGGCTTGCCTTTTCTATTATTTATGTGAAAGAAAAGGAGAATATTTACTATCCCTTACTGATTCATATGTTAGGCAATAGCCTCGCCTTGATCAATGTAGCCCTGTCTTAATGTCATACA
The DNA here is from genome assembly GCF_943736975.1 of Streptococcus sp. Marseille-Q0941. Lineage (GTDB taxonomy): Bacteria > Bacillota > Bacilli > Lactobacillales > Streptococcaceae > Streptococcus. Next base: position 29,904 of record NZ_CALSFO010000005.1, on the reverse strand, counting down.
TAAAAAAGCAACCGCTCGATGTGGTTGCTTTTGATTCTATCTTAATATCTAGCTGGTCCTGCACTTGCGCTCTTGATGTTGAAACGTTTTTTGAGGTAGAAACGTAGGGCAAGGAGAGCTCCTCCAATGACCAACAAAACAAGAGGTGGTAAGCTGATGTTGATGGCTTGTGGAAGGAAGTTACTCAAGAAGAGGATGAAGACCCAGGCAAACATGGTTGCTAACATAACCAAGAGTGATTTCCAGAATGGTGGGCGTTGACTGCGATCAGTATCTGGTCCGTAGTAGCGGTAGATGAAGTGATAGAGAAGGTAGAAGGCAACTCCACCAAAGGCCCCTACACTGATAAGTGTTACCAAGCCGTAAGCTACTGGCTGGTTTGAGAAGAAGCTCATCAAGGCACTCACTACTGCAAACAATCCTGTGATGAAAAGGGCTGAATCCAACATCATCAATTTTGGATCATCATTTTCCTTTGGATGTTCTTTTTCGTATTGTTCTTTTTCGCTGAAGCTGTGAGCCCAGTGAGTTGGCGCTCCGTAGATAGAGCGGGCAGTCACTCCTTTTGGTTGTTCTTCGAGGATATGAGGAATGACTTCTTCAAGGATAGCCTTGATTTCAGCATCTGTTTTTCCGTCCTTGAGAAATTGCTGGGTTGCAATATGGATAAATTCCTGGTTTTTCTTTGTTAATTCTTTTAAATCAATCTGTGACATAATAACTCCTGTTTAGAACCATTTTTTATGGATGAGATAGAGAGTGAGAGAAACACTCAGAGCGAAGGCGATAAAGACGATGAGCCAGAAAGCGTTTGGTTCCCCGTTTAGAGGGATTTCATTGTCTTTAAAGTTCATACCGTAAGCCGAGAAGATCATGGTTGGGATAGACATAACGATGGTCACAAGGGCCAAGGTTTTCATGATATTATTCTGGTTGTTTGAAATGATTGATGCAAAGGTATCTGTCATTGAGTGCAAGATATTTCCATAAATGTCTGCCATCTCGATGGCCTGTTGGGTTTCAATCAAGGTATCTTCCAGCAGGTCTTCGTCCTCAAGGTATTTTTTAATATTACTAGTTGCGCTGGTCAACTTTTTAATCACGCGCTCATTTGTCTTAAGAGAGGCTTTAAAGTAGACGATGGTCTTTTCCAACTCCATGAGTTCAATCAGTTCTTCATTTCGAGTAGATTGATGTAGTTGGCTTTCAATCTGGTCACTCTTACGTTCAATTGAACGAAGGGCTGTCAGGTATATTTCAGCGTTTCGGTATAGGATTTGAAAGATAAAGCGAGAACGCATAAAGGTGTAGAAATTCCGAAGTCTACGGTTGATGAAGATATCTAGAAGCGGTAGAGATTCCAAACAAGTGGTAATAATGGCCTCTTCTGTGATGATAATCCCTAAGGGGATAGTCACATAGTAGGTGCGATTATTTCTCTCTTCAGTAATGGGAACGTCCACGATGATCAGAGTGTATTCATCTTCAATCGTGATACGAGACATTTCTTCCGCATCGAGTGGTGCACGGAGGTCCGCGATATCAATATCAAATGCAGAAGCAATTTCCATCGATTCGCTTTGGGTAGGATTGACGAGATTGATCCAAGTGCCCGGCTGGAGCGTATCGATCTCTTTGAATTCAGTTGTTGTTGAGAGAAAGACTTGTTTCATATCTCCTATCCTTTCCTAATCTATTCTGTGTTTAAGTGATTTTTAGCACCGTACTATTATACTACAAATTCGGCTTTTTTGGTAATAGAATTTCACTTTTTTTGGTATAATGGAAAGCAACAATGGACTAGAAAGAAGTAACATGCAAGATAAGATTGTCATCTATGGGGCACGCGCCCATAATTTAAAAAATATTGATGTGGAAATTCCACGTGACAAACTAGTTGTGGTGACGGGGCTATCGGGTTCGGGCAAGTCTAGTCTTGCCTTTGATACCCTTTATGCAGAAGGGCAACGTCGCTATGTAGAGAGTCTATCAGCCTACGCTCGTCAGTTCTTAGGGAATATGGAGAAACCAGATGTGGACTCTATCGATGGTCTTAGCCCTGCCATTTCTATTGACCAGAAAACGACTAGTAAAAACCCTCGCTCAACGGTTGGTACTACGACTGAAATCAACGACTACCTACGTCTCCTTTATGCTCGTGTAGGAATACCCTACTGTATCAATGGACATGGGGCTATCAAGGCTTCGTCTGTAGAGCAGATTGTAGACAAGGTTTTGGAATTGCCGGAGCGTCAGCGTCTGCAGATTTTGGCTCCTGTCATTCGTAAGAAAAAAGGGCAACATAAGACTCTGATTGAAAAAATTCAAAAGGATGGTTACGTCCGTGCCCGTGTAGATGGAGTTGTTTACGATGTGACCGAAGTTCCTGAACTTGAAAAAAATAAGCAACATAATATCGATGTGGTGGTAGACCGTATCATCATCAAGGAAGGTATCCGTAGTCGTCTCTTTGATTCCATTGAAGCAGCCCTTCGTATCGCAGAAGGTTATGTAGTTATCGATACCATGGATGATTCAGAGATGCTCTTTTCAGAACACTATGCCTGTCCAGTCTGCGGCTTTACCGTTCCAGAACTAGAACCTCGTCTTTTCTCCTTCAATGCTCCGTTTGGTTCTTGTAGTGAGTGTGATGGTTTGGGGATCAAGCTAGAGGTTGATACGGACTTAGTCGTACCAGATGCTAGCAAGACTCTTCGTGAGGGAGCTTTAGCGCCTTGGAACCCCATCTCTTCTAACTATTATCCAAATATGCTAGAACAAGCCATGACAGCCTTTGGAGTGGATATGGATACTCCTTTTGAGGACTTGTCAGAGGCGGATAAACATCTCATTTTCTATGGTTCAGATGGGAAAGAATTCCATTTCCACTACGAAAATGAATTCGGCGGAGTTCGTGACATCGACATTCCTTTTGAAGGTGTTATAGGGAATATCAAGCGTCGCTATCATGAAACCAATAGCGACTATACCCGCACACAGATGCGCCTTTATATGAATGAGCTAACCTGTGGTACTTGTCACGGTTATCGTCTTAATGACCAGGCCTTATCTGTTCGAGTAGGAGGAGAAAAAGGACTCCATATCGGAGAAGTTTCAGACCTCTCTATCGCAGACCATTTGGAGGTTATTGATCAACTAAGCCTATCTGAAAATGAAGCTATCATCGCTCGTCCGATTCTTAAGGAAATCAAGGATCGCTTGACCTTCCTCAATAATGTCGGTCTTAACTATTTAACGTTATCCCGTTCTGCAGGAACATTATCAGGTGGGGAGAGCCAACGTATTCGCTTGGCAACCCAGATTGGTTCCAATCTCTCAGGAGTCCTCTATATCTTAGATGAGCCGTCTATCGGTCTTCACCAGAGGGACAATGACCGTTTGATTGCCAGTCTGAAAAAGATGCGTGATTTGGGAAACACTCTCATCGTGGTAGAACACGATGAAGACACCATGCGTGAGGCGGATTATTTGATTGACGTTGGCCCTGGTGCCGGGATCTTTGGTGGAGAGATTGTAGCAGCAGGAACGCCTAAGCAGGTAGCTCGCAACAGTAAATCCATTACAGGGCAATATCTGTCAGGGAAACGTGCGATTCCAGTGCCGTCAGAGCGTCGCGTTGGAAATGGTCGTTTTATCGAAGTGACAGGTGCGAGTGAGAACAACTTGCAAAATATCACTGCTCGCTTTCCATTAGGGAAATTCATTGCAGTAACGGGTGTTTCTGGTTCAGGGAAGTCGACCCTCATTAATAGCATCCTCAAAAAAGCCATTGCTCAAAAGCTTAATCGCAATTCAGACAAGCCTGGAAAGTTTAAGACTATCTCAGGGATTGAGCATATCGATCGTCTGATTGATATTGACCAGAGTCCTATTGGAAGAACACCAAGGTCCAATCCTGCAACCTATACAGGTGTCTTTGATGACATTCGAGACCTCTTTGCTCAGACAAATGAAGCCAAGATTCGAGGTTACAAAAAAGGTCGTTTCAGCTTCAATGTTAAGGGTGGTCGCTGTGAGGCCTGCTCGGGTGACGGTATTATCAAGATTGAAATGCACTTCTTGCCAGATGTTTACGTAGCTTGTGAGGTCTGTCATGGAACCCGCTACAATAGTGAAACGCTTGAAGTTCATTATAAGGAAAAGAATATCTCGCAAGTCTTGGATATGACCGTCAACGATGCGGTAGAATTTTTCAAACACATTCCAAAAATTCAACGCAAACTCCAGACTATCAAAGATGTTGGTCTAGGCTATGTGACCTTGGGGCAACCAGCTACCACCCTTTCTGGAGGAGAAGCGCAGCGTATGAAGCTGGCTAGCGAGCTCCATAAGCGCTCGACCGGTAAATCCTTCTACATTCTAGATGAACCGACAACTGGTCTTCATACCGAGGATATCGCGCGTCTACTGAAGGTCTTGTCTCGCTTTGTCGATGATGGCAATACAGTTCTCGTGATTGAGCACAATCTGGATGTCATCAAAACAGCAGACCATATCATCGATTTAGGTCCAGAAGGTGGTGTTGGTGGTGGTACCATCATTGCAACAGGAACTCCAGAGGAAGTAGCTGCTAATGAAGCTAGCTATACAGGACAGTATTTGAAAGGAAAGTTACATCATGAATAAACGTGTGCAAGCATTTCTCGATAAAATGCAAGAAAAAGAATTAGAAGGAATCATTATCAACAACCTTAAAAATATCTACTATTTGACAGGATTTTGGGGTTCAAATGGAACAGTCTTTATCAGTCGTGACCGTCAGGTCTTGGTGACAGATGCCCGCTATATCATCGCTGCTAAGCAGGAAGTTACTGGTTTTGAGATTTTTGCAGACCGCGATGAGTTGGCTGCTATTGTAAAGATTGCAAAAGACATGGGCCTTTCACGGATTGGTTTTGAAGATGAAATTTCGGTTTCTTATTACCACCGTATGCAGGCTGCCTTTGCGGGAATAGACTTGTTGCCACAGACTCAGTTTGTTGAATCTCTTCGTATGATTAAGGATGAAAAGGAGATCGCGACCATTCGCAAGGCTTGTTCCATCTCAGACCAGGCTTTCCGTGATGCGCTTGACTTTATCAAGCCAGGTAAGACAGAAATTGAAATTGCCAACTTCCTAGACTTCCGTATGCGTGAGTTGGGAGCGTCAGGCTTATCTTTTGATACCATTCTAGCAAGTGGTATCAACTCTTCCAAACCCCACGCTCATCCTATGCATAAGCCAGTAGAGCTTGGAGAAGCCATTACCATGGACTTCGGCTGTCTCTACGACCACTATGTCAGTGATATGACACGGACCATCTACCTAGGTCATGTCAGTGATGAACAAGCAGAAATCTACAACACAGTTTTGAAGGCTAATCAAGCATTGATTGACCAAGCCAAGGCGGGGCTAGGTTTCCGTGACTTTGACAAAATCCCTCGTGATATTATCGTGGAAGCGGGCTATGGAGAATACTTTACACACGGTATCGGACACGGTATCGGACTTGATATTCACGAAGAACCTTACTTTAGCCAAACTTCTACTGATACGATTAAGGCAGGAATGACCTTGACAGACGAGCCAGGTATCTATATCGAAGGCAAATATGGAGTCCGTATTGAAGATGATATCCTCATTACAGAGACAGGTTGCGAATTATTGACTCTAGCTCCAAAAGAATTGATTGTTATCTAAGAAAAATGAGATAAATCGTTGACTTTTATATTTTAAAGGTTTATACTGAAAGGCGAAAACGGTAGGTGAGGCTACCATAGGGATACGGATGACTACCGCAAAGCAGTGGAGACACTACTCGTTGGTCAACAGTCCTGGTCGCGAAGGCCAAGACTAAGCTCATTACATCGCCCTATGGAGTTAAAGCTTGAACGAAAAACAGATAATTAGTTTTTTAATCCTGCCATTTTTATGGTAGGATTTTCTGCTGTTTTAAGAAAAAGAAAGGAGAAAAACGATGCAAATTGACGATCATCCAGAACCGCACATACACAGCCAATCGCTGATTTGTGTCGTTCTGCCCTTATAAAGTGATTGGTCTCTGTGTATGAAACACATCATTCATACAGATAGGAGAAACCAATGAAAACTACAAAAGAAAGATTAGCAGCAGCTATTCACACACCTTTAAAAGAAACTCTATCTTTTTATAAGACAAGTCTAACAGGCTTGACTGAGGAGCAGGTGGAGGCAAATCGTGACCTATATGGCGAAAACACCATCACCAAGGGTCAAGAGGATTCAATCTTTAAAAAGATTTATGAGTCCATTATCAATCCTTTCACAATTATTTTGCTTGTGATTGCCTTCATTTCTCTCGTTACAAATGTCTGGCTTGCCAAGCCTGATCAAGAGGATCCAACGACATCTATCATTATCGTTGTCTTGGTCTTGATTTCAGGAGGTATCCGTTTTGTCCAAGAGTTGCGAAGTGATAAGGCAACAACCAACCTTTCAAAAATGATTGTCAATACGGCAACTGTCATTCGTGAGGGTCTTGAACAAGAGTTATCAATCGATGAGTTGGTTGTGGGAGACCTAGTTAAATTAAGTGCAGGAGACATGATTCCAGCAGATGTCATCTTATTTGAATCACGCGATTTTTTCGTTCAACAGTCAGGTTTGACAGGAGAAAGTGATGCAGTCGAAAAGCTTGCTTTAAATAAAGCGCCCCGTCAAAATGTAGAGAGTCTTTTAGAAGCAGAATCTTTGGCATTCATGGGGACAAACGTTATCTCAGGAAGTGCGACAGCTATGGTTCTAGCGGTTGGTGATGACACTATGATGGGAGCCATTGAGCAGACTCTCAACACCTATGATGAACCCACTTCTTTCGAGCGTGAGATGAACAGTATTTCTTGGCTCTTGATTCGCCTGATGCTTGTCATGGTTCCAATTGTGTTTTTCGCAAATGGATTGACCGATGGAGACTGGCTAGAGGCTGGAGTATTTGCCTTGAGCGTTGGTGTTGGACTGACACCCGAAATGCTTCCAATGATTATCACAGCCAGCTTGGCCAAAGGTTCCATTATCATGGCTAAGGAAAAGGTCGTCATCAAAAAACTCAATGCTATCCAAGACTTAGGAGCAATCGATATCCTTTGTACGGATAAAACAGGGACTTTAACTCAGGACGAAATTGTGTTGGAATATCCTTTGGATATCCATGGAGATTTGGATATGGCTGTCTTAAGAAGAGCTTATCTAAATTCACATTTCCAAACAGGTTTGAAAAACTTGATGGACCGTGCCATTATCAGTAGAACTGAAAAAGAAGCCAAAGAGTATCCTATTCTACAAAATCTAGATACCAATTTCCAAAAAATCGACGAACTTCCTTTTGACTTTGAACGTAGACGGATGAGCGTCATTGTAAAAGATGATGAAGGTACCGTTAGTATGGTTACCAAAGGTGCTTTGGAAGAAATGTTGACCATTTCGACATATGTGGAATATCGTGGAGAAATCATTCCCCTAACCGAAGACATTCGCCAAGAAGTGTTGGCAGAAGTTGCTCAACTAAACCGTCAAGGTTTGCGTGTATTAGGTGTTGGCTACAAATCAGGTCTACGAGAAGATTATGCCTATGCAGTGACTGATGAAAGTGATATGATCCTGACCGGTTATCTTGCCTTCTTGGACCCACCAAAGCCTTCAGCAGCACCTGCAATCAAGGCTTTACTCGAACATGGTGTTAAGACCAAAATTTTGACGGGGGATAATGAAAAAGTAACACAAGCCATCTGTGAAAAAGTAGGCCTAGATGTTGAGGAAATTCTCCTGGGGGCTGATATCGATCAGATGTCAGATGAGCAGTTGGCAGAAGCTGTAGAAAAAGTAACGGTATTTGCAAAATTATCTCCTGATCAAAAGGCTCGCATTATTTTACAATTAAAAAATAATGGACATGGTGTCGGATATATGGGAGATGGTATCAATGATGCTCCTTCCATGAAGGTTGCAGATGTGGGTATTTCTGTTGATACTGCAGTCGATATTGCCAAGGAAACAGCGGATGTTATTTTGCTAGATAAGGATCTCATGGTTCTTGAAACGGGTATTGTTGAGGGTCGTAAGGTCTACGCCAACATGACCAAGTACATTAAGATGACAGTTGGTTCAAACTTTGGGAATATCTTCTCCCTTTTGGTTGCAAGTATCTTCCTGCCATTTCTACCAATGTCTCCTGTTCATCTAATTGTCCTAAACTTAGTTTATGATTTATCCTGTGTGGCTTTGCCGTTTGATAATGTGGATCAAGACTTCCTAAAACAACCCCATACATGGGAAGCGAAATCCATTACCCGATTTATGGTTTGGATGGGTCCAATTTCATCTGTCTTTGATATTTTGACCTTTATCTTCCTCTACTTTGTCATTGTTCCATTGGTGACAGGACATGGTTATGTTCATGGGTCTGAATCAGCCCTTCAGTTTATTATCTTCTTCCAAACAGGATGGTTCATCGAATCGATGTGGTCTCAAACCATGGTTATCCATATGCTTCGTACAGCAAAAGTTCCTTTTGTACAGAGCAGACCAGCTTGGCTCGTGATTTTGATGACTTTAGTTGCTGCTTTTTTTGTAACTAGTCTACCTTATGGACCGCTAGTACATATCCTTCGTTTAGCTCCATTGGGACTGCCTTACTTCTTATTCTTAATCTGTATTATTTTCTTGTACATGTTTAGTGTCACCCTTATTAAGAATTTTTACATTAAGAAGTATAAAGAATGGTTATAGTTCGGTTTTTGTCAAGAAAAAAGATAGAAAACTGGGGAAAAAGTTAAATATTTTTAAAAATAGGTCGCAAGTCGGATGTTTTTTATGGTATAATAGAATAAACTGATAGTAACATGTAGCGAAAGGGGTAGGTACATGATCAAAATTTATACAGTCTCAAGTTGTACTAGCTGTAAAAAAGCTAAGACCTGGCTAAATGCCCACCAGTTAAGTTATAAAGAACAAAACCTCGGTAAAGAGGGGATTTCTAGAGAAGAATTATTAGATATTCTAACAAAAACAGACAATGGAATTGCGAGTATTGTATCATCAAAGAATCGCTACGCTAAAGCTCTTGGAGTTGATATCGAAGATTTGAGTGTCAATGAAGTACTTGACTTAATCATGGAGACACCACGTATCCTAAAAAGTCCAATCCTTGTTGACGAGAAACGTTTGCAGGTTGGCTATAAAGAAGATGACATTCGTGCCTTCTTGCCACGCTCTGTCCGTAATGTAGAGAACGCTGAAGCACGTTTACGTGCTGCACTATAAAACATGAAGGCTGGGAGTGACTCCTGGCCTTATTTGATACATAAATAAGGAAAATATGAAAATGAAGAAGATCATTATAGGTTCATTGGCACTCCTGTTTTTACTGGCTGGTTGTGGACAAAAAAAAGAATCTGCGGAACCTTCTAAAGATACAACAACAGAAGCTCTACAATCAATTTTGCCGATTTTAGAGAATGCGAATAACAATACAGTAGTGACGAAAACACTGGTTCTACCCCTTGATGAAAATGGAGTTCAACAAACCCAAACCATCACTTATAAGGGTAAACAGTTTTTGACATTAACCATCCAGCAAAAAAGACAAGTTTCAGAAGACCTCAAAAACTTTATTGCAGAACATGGGTTAGAGGAAGCAAAGAAGGCCTTGAAAGAAGGGGAAGACAAGGATGAATCAGTCCAAGAAGCACGAAAAATTCCTGGATTTAGTCTTGAAACCAATCTTTTAAGTGAGACTGAGATTGAAACAAAAACAAGTTATGATTTTCAGGTTCTAGATGTTAAAAAGGCAAGCGAAAGCGAATATTTAAAAAATGTCGGATTAGAAAATCTACTAAAAAACGAACCAGAAGAATATATTGAAAGTCGAGTTGCAAGTGGCGCGACCGTCCAGTAGGGAAGTCACAGAAAATCAGCGAAATCAGACTGTGTCATTTGTAGAACGGCTTTGAATGTGCTATAATAGTACTATTCTAAGGAAAGAGGGTGTTAGAATGGGATTTACTGAAGAAACCGTACGTTTTAAATTGGACGATTCCAATAAAAAAGAAATCAGCGAAACATTGACTGAAGTCTATGCTTCCTTGAACGAGAAGGGGTATAACCCTATTAATCAAATTGTGGGCTATGTTCTCAGTGGAGACCCAGCTTACGTTCCTCGTTACAATAACGCAAGAAATCAAATCCGTAAGTATGAGCGAGATGAAATCGTTGAAGAATTGGTCCGCTACTACCTTAAAGGACAAGGAGTCGATCTATAATCTATGAGAATTATGGGATTGGACGTTGGTTCCAAAACAGTAGGAGTAGCAATTAGCGATCCGCTTGGTTTTACAGCACAAGGGCTCGAAATTATCCAAATCAATGAAGATCAAGGGGAGTTCGGTTTTGAACGACTTAAGGAATTGGTTGATACCTATAAGGTGGAGCGTTTTGTTGTCGGTTTACCTAAAAACATGAACAATACCAGTGGACCGCGAGTAGAAGCCAGTCAAGCATATGGGGCGAAACTTGAGGAGCTCTTTGGATTGCCAGTAGAGTATCAGGACGAACGCCTGACCACAGTTGCTGCAGAGCGCATGTTGATTGAGCAAGCAGACGTTAGTCGCAATAAGCGTAAAAAAGTTATTGATAAATTAGCGGCTCAGTTGATTTTGCAAAATTATTTAGATAGAAAATTTTAAGACAGAGGAGAAACTATGTCACACGATCACAACCATGACCACGAAGAACGTGAACTTATTACACTTGTAGATGAACAAGGGAATGAAACTTTGTTTGAAATTCTTTTGACTATTGACGGAAAAGAAGAATTTGGTAAAAACTATGTTCTTTTAGTACCAGTTAATGCTGAGGAAGACGAAGATGGACAAGTGGAAATCCAAGCTTACTCATACACTGAAAACGAAGACGGGACAGAAGGTGAATTGCAGCCAATCCCTGAAGACTCTGACGACGAATGGAACATGATTGAAGAAGTCTTCAACAGCTTTATGGAGGAGTAAAAACGTCCAGTGGACGTTTTTAGCCTGACGCAAAAAATAAAAACCGTCAGTAAGTTCGGGAGATGTTTTTAGCCCAGTTCCTTAAAATAAGAGAGGGCTGGAATATTCAGTGAACATTTTTACCCCTGCTTCTAGAAATAAGAAAAAGCAGGAATGTCCGGGGGACGTTTTTTGTTCCCAATATAAATAAAATTTAGCTAGGAACTAGCTAATTAGGTAAGAGGTTGGGATAAAAATCCCGGCCTCGCTTTTTATTAGCTATCAAATTTTGACGCGGTAGCTGATAGAACTTTTTGTTCGTCTTTTAGACTCCAAAAAGTTTTTTGGTAAAAAATTTCATTTTTTCTATCCGCAACCTTCAACAATCAAATGAATTGTTGAAGCCTCGCGGAGCTGGGACTACGAAATCGAGACTTCGTCAATCGATTTCTGTCCCACCGCCTTTTTGTTAAGGAGATAAGCATGTTGGAAGTAGAAAAATGGCTTCATAGTCGGATTGGCTTGAATTTTAGATCAGGCTTGGGACGGATGCAAAGAGCAGTAGATTTGCTAGGGAATCCTGAGCAAACCTATCCAATTATTCATGTGACAGGGACAAATGGCAAGGGGTCGACCATTGCTTTTATGAGGGAACTCTTTGTTTCACATGGCAAAAAGGTCGGGACCTTTACTTCACCCCACATTATCAGTATCCATGATCGCATCTGTATTAATGGAGAACCTATATCGGACGCAGATTTTATCCGTTTAGCAGATCAAGTCAAAGCAATGGAGCAAAGACTTCTAGAAACTCACGATCAGCTATCTTTTTTTGAGTTGCTGACCTTAATTGCACTACTCTATTTTAAAGAGCAAGGAGTAGATTTGGTCTTGCTTGAAGTTGGGATAGGTGGACTTCTTGATACTACTAATGTGGTGACAGGGGAGATTGCAGTCATTACATCAATCGGACTCGATCATCAGGAGACCTTAGGTAATAGTTTAGCAGAAATTGCTGGGCAGAAAGCAGGAATTTTTAAGTCAGGTAAGTCGGCTGTTATTGCAAATCTAGCTCCTGAAGCACAGATGGTTTGTCAAAAGGTTGCAGAAGATTTGAGAGTAACTCTCTACCAAGCTGACCAAGACTTTTCTTTCAAAAATGGACGTTTTTCTTCCTCTCTAGCGGACTTGCACCCACTAAAACTGGGATTGGAAGGAGCCTATCAGGAGGAAAATGCAGCTCTTGCCTTGCAAGCTTTTCTATTGTTTATGGCACAAAGAGATGAGAATGTTGACCAAGAAGCGATTCGAACTGCTTTACGAACTACCAGATGGGCTGGGCGTCTTGAAGCAATTACTGATCACGTCTATTTGGATGGCGCTCATAATTTACCAGCTCTAGAGCGTTTGGTTGAGTTTATTCAAGAAAAAAACCAGCAAGGTTATCAAGCTCAAATTCTTTTTGGTGCCCTGAAGAGAAAAGATTATGGCGGCATGTTGATATACTTAACTGAGCATTTGCCTAATGCAACTCTCTATGTTACGAGTTTTGATTATCAAGGTTCCTTGGAGGAGCAAGACTTGAAAGGTTATACAAGCATTGCTTCTTATCGGGATTTTATAGATCACTTTGAAGCTTCTGCAGGAGAGCAAGACTTGCTATTTGTGACAGGTTCCCTCTATTTTATATCTGAGGTTCGTGCCTATCTGATGGCTTCAGATTCATTTGATTGACTCTCCTATCTTTAATTGTTATAGTAGAGGTGTGGTGGCTCAGCAGGCTTATTCTGACTTTAAACCACTAAAAGAAAGGAGACATGATGTCACTAAAAAAATTCACACTTTCTCTTGCTTCTTTGGCAAGTCTTAGTCTCTTAGTTGCATGTTCGCCAAAAGAACAGGCAGCTCCTTCAACTCAAGCAAGCACCAGTAAGGGAGTAACAACTAGTCAGCAATCAGAAACGACTGTTTCTAGTTCGACGGCTAGTTCAGTAACGAATATTGATGGGACCTATAAAGGGCAAGACGATGGAGATAGTATTACTCTCGTAGTTACTGGCAATACTGGAACATGGACGGAAGTAGAGCCTGATGGCGATCAGGAAATTAAAAAGGTAACCTTCGAACCAGAAAGTCAGAGAGTCTTTATTGGAGATGACATTAAGATTTATGTGGCAGAAGAGAACCAGATTATTATCGATGACATGGATCGTGAAGTCTCTGATCGTATCGTTCTAAAAAAATAGACAACTTTTGTAAGGATTTGAATCTATTTAAAATAGATTCAAATCCTTTTTTATAAATTTTGGGTATAAAAAACCATACTGTTAAGGTAGCTGTTTTCTACCAAAAAAGTATGGAGCGGATAGAATTAAAGGAATCGTTCTTGTAAAAAGTGAGCAACTCCGTCTTCTTCGTTGGTTAGTGGCAACTGTTCATCAGCAAAAGGAAGTAGAGCGGGATTAGCATTCTTCATGGCATATCCTTTACCTGCAAAAGAAAGCATTTCTTGGTCATTGTGTTCGTCACCAAAGGCAATCAAATTCTGTTTGTCTATATTCATGACATTGAGAAGATATTCAAGGGCAAAGGCCTTATGAACTCCTTTGGGAGTGCATTCGAGAATGTTCAAAGGGCCACCCCAAGTATTAATATTGAGTTGGTGCTTGTAGAAACTGTTCATCTCTTCCGCCAGTGCATACTTGTCGCTCGCTCGAGTCTGCAATAAAATACAGTTAGGATCCTTGGTCACTAAGTTAGAGTTGAATTGATTTTCAGGGCCAAAGTTTTCAACACCAAACAATTTAGGATCAGCAATTTCTTTGTCCGGAGTCGTAATGTAAAACTTTTTACGGTATTCACCTGCGATAAAATCTGCCTCAATCTCCTCTTTTCGTTTCACGATGTCCAAGAGGTATTTTTTATCCACAGTAAGACACTTTTCATGTTTCCAAGCCTTACCAGGTAGATGAGTGAGGGAGCCGTTGAAGTTGATCATAGGGGTTTCAAGTTCAAGTTGGTCATAAAACTCTTTGGCCATACGGTAAGGGCGACCAGTTGCAATAACGACTTGGTGGCCTTTTTTAGAGATTTTCTTAATCGTTTCAATAGTAAAGTCAGAAAGTTTGCTTTCAGAGTTGAGCAAGGTTCCGTCCAAATCGACGGCAATCATTTTTTTAGTCATAAAATCCTCCCGAATCTAGTTTCAGATAAGATGTTTTCTATTATATCAAAAATACACAAGAAAAGCAGACTATAAATGGAAATAGAAAGAACTGATTCTAGTAATAGTCTTCAAATTATTTTAAAAACAGCTTGAAAAACTGAATGATTAATGATATAATTTTATCATTGTTCGTAAAAAACAAAAGGAGATTAAACATGGACAAACTATTTAAACTAAAAGAGCACGGGACAGATGTCCGTACAGAAGTGCTTGCTGGTTTAACAACATTCTTTGCAATGAGTTACATTCTCTTTGTAAACCCTCAAATGCTTTCACAAACTGGAATGCCAGTTCAGGGTGTATTCCTTGCTACGATTATTGGTTCTGTTGTGGGAACCTTGATGATGGCCTTTTATGCTAACTTGCCATATGCCCAAGCCCCAGGTATGGGACTAAATGCCTTCTTTACATTTACAGTCGTATTTGGGATGGGCTATACTTGGAAAGAAGCTCTTGGGATGGTCTTTATCTGTGGGATTATTTCATTGATTATTACATTGACCAATGTTCGTAAAATGATTATTGAATCTATTCCAACAACACTTCGTTCAGCAATTTCAGCTGGTATTGGTGTTTTCCTTGCCTATGTTGGTATTAAGAATGCTGGTCTTTTGAAATTCTCTATCGATCCAGGTAGTTATACAGTAGCAGGGGAAGGTGCAGATAAGGCTCAAGCAGCAATCACAGCTAATTCAGGAGCTGTTCCTGGCTTGGTTGATTTTAACAGTCCAGCTGTTCTAGTAGCTCTTGCAGGTCTTGCTATTACGATTTTCTTTGTTGTTAAAGGTATTAAAGGTGGCATCATCCTTTCTATTTTGACGACTACAGTCCTTGCGATTGTAGTTGGTCTTGTTAATTTGTCAGGAATCGATTTTGCTAGCAATAACCTTTCATCAGCAGTTAATGACCTTGGAACTTTGTTTGGTGCTGCTCTTGGTTCAGAAGGTTTAGGATCTTTGGTTTCAAACACCTCTCGTTTACCAGAAACCTTGATGGCTATTCTTGCCTTCTCGTTGACAGATATTTTTGACACAATCGGTACTCTTATTGGTACAGGTGAAAAAGTTGGTATCGTTGCAACAAGTGGTGAAAACCGTGAGTCAGACAAATTGGATAAAGCTCTTTACTCTGACTTGGTGGCGACATCAGTTGGTGCCATTGCAGGTACTTCAAACGTTACAACTTATATTGAGTCAGCAGCAGGGATCGGTGCTGGTGGACGTACAGGTTTGACAGCTTTAGTAGTTGCTATCTGTTTCGCCTTATCTAGCTTCTTTAGCCCGCTTCTTGCCATTGTTCCTTCAGCTGCGACAGCACCAATTTTGATTATCGTCGGAATTATGATGCTCTCTAACTTGAAAAACATCCCTTGGGACGATATGTCAGAAGCTATTCCAGCCTTCTTCACATCTATCTTTATGGGATTCAGTTACTCAATTACACAAGGGATTGCCGTTGGTTTCCTAACTTATACTTTGGCGAAGGTTGTCAAAGGTCAAGTGAAGGAAGTACATGTGATGATTTGGATTCTAGATGCTCTGTTCATCTTGAACTACATTAGCATGGCTCTAAACTAATGATAAAACCTTAAAAAAGAAGGAGGATTCTCCTCCTTTTTTATTACTAGAAATGTCGCAAAAGAAAACTTTTTGGTATAATAGTAGCATGCACACAAAAAATGAAGATGAACTCATTGCTCTTGGACAAGAGTTGGGTAGTCTACTTGAAAAAAATGATGTATTGATTTTAACTGGTGAACTAGGTGCTGGGAAAACCACATTAACAAAAGGTCTAGCTAAAGGACTAGGGATTCATCAAATGATCAAAAGTCCTACTTATACCATTGTTCGTGAATATGAAGGACGCCTACCCTTGTATCACTTGGATGTTTATCGCATCGAAGGGGATGCAGATTCAATTGACCTTGATGAATTTCTTTTTGGTTCAGGTGTAACGGTTATTGAGTGGGGGCACCTATTAGGCGAGGCTCTCCCATCAGACTATCTAGAATTAGAAATTCTAAAAAATGATGAGGGGCGTGAAATTGTCTTTCATGCTCATGGTCAACGAGCGACAGAACTGTTAAAGAGGCTGACGAATGGAGTATGATCTTTTAATTCGTGAAGCAGAAGCCCAAGATGCTTCAGATCTTATTGCACTTTTGGATCAGATTGGCCACGAATCTAGTTTTACCAGTCTGGATGAAAATGGAATTGCCATGAGTGAATCCGAAATGCAGCGTTTTATTCATAAGCAGGCCCAGTCGGATAATCAGATTACTTTACTAGCTTTTTTGAATGACGAATTGGCAGGTGTTATCAATATAACGGCTGATCAACGTCCCCGAGTTCGCCATATTGGCGACGTTTTCTTGGGAATCAAGAAAGCCTATTGGGGAAATGGTCTCGGCAGTATCTTGATGGAAGAAGCGATTGAATGGGCCCAATCGAGTGGAAGCATTCGACGTTTACAATTGACAGTCCAAAAACGAAATCTGGCAGCTGTTCATCTATATAAAAAGCTGGGCTTCATCATTGAAGGCCAGCAGGAACGTGGTGCTTGTATAGAAGGAGGAGAGTTTCTTGATGTTTACCTGATGGGTCGACTGATAGACGAATAAAAGTATGGTAAAAAAAATAATTGGAATGTTTTTAGGCTTTGTTCTTGTGACAGTGCTTGGTGTGGGAGCGTATGCTTATACTATCTACCAACAAAGTACACAGACTTTAGCCAAAACCTATAAACAAATCGGAGAAGAAACGAAGGTTATCGAGGCAACTGAACCATTGACAATCCTTTTGATGGGTGTGGACACGGGGAACGTTGAGCGTACAGACCCATGGGCAGGTAACAGTGACTCGATGATTTTGGTAACTGTAAATCCTAAAACCAAGAAAGTTGTCATGATGAGTTTGGAACGTGATATTCTAACTCAGATCCAACAACCAGACGGTAGTGTTAGAGAGGCTAAACTCAATGCTGCTTATGCTGGTGGTGGGGGAGAACTAGCCATTTCGACGATTCAAAAAATGATGAATATCCATATCGACCGCTATGTTATGGTCAATATGCACGGTCTTCAAAGAATGGTTGATGCCGTTGGTGGTGTTACAGTCAACAACACTCTAGGTTTCCCCATCTCTATCCAGGACCAGGAACCATTTAACACGATTTCTATCGGTGTTGGGGAACAAACCCTAAATGGCGAAGAGGCGCTGGTGTATTCACGCATGCGCTATCAAGATCCAGAGGGAGACTACGGTCGTCAGAAACGTCAGCGCGAAGTTATCCAAAAGATTGTTGAAAAGATCCTTAGTTTGAATAGTGTCAGCCACTACCAAGAAATTTTGAAAGCTCTTAGTGATAACATGCAAACCAATATTGAGATTACAACAACAACAATTCCTCAGTTGATGGGTTATCAGGATTCCTTTAAGAATATTGAGTCTCAGCAATTGCGAGGAGAGGATGCAATGATTGACGGAATATCCTACCAAATCGTGACATCTGAGCATATGTTAGAGATGCAAAATCTTTTACGCCGTTCATTGGATAAGCCAGAAGTTACCGAATTGGAGACAAATGTAGTCTTGTATGAAAATATTTATGGTCGTCTGCCACAAATAACAGGTTTTGTTGCAGATCAGGAACAACAAGGCCAACAAGAACAATAAGACATGAAAACTAAAATCGTAGGAATTTTCCTGCGATTTTTTCAAAGAAATCCGAATAGATAGGTAGGAGGAAAAAATGAAAGCGGAAATCATAGCTGTTGGAACAGAGATTCTAACAGGTCAAATTGTCAATACCAATGCTCAGTTTTTATCTGAAAAGTTGGCTGAAATCGGTGTGGATGTCTACTTCCAGACGGCTGTAGGTGATAATGAGGCTCGTCTCTTATCCTTGTTGGAGATTGCACAGAATCGTAGCAATCTGGTTATCCTAACAGGAGGATTGGGACCAACAGAGGATGATTTGACCAAACAAACCTTGGCCCAGTTTCTAGGGCGTGGTTTAACTTTTGATGCGCAAGCGCAGGCTAAACTAGATGACTTTTTTGCTCATAGACCAGACTATGCTCGCACTCCAAATAATGAACGTCAGGCACAAATCGTTGAGGGTTCGACCCCGCTACCGAATGAAACAGGACTAGCAGTCGGAGGCATGGTTGAGGTGGCTGGCGTGACTTATGTCGTCTTACCAGGTCCGCCAAGTGAACTGAAACCCATGGTTTTAAATGAACTGCTGCCAAGATTGACAACTGGAGCTAAATTATACTCACGTGTCCTACGTTTCTTTGGTATTGGAGAGAGTCAGCTTGTGACGATTTTATCAGATTTGATTGAAGAGCAGACAGATCCAACCTTGGCACCTTATGCAAAAACGGGAGAAGTGACTCTACGCTTGTCTACCAAGGAAACTAGTCAAGAAGAAGCAAGAAAAGCTTTGGATCGTCTTGAGGTCCAAATTCTTGCACGTCAGACTTTTGAAGGGATTGCTTTAAAGGATATCTGCTATGGATATGGCGAGGAAGCAAGTCTAGCCAGCGTAGTCGTTGAGGAGTTGAAAAAGCAGAAGAAAACCATCACAGCTGCAGAAAGCTTGACAGCAGGGCTTTTCCAATCAACTTTGGCAGACTTTTCGGGAGTATCAGCTATCTTTAAAGGTGGTTTTGTCACTTATAGCTTGGGAGAGAAGGCTAAGATGTTAGATATTCCACAAGCGGAGTTGGAAGAACATGGAGTCGTGTCAGCATTTACAGCGGAAAAAATGGCAGAGCAAGCACGATTGAAAACCCAGTCGGACTTTGGAGTTGCCTTGACAGGAGTGGCTGGCCCGGATAGTTTAGAAGGCCATCCAGCAGGCACAGTTTTTATCGGTTTGTCTCAAGCATCCGGCACAGAAGTTGTTCAGGTCAATATAGCTGGAAGAAGCCGAGCAGATGTTCGTAAAATTGCAGTCATGCATGCTTTTAACTTGGTTCGCAAAGCTTTATTAAGTGACTGACTTTTGATATAATAGAAGAAGGTTCTAAGAATTATAAAAATATAGGAGAACAAAATGGCGAAAAAACCAACAAAAAAATTAGATGAAATCGGGAAAAAATTTGGAGCTGATCGTGAAAAAGCTTTGAATGATGCCCTTAAATTGATTGAAAAAGACTTCGGTAAGGGTTCAATCATGCGCTTGGGTGAACGTGCCGAGCAAAAAGTACAAGTGATGAGTTCAGGTTCTTTGGCCCTGGATATTGCACTCGGTTCAGGTGGTTATCCAAAGGGACGTATCATTGAAATCTACGGTCCAGAGTCATCAGGTAAGACTACAGTTGCCCTTCACGCTGTAGCACAAGCACAAAAAGAAGGTGGAATTGCAGCCTTTATCGATGCGGAACACGCTCTTGATCCAGCCTATGCAGCAGCTCTTGGAGTGAACATTGACGAATTGCTTTTGTCACAACCAGACTCAGGTGAGCAAGGTCTTGAAATTGCAGGGAAATTGATCGACTCAGGTGCGGTTGACCTTGTCGTTATCGACTCTGTTGCAGCTCTTGTTCCTCGTGCGGAAATCGATGGTGATATCGGAGATAGCCACGTTGGTCTTCAAGCTCGTATGATGAGTCAGGCTATGCGTAAACTTGGTGCGTCTATCAACAAGACAAAGACAATTGCGATCTTTATCAACCAGTTGCGTGAAAAAGTAGGGGTTATGTTCGGAAATCCAGAAACGACTCCTGGTGGACGCGCTCTTAAATTCTACGCTTCTGTCCGTTTGGATGTGCGTGGAAGCACACAAATCAAGGGAACTGGTGACCAAAAAGACACCAACGTCGGTAAAGAAACTAAGATTAAAGTTGTGAAAAACAAGGTGGCTCCACCGTTCAAAGAAGCTCTTGTTGAAATCATGTACGGTGAAGGTATTTCTAGAACTGGTGAACTCTTGAAGATTGCAAGTGATTTGGATATTATCCAAAAAGCAGGTGCTTGGTACTCATACAAGGGTGAAAAAATCGGACAAGGTTCTGAGAATGCTAAGAAATACTTGGCAGACCATCCAGAAATCTTTGATGAAATTGACCACCAAGTTCGTGTTCAATATGGTTTAATTGAAGAGGAAGAAGGTTCTAAAGCAAGTGTAGCAGCTGATGCAGATTCTAACCAAGAAGTAACACTTGATTTGGGCGACGCTCTTGAAATCGAAATTGAAGAATAAAAAGAAAAGTAGCAGTAAAACTGCTACTTTTTGTTTCATGATGACTAGTGGTCACTAAAGCGTCGGTATTCAATACGAAAGTAGAAGTAATTTTCTTCTTGCAATTTTTGAAAGATATTCCGATAAGCCTCTTCATCAAAATGGTCGCCACGGTAAAGAATTTCAAAACTCATTCCCTCGTATTCTAAGAAGGCGTTGGCAGTTTTAAAGCCATTTTGTAAGTAAAAGTCCATGCGAGCTTTTCGTTGTTCAAGGTTATCGTACTCCTCGTCCAATCGCTCCACTTCAAGAATCATGGTACGTTTATAAAAATCAATGAGTTTTTCAATGATTTCTCTCCCGTAGCCATGGCTACGGAGATGAGGCATAATAGCAAAAAAGCTAATGTAGAAAGCTTTTTGATTGGAAATGGCAAAAGCAAAGCCGACAAATTCTTCTTCGTTATAAAAGGCGAAAAAGTGGGCGTCATCTCGATCCTGGTAGCTTAAAAATTCCTCCAAGGAGACGCGTTCTTCTTCAGGGAAGGCTTCCTTGTTTAGTTGTTCAACTTTGTCAAGGTCTGGGAATACATCTGTAATTAACTGGCTTGTTAAGCTCATACATACCCTCCTTTTCTGTCACGATTATACCAGATTGTTTACATATAGGCAACGCTTTCTTAATGAAACTCCCTTGTTCCCCTACTTGAAAGCTGATATAATAGCCTTATGAATAAAAAATCAACGGTAGACCTGATTCATGGTCCGATCCTTCCTGCGCTGATTAGTTTTGCATTACCGATTTTACTGTCCAATATCTTTCAGCAACTATATAATACAGCTGATGTTTTGATTGTTGGGCGTTTTTTGGGACAAAATTCCTTGGCGGCAGTCGGAGCTACGACAGCCATTTTTGATTTGATTATTGGATTTGCTCTCGGAGTCGGAAATGGGATGGGAGTCGTTATTGCTCGTCTTTACGGTGCTCGTAATTTTGCAAAGATTAAAGAAGCTGTTGCAGCGACTTGGATTTTGGGTGCAATCCTGAGTGGTCTTGTGATGCTGATGGGTTTCTTCGGCCTCTATCCACTCTTACAGTACCTAGAAACTCCTACAGAAATTCTCCCCCAATCTTATGAATACATCTCTATGATTGTTAGCTGTGTGGGAGTTAGCTTTGCTTACAATCTCTTTGCAGGATTGCTACGATCAATTGGTGACAGCCTTGCGGCGCTTGCCTTTCTTATCTTTTCAGCCATTGTTAATGTCATTCTAGATTTATATTTTATTACACAACTGCAGTTGGGGGTTCAGTCTGCAGGTCTTGCCACTATCATCTCGCAAGGTTTATCTGCTATTCTCTGTTATTTCTATATCCGCAAGAGTGTTCCAGAGCTCCTTCCAGGCTTAAAGCACTTCAAATGGAACAAGGCTCTCTATATCGATCTCTTAGAGCAGGGGTTGGCCATGGGGCTGATGGGGTCAATTGTTTCTATCGGAAGTGTGATCTTGCAATCCTCTGTTAATGGCTTTGGAGCAGTTATTATCAGTGCCCAAACGGCAGCACGTAGAATCATGGCCTTTGCCTTATTGCCAATGACGGCTATTTCAGCTTCGATGACGACTTTTATCTCTCAAAATTTTGGGGCAAAACGTCCCGAACGTATTGTCCAGGGTCTTCGCTTAGGGAGCTACTTGAGTATGTCTTGGGCAACCTTTGCTTGTGTGTTCCTATTTTTTGCAAGTCCTAGCCTAGTTTCTTTCTTAGCGAGTTCAACAGATGGTTACTTGATTGAAAATGGGACCTTGTACCTACGTATTAGTTCTGTTTTCTATCCGTTTTTGAGTCTTTTATTGATTTATAGAAATAGTTTGCAGGGACTCGGTCAAAAACTCTTACCCCTCATATCTAGTTTTATCGAGTTTATCGGGAAAATTGTTTTCGTCGCTTGGATTATTCCTTGGGCAGGTTATACAGGCGTTATCCTATGTGAACCGCTACTGTGGCTTGTGATGACTGGACAACTTTATATCTCGCTTTCTCAGAATCCTTGGATAAAGGAAGGCAAGAAACTCTTGGCTATCGACGGGCAATCCTAGCTTCATTTACAAAAGAAAAATCCATTTCCTCTAGTGAAAATCGACTAGACTTGTGTTATAATAAGAAAGATTAAAATGTGAAAAAAGGAGATTCCTAATGGGACGTAAATGGGCCAATATCGTAGCTAAGAAAACGGCTAAAGATGGAGCTAACTCTAAAGTATATGCAAAATTTGGTGTAGAAATCTATGTAGCAGCTAAAAAAGGTGAACCAGATCCAGAATTAAATACTGCTTTGAAATTCGTTATCGACCGTGCTAAACAAGCACAAGTGCCAAAACACGTTATTGATAAGGCTATCGATAAGGCAAAAGGAAACACGGACGAAACCTTTACAGAAGGACGTTACGAAGGCTTTGGACCAAATGGTTCTATGCTCATCGTGGATACCTTGACTTCAAACGTTAACCGTACAGCTGCCAATGTCCGTGCTGCCTTTGGTAAAAACGGTGGAAACATGGGAGCTTCAGGTTCAGTATCTTACCTCTTTGACAACAAAGGTGTTATCGTATTTGCGGGTGATGATGCTGATGCTATCTTTGAACTCTTGCTTGAAGCCGATGTCGATGTAGACGATGTAGAAGCAGAAGAAGGAACAATCACTGTTTACACAGCTCCAACTGACCTTCACAAAGCTATTGTGGCTTTGCGCGAGTCTGGTATCGAAGAATTCCAAGTAACAGAACTTGAGATGATTCCTCAATCAGAAGTGGAATTGTCAGGGGATGACCTTGAAACATTTGAAAAACTATACAGCGTCCTTGAAGACGACGAAGATGTACAAAAGATCTATACCAATGTAGATGGATTCTAATACAAAAGCGAACAGCTATTAAGTCTGTTCGCTTTTTAGTTATATTAGACTTTTACTCCATCGTCAGTTTGTTCTTTTCTATCCAAACCTAGGGCAAATTTACGGATGAGAAGAAACTGGCCATTTTCCTGCTTTACGAAAGTGAGTACGACTGTCTTGGTACTTGAACCAAGGGAAAGATAGGTGATTTTTTTAATCTCGTAGTCACTTGAGGTTGACTCAAACTCAGAATCCGGTAGTCCATGCTTGCTGATAATATCTTTGTAGTTGGTGCCACCTTTTCCTCTATTTGTGGTGTCACCTTCTATCAAAGCATCGAATTGCTCCTGGGTCCAAGAGAAGGTATCGGTATCTTCGCTATCTTCTTCGTTCTTATC
This sequence comes from Streptococcus sp. Marseille-Q0941, assembly GCF_943736975.1. Taxonomy (GTDB): domain Bacteria; phylum Bacillota; class Bacilli; order Lactobacillales; family Streptococcaceae; genus Streptococcus. The sequence goes on along the minus strand of NZ_CALSFO010000005.1, from coordinate 6,180 downwards.
TTCGTCTGATTTATAATCTGGTAAGTTTCTAAATTCCTCATCTTCTGTTAAAGAGGTTAGACTACTATATGGGTGACGAAAGTTTTTAGCTAAATCAGTAAAGACACCAGAAGGTAATACTTGCGTCATGAAGACAAGGAAAACGGATAGAATACCTAGGCTTGTTCCGATGATAGCTAGTGTTTTACGATTGTTGAGATTAAGGCTGATACCAAAGACTCCTAGGGCTATAGCAATAATGGCAAAGAAAAACGCTAGTATGCTAATGATTGGTAGCCAAGAACCAAGAAGTGCCAGGGCTCCAAAGATAATAGCGAGGATTCCTAAGATTTTCTCTTCTTTTTGTTTCATTTGTGATGTTCTCATTTCTAATCGGGGTGTATTCTTACAGGTGTGAGATAGTGTTTATTATAGATAAAATAAGAGCTGATGTCAATTTTTATTGCGATAGTTCTCTTAGAAACTTTTTTTCTTGACATCTTTTGTAAAAATGATAAAATAGTTCCCATAGAAACTTAATGGTTCTCTAGAGAACTATTTTAATTAGAGGGGAGAAAGCATGGATAAACCGATGTTGGTCTTTAAACGTTTTGGTCATCAGATACACCTCATGGTGCAAAAGGAAGCCAAGCGTTGTGGTATTGAATTTATGGGTGGACCGCAAGGGCAGGTCCTTCGTTTTTTAGATCACCGTGAACATGAACAAGAACTGACGCTCATCAAGGATATTGAACAAGAACTCAATATTACCAAGTCAGTTGCTAGTAATTTAGTCAAGCGCATGGTGCAAAATGGTTTGGTGGAATTGGAGGCGAGCCCAAGTGATAAACGGGCAAAATTTGTTCATTTGACCGAAAAATCACGTTCTCAAATGAAGCAAGTCAAATCATTCTTTGATCGAATTGACCGTAATTTACTTGAGGGTATTTCTGAAGAGAATCTCGCTATCTTTGAAGAAGTTCTTGGGCAGCTACAGGCTAATGTAGAAAAAATAGGAGGTAATCATGAAGAAACTCGCTAAGCGTATCACAGGAAAAGAGTGGGGCATGAATCTCCTGACAATTCTTTTTACCTGTTTCTCGGTCTATCTCGAGTTAGAAGTGCCGACTTATATTTCAGAAATTACTGCATTAATAGGAACACCAGGAACGCAGTTGGATGCACTTTGGTCACCAGCTATTAAGATGATGGGCTTGTCACTTTTGGCCTTTCTATCATCCGTAACAGTTGGATTTTTTGCAGCTCGTGTTGCAGCCTCCTACACGGCTCATTTACGCAGTGATATTTTTAATCGTGTATTGGATTATTCTCAGACAGAAATTAAACGTTTCTCTATTCCTAGTCTTTTGACTCGGACGACCAATGATATTACCCAGGTACAGATGCTCTTTACCATGGGCTTGCAAGTGGTCACTCGTGGGCCAATTATGGCTATCTGGGCCATTGGAAAAATCCTTGGGAAATCGGAATACTGGCTCTGGGCAGTAGTGGTGGCTGTTATTGTCAATGTTCTGATGACCACTGTTCTCATGACTCTGGCCTTTCCAAAACAATCGGTCATCCAAAAATTGACAGATAAACTCAATAGCATCACTCGTGAAAGTTTGACTGGGATTCGAGTTGTTCGTGCATACAATGCGGAAGATTACCAAGATGAAAAATTTGAAGCAGCCAACGATGAAGTGACGCGTCTCAATCTCTTTGTCAATCGATTGATGGCGATTATGAACCCAATTATGATGGGGATTTCGAGTGGATTAAGTTTAGCCATTTACTGGATTGGTGCCTATATCATCAACGACGCAAGTTTGGCAGAACGTTTGCCACTCTTTAGTGATATGGTGGTCTTCATGTCCTATGCTATGCAGGTCGTGATGGGCTTCCTTCTCATGGGAGCGCTCTTTATCGTTCTTCCTCGTACCTTGGTTTCTGCAGGACGTATCAATCAGGTGCTAGACTTGCATTCTTCTATTGAAAATCCTAGTCAACCACAGACGGCAGATTCATCTATTCAAGGTCAAGTGGAATTCCGTGATGTAACCTTCCGTTATTCTAAAAACTCAGAAGCGGTTGTGGAGCATGTCAGTTTCAAGGCAGAAGCAGGACAAACCATTGCCTTTATCGGCTCAACTGGTTCTGGTAAATCGACGCTTGTGAATCTCTTACCTCGTTTTTACGATGTTTCAGATGGGGAAATCCTAGTCGACGGTGTCAATGTGCAATATTATGACTTGGAAGACTTGCGAAATAAAGTCGGCTATATCCCTCAAAAAGCTGTGCTCTTATCTGGAGATGTTAAGGGCAATCTCGACTTTGGTAAGAGTCAAGAAACGCCACTAAGTGAGACGGATATGTGGCAAGCTCTAGAGTTAGCTCAATCTAAAAACTTTATCAAGGACAAGGAAGCCGGTCTTGACTCAGAAGTGGCTCAAGGTGGGACTAACTTCTCAGGAGGTCAAAGACAACGTTTGGCCATTGCACGCGCCTTGGCTCGTAAGCCTGAAATTCTCATTTTTGATGATTCGTTCTCAGCCTTGGACTACAAGACAGACCGTATCTTGCGCCAAGAATTAGCTGAAAAAACACAATCCATGACCAAGTTGATCGTTGCCCAACGCATCTCAACCATCATAGATGCAGACCTGATCTTAGTCTTGGATCAGGGTAAAGTCGTGGGACAAGGCACCCACAAGGAACTTCTAGCAAACAATGAAGTTTACCAAGAAATTGCCTACTCACAACTATCGAAGGAGGAATTGGAACATGGAAAATAAGAAAATGTCCTTATGGAAACAGTGTAGACCTTTTCTAGCAGGTCTCCAACTTCCTCTACTAGTCGCAGTTGTGGCGGCTGTGTGTTCAAGCATTATTACGGTGTATGGACCAACCAAGATAAAAGAAATCACCAACTTAATCTCAGATGGGTTGATGACTGGAATTGACCTAGAGGCTGTGTCAAGTATTGCTGGCTTTTTGGTTATCCTCTATGTGATTGGGATTATCCTTAACTATACGCAAGCCTACATTTTTTCAACTAGTATCCAACATTTCTCAAAACGTTTGCGGACAGCTATTGCTGAGAAAATCAATCGTTTGCCTCTTGCTTATTTTGACCGTCATTCTCAAGGAGACACCCTTTCTCGTGTAACCAATGACGTTGATACAGCTGCTCAGTCTCTTAACCAAAGTCTTGGGACAGTTCTTTCAGCTAGCTTTTTACTGATTGCTGTTTTGATTACCATGTTTGGGATGAACTGGATTTTGGCCCTGGTAACCGTTGTTTCAACCCTTGTTGGATTTGCGGCGGTTTCAGTGATTATGGCTAAATCTCAAGGTTACTTTAAAGCTCAACAAAACAACCTAGCAGCTGTGAATGGCTATGTGGAAGAAATGTACTCTGGACACAATGTGGTGACTAGTTATAATGCTGTGGAACCAACAAAAGAAACATTTGTAGGCTTGAATCAGGATCTACATGATAGTATCTGGAAATCTCAGTTTATTTCTGGTATCATGATGCCAGCTATGATCTTTGTTGGAAACTTTAGTTATGTTCTAGTCATTATCGTCGGTGCTGCCTTGGCTCTCGAAGGTCATATCAGTATCGGGATTATCGTAGCCTTCATGGTTTATGTTCGGATCTTCTCCCAGCCCTTATCACAGATTGCTCAAGGAATTACGAGCTTGCAACAGGCTAGCGCAGCCATGACTCGTGTTTTTGAGTTTCTAGGTGAAGCTGAGATGGAAGACGAATCTCATAAGGAAAAACAATTGACCAACATGAAGGGTGAGGTAATCTTTGATCGCGTTTCATTTGGTTACACACCTGAGCGGACAATCATCCATGATTTTTCTGTGACAGCTCGTGCAGGGCAAAAGGTTGCGATTGTTGGACCGACTGGAGCTGGTAAGACAACCATTGTTAACCTCTTGATGAAATTCTATGAGATTGATAAGGGAAGTATTCGCATTGATGGTGTGGATACCAAGGATATGACGCGTTCAGAAGTACATGATGCTTTCTCAATGGTCTTGCAGGATACCTGGCTCTTTGAAGGAACCATTCGTGACAATCTCATCTACAATCAAACTGGTATCAGTGATGAGCGTGTGATTGAGGCTGCTAAAGCTGTAGGAATCCATCACTTTATCACAACCTTGCCAGATGGATACGACACCGTCTTGGATGATACAGTAACTCTTTCAGTCGGACAAAAACAGCTCTTGACCATTGCTCGTGCCCTGCTAAAGGACGCTCCGCTCTTGATTTTGGACGAAGCGACATCCTCAGTAGACACACGTACAGAGGAGTTGATTCAAAAGGCTATGGACCGTTTGATGGAAGGACGTACATCCTTTGTCATTGCCCATCGCTTGTCAACCATCCGTAATGCTGATTTGATTCTAGTCATGAAAGATGGAAATATCATTGAACAAGGAAACCATGAGGAACTCATGGCTCAAGGTGGTTTCTATGCAGACCTCTACAATAGTCAATTTACAGAAGACGAAGTAGAAGAATAAACCTTATACTCTTCGAAAATCAAATTCAAACCACGTCAGCTTCGCCTTGCCGTACTCAAGTACAGCCTGCGGCTCACTTCCTAGTTTGCTCTTTGATTTTTATTGAGTATTAGAAGGCTTGACGGCCTTCTTTTTCTACACTATACTATAGTAGGAGATGCTATCAGACTCGTTCTGTAAGGCTTATTATGTAAAATCTAGAGACAACGAGAAAAAATATGAAAAACTATCAAGAGTGGTACGATAAGAGGAAATCAAGTCTCCTTCGACATCCACAACTTTTGCAACTGATGCGAGTTTTTAATCGCATGATGACAGTCCTGATGCCCTTAGCTTACTTGACCTTGTTGGGAACAAGTTTTGTCAGTAAAGGAATAGGGAAAGACCTTGCTGCATATATCTTGGTGCCAGCTTTTGGTTTTATCCTGTTGACACTCCTTCGTAAGTGGATCAATCAACCGCGTCCCTATGAGACTTGGGAAATTATTCCGCTACTAGATAAGGACAGTTCTGGTCATTCAATGCCTAGTCGCCATGTCTTTTCAGCGACTATCATTTCCATGGCTTGTTTACATACAAATCTGCCTGTGGGCTTGGTTTTATTGGTCTTGTCAGCTTTTCTGGGCCTTGTGCGAGTTTTGGGTGGGGTTCATTATCCCAAGGATGTTCTAGTTGGTTATGCCTGTGGCCTCCTCTGGGGAATTCTTTTCTTTATTTTCTAAAATGCAAAGCAAGTGGGCTTGGCCTCGTAACCACTTACGGGCTAAAAGTGACCACTTGCTTTTTTGCCCTTGTAAAGTCTCCTAGCCTTTGGTATAGTAGATGCAGAAAGGAGATAGGATGAAGTTACGAATCGAGATTGATAGTGAACTAACTGAGACAGAGATTGTCATCAAGGCTGCAGCACTGACAGATGAAATAGCTGATTTGCAACGACTCTTGCAGGAAAGCAAGGCTCCTAGGTTAATCTTTTATAAGGGGACGGGTGAGTACTACTTAGACTTGTCGGAAATTCTCTTCTTTGAGACGGAAGGCAACAAGATTTACGCCCATACCCAGAAAGAAGCCTACGAGGTTCGACTCAAACTTTATGAACTGGAGTCCATCCTACCCCGCTATTTCAGTCGGGTATCCAAGTCGACCATAGCCAATCTTCGGCAGGTCTACTCGGTGGACAAGTCCTTCTCAGGTACAGGTACTATTTCCTTTTATCAGACCCACAAGGAGGTTCACGTGTCACGGCACTACCAATCCCTCCTAAAAGAAAATCTAAGAAATATGAGGTAAGAACATGAAAAAGAAAGCATTTGGTATTATTTTATTGGTTTTAGCAGCCTGGATCTTGCTGCAAGGGAATTTTGGAATTCCTTCTTTGGATGGCAAGATATGGCCTTTGATTGGTATCGCCTTTTTTGCTTACCAACTCAGGTACAGGAACTATTTCCTTTTATCAGACTCACAAGAAGGTTCACGTGTCACGACACTATCAATCCCTCCTAAAAGAAAATCTAAGAAACATGAGGTAACAGACATGAAAAAGAAAGCATTTGGTATTATTTTATTGGTTTTAGCAGCCTGGATCTTGCTGCAAGGGAATTTTGGAATTCCTTCTTTGGATGGCAAGATATGGCCTTTGATTGGTATCGCCTTTTTTGC
>NZ_CALSFO010000004.1 GCF_943736975.1 Streptococcus sp. Marseille-Q0941 | reverse complement strand
TTACCAATCAGTTGAAGCTTTGCTTCGTCGTCATCTAACATCAGCAGTTTTTACCGCTCTAGTAGCCTTAATGATTGCGAATCATTTTTATAACATTTTTCCTATTCCAAACCAGTCCTTATTTTGGGCTAGCATCTTAGCAGTGCTAGGTGTTGGTTATCTGACACATTCAAGTAAGTTCTGGAATGAAAAAAAATGGTGGTACAATGGGAAAAAAACAGTCGTCACGGATAAGGAAGTCGCTTTTGGGAGTGGGACCTTCTATAAGCAAGATCAAGATCTCGTAGATGACCAAGTGGAAGTCGCTTTTGGGGATGCTAAAATCTACTATGATAATGCAGAGATGCTAGGTGATTTTGCAACTTTAAATATTGAAGTGGCCTTCGGGAATGCAACCGTCTATGTTCCGCAACACTGGCGTGTAGACTTGAAAGTAGAAACCTCCTTTGGTGCAGCTAAGGCAGATGCTCCTGTAGCGCCAACAAACAAAACCTTGATTATCCGTGGAGACGTAGCTTTTGGGAAACTTGGTGTCATCTACGTTAAATAAAAAAATAGTTTAGCCTCTTGATAAATTCAAGAAAGTGTGATAACATAGTACGGTATGTGGTGCTAGCACATCCGCTATATTAGATCTAATAGGAGGAAAACACAATGGCTAAAGTATGTTACTTTACAGGTCGTAAGACTGTATCAGGAAACAACCGTTCACACGCGATGAACCAAACTAAACGTGCCGTAAAACCAAACCTTCAAAAAGTTACTGTTCTTATCGATGGTAAACCTAAAAAAGTTTGGGCTTCAGCTCGTGCTTTGAAATCAGGAAAAGTAGAACGCGTTTAATAAACATGAAAAGACCTACAGGGTCTTTTTTGTTTTACTCGAAAGCTGAAATCATTTGAAAAATCAAGCAAATATCCGCCGATACATCATTCTGCTTTTACAGTTGGGCTGAAATATGATAAAATAGAGTATCAACTATTTGAGGTAAAAAAAATGACTGTAAGAATTAATACAAAAGATGGTCAAGTCGAACTGACAGATGATGTGATCGCTACTGTTGTAGGTGGTGCAGCAACTGAAATTTTTGGTGTAGTCGGTATGGCTAGTAAAAATGCCCTCAAAGATAATTTCCAAGCCCTTCTTGGTAAGGAAAATTATTCAAAAGGTGTAGTCGTTAAAGCAGCTGAAGACGGTAGTATTGCAGTTGATGTATATACTGTATTGAGCTACGGTACAAAAATCAGTGAAGTTTCAAAAAACATCCAAGAACGTGTTCGCTTTAGCTTAGAGAACCAACTTGGGATCACTGCTCAAACTGTGAATGTCTACATTCAAAATATCAAAGTTGTAGGAGAATAATCGTGTCAAATATTACTACAAGCTTATTTCAAGAAATGGTACAGGCTGCTTCAACGCGTTTGAACAAGCAAGCCGAATATGTCAATTCATTGAACGTCTTCCCAGTTCCAGACGGAGATACAGGAACAAACATGGGAATGACGATCGAGAATGGTGCTAAAGAAGTAGCAGACAAACCAGCTTCAACTGTTGGTGAGGCTGCAAGCATCTTGGCTAAAGGTCTGTTGATGGGTGCGCGTGGAAACTCAGGAGTTATCACTTCTCAACTTTTCCGTGGATTCTCACAAGCGATTAAGACAAAAGAAGAGCTCACAGGGAAAGACCTAGCTCTTGCCTTCCAATCAGGTGTTGAGGTTGCCTACAAGGCTGTTATGAAGCCAGTTGAAGGAACAATCTTGACTGTATCACGTGGAGCTGCTATCGGTGCCAAGAAAAAAGCTGAGCAGACAGATGACGCAGTTGAAGTTATGCGTGCAGCCTTGGAAGGAGCTAAATCAGCCTTAGCTAAAACTCCTGACATGCTTCCAGTTTTGAAGGAAGTTGGCGTTGTGGACTCAGGTGGTCAAGGTTTAGTCTTCATTTATGAAGGTTTCCTTTCAGCTCTTACTGGTGAATACAGTGCATCTGAAGACTTTGTAGCGACTCCAGCTAATATGGGTGAGATGATCAATGCAGAACACCATAAGTCTGTAGCTGGACATGTGGCAACAGAAGACATTACCTTTGGTTACTGTACGGAAATCATGGTTGCCCTTAAACAAGGTCCAACTTATGCGAAAGAGTTTGACTACGAAGAATTCCGTAACTACTTGAACGACCTTGGAGATTCATTGCTTGTTGTCAATGACGATGAAATCGTAAAAGTTCACGTCCATACTGAAGATCCAGGACTTGTGATGCAAGAAGGTCTCAAATATGGTAGTTTGGTCAAGGTCAAAGTCGATAACATGCGTAATCAACACGAAGCGCAAGTAGAAAAAGAAGCCAAAGTCAGCAAGCCAGCTGAAGAAAAAGAGTACGCTCTTATCGCAGTAGTAGCTGGACAAGGCTTGGCAGACATCTTCCGTGCTCAAGGTGTGGACTATGTCATCGAGGGAGGACAAACCATGAACCCTTCTACAGAAGACTTTGTCAAGGCTGTTGAGAAAGTCAACGCTCGTAACATCATCTTCTTGCCAAACAACAAAAATATCTTCATGGCAGCTCAATCTGCAGCTGAAGTATTGGAACAACCGGCTGTTGTAGTAGAAGCTCGTACAATTCCTCAAGGATTGACTAGTCTTCTAGCCTTTGACCCAAGCAAGTCTATCGAAGAAAACAAAGAACGCATGACTGCAGCTCTTGGCGATGTTGTCAGCGGTAGCGTAACAACAGCTGTTCGTGACACGACTATCGATGGCTTGGAAATCCATGAAAATGACAATCTTGGTATGGTGGATGGAAAGATTCTCGTATCAAACCCTGATATGCACCAAACCTTGACTGAAACCTTGAAACATATGCTAGACGAAGATAGTGAAATTGTAACTTTCTATGTTGGAGAAGACGGAAGTGAAGAATTGGCAAATGAAATTGCTCAAGAAATCGCAGAAGAATTCGAAGATATTGAAATAGAAATCCACCAGGGTCAACAACCAGTTTACCCATACCTTTTCAGTGTGGAATAGGAGATTCAAATTGAAGAAGATTTTAGGATTAACACTTATTTCGGTAACTCTACTTGCAGGTTGCAGTAAGTTGTTACCTCACCGCTCAAGTGACAAGAGTAAAGCGAGTGATCCGTCTACAAGTCAAACGACAACCAATCAAGTAAAAGAAGAAAAAACAAAAGTTCTTAAAGGAAAATGGGATGAATTTGATGTCACCATGACCTTTGTTTATACGGATGTTGTTAAGCATTTCAAGATGGATATGCTCGGGAAAATGAACGTGGAGATTCCTGCTGGAGTTACTCCAGAAGAATTCCAAGCAATCTTCCGTGAAGCAATGGAAGATAGTCCAGAATATCTTGAAATTAAGGACGAGCCTGGTGTTAATGTAGAATATTTTATCACCGAGGACAAAAAGATGAGAGTCGTTATGGAACTCGATCTTGAAAAAGCAGATTTAGATAAAGTAAAAAATACATATTTCTTTAAGTCACTTGCGGATGGTATAGAAGACTTTAAAAAACCTAATGCACTATTCGCTGCACTAAAATTACAAGGATTTAAAGAAGAATAAAAAAGAGGTCGGGAAAATCCCGACCTCTTTTTGATTTGCAGAGAATGCTATTTTCATGGCGATTAGACTTTTTGTGACATTTGTCATATTTCTTCATGACAGAAGCTTCTAGTGATTCTACCTTCAAAGAATTATACTAGATGTATCAAATGGAGGAAGAAAAAATGAAACATAAAGTAATTTTCGCAATGAGTTTAGTAGCAGCAGGAGTCATGACTTATCTCATGTTTTCTGGGTTGGATGAAGGCTTCTATCATTTTCCTTGGGAGTTATTTGCAGGTTTTGGAATCATGTCTTGGATAATACGAGAAGGTTTGAAATTGGTCTCAGATGTGAAAAAGGAGTTTGAAAAATGAAAAAAGCAATTCTCTATCTTTTTATTGGACTATCACTAGTGGTATGGTTGGTAGAAATGTTTACAGGTTGGTTTGATCAAGCCTTCCTTCACCAAGCCATTCGTGGTGCCTGGGGTCTAGGATTTATGATTTTTATCGCCTTTCCGATGGGAAAGGAGTGGCTGAAAGGAGAGTATCATGAACATGATTAAGGTAGAAAGCCTAAATAAAAACATCAAGGGCAAGGCTATTTTGAAGGATATTTCCTTTGAGGTAGCTGAAGGTGAATGCGTCGCCTTGATTGGGCCCAATGGTGCTGGGAAGACAACACTCTTGGACTGTTTGCTTGGAGATAAACTGGTCACCAGCGGTCAAGTGTCTATCCAAGGCTTGCCAGTGACGAGCTCTAAGTTAGACTACACAAGATCCTACCTCCCTCAAGAAAATGTCATCGTTCAGAAATTAAAGGTCAAAGAGTTGATTGCTTTCTTTCAAACCATTTATCCAAATCCCTTGAGCAACCAGGAAATTGATCAACTATTGCAGTTTGACCAGCAACAAAAAGAGCAATTCGCAGAAAAATTGTCAGGTGGGCAAAAGCGTCTCTTCTCTTTTGTCTTGACCTTGATTGGGCGACCAAAACTTGTCTTTTTAGATGAGCCGACTGCGGCCATGGATACCTCTACCCGTCAACGTTTTTGGGAAATTGTTCAGGACCTAAAAGCGCAGGGCGTCACTATTCTCTATTCCTCCCATTATATCGAAGAGGTAGAACACACTGCTGACCGAATTCTGGTCTTGAATAAGGGAGAGTTGATTCGTGATACGACGCCTCTAGCCATGCGTAGTGAGGAGATTGAAAAGCATTTTATCCTTCCTTTGGCTTACAAGGAAGTCGTTGAGCAGTCAAACTTGGTTGAAAACTGGGTACAAAAACAAGATGCTCTGCAAGTAGTCACACGAGAGGCAAATGCTTTTTGGGAACTCTTAGTGCAAGCAGGATGTAGCATACAAGAAATTGAAGTTAATAACCGTAGTTTGCTGGATACAATCTTTGAAGAAACACAAAAGGGGGATGACTAAGATGAAACGATGGACCGCATTAAATAAGATAGAATTTCTATTGACCAAACGGCAACTAGTCTATTATCTCTTGTCAGTAGGGATGCCGACAGCCTTCTATTTATTCTTTTCAGGCATGTACCAAGACACCCCAGGTGGACCGGCTAATTTTATGCGCGACTACCTCATCTCCATGACGGCTTTTTCCATGATGTCTACCGCTATCTTTTCATTCCCAGTTGTTTTACATACCGACAAGATCAACAACTGGCAGAAAATATTACGTCATAGCCCTGTAAATATGGTAGAATATTATCTATCAAAGATAACAAGTATGATGGTTGATTATTTGGTCTCAATTCTGGTTGTTTTCTCAGTTGGACATTTTGTAAGAGGTGTGGACATGTCTCTTGGAAACTGGATTGGGGCTGCGCTTTTGCTGATAGTAGGAAGTGTAGCTTTTGTAGCGCTTGGTTTGGCCTTGACTCTCCTACCAACTAGTCAGTTGATGTCTGTCGTGGGCAATCTTCTTTACTTTGGCTTGGCTGTTTTAGGCGGACTCTGGATGCCCGTCTCTTTATTTCCAGACTGGATGCAAGCAATCGGGAAGCGTCTACCAAGCTATCAGTTGATGGAATTGATCAAGACCTTCTTAAATGAGGGTGGCATCAATTTATCAGCCACAGTTTATCTACTTGTTTTTTCAGCAGTTTTGTTTGGTTTGACCATTTACCTTCAAGGTCATAAGGAGAATGCTTAATGCTTGAAAGACTGAAGAGCATAGACTATATGTATTGGGCCAGTTTGATTTTTATGGTTTTTCCCATCCTTCCTGTAGTGATTGGGGAGCTTGCTGTCTGGCATTTATTGATTGATATTCTATTTGTAGTGGCGTATTTGGGTGTTTTAACAACTAAGAATCAGCGCCTATCTTGGCTTTTCTGGGGCATCATGCTGGTCTATGTAGCTGGGAACACCGCCTTTGTTGCTGTAAATTATATCTGGTTCTTCTTTTTCCTTTCCAATCTCTTAATTTATCATTTTGGCGTACGTAGTTTTAATTCTTTACATGTCCGGACTTTTCTCCTTGCTCAAGTGCTTGTGGTGGGGCAACTGTTGATTATTCAGAGAATCGAAGTTGGGTTTCTATTCTATCTACTTGTAATTCTTGCTTTTGTCGATTTGATGACTTTTGGTTTGGTTCGGATTCGTATTGTAGAGGATTTGAAAGAAGCTCAGGCTAAGCAAAATGCCCAGATAAATCTATTGCTTGCTGAACATGAACGCAGTCGTATCGGTCAGGATTTGCATGATAGCTTGGGACACACCTTTGCTATGCTGAGTGTCAAGACGGATCTCGCCTTGCAGTTGTTTCAGATGGAGGCTTATCCACAGGTGGAGAAGGAATTGAAAGAAATTCACCAGATCAGCAAGGATTCCATGAATGAAGTGCGAACCATTGTGGAAAATCTGAAATCACGGACCTTAGCATCAGAGCTTGAAACTGTCAAAAAGATGCTAGAGATTGCTGGCATTGAGGTTCAAGTTGACAATCACTTGGACAAGGCTAGCTTGACCCAGGATGTGGAGTCGACGGCTGCTATGATTTTGTTAGAACTTGCGACCAATATCATCAAGCATGCCCAAGCTCAAAAAGCCTATCTAAAACTGGAACGCACAGATCAGGAGTTGCTCCTGACAGTCAGAGATGACGGGAAAGGCTTTGCAACTGTAAAAGGAAATGAACTTCATACAGTCCGTGATCGTGCCTCAGCCTTCTCAGGTCAAGTAGAGCTGGTGAGTTTGAAAGATCCCACAGAGGTGCGCGTGCATCTGCCTTATAAGGAGAGAAAGTAGATGAAAGTATTAGTCGCAGAGGATCAAAGTATGCTTAGAGACGCCATGTGCCAGCTCTTGAGCTTTCAACCAGATGTGGAGACTGTCTTGCAGGCGAAAAATGGAGCTGAAGCCATTCAAGTCTTGGAAAAAGAAGCAGTAGATATTGCCATCCTTGATGTTGAAATGCCAGTCAAGACGGGACTAGAAGCGCTCGAGTGGATCAAACAAGAAGTACCTGAAACCAAGGTGGTTATCGTTACAACCTTTAAACGTCCAGGCTATTTTGAACGAGCGGTCAAAGCAGGAGTCGACGCCTATGTCTTGAAGGAGCGGAGCATTGCCGAACTCATGCAAACCCTGCATACGGTGTTAGAGGGACGCAAGGAATATTCTCCAGAGCTGATGGAAGTCATGATGACCCATCCCAATCCCTTGACCGAGCAGGAAGTGGCTGTTTTACATGGAGTAGCCCAAGGACTGTCTAACCAAGAAATTGCGGACCAGCTCTACCTCTCAAACGGCACCGTCCGTAATTACATGACCAATATCCTCTCCAAACTAGGCGCAAGCAACCGAACTGAAGCAGCCAAAACTGCCGAAGAAGAAGGCTGGTTGTGAGGGGCGATAAGTAAGTAAAAATCTCTTAGAAATGATCTAAGAGATTTTTTTGTGCTATTCAGAGCTATTTTGCTACCCAGCCGATGGCATCACTAGGTGGGTTTTCGGTATCAATCCAGATGAATTCAATCCCGATTTCCCCGTTTTTAAACTTGATCAATCGAATACCGTTGATTTCTAGTTCATTGAGTCTTTGACCTGTCAAAACTTCTCGTTCCTTCAACTGAAAAACACCACGCAAGATCCAATTTCCAAGAATTTCTTGCTTATCAGTTGACTGAATCGCCTTACCAGCTTCCTGGTTGATATAGGCATTGATGACATCACCAGAAGGTAAAAATCGTAGTTTAAAGGTTCTTTCTTCTTTGGATAGAGCTAGTTTTTTAGTACCAGGTTCAAAAGTTCCAAATCCAGGACCAAAGAAATCGGGCCTTTCGTCATGGAAGTTCTTGGAGTCAGGTAGTGGGATGTAAACTTCACTAACTGGCCGATAGACGAGTTGTTCGATTTCTTTAATGATTTTTTCATTTCCAGTCTTGTGGACAAAGTGAATCAAGTCCTCACGAATAGCCTTCATCTTAGCTTTTTCTTCCTTGCTAGTCCATTTTTTCAAGAGGATTTCTTCTAGGGAGAAGGTCACAAAAGCTAATTCTTCTGGAGCCAGACTGTCCTTAAATTTATCCTGAATCTTTAGAATCCGTGGGAGACGATCTTTTTTGGCTAGTTTTGAACCACCATTAAAGGCATTGAAACCAGAGTTTTCTTCCACATTTCCATGTTTGTCTGTGATAACCCAAGACACGGTTTCTAAGATATCGGATTGTCCCTTTTCAGCTATTAGTAAATGAAGATTTTCAAAGAGAGAAAAAGGATCTTCGATGTAATGAACGTCCCAAGTGTCTACAACAATGTCTTTATTGTTAAAAGTCATGTGGAGCTGGCTGTCAGCTGCTGTGTACTTGTAGTGGTGTTGCCCATCTGTAAATCGGAAATTAGTTGGATTATTTTTGGTAGTTGATCCTTCAATGACCAGATTATCAATATCAACTGGCAAATAAGTCGTCTCCCCGACAAAAATCCTTGGATTTTCTCCCTTTGGTGTCGGCATAAGGACATGGTAAACAGCTTCAACATTGACCGAGTCTGAGTTAAATCCCTTGATTTGTGCCTTAGAAGATTCGATTCTCTGATTCCTCAAAGTCGCAATCTTTCGTGCCAACTCTTCATAGCGTTGATAGTTTTCCTTGTCCGCAGCTTCTTTATCAGCAGCAATATCCGCATGAAACTTAATATCACCCAATAAATCCGTCCAAGATTGTGAATCTTTCTTAAACTGGGCAATTTTTTGGTCTCCTGAATTAATCCCAAAAGATTTGATACCCACTAGGTATTTATGATTTTTATCCACAACGACAGAGGCATCATAGGAAGTATTGGCGATATCTTCCCCAACGGCATTAAAGGCTTTTTGAAAAACAGTCTCCTGAAATTTGGAGTTGACGATAGGAGCGACATAATTCTCTGTTTGTCCCTCGTCTTCGGATTCTGCCTTTTGAGAGAAAGCTTGGCTCAAGCTAGCGAAGTTGGTAATTAAGGTTTTGTATTTGTCTTTTTGTTCAGACTTTAGATGTTCCCACATAAGCACCCTCTTTTCTATTTTCAGTATATCAAAAGAAGATTAGTTTTTCACTAATCCTCTTATATATTCGTTAATTAATACTGTAAAATTCGAGTTTGCCTTGTTTTTTGACAAGTCTCAAATACTCTTCATCTGACAGAACGGCTAAACCATCATCATAAGCTTTGATTTTTTCAAGAGCCTGGTCATAGCTGTCTACAAAGTCCTTGACATAGGATTGCCCTTCAAATTGCCCATTCATCTTGGTGTAGATAATGGCGAATTTCCCTGAGCGATCAAGTTGAGATTGCCCTCGACTTTCATTTAAGGCCTTGGCAACATTTTCCGCAATACGTTTAATCACAGGAACAACTACGCTATTTCCTGCTTGCTTGTATAGCTGACCGTTAGAAACCCCTTCTGGAATTTTAAAGGACTTAGGATAACCTTGGACATTAAAGGTTTCTTTTGGTGTCAACTTACGAATCTCGCCACTGTCTGTCAAAATCAATGGGACGTTATGTCCACCTGTTCCCATATTGGCTGTCAAGGTAGGGACGACACCATTTTTATTTTCACGGACATACTGACGGCGCCACTGGTAAACCGTATCTTGACTAGTCACTTCAAACTTCAATTGGTCGTAGAAATTCTGCTTGCCTTCACGGTAGTAGTAGAGCTCATCAAGTTGGTCACCAAAATTAATGACGTCTTGAAGAGTCGTAGTCAGCTTGATTTCCTCTGGAAATTCAAACAAGTCGTAGGCTTCTTTAGTATCAAAACCAACAATGTAGATCCGCTCACGGTTTTGTGGGATATTTCCGTAGTCTTTCCCGTTGAGGACTTTCCACTTGATGAAGTAGTTGTTCTCAGTCAAGGCTTCACGAATAACCTTAAAGGTATTGCCATGGTCATGACCGACCATGTTCTTGACGTTTTCGATGAAAATAGCGCGAGGTTTGCATCCCTCAATCATGCGAAGCAATTCAAAGAAAAGATCACCACGATCATCATCAAAGCCCTTGCGATAACCCGCAATACTAAATGCCTGACAAGGGAAACCACCCATAATCACATCCACGCGTTCAGCTGGAATATCCTCTGGCTGAACAGAGTGAATATCACGACCATCCAAATAAGTATCTGGATGGTTTAACTGATAAGTCTGACGCGCATACTTATCAAATTCATTGGCATACACCACTCTGAACTCGTTGGTCTGTTCAAATCCCAACTCAATTCCCCCAACACCTGAGAAGAAAGCTGCAATGTTATACTTCTCAGGTCGGTTCGAACTTACAGAATTTGTCATGTAGTTACCTGCTTTCTAAAAATTAATAGTAAGTTTTCCCCAAAAATTCTATTATTCTATTTTTCAAAGATAGCAACTCGCAGCGCTCCTTATCTAAACTACTTTCCATTATTCTAATTTCTGGGTCGTTAAGTGAGCAAATATAATATCCTTCCTGCTCGGAGAATCCCTCTTCTACATGAGCAAGAGAATTTCTCTTATCTATCAAAGCTGACCATTCTGATTTTAATTTATCATAATCTCTTTTATTTCTAGGTGATAAATTAGTTCTATTTGTCCTGACCTTTTCTCTAAAAAAATCTTCAAATAATTTTCTATAAGAGTGATCAGGATTATTGTCGTTTAATTTTTCCCGTAATAAATGTTCAATTTCTGCATTTTCGCACATAAACCTACCACGAAGTGCATTTAATTCATCCCAGCGACAAAGAATAACATTAATCGCATGCTCAAAATGTTGTTCCTCTAAAGCATCAGAAACTGAAAAAAAGGTGAAATTTGAAAAAATATCTAATTTCTTATGCTTTAGAACATCGATTACATCTGATTTTATTGTGTCATAATTATTATTAGAATACAAAATAACAAATTGTTTGAAACCATTTCTGTCTCTTATTTCCTCAAGATAATTCAAACCTGTTTCCGGTGAATCTAAGTTAAAATCTGAAATAAAGAAATCATACCTCTTAACCGACACCAACTCTTTTCTTGCATCTTCAAATGCCTTAAATTCTACAATTTTTGCCTCATAGCCTTTATTCCCTAAGATATCCTCTACAATTTCTTTTCTATTACTATGCGCATCTGTTGTTAGATCATCCTCTAACCAAAGAATATTAATTTCTTGTCTCATTTTAAACCTCGCTAAACTCAATTTGAAAATCAACTATGTTATTATTTAGTTGGTGAACTGATATTTTCCAATTAAAATCCGTACAAATTTGCTGGCAAATATACATACCTAGCCCGGTTCCTCTCCGCTTTGATGTTACTCCAATGTTAAATATGTTTTCAATAGGCTCAATATCAATTGGTCCTGTATCTGAGGTAAAGTGCATTATTTTATTATCTTCATTAAAGAAAATATGTATTTCTTTTGCATTGCGTTCTTGCGCATTAATTATTAAATTATCCAGTAAAGTACCAAAATCATAAACATTTATGTTTTGATATAGTTCTCCAACTCCTAAACTAACCTTTAAATTCACTGTATCATCGATTAGATTATCTACATAGCTCTTTAAGTATGACTTCAACTCTATATTTTCAAGGTTACTAAAAGATTCAAAATTTAATCGTAATATTTGTTTTTTTATTGAAGATAGTTTATCTGAAGTTCTTCTAATTTTATAGATTGAGTTTGAAAATTTTTCGTACTCTTCTGGAGTCATAAGCCGAATCATTTTCTGTAAAGTGGCTGTTAGCTCTTTACCTGCTTTTCCTAATTCATGGAAAAGCATATCTTGACGCGCCGGTTTTTCATTTGAGATTAATTTCTCCTTAATCTCAATTTCATTTTTTAATCTACTATTTTCTCTGTCAATTCTTTGAATTTCTTTTTTTACTTCTTGATTTTCTTTTCTTAATTCAACAGTGGCCTGTTTCAAATTCTTTTGAATTTCTTTTTTTTCAGATGAGCTTGTATTCACATCGTCGAGAAGTTCGAATTTCTTTTCTAATGGTTGTGCTATTTTTGGAAGTTCATAAACTTTTGGTGCTACAGTAAACTTATATTTTTTAAATCTTTGAATTAGCTTTTGAATAGCATCAGTGTCATCGATTTCAATCTCATCAATATCACTACTACCGAAATTTATCAATTGCGCATAGGACTCTAAAGGTCTGTGAACAAATTCCATATACACTTTTTCAAGTTCTATAGTATAAGAATTAGTGACAAATCCTCTATCACGTGATGTAACTTCATTAAAATGATTTTCAGAATCTATTATGTTAATCCAACCTAGCAATTCCCTATGTCCTAGATATCGATTATAACCTTGTGTCTTACGTAAGTTTAAACCAAAAGCATCAAAATCAACCTCTCCATATGGAAAAATCCTAAAATTATTCTTATACAAGAAAATAGAACCATAATCTTTCGGTGTCGTTTTCATTATTCTTGTAAAATTGTTCTTTGCTGCCGTACTTAAATAATAAATTTTGAAGTAAATATCTTTTAAAATTGTATTATTCTCAATTTTAAAAGAGTAAATTATCTTTTCTTGATCGTATAGAGTGATACTAATTTCCTTTTCTTTTATTTCACACTCAATATAAATTGTTTTTTTATCTAATACCGAAGCAACATTATTACTAATATACTCATCCAACTCAGCAATTCCTGAGGAGGATGAAATATACTTAACATTAATTTTTATTTTACCATCATCCACAAATGGATTTACAAGTCTTTGAAGCGCCGATATAACCTTATTAACTCTATTTAAGTCCCAAGTCTCTCTTAATTTAGAGATGGTTAAAATAGTCCCTGATTTTTGAATAAAACTATCTTCTACTACATCTAAGCTAGTATATTTGACATCTAACTCTTCAAATTTTGTTAGAGAATCCTTTTCGAATTCACCCCAGTCAATTTTTAATTCACTAACTTCATCATCTTTATGACTAATAAGTTTAAGCTTAGTTCCCAATCTATCACAAGAAAAACGACCTATTCCTTTGGATCCAGCATATACCTTATCACTATCTTTTTTTTCTGAATGAGCAACAAACAGCCATTTATTTTCAATGTCATCACGATTCATTCCCTTGCCGTTATCTTGAATGATAATGTAATTTTCATAACTGTTTATAATAAGATTTATTTCTGTTGCATCAGCGTCATAACCATTTTTTACCAATTCGAAGATAGCTACTAATTCATTTGTAATCAGGTCTTTACCAATTATGTCCTTTAAACCCGAACTAACTTTAAAGTGTAATTTTTCTTCCATCTTAACTCCTTATTCAGAGATTTTCAAAATAACTTCTCCAACTTGTTCTGCAAACAAAGGTGGTACTGCGTTAGCGACTTGAGTATATCGAGGAACATCCGTTTTTCGTCGTTCACCACCTGTAGTATATGGTCCTTTGAATTCATAATCGTCTGGGAAACTTTGGATTCTAGCGTGTTCTCTAACTGTCATGATTCTAGGTTCATCATAATGTATATAATCATCTGGAATAGAAGTAATCGTATTACAAATCGAATTTTTCTTTAAAGGAGTTACTCCACGCTTCTTTAAACCTTCAACCAGATTCATAGATGGTGTAATTCGTATACTTTTTTCGGAAGCAGTCATTAAACGTTTAAATAAATCTATTGTTTCACTTTTATGTTTCACGAATCGATGACTATCGGGTAAAGCGCCTCGTTCAATGTTATTTCTCATTAATTTTTGATATGCTGAAGTTGCTCGACCATACTTCCCGTTTTTAAATGCCTTAGTGTCTTTACTATCAACTTCTCCATGACTTTTTTTCAAATCATTAATAGCTTGAGAAATTGTAATTGGTATTTTTAGTCCTCTATCCCTCAAAAAACAATCTTTATTTTCCAATAATTCATCAAAAAATATCTCATAGGCCCCATTTTTTGATGCAAATAGAATGAACCGTTTCCTATTTTGAGGAACACCGTATTCTGACATAGTTACAATTCTATAGTCTAAGTTGTATCCTAATTCATGCAACTCCGAAACAAGAATATCAGAATATTTTTGTTTATCCTTATGATCCTTAAACCCTACAGTAAATCCTTGAACATTTTCAAAAAATAACATAGTCGGTTGAACTAATTTGATAAACTCAATATACGAATGCATTAATTGATTTCTGATATCATCATTTTTTCTCTTGCCTGCCATGGAAAATCCTTGACATGGTGGACCACCTACAACTAAATCAACGGAACCATTTAATGCAGCAAGTTCCTTACTATGAACTTCTAGAAGTTCATTTATATCCCAATTTTTCATTTCAAGCCAGTTCGGCCATGAAAAATGTTTTTTTCTTTCAATTAAATTATATTTTAAAGTACTAAAAGCATCTTTATTTCTTTCAACTGCAAATATTCCATGCAACCCAGCATTATAAAGTCCTAAGGATAAACCACCAGACCCTGCAAATAAATCTATGTATTTCATGATTTCTCTTTCAGTCATTAAAATTTATTATTACAATTTTATCACAAATTAAAGTAAAAAACACGGCTTACCACCGTGTTTCTGTGTTTATTTCACCAACTTCTTCATCTCATCAATACGTGCGACGGTTGCGTCGTATTTGGCTTGGTAGTCGGATTGTTTGTCGCGTTCTTTTTGGACGACTTCTGGTTTGGCATTGGCTACGAAGCGTTCGTTAGAGAGTTTCTTACTAACCATATCCAGTTCTTTTTGCCATTTAGCCAGTTCCTTGTCGAGACGAGCGAGTTCTTCTTCGACATTGAGGAGGTCTGCCAGTGGCAAGTAGATTTCTGCTCCTGTGATGACGCTTGACATTGCGAGTTCAGGTGCAGGGATAGTTGATGCGATTTCCAAGTGTTCTGGATTTGTGAAGCGTTTGATGTAGTTGACATTGCTGTTAAAGAAGGCTTCCAAGTCGCTATCGCTTGTCTTAACAAGGATGGTGATAGGCTTGCTTGGTGCTACGTTTACTTCTGCACGCGCATTACGAACAGCACGGATCAAGTCTTTGAGGCTTTCGACACCAGTGTGGGCAGCGAGGTCTTCAAAGGCTGGATTAACAGTTGGGTAAGCAGCTGTGACGATAGAGCTTTCAGAGATTTGTCCAAAGATTTCCTCTGTCACGAATGGCATGATTGGGTGAAGGAGACGAAGGATCTTGTCCAAGGTGTAAAGGAGAACAGAACGTGTGATAACTTTCTCTTCTTCGTTATCGCTATAAAGGACTTCCTTGGTCAACTCAACGTACCAGTCCGCAAACTCATCCCAGATGAAGTTGTAGAGGATGTGGCCAGCTACACCAAACTCAAACTTGTCAAAGTTTTCAGTGACTTTTCCGATAGTTTCGTTGAGGTTGTGGAGAATCCAGCGGTCAGTAACGTTTCCAGCTTCCTTGTTGACAACTTTTTCCACATTGGCAGTTGCTTGCTCAAGGGTCAAACCTTCATTGTTCATGAGGATGTAGCGAGAGATGTTCCAGATCTTGTTGATAAAGTTCCATGAAGCATCCATTTTCTCGTAAGAGAAGCGCACGTCTTGACCTGGTGCAGAACCATTTGAAAGGAACCAACGAAGGGCATCGGCACCGTATTTCTCGATAACATCCATTGGGTCAATCCCATTACCGAGAGATTTAGACATCTTACGTCCTTGCTCGTCACGGATAAGACCGTGAATCAAGGCATTTTTGAATGGCGACTTGCCAGTAAATTCCAAACCTTGGAAGATCATACGAGACACCCAGAAGAAGATGATATCGTAGGCTGTTACCAAGGTTGAAGTTGGGAAGTAACGTTTAAAGTCTTCTGCGTCAACATCAGGCCAGCCCATGGTTGAGAATGGCCAAAGGGCAGAACTGAACCAAGTATCCAAGACGTCTTCGTCTTGAGTCCATCCGTCACCTTCTGGAGCTTCTTCGCCAACGTACATTTCACCTTCAGCATTGTACCAAGCAGGGATTTGGTGACCCCACCAGAGCTGACGAGAGATAACCCAGTCATGAACATTTCCCATCCATTGGAGGAAGGTATCGTTGAAACGAGGTGGGTAGAATTCAACCTTGTCTTCTGTGTCTTGGTTGGCAATGGCATTCTTAGCCAATTGGTCCATCTTGACGAACCACTGAGTAGACAAGCGTGGTTCAACCACTACACCTGTACGCTCTGAGTGACCAACACTGTGAACACGTTTTTCGATTTTAACAAGGGCACCAATTTCTTCCAATTTGGCAACGACTGCCTTACGAGCTTCAAAACGATCCATACCTGCAAATTCGAAGGCCAAGTCGTTCATAGTTCCGTCGTCGTTCATGACATTAACTTGTGGCAAGTTATGGCGTTGACCAACCAAGAAGTCGTTTGGATCGTGGGCAGGCGTGATTTTCACGACACCTGTACCAAATTCAGGATCTGCGTGCTCGTCCCCAACGATTGGGATGAGCTTATTAGCGATTGGAAGGATGACGTTTTTACCGATCAAGTCCTTGTAGCGTGGGTCTTCTGGATTGACTGCAACCGCAACGTCCCCAAACATAGTCTCAGGACGAGTAGTCGCAACCTCAAGGGCGCGTGAGCCGTCTTCCAGCATGTAGTTCATGTGGTAGAAGGCACCTTCCACATCCTTGTGAATCACCTCGATATCAGAAAGGGCTGTGCGAGCTGCTGGGTCCCAGTTGATGATAAATTCACCACGATAGATCCATCCTTTCTTATAAAGCTCAACAAATACCTTGCGAACGGCTTTTGACAAACCTTCATCAAGAGTGAAACGCTCACGAGAGTAGTCTACAGAAAGCCCCATCTTGCCCCATTGTTCCTTGATGGTCGTCGCATATTCGTCTTTCCACTCCCAGACTTTCGTCAAGAAAGACTCACGACCGAGGTCATAACGCGTAATGCCCTCACCACGCAAGCGCTCCTCAACCTTAGCCTGAGTGGCAATCCCAGCATGGTCCATACCTGGAAGCCAAAGCGTATCAAAACCTTGCATGCGTTTTTGACGGATGATAATATCCTGCAAGGTCGTATCCCAAGCGTGACCAAGGTGGAGTTTACCAGTTACGTTTGGTGGTGGAATAACGATCGAATAAGGCTTAGCCTTTTGATCTCCTGAAGGCTTGAAAACATCCGCATCAAGCCATTTTTGATAACGACCAGCCTCAACCTCGGCTGGATTGTATTTAGGTGAAAGTTCTTTAGACATTATTTTTTCTCCTTTTATTTTTTTCAAATTTATAATATCTTTTTGATGGATCTAAATAGAAATATTTTAACAACCAAATTATGCCCCTTCCAATAATTAATGATAATATGAAACAAAAGAAAACAATTATAGTTGAGGCAATAAATTCAGATGTCCAATCAAATGACGAATTTATTAGTTTGGCCAACTCTACTTTAATCTTCCATCCCCATATAATTTCAATTAACTTTGGAATAATACTCAACATTAATAAAGTAAGAAAACAATATATTTGAACTCGATAGAGGTGTCTATCCATTTTATCAGTTCTTATTGGTTTTTTCTTATATTTATTTGTATCAAACTGAGAATTTATTTCCCCTATTAGATTTGGAATTAGTATTGGTAAAAACCAGCTTAGAGCATTGATTAATTCGTTTTCAACTTGATTAAATACTGTCAACAATAATATACTCATTGTTGCAGTTAGCCATGAAGCAATCACTTCTTTTATATCTTTTGCACCATATCCAATCATATTATAAATTTGCCACCAAAAGAATGAATAAAGTACTATATATAAAATGAATGTAAGAATGTCAATTAGTAAAACAGTCTCAGAATTCATAGCTTTAGAAAAAAAGTAATAAAGATAGATATAATACCACAAAAACGAAGTAATAAACATCGTGGCATATACATTCCATAGTGTCCTTCCCTTAGGAACATCTACTTTATTAACTTTTTTAAATATCTTAATTGATACTATACTTTTTATGGTAGATAATATAGATGGTAGTATTAATATTGTTAAAATACTGAACCAGTTGTTTATTTGATTTTCACTTATACCATAATTAGTTAAGAAATACTGAGATACGTTAATCAAAATTGATTCAACTAAATTCAGATTTTGTAAAAAGTAAATCAATATTCCGCAGAATATTCCATCAAAAACATTTATAAAAGCCAAGGATTCAGTACTTTTCGTAAGAAAGTCTCTAAACTTATTAAATCGATTTATATATTTAAATGCATATATCAGTATCAATGCAAACTGGAAAATTATAACTAATTTTAAATCAATTAGGAAGAATATAATCAAAGTTGAGATAGAAATACACCAATAAGTAAGAATAGCAATCTCAGAGATCCTTCTTTTAGAGAATAATTTAAGATAAAAACATATCAAAAACAAAAAAGTTATTATCTCCAGAATAGAAATTGCAATATCCCT
This sequence comes from Streptococcus sp. Marseille-Q0941, assembly GCF_943736975.1. GTDB lineage: Bacteria > Bacillota > Bacilli > Lactobacillales > Streptococcaceae > Streptococcus. The sequence goes on along the minus strand of NZ_CALSFO010000004.1, from coordinate 61,971 downwards.
GCTAAAAAATAAGCTTAATAAAAATGCGGGAAGTGTTAATCCTAAAATAGATACAAGGGACAGTATAGGAAAAAAAGCAAGCGTATTCAAACATATTTTCCAAACTTGAACAAAAAACTTCCTTACTCTATCATCGGTCTCAAGAAAACACATTAATTTCAAAAATTACCTCCCTCATCTAACAGTTTAAACTCTCCCACTCACTCCTCAGCAAGCCATATATCAGACTGTCACAGCGGTTGCCTTGGGCATCTTTTCGATCCCTTATGCGAGCTTCCAGAGTGAAACCAAGCTTCTCTGAGACTCGTTGACTTTGGACATTGGAGCCAAAACAAGACAATTCTATCTTGTGAAGGTCTAATTCTTTAAAAGCCAGTTCAATCAAGGCACGTGCTGCTTCAGGCACATAGCCTCGACCCCAGTAGTCAGGGTGCAAGGTATAGCCAACCTCCAACACATCGTCTTCGTGGCGATGATTGAAATCGACAGAGCCGATAATCGTATCAGTCCCTTTTACCACAATGCCGTAACCTGCTGGGAGATTGTCCTTTTGATTGCGTTCAGGAAGGATATGCTCCAGATAATAAATCTCATCTTCCAAGCTCTTGACGGGAGGAAAGCCTGCTGGATAGGCAACCTCTGGCAGACTAGCGTAGGCATGGATATCCTCGGCATCCGCAACTGTACGGACTCGCAAGACCAGACGCTCGGTCTCTATTCGTTCCGGTAATTCTGCTCTTGTCATCTTTCTCCCTCGCTTTCTACAAAAAAATCGCCCCTGTCATCAATTTGACAGGGACGAATGTGTTTATCCGCGGTACCACCCAATTTCGGGCAGAGCCCGCAACTCTCGTCTTTATAATAAAAAGACAATATTATTTCATTTTCATCCATCAGCAACCAGTTTTGACACATTTGTGGACTTCTCAGCACCGCCACTTTCTGTAAAATGTGGGATTCAAAACACCTCTAATGGCTTTATTTTAACAAGTTTTTCACGGAAAAGCAAGGAACAAGAAAGATTACTTGAACTTAATGCCGTTTTCTTTTAATTTCTTGATTGTAGCTGGACCGATTCCTTTCAAGGCAAGGAGTTCTTTTTCTGTCCAGTTTTTGAAGTCAGCAGCAGATTTGATTCCTTCATCGTAGAAAGTTTTAGCACGGTCTACTGAAAGTCCGCCTAGATTCGCTGCGAATTCCTCTACAGAGCTAGTAACCTTTTGAGCTTGCTCTTTAGTTGCTTCTACAGTTTTTTCAACTTGCTTAGAAACAGCTTTACCTGCCTCGTTTGCAGCTTTTTCAGCATGCTTCACAACTTTTTTTGTTTCTTCGACAACCTTGTTTACAGCGTTTGAAAGTGCACCTGAACGACGAAGGCTGTTTCTTAATTGTTTTTTACGTTGTAGTTTTTTTGACATGATAAGATCCTTTCAATAAAAACCCCCTGTGATTGAACAAGGATAAAATCTTTATGTTTTATTGTATCAACTTTCTTTTGGAAATGCAAGGCTTGTTCGTTTGGAAAGATAGGAGTTCTATAGGAAATCCCGCCTTAGAATAAGAGAATATGATAGAAGAAAAGCGAAAAATATGGTATAATGAAACGATAGATTTTTAAATAGGAATACAATCATGTTTGGATTTTTTAAAAAAGATAAAGTAACAGAAACACCAGCAGTGGTGCCAGCACATATCGGAGTTATCATGGATGGCAATGGTCGTTGGGCTAAAAAACGGATGCAGCCACGTGTCTTTGGTCATAAGGCTGGGATGGATGCTTTGAGAACGGTAGCGATTGCTGCTAGTGATATGGGTGTCAAGGCTATGACTGTTTATGCCTTCTCGACTGAAAACTGGACACGGCCAGACCAGGAAGTCAAGTTTATCATGAACTTGCCTGTTGAATTTTATGATAAGTATGTCCCCGAATTGCACCAAAAGAATATGAAGATCCAAATGATTGGGGAAACTGATCGCTTGCCTAAACAAACTTTTGAAGCTTTGAAAAAGGCAGAGGAGTTGACCAAGTTAAATACAGGTTTGATTCTTAACTTTGCCCTCAATTATGGTGGACGAGCTGAGATTACACAAGCGGTCAAGTTGATTGCGCAGGATGTTTTGGATGCTAAGGTGAATCCAGGTGATATTACGGAAGAGTTGATTGGGGAATATCTCTTTACGAGGCATTTGCCGAAAACTTTGCGTGATCCGGACTTAATCATTCGAACGAGTGGGGAGCTTCGTTTGAGCAATTTCTTGCCTTGGCAAGCAGCTTATAGTGAACTTTATTTCACAGATGTTTTGTGGCCTGACTTTGATGAGGAAGCTTTGAAAGAGGCTATTGCAGAGTATAATCGCCGCAATCGTCGATTTGGAGGAGTTTAGGAAAAAGTTATGAAAAAGGATTTATTAAAGAGAACGATATTTGCCGGTTTGGCCTTAGCAATCTTTATCCCTCTCTTGGTGATTGGTGGGCTTTGGTTACAGATTGCTATGGGAATTTTAGCCATGCTTGGGGTTCGTGAATTGCTCCAGATGAAGGGGTTAAATACCATGACTCCTGAGGGCTTGCTGACCTTATTAGCGACTTTCGCACTGACAATCCCCCTAGAAAACTACTTGACATTTTTACCTGTAGATGGGAATGTTGTCGCATATGGTGTTGTGATTTTTATCATGTTAGGTTGCACTGTTTTTAGCAAGAATTACACCATTGAAGATGCTGTATACCCAATCGCTATGAGTTTCTATGTTGGTTTTGGATTCAATGCTTTAGTGGATGCTCGAATTGCAGGCTTGGACAAAGCACTCTTGGCCCTCTGTATCGTATGGGCAACTGATAGTGGTGCTTACTTGGTCGGAATGAATTTCGGTAAGAGAAGATTGGCTCCGAGAGTCTCTCCGAACAAATCCATCGAGGGAGCCTTTGGTGGAATTTTAGCTGCCATGCTTGTCACTCTTATCTTTATGTTAGTGGATAGTACGGTTGCCCTTCCTTATGGAATTTACAAAATGACGCTCTTTGCTATTTTCTTTAGTATTGCAGGGCAATTGGGTGACTTGATTGAGAGTGCCATGAAACGCCATTTTGGTGTCAAGGATTCGGGGAAATTTATCCCAGGACATGGTGGGGTGCTGGATCGCTTTGACTCTATGTTGGCTGTTTTCCCTATTATGCACCTCTTTGGCTTATTTTAAGGAAAGGTGAAGAGATATTAAATGTTAGGATTATTAACCTTTATCCTTGTTTTTGGAATTATCGTGGTGGTTCACGAGTTCGGCCATTTCTACTTTGCTAAGAAGTCTGGAATTCTGGTTCGTGAATTTGCCATTGGTATGGGGCCAAAGATTTTTGCCCATATTGGAAAAGACGGGACTGCTTACACGATTCGTCTCCTACCGCTTGGTGGTTATGTCCGCATGGCAGGTTGGAGTGAGGATACCACAGAGATTAAGACAGGAACTCCTGTTAGTTTGACCTTGGCTGAAGATGGCAAGGTTAAGCGCATCAATTTGTCTGGTAAGAAGGTCGATCAAACGGCTCTTCCTATGCAGGTAACCCAGTTTGACTTTGAGGATAAACTCTTTATCACAGGTCTGGTTTTGGAAGAGGAAAAAACTTTTTCGGTAGACCATGATGCGACTATTGTAGAAGCTGATGGGACGGAAGTTCGTATCGCTCCGCTAGATGTTCAGTATCAAAATGCGACTGTCTGGGGCAAGCTTATTACCAACTTTGCAGGTCCTATGAACAACTTCATCTTAGGCGTTATCGTCTTTTGGATTTTGATTTTCATGCAAGGTGGCGTTCGCGATACGCAAACGAATAACTTCAGTATTCTTCCCGACAGTGCACTAACCAAGGTCGGTATTGAAAATACGGCGCAAATCACTAAAGTCGGTTCACACGAAATCAGTAACTGGCAAGATTTGATTCAAGCGGTTGAAGCAGAGACCAAGGACAAAACAGCACCTGTATTGGATGTCACCGTCTCTGAAAATGGAACTGAAAAACAAGTCAGTGTGTCACCTGTTGAGAATCAAGGACGTTATATTCTAGGGGTTCAACCAAGACTTAAATCAGATATCTGGTCTATGTTTGTAGGTGGATTTACCAGTGCGGCTGATTCAGCCTTGCGCATTCTCAATGCCTTGAAAAGCTTGATCTTCCAACCTGATTTGAATAAACTAGGTGGGCCTGTTGCTATCTTTAAGGCAAGTAGTGATGCTGCTAAAAATGGTCTGGAGAATGTCTTGTTCTTCTTGGCTATGATTTCCATCAATATCGGGATTTTCAACTTGATTCCGATTCCGGCGCTAGATGGTGGAAAAATCGTGCTTAACATCATTGAAGCCATTCGCCGTAAACCACTAAAACAAGAAATTGAAACCTATGTTACTCTAGTTGGAGTTGTCATTATGGTCGTTTTGATGCTCGCAGTAACATGGAACGACATCATGCGAACCTTCTTTTAGAATTTGAGGAAAAATATGAAACAAAGTAAAATGCTTATTCCAACGCTTCGCGAAATGCCAAGCGATGCTCAAGTTATCAGTCATGCCCTTATGTTGCGTGCTGGTTATGTTCGTCAAGTATCTGCAGGTGTCTATTCCTACCTGCCACTTGCTAACCGTGTGATTGAAAAAGCCAAGAACATCATGCGCCAGGAATTTGACAAGATTGGTGCGGTTGAGATGCTGGCTCCAGCCCTTCTCAGTGCTGATCTTTGGCGTGAGTCAGGTCGTTATGAAACCTATGGTGAAGACCTTTATAAACTGAAAAACCGTGAAAAGTCAGACTTTATCCTAGGTCCAACCCACGAAGAGACTTTTACAGCCATTGTCCGTGATTCTGTTAAGTCTTACAAGCAATTGCCACTCAACCTTTACCAAATCCAGCCTAAGTACCGTGATGAAAAACGTCCTCGTAATGGACTTCTTCGTACTCGTGAATTCATCATGAAAGACGGCTATAGCTTCCACGCTAACTATGATAGTTTGGATGTTACTTATGATGAGTACAAGGCAGCCTACGAACGTATCTTCACTCGTAGTGGCTTGGACTTTAAAGCCATCATCGGTGACGGTGGAGCCATGGGTGGTAAGGACAGCCAAGAATTTATGGCTATCACACCTGCTCGTACAGACCTTGACCGTTGGGTAGTGTTAGACAAGTCTGTCGCATCATTTGACGAAATCCCTGCAGAAGTGCAAGAAGAAATCAAGGCAGAATTGCTGAAATGGATGGTTTCTGGTGAAGATACAATCGCCTACTCAAGTGAGTCAAGCTATGCAGCTAACTTGGAAATGGCAACTAACGAGTACAAACCAAGCAACCGTGTCGTTGCTGAAGAAGAAGTCGCTCGTGTGGAAACACCAGGTGTCAAATCGATTGATGAAGTAGCTGCCTTCCTAAATGTTTCAGAAGACCAAACAATCAAAACCTTGGTTTATATCGCAGACCAAGAGCCGGTTGTAGCCTTACTGGTTGGCAATGACCAACTCAATGAAGTCAAATTGAAAAACTACCTTGGTGCAGACTTCTTAGAAGCTGCAACTGAGGCGGAAGTGAAAGAATTGTTGGGAGCTGATTTTGGTTCTCTTGGTCCAGTCAATCTTCCAGAAACTGTTAAAATCATCGCTGACCGCAAGGTGCAAGATAGTCGCAATGCTGTTGTTGGTGCTAACGAAGATGGTTACCACTTGACTGGTGTGAATCCAGGTCGTGATTTCACTGCCGAGTATGTCGATATCCGCGAAGTTCGTGAGGGTGAAATCTCTCCAGATGGACAAGGTGTGCTCAATTTTGCGCGTGGTATCGAAATTGGTCACATTTTCAAACTCGGTACTCGTTATTCAGCAAGTATGGGAGCAGATGTCTTGGACGAAAACGGTCGTGCAGTTCCAATTATCATGGGATGTTATGGTATCGGTGTTAGTCGTCTCCTTTCAGCAGTTATGGAGCAACACGCTCGCCTCTTTGTGAACAAAACTCCAAAAGGTGAATACCGTTACGCTTGGGGAATCAACTTCCCTAAAGAATTGGCGCCATTTGATGTACATTTGATTCCAGTTAATGTCAAGGATGAAGCAAGTCTTGCATTGACAAATCGTATCGAAGAAGCTTTGGTCAATAAAGGCTACGAAGTTTTGACAGATGACCGTAACGAACGTGTCGGTGTTAAATTCAGTGACAGCGATTTGATTGGTCTTCCGATCCGTATCACTGTAGGTAAAAAAGCAGCTGATGGTATCGTAGAAGTTAAGATCAAGGCGACAGGAGATACAATCGAAGTTCACGCTGATAACTTGCTTGAAACCCTTGAAATCCTAACAACTAAATAAAATCTATAATCAGAAGAAAAACAAGACAAAAATGTAACTAGTTTTTGCCTTGTTTTTTCTTTATAATGAGATAAAATAAAGATAAAATGAGTAAGTAAAGAGGTAGAGCTATGCTAAAATTTCCAAAGGATTTTGTCTGGGGTTCTTCAACTTCTGGACCACAGACAGAAGGACGAGTACCTAGTGACGGCAAAGGAGATAATCTCTGGGATTATTGGTACCAAGTAGAGCCAAATCGCTTCTATAATGGGATTGGACCAGACAAAACATCGACCTTTTATGAAAATTGGGAAAAAGATATCGAACTATTGTTAGAAACAGGTCACACAGCCTTTCGGACTTCTATACAGTGGTCTCGTATTTTCCCGCAGGGTCGTGGAGAAGTCAATCCTCAAGGTGTGGCTTTCTACCGTCAGGTCTTTGAAGCGATTAAGGCTAAGGGCATCCGTCTCTTAGTCAATCTCTACCATTTTGACCTGCCTTTTGCCCTTCAAGAGGATGGCGATGGTTGGGAAAATAAGGCGACCATCAAGGCCTACGAAGACTATGCCCGTTTCTGTTTTGAGACCTATGGTGATTTGGTAGATCAGTGGATTACCTTCAATGAGCCTATTGTTCCTGTTGAGTTTGGTTATTTCTATGATGCTCATTATCCACATAAGGTGGATGCCAAAGCTGCGGTTCAGGTAGCCTATAACACTCAACTGGCTAGCACTCTTGCAGTCAAAGCTTGTCACGAAATTCTGCCAGATTCTAAGATTGGGATTGTCCTCAATTTGACTCCCGCCTATCCACGTAGCCAACATCCTGCGGATGTCAAAGCTGCTCGTATAGCCGATCTCTTCCAGGCCCAATCTTTCCTAGATCCATCTGTCTTGGGTACTTATCCAGAAGAATTAGTGGAGATTTTAGCTGAGCATGATTTACTGCCAGATTCTACAGCAGAAGAATTGAACCTCATTCGTGAGCATACAGTAGATTTCCTTGGAGTCAACTACTACCAGCCCTTGCGTGTCATGGCGCCACGTTTTGCTAAGCATCCTGACAGTCCGCTCTTGCCAGAGCATTTCTATGAGCCTTACGTCATGCCCGGTCGTAAGATTAATCCCCACCGTGGTTGGGAAATCTATGAGCAAGGGATTTATGACATTGCCCAAAACATCAAGGAAAACTATGGGAATATTGAGTGGATGCTGACCGAGAATGGGATGGGTGTTGAAGGTGAGGATAAATTCCGTGAGAATGGAATGATTCAGGATGATTACCGTATTGACTTTGTTAAAGGTCACCTTCGTGAGCTTCATCGTGCCATCGAAGACGGTGCCAACTGTAAAGGTTACTTGATCTGGACCTTTATCGACTGCTGGTCATGGCTCAATAGCTATAAAAACCGCTATGGTTTAGTCGAGCTTGACTTAGAAACGCAAGAACGTCGCCTGAAAAAATCAGGCTACTGGTTCAAAGAACTCAGTGACAATAATGGCTTTTAAGCAACTTTTCAAATAGATTCAAAAAACCATTGGAAATAAAGCTCTCTGAGAGAGATTCCAATGGTTTTTCTTTGTATTAAAGCAATCCGATAAAAAGTAGTAGGGCTGATAAAGCAATGAAGGCTAGGGTTGCAAGACCACGTTGGACTGGGCTATAAATCTTTCGTTCTCCTCGGACTGGGAAGACGATAGCCAGTAATGCGCCACCAACAGCTCCCCCAACGTGTCCAGCAAGGCTGATTCCAGGGATTAAGACACTACCTATCAGGTTGATGACTAAGAGGGAGAGATAGGATTGACCAAGCTGTTGGAGGTAGGGATTGCGCGAAGCATACCGAAGGACGACAATAGAAGCGAACATGCCGTAAAGGGCAGTTGAGGCCCCAGCTGAGATGGCATTAGGACTAAAGACCAAAACAAAGAGATTCCCCATCATCCCTGATAAAAGATAGATAAAGAAAAATTGTTTGGAACCAAAGATATCCTCCATCTGACGCCCCAAAAAGTAAAGGGATAGCATGTTGACTAAAAAGTGCTGCAAGCCAATGTGGACAAAGATTGCTGAAAACAGGCGCCAGACTTGCTCAGGCATGGCCTTGATGGCAGGAGGATATACAGCTCCGAATTGATACAAGGTTGCTGCACTTGTGTAATTGAAACCACTGGTTAGAAACATGATGACAAAAACCAGGGTTGTCACGAGAAGAAAGAAGCTTGTGACGGGATAACGACGATCAAAAATCTCTTTCATAGATAATTACCTCCTTAACGGGAATATCGTGTGGTTCAGGATGGAAGTCCTGAATCTGACATGGATAAAGTGTGCTGATGGAGTTTCCAGAATAATGGCTCAAATATCTGTCATAGTAGCCGCCACCGTAGCCAACCCGATAGCCAGAAGGATTGAAAGCCAAACCAGGTACATGAATCAGGTCAATCTGAGAGGGTTTAAGGATTGTGAAGTCTCCTTGAGGTTCAAGAAGTCCAAAAGAATTTCTTTCGAGTTTCTCTGGTTCATATAGAACAAAGTCCATTTTCCCATGTGGATAGGTTTTGGGAATGAGGAGTGTCTTCCCATCTTTTTGAGCTTGTTCAATGAGTCTAGCTGTCTGAAATTCATGAGGAAAAGACAGGTAAGTGGCGATGGTTTTTGCTTCCTTGTAGAAGGGATGAAGAAGTAGTTGTTCAGTCAACCAAGCGTCCATGACTTCCTTTTCTTCGGCTGACAGAGATTTGAGTTCTTGCAAGACCTGCTTGCGTAGGACTTTTTTCATAGTTTACTCCGCAGCTTTCTTGGCTAAGAAGCTTGATACCGCATCGACACCGATAGTCAGAGCTTCTTCCTTAGGACTCATCTTTGGATGATGAAGGGCATAGGGACTATCAATACCTAGCCAGAACATGACGCCAGGAATCTTAGAGAGAAGATAACCAAAGTCCTCCCCTGTCATGGCGGGTTCGATATCGATGAGTTCAATTTCCTCTTTTTCATCAAAGAAGGTCATCAATTCACGAGCTAATTTAGGGTTGTTTTCGACTGGCAAATAACCTCCCTGCTTGAGTTCAATCTCCACATCCATATCAAAAGCAACAGCCACGCCCTCAGCGATGGCTTTGACACGTTTCTGAACCAAGAGACTCATACTATGTGTAAGAGCTCGGATGGTTCCATGCAAGAAGGCAGTATCAGCGATGACATTGTTGGTTGTTCCAGCTTGAAAGACACCGAAAGTGACGACAGCTCCCTCGATAGGATCGACATTACGGCTGACGACTGACTGAACTTGTGTCACAAAATAGCTAGCTGCAACCAGGGCATCCTTGGCTTGGTGTGGAAAGGCAGCATGGCCACCTTTCCCCTTAAAGCGAATCTTAACTTCACATGTCCCAGCAAAAAGTGTGTGGGTATTGGTCGCAATCTGTCCAACTTTTAAGTCCGGACGAACATGAAGTCCATAAAATTGGTCAGGCAACCAGTCGCCAAAAGCATCATCTTCATACATGAGCATGCCACCTGCTTCGTTTTCTTCTGCAGGTTGGAAGAGAAAGAGGAGATTGTTTTTGGGTTGTTTTTCTAGAGCACGTTCGAGACTTCCAAGTGCAATGGTCATATGAAAATCGTGCCCACAAGCATGCATGCGGTCTGGGTGTTGAGAGGCAAAGGAAAGGCCTGTTTGTTCAAGGATTGGGAGTCCATCGATATCTGTTCGCCAACCAATGGTACGGTCTGGTTGACTCCCCTGCAAGTAAACTAAAATACCTGTTCGCCAAGTACGAATCTGAACAAAATCCTTGCCAGCTGTTAATTTCTCAATGACATTGAGCAAATAAGCGTGAGTCTTGAATTCTTCTAAACCGATCTCAGGAATTTGGTGAAGATCGCGTCGAGTTTGAATCAAATTTAACATATCTAATTTCCTTCTATTGATACGATAAAGAGGCTGGAAAGGTTTCCGCCTCTGTTACTAATTACAAGGTGCGAAGCGCATCTTCGAGCGCTGTTTTTTGTTGAGTTTGGCTATCGATTTCTTTGATAACACGGGCTGGAACACCAGCTACCACAACATTTTCTGGGACATCTTGAGTGACGATGGCACCTGCCGCAACAACAGAACCGCTACCGATTTGAACACCCTCGATGACCACAGCATTAGCACCGATGAGTACATTGTCACCGACACGGACAGGCTCTGCACTAGCTGGTTCAATCACACCTGCAAGAACAGCACCGGCACCGACGTGACTATTTTTACCGACAATAGCGCGTCCTCCGAGAATAGCTCCCATATCAATCATAGTGCCAGCACCGATTTCAGCACCAATGTTGATAACAGCTCCCATCATGATAACAGCATTGTCACCAATTTCAACCTGATCACGGATGATAGCGCCTGGTTCGATACGAGCATTGATATTGCGCTTATCAAGGAGAGGTACAGCAGAGTTGCGAGCGTCTTGTTCAACAACATAGTCCTTGTTTTCTGTAAGTCCCTCAAGAAGTGGAGCGATATCTTTCCAGTCTCCAAAGAGAACATTTCCTAGCTTGGTAACAGAAGCAGGGATATCTCCAGCAAGTTGTCCTTCAAAGGTCACTTTTACGCTGGTCTTTTTTTCGGCATTTGCGATAAATTGGATAATTTCTTGTGCATTCATTTTTGTAGCAGTCATAGGTGTCTCCTCATTCTTTATAATGCTTACTATTCTACCAAAAAAGGCTCCAATTTTGAAGCCTTAAGTGTTAAAAGAAGTTTCTTTCAGTTTATCCTTTGATTCTTCGATGGATAAGAAGACCATTGGAATAATAATCAAAATCATATCTAATAGCAGATAGCCATCCAAGACTAAACCTAGAAACAGAACGCTTAGAATGGCTGATGATAAAGGTTCGCTTGCACTGACCACTGATACCACCAATGGGGAAACGAGTGAGACAGCCTTCATGGATAGGAAGAAGGCAAAGGCTGTTCCAAAAAAGGCAATGGTCAAACAAATCAAGATGCTTACCCAATCAAGCTGGAAGCTTATTCTATAAACAGGGTAGAGAAAATTACTAAAGAGACCAGCCAGCATCATTCCCCAACCAACAGTGGGAACAAAACCATATTTCCGAGCAAATGGCTGGGGTAAAATGACATTAAACATGACGCCCAGCGCACTGAGAAGCCCTGTCAACAAGGCCAGAGGAGTGATGGATAACTTAGACAAATCGCCTTTGGTCGCCATCAAAAAGACCCCAAGCATAGCCGTCAGAACATAGAAGATCGCTTTTTTAGAAGCCTTTTTCTTGTAGATGATGCGGTTGTAGATAAGAATGAAGACAGGACTGATAAATTGTAGGATGGTTGCCGTTGTCGCATTTGAGTATTCTACACAGAGATAAAAGAAATACTGAACGGAGAAGATTCCTAAGATAGCATATGCCAGAAAAGGCAGATAGTTGTTACGATTTCTCCAAAGGTCGAATAACTGTGAGCGGAACTTAAAGCTAGAAAGGATAAGTACGAAACCACCTGCAATAGTTAATCGCATGGAAGTAATCCAACCAGAGGAGACTTGATAATGGGTAAAGAAGAATTCTCCTAAAATACCACAAATACCCCATATTAATCCAGATAGGAGGGAGTAGATGGTCCCCTTAAAAATATTCTTTTGATAGTGATTCATATAGAAAGGTCAGCGTTGTAGTCTATTTGACGAAGAGTTGTTGCTATCAGTGGTAGTATTATTGTTATTATTACCACTATTATTGCTGTTATTATTGTTATTGTTGCTATTATTATTTCGATTATTGCTGTTATTATTGCTATTGTTGCTTGAATTATTATTGTTGGAATTAGATGATTTTGGTAAACTTCCTAAAATAGTATTCCAAGCATTTTGGTAATCAGCATCACTACCACCGATAGCAAATTTATAAGTAGTCGTTGGAGCGCCAGCTTGATTCGCCCAATAACTGGTTACAGTTTCTCCAGTTACTTCAATCTCTTTACCGTTGATAGTGACCCTACCAGGCTTCTGCCCAGTCGACTTAAGGACTTGAGAAGAAGTGACACTTGAATCAAGGCTAAAGCGTTCAGAACCCCAAGCAGAAGGAGAAGCTTGTTGAATAGCGTTTACGAGGTGAGCCATATACTTAGCATTACGATAGTATGCACCTTTGGCTAACGAACTGTTATCATCGTGACCAATCCAGCCACCAAGGGTCAACCGTGGAGTGGAAAGCATGAGCCACATATCACCTTCCTCGTTGGTTGTACCGGTTTTTCCAATCCAATCAGCACGTGTTAGACTGGGATTTATGCCATAAAGGTCGCTTTGGAAACTTGTAGTTACTCGGGATGAAAGTACATCTCTCAGTAGGCTCTGCATAATGGTTGCAGTCGCTTTAGAGTAGACCTGCACAGGTTCGTCTTTATGCTCATAGATTACTTCACCACTACTTTTTTCAATTTTTGAAATCATATATTTCTTGTTGTAAATACCATTATTGGCTAGTGTTTGGTATCCGTTTGTATGTTGAGCTACAGTAACCTCAATTCCTCCTCCCATAGGAAGACTTTCAATACCGTATTCTGGGATTTCATAACCCATTTTTTCCATGTAGGAGCGGACATCAACTCCTTTTTCACGAAGCATACGATAAGTCCAGTAGGCTGGGATATTCCAGGAGTAATTTAGAGCTTCCTTAAGATTTATCATAGCTGTCCCCGGACTGTTGACGTGCATGATTGGAGTTCCATTGGCAAAGTTGGCTGGATAGTTTGATAGGATGCTAGCACTGCCCATCAAACCTTGGTCAATGGCAATACTGTAGGCTAGGATAGGTTTTGTAGTAGAAGCAGGAGAACGTTTGGTATCAAAAGCGTGGTTATTTTGATTGCTTTGATAATCGCGACCACCTACAAATCCTAAGATAGCTCCCGTTTGGTTATCCATCAAGACATTCCCAACTTCAGGTTGACCACTACTATCATTTAAAAGGTAGCCATAATTTGCTACAGCATCTTGCATAGCAGTATAGATTGCTTTGTCGATTGTAGTTGTGATACGGTAACCACCATTTTGAATTTCTTTTTCAGCTAATTCACGATAAGATTTTTGGATAGATTCATTCTTGAGTTCTTGAGCGGAAACATTATCTTTTTTCACCAAGTAATCATACATGAGATTCGTTGCTTCATCAAGTGCAGTAAAGTAGAGATAACCTTTAGAAGTTACGTTTACACTTTCTGCTGGCAAGAAATCTTGCTTAATGTCGTATGCTTTATAGGTTTCGTAGTCTTCTTGGCTGAGGACTCCTGTTCTGTACATATTGTAAAGAACAGCTTTGGAACGCTTGATACCCAGTTCCATATCCTCTTCGCTCTTCATCTCCCCAGTAGATTCATAAGGTGAGTAGGAGATAGGACTTTGTGGCAATCCTGCTAAGAATGCTGCTTGTGGAATCGTTAGCTGATTGGCATCAACACCGAAAATACCCTTGGCTGCTTGTTGAGCTCCTGAGATATTTTGCCCTTTATTGTTACGGCCAAATGGAGCGACGTTGAGATAGGTGGTCAAGATTTCGTCCTTACTCATTGCTCTCTCTAAGGCTAGGGCGTCCACGATTTCAGTTGCTTTACGAGCTAGTGTAGGAGCATCACCAACCACTTGCTGCTTGATGAGCTGCTGGGTCAGTGTCGATCCACCACTAGAAGAACCAAGTCCGATAAAATTTCCTAGACTGGCACGAATAACTGCTTTAGGAACGACCCCATTATGTTCGGCGAAATGTTCATCCTCGGTCGCAACGATAGCTTGTTTGAGATTTTCTGAGATAGCATCTGATGCGACAGATGTCCGAAGGAGGTCGCTTTCGATAGCACCAATCATGGAACCGTCAGCATAGCGAATTTCAGAGATGGATGAAATATCGTTCACTTGTTTGACTAAATCTTCTGTTTGAGGAACGGTTACCTTGTCAAATAGAGATACAGCATAACCGAAAACGACCCCAGTACCTAAAAGTCCACCAAGGAAGGCGATGATAAATAGGGTATTAAAGGTTGCCTTGATGCCCAATAAGATATTAGCAAAGATAGTCCAAATATTCGTTTTGGTTTGCTTTTTCTTTTTAGTCTTTTTAGGGCCACCTTTACCTAAATGTATATTTTTTAGTTTTGATTTTAGGGACTGAAGGAAAGCCAGTCCTTTTTCTTTCATAGATAATAATGTATTTTTCATTTCTTTCCTCACTCCTTATTATTATACCATAAAAGCAATGATTGCAAGAAATTAGTCTCAGACTAGCTTTAGAGCTATTTAGGCAATAAAAAAACCAGGAATATTCAACCTGGTTTTAAGGGTTTATTTTTCTCCTGAAAGTTCTTTACCGAGATCAATCAAGTAGTCTTTCAAGTGGTCTTTAACTTGAGGATGTTTAAGAGCGTACTCGATGGAAGTCTTCATAAATCCAAACTTGTCTCCGACGTCGTAACGAGAGCCTTTAAACTCACGAGCAAATACTCGTTGAGTTTTGTTGAGTGTGTCGATAGCGTCTGTTAGTTGGATTTCATTTCCGGCACCAGGTTTTTGATTTTCAAGGATACCAAAAATCTCAGGTGTGAGTAAGTAACGACCGATGATGGCAAGATCACTTGGAGCATCCTCAGGCGCTGGTTTTTCAACGAAGGTTTCAACACTGTAAAGTCCGTCTTTTCCTTCTCCTTGAGGCGCGATGACACCATAGGCAGAAACTTCTTCGTGTGGTACAGGCATGACTGCAATGGTAGAAGCGTGAGTCTCTTCATAATCATTCATAAGCTGCTTGGTCAATGGAACAGCATTGTCATCAGTGATATCCATGAGATCATCTCCGAGCATTACCACAAAGGGTTCGTTCCCGACGAATGCTTTGGCTTGTAAAACGGCATCTCCGAGTCCACGTGGATGTGTTTGACGAATAAAGTGAAGGCGCATGCCAGTCGTTTCATCCACTAATCTTAAGAGATCCGTTTTCCCCTTTTCCCTGAGGTTGTATTCTAGTTCAAAGTTTGAGTCAAAGTGGTCTTCGATCGAACGTTTTGACTTCCCTGTTACGACAAGAATATCCTCAATTCCAGACTTAAGAGCTTCTTCAACGATGAATTGAATGGTTGGTTTATCCACAATTGGCAACATTTCTTTGGCCAAGGCTTTGGTTGCTGGAAGGAAACGAGTTCCAAGCCCCGCGGCAGGGATAACAGCTTTTCTAACTTTTTGCTTCATGAGCTTCCTTTCTAACGGTGATTATGACCACTCGTTTTCTGCCTTGAACTCGTTACTCATGAGTTCAGAAACAGCATCTTTAATATTAACATTTTCATAAATAACTTGGTAGATAGCCTGAGTAATAGGCATATAAACTCCAAGCTCTTGCGCCAATTCGTAAGCTGCTTTGGTTGTTGAAATTCCTTCGATGACCATTCCCATATTGGCTTCGATATCAGCTAAGGCTTCGCCACGTCCAAGAGCATCTCCAGCTCGCCAGTTACGTGAGTGGACAGAAGTCCCGGTAACGATTAAATCCCCAACCCCTGAAAGTCCGCTATAAGTCAGTGGATTTGCACCAAGCTTGACACCCAGACGAGTGATTTCTGCAAGCCCGCGCGTGATAATGGCAGCTTTTGCATTGTCTCCAAAGCCAAGTCCATGTAGGGCACCTGCACCAACAGCAATGATATTTTTAAGAGCACCAGCTGTTTCTACTCCAATCACATCTGTATTGGTATAAAGACGGAAGTAGTGGTTGCTAAAGAGTTTTTGGACATATTGAGCGGTTTGTAAATCTTTCGAAGCAGCAGTGATCAAGGTGATGTCGCGGACGATCGTTTCTTCCGCATGACTAGGACCAGATACAACCACAATTTCACTGCGTAACTCTTCAGGAATTTCTTCTTCGAGAATAGTTGAGAGACGTTTGTGACTATTTGGCTCAAGACCTTTTGAAGCATGCATGATGACGACTTTATGGTCAAGAACAGCAGCCACTTGTTGAGCTACCAGTCTGGTCACCTTAGTTGGGACTACGAACAAAACAGCGTCAACACCTTTCAAAACTTCTGCCAAATCATGATAGGCTACAATTTTTTCGTCTAATACAATATCCTTGAAATAGCGTTTATTGGTATGTTGTGTATTGATTTCGTCAATTTGGTCAGGAATATTTCCCCAGATACGAACTTCGTGTCCATTGTCATTTAAAACTTGTGACAGAGCAGTACCCCAAGAACCAGGCCCTAAAACAGCGATGGTTTGTTTGTTCATTTTCCCCTCCTTCTGAGAAAGCACTTTCCTATATTCTACCATAAAAAGACCTTTCTTGCATCTATATTATTTATGAAGGAATAATTGAATGGTAAATGATAGATATTGGAGAATTTTTAGAAATTATTTTGTAGAATAGCCTAGTGCTCAAAGTGCGAAACGATAAAAAACACGAAAAGGAGAACAATATTCCCCCTAAAAATGGTATAATAGGAGCATCACGAAAATTGGAGAGACGCTATGAGTTTTTACAATCATAAAGAAATCGAGCCTAAGTGGCAAAAATACTGGGCTGACCATCATACCTTTAAGACAGGAACAGATGCCTCAAAACCTAAGTTTTATGCACTTGACATGTTCCCTTACCCATCTGGAGCGGGTCTTCACGTAGGACACCCAGAAGGCTATACAGCTACAGATATCCTTAGCCGTTTCAAACGTGCCCAAGGCTACAATGTCCTTCACCCAATGGGTTGGGATGCCTTTGGATTGCCTGCAGAGCAATATGCCATGGATACGGGGAATGACCCAGCAGAATTTACAGCGGAAAATATTGCCAACTTCAAACGCCAAATCAATGCGCTTGGATTCTCTTACGACTGGGATCGTGAAGTCAATACAACAGATCCAAACTACTACAAGTGGACGCAGTGGATCTTCACTAAGCTTTACGAAAAAGGTTTGGCCTATGAAGCGGAAGTGCCCGTAAACTGGGTGGAGGAACTCGGAACAGCTATCGCCAACGAAGAAGTCCTTCCTGACGGAACTTCTGAGCGTGGAGGCTATCCAGTTGTCCGCAAACCAATGCGCCAATGGATGCTTAAAATTACTGCCTATGCAGAGCGCTTGCTCAACGACTTGGATGAGTTGGATTGGCCAGAGTCTATCAAAGATATGCAACGCAACTGGATCGGTAAATCAACTGGTGCCAATGTCACCTTCAAAGTGAGAGGGACTGACAAGGAATTCACTGTCTTTACTACACGTCCAGATACTCTTTTCGGTGCGACTTTCACTGTCTTGGCACCTGAGCATGATTTGGTAGATGCTATCGTCAGCCCAGAACAAGCTGAAGCAGTTGCAGACTACAAACACCAAGCCAGCCTCAAGTCTGACTTGGCTCGTACAGACCTTGCCAAAGAAAAAACAGGGGTTTGGACTGGTGCTTATGCCATCAACCCTGTCAATGGCAAGGAAATCCCAATCTGGATTGCCGACTACGTTTTGTCTAGCTATGGTACAGGTGCTGTTATGGCTGTCCCTGCCCACGACCAACGTGACTGGGAATTTGCCAAACAATTTGGCCTTCCAATCGTAGAAGTACTGGAAGGTGGAAATGTAGCTGAAGCTGCTTATACAGAAGATGGCCTTCACGTTAATTCAGACTTCCTAGATGGATTGAACAAAGAAGATGCTATTGCCAAGATTGTGGCATGGTTGGAAGAAAAAGGCTGTGGTCAAGAAAAAATCACTTACCGTCTCCGCGACTGGCTCTTTAGTCGTCAACGTTACTGGGGTGAACCAATTCCTATCATTCATTGGGAAGATGGGACGTCAACAGCAGTTCCAGAAAATGAGTTGCCACTTGTCTTGCCAGTAACCAAGGACATCCGCCCTTCAGGGACTGGGGAAAGCCCATTGGCTAACTTGACAGACTGGCTTGAAGTGACTCGTGAAGATGGCGTCAAAGGTCGTCGTGAAACCAACACTATGCCACAATGGGCCGGTTCAAGTTGGTACTACCTCCGCTATATCGATCCACACAACACAGAGAAATTGGCTGATGAGGACCTCCTCAAACAATGGTTGCCAGTCGATATCTACGTGGGTGGTGCAGAACACGCCGTTCTTCACTTGCTTTACGCTCGTTTCTGGCATAAATTCCTCTATGACCTCGGTGTCGTTCCAACTAAAGAACCATTCCAAAAACTCTTTAACCAAGGAATGATCTTGGGAACAAGCTACCGTGACCATCGTGGGGCTCTTGTGGCAACTGACAAGGTTGAAAAACGTGACGGTTCCTTCTTCCATGTGGAAACAGGAGAAGAGTTGGAGCAAGCACCAGCTAAGATGTCTAAATCCCTCAAGAACGTGGTTAACCCAGACGATGTGGTGGAACAATACGGTGCTGATACCCTTCGTGTCTATGAAATGTTCATGGGACCACTCGATGCTTCGATTGCTTGGTCAGAAGAAGGTTTGGAAGGAAGCCGGAAATTCCTTGACCGTGTTTACCGTTTAATCACAAGTAAGGAAATCGTTGCGGAAAACAATGGTGCTCTGGACAAGGTTTACAACGAAACCGTTAAGGCTGTCACTGAGCAAATCGAGTCCATGAAATTCAACACAGCCATTGCCCAACTCATGGTCTTTGTCAATGCGGCTAACAAGGAAGACAAGCTCTATGTGAACTACGCCAAAGGCTTTATCCAATTAATCGCCCCATTTGCGCCTCACTTGGCAGAAGAACTCTGGCAAAAAGTGGCAGCAACAGGTGAGTCTATCTCTTATGTAGCTTGGCCAACTTGGGATGAAAGCAAATTGGTTGAAGACGAAATCGAAATCGTTGTCCAAATCAAAGGTAAAGTCCGTGCCAAACTCATGGTCGCTAAAGATCTATCACGCGAAGAATTGCAAGAAATTGCTCTAGATAACGAAAAAGTCAAAGCAGAGATTGACGGCAAAGAAATTGTGAAAGTGATTAGTGTACCTAATAAACTCGTTAATATTGTTGTTAAATAACGAGTTTATTAGCCCTATTTACCACCTTCAATAGTCCACTGGACTATCGAAGCCAACTAAATTGGTTAATATTGTGGTGAAATAAGCTATGAATCCTTCAGAGTAGAACCTGGAGGATTTTTTGATTTTTTTCATGAAAGTATGATATACTATGTGCAATTATAAAGTCTGAAAAGCAAAACAAGGAGAAAGATATGCCAGTAAATGAATATGGTCAGATGATTGGCGAGTCAATGGAAGGTTATACACCAGGTGAAGCACCTGCTATTGATTGCTTAGAAGGGCGTTATGCTCGGATAGAGGCTCTTTCGGTAGAAAAACATGCGGAGGATTTACTAGTTGTTTATGGTCCAGATACGCCTCGAGAGATGTGGACCTATCTCTTTCAGGAGCCAGTGGCAGATATGGAGGAACTTGTCAGCCTTTTAAACCAGATGTTGGCTCGTAAGGACCGTTTTTTCTATGCTATCTTGGATAAGGAGACGGGTAAGGCCTTGGGAACCTTTTCTCTAATGCGAATTGATCAGAATAACCGAGTAATAGAAGTGGGTGCCGTGACCTTTTCACCAGCACTTAAGGGTACGAGGATAGGGACAGAAGCCCAGTATCTCCTAGCGCGCTATGTTTTTGAGGAGCTTAACTATCGTCGCTACGAGTGGAAATGCGATGCTCTAAATCTTCCATCTAGAAAAGCAGCAGAACGCTTGGGCTTTATCTATGAGGGAACCTTTCGCCAAGCTGTTATCTATAAAGGTCGTACTAGAGATACGGATTGGTTGTCTATGATTGATAAGGACTGGCCACAAGTCAAAGCTCGATTGGAAACATGGTTGCGTCCTGATAATTTTGATGAAAATGGGCAACAGTTGAAATCTCTTAGAGAATGTTAGGGATGCTTGCTATGATTAACATTACGAAAGAAACATCTGTTTCAATTGATGACGTTTTGCATCTCTATCAGGCAGTTGGCTGGACAAACTATACCAATCAACCACAGATGTTGGAGCAATCTTTAGATCACTCATTGGCTATTTATGTTGCTCGTGATGGTGAGGAAATCGTTGGTTTAGTGCGTCTGGTTGGAGATGGTTTTTCATCGGTCTTTGTCCAGGATTTGATTGTTTTGCCTAGCTATCAGCGCCAAGGGATTGGTAGCGACTTGATGAAGGAAGCTTTAGGGGATTTCAAAGATGCCTATCAAGTCCAACTAGCGACCGAACAGACAGAAAAAATCTTGGGATTTTACCGTTCCTTGGGTTTTGAAACCTTATCTACTTATGATTGCACAGGAATGATTTGGGTAGATCGAAAAAAATAAAATAATTTTTTTATCTTAAGTTAATTTTAAGTCTTCTCTTGTATTATATAGTTATTAAGTAAAGACCTCCTAACTTTATTTAATGAAATCCTAAACTTTTCTTTTTCATCATAATCTCCTAAAGAAGTCACCCAATCAGGTGGCTTTTTTGTTGCTTGAGAAAGGAAATTCCATTTGGAAAAAATTTTTTAAAAGATAATAAATCAGAGAAAAGTTAAGGTAATTTTAAGTCTCCTCGTGTATCATATAGTCATTAGATAAAGACCTCCTAACTTTATTTAATGAAATCCTAATCCTTTCTTTTTCATAATAATCTCCCTAATGAAGCCACCAAATCAGGTGGCTTTTTTGTTTGTAGGCTGGATTTTTGCTATAATGGAAGCATGAGTAGAATTTTAGATAATGAAATCATGGGTGATGAGGAGTTGGTAGAACGTACCCTCCGTCCCCAATATTTACGTGAATATATCGGTCAGGACAAGGTCAAAGATCAGCTTCAAATTTTTATCGAAGCAGCTAAAATGCGGGATGAGGCGTTGGACCATGTTCTTTTGTTTGGCCCTCCAGGACTCGGAAAAACAACCATGGCTTTTGTCATTGCCAATGAATTGGGAGTCAATCTCAAGCAAACGTCTGGCCCTGTTATTGAAAAAGCGGGTGATCTGGTAGCAATTTTGAATGACTTGGAGCCTGGAGATGTACTCTTTATTGACGAGATTCATCGCTTGCCTATGTCGGTAGAAGAGGTGCTTTACAGTGCCATGGAAGACTTCTACATTGACATCATGATTGGTGCGGGAGAAGCTAGCCGTAGTGTCCATCTTGATTTGCCTCCTTTTACCTTGATTGGGGCGACGACTCGAGCGGGGATGCTTTCGAATCCTCTTCGTGCCCGTTTTGGGATTACAGGCCACATGGAATATTATACCCATGATGACTTGACAGAAATTGTCGAGCGGACGGCAGATATCTTTGAGATGGAAATTACTCACGAGGCAGCTTCCGAGTTAGCTTTACGCAGTCGTGGAACTCCTCGTATTGCTAATCGTCTCCTCAAGCGCGTGCGTGACTTTGCGCAGATTATGGGCGATGGCTTGATTGATGATGTCATTACAGATAAGGCTCTTACCATGCTGGATGTAGACCACGAAGGCTTGGACTATGTGGACCAGAAAATCCTTCGTACCATGATTGAGATGTACGGTGGGGGTCCGGTCGGATTAGGAACTCTTTCTGTTAATATTGCCGAGGAGCGTGAGACGGTCGAAGATATGTACGAACCCTACCTCATCCAGAAAGGCTTTATCATGCGAACTCGTTCAGGACGAGTCGCGACAGCTAAGGCTTATGAGCATTTGGGGTATGAATATATTGAAAAATGAGACTGAAATTTTAGACTCTTTTAGGGAAAATTCTGAAATGATGGCTATTTTGACCATCATCCGTAACTTGGAGTTAAAAGACTCCTGGTTGGCAGCTGGTTCGGTTCGAAATTTTATCTGGAATCTCCTATCAGAAAAACCAGCCTTTGATCGTGAAACAGATGTGGATGTGATTTTCTTTGACCCAGGTGTGAGTTATGAAGAAACGCTGGCCCTAGAGAACCAGTTGAGAGAGGACTTTCCTCAATATCAATGGGAGCTGAAAAATCAAGTCTATATGCATCAGCATAGTCCCCATACGCCTCCCTATGTGAATTCCTGTGATGCTATGAGTAAATATCCTGAACGTTGTACGGCGATAGGACTTCGCTTGCATGCTGATGCAACTTTGGAGCTCTTTGCGCCTTATGACTTGGAGGATATTTTGAACTTTCAAGTTCGTCCAACTCCTCATTTTTTAGAAAATAAAGATCGGATGAAGCTCTACCAACAGCGTCTATCCAAGAAAAACTGGCGAGAAAAATGGAAAAATCTCACATTTAAAAATACTTAAGGAAACTTTAAGATAGGAGCTGTATACTTATCTCATAAGTTAAGAAGAACTTAACTTATACTCCTAAAACTTTTTCATAATAATCTCCCTATAAAAAAATTAAGTCGCCCAATCAGGCGGCTTTTTTTGTTCTAAGTCTATGCTTTTTCATGATATAATAGCCCTATGAGATTAGATAAATTTTTAGTAGCCTGCGCTGTCGGGAGTCGGACTGATGTCAAAAACCTTCTCAAGGCTGGGCGCGTGACGGTCAACGGTAAGAAAGAAAAATCTGCCAAGCTACAAATTAATGAAGAGACAGACGAGGTTTGTTTTGACGGGCAAAAGCTAGACTATGAGGAGTTTGTTTACTACATGATGAACAAGCCCCAAGGAGTTATTTCAGCGACTGAGGATTCTAAACACAGAACGGTGTTGGACTTGTTGGATGATCTTGCTCGGACCAAGGAAGTTTTTCCAGTAGGGCGCTTGGATATTGACACTCATGGTCTCCTGCTCTTGACTAATGATGGTCAGCTGGCCCATGCTCTTCTTTCACCTAAGCGTCATGTGGATAAGACTTATCTGGCACAAGTCAAGGGAATTATGACTCAAGAAGATGTGGAGACATTTGCTAAGGGTATTCCGCTCAAAGATTTTACCTGTCAGCCGGGCAAACTGGAGATTCTGTCAGTGGATTCAAATAAGGATGAAAGCCAGGTTCGGGTGACCATTGCAGAAGGGAAATTCCACCAGGTCAAACGCATGGTGGCCTACTGTGGCAAGGAAGTCGTGGATTTGCAACGTTTGACTATGGGGACTCTAGTTTTGGATGAGAATTTGAAACGGGGAGAATGGCGTCGCGTCAGTCAAGAAGAGCTCGAATTGCTTTTTGCTAGTGTGAAATAGTGCCCATGACATGAAAAAGGTGAGTCTATTTGGCTTGCTTTTTCATTTTTCAGTTGCTTCCTTTGTGAAAAGCGTTATAATAGACTGTATAGTAAAAAGGAGGAATCTATGAACGCGATTCAAGAATCATTTACGGATCAATTATTTGCCAACTATGAAGCAAATGTAAAATACCAAGCTATCGAAAACGCAGTTAGCCATAACGGAATTTTCGCAGCCCTAGAACGTCGCCAAAGTCATGTGGATAACACACCTGTTTTCTCGCTTGATTTGACCAAGGACAAGGTGACCAACCAGAAGGCTTCTGGTCGTTGCTGGATGTTCGCAGCTCTCAACACCTTCCGTCACAAACTCATCTCGCAATACAAATTGGAGAACTTTGAATTGTCTCAGGCCCACACCTTCTTCTGGGATAAGTATGAAAAATCTAACTGGTTCTTGGAGCAAGTGATTGCGACTGCAGACCAAGAATTGACGAGTCGCAAGGTTAGCTTCCTACTCCAAACTCCTCAACAAGATGGTGGTCAGTGGGATATGGTGGTTTCTCTCTTTGAAAAATATGGTGTCGTGCCCAAGTCTGTTTATCCTGAGTCTATCTCATCTAGCAATAGCCGTGAACTCAATGCCATTCTTAACAAATTGCTTCGCCAAGATGCTCAAATCTTGCGTGACTTGCTCGCATCTGGTGCAGACCAAGCGGCTGTTCAAGCTAAGAAAGAAGACCTCTTGCAAGAAATTTTTAACTTCCTTGCCATGTCACTAGGTCTCCCACCTCGTCAGTTTGACTTTGCTTATCGTGATAAAGATAATAACTACCAAAGCGAAAAAGGGATCACTTCACAAGAGTTTTACAAGAAATATGTTGATCTTCCACTAGAAGACTACGTTTCTGTGATCAATGCTCCAACTGCTGATAAACCATATGGTAGATCATATACAGTTGAGATGTTGGGAAATGTTGTCGGTAGTCGTGCAGTTCGTTACATTAACGTACCGATGGAACGCTTGAAAGAATTGGCGATTGCCCAAATGCAAACAGGAGAAACTGTTTGGTTTGGTTCAGATGTCGGCCAACTCAGCAACCGTAAAGCAGGAATCCTTGCGACAGATGTTTATGACTTTGAATCAAGCATGGACATTCAACTCACTCAAGACAAGGCTGGACGTTTAGACTATAGCGAAAGCTTGATGACTCATGCTATGGTCTTGACAGGTGTTGATTTGGATGAAAATGGTAAATCAATCAAGTGGAAAGTCGAAAACTCATGGGGAGACAAGGTCGGTGCAGATGGTTACTTTGTCGCCTCAGATGCTTGGATGGACGAATATACTTACCAAATTGTTGTTCGTAAGGAATTATTAACAGCAGAAGAACGAGCTGCTTACGAAGCAGAACCAATCGTCCTTGCACCATGGGATCCAATGGGTGCCTTAGCAGAATAACTGAGATATAAAAAAGAGGCTGGGACAAAAGTCCTAGCCTCTCAATTGTCTTTTGGATTGTCGAGCAAGACGCAGTAGTAGAGCCCTACTCAACTGTGTGTGCGGAGGTGGGACGACGAAATCGAATTCTAACGAATTACCGATTTCTGTTCCACTCTCTTTTTTGTTTATATATTCTCACCGAGATTACATGATACCGAAGAAACGAGCTGCGATACCAACTGCAAAGAGGGCAAGGATGATTGTGATTGGAGATACTTTTTTCTTAAGCAACCACATGCAAAGGAAAGTAAGGAGAAGTCCCATCAATCCTGGAATCAATGAGTTCAACTGACCTTGAAGGGTTTGTGGTTGAACGCTATCTAGACTCATACCACTAAGCGCTTGTCCAAGAATACCCTTCAATTCTCCACCAGTAACAGCACCTTCTGGGAAGTTGATGTAGGCACCTTCTGACAATTGTTTGCCTGGAAGGTTGATAGTGAAGTTGATTGATACCCAACGTTGTACAAGAACGGCAAGGATGAACATACCAAGGATAGATGCACCCTTAGTGATGTCTTTCAAGATACCACCTGACATGTCTTTAGTGATTTCAGATCCAGCCTTGTAACCAAACTCTTGTGTGTACCATAGGAAAGACATACGGATTGCATTCCATCCAAAGAAGAAGAGAAGTGGGCCAACGATATTACCAGTTGCTGCAAGTGATGCACCAAGGGCACCAAGGATCGGACGAACTGTAAACCAGAAGACTGGGTCACCGATACCAGCAAGAGGTCCCATCATACCGATCTTAACACCTTGGATAGCAGCGTCATCGATTTCAGTACCGTTTGCGCGTTCTTCTTCAAGTGCAAGAGTAACCCCCATGATTGGAGCAGCTACGTATGGGTGAGTGTTGAAGAACTCAAGGTGGCGCTCAAGAGCAGCAGCTTGGTCTTCTTTTTTAGTGTAAAGTTTCTTGATAGCTGGGATTAAAGAGTAAGCCCAACCCAAGTTTTGCATACGTTCGTAGTTCCATGAACCTTGAAGGAATTGTGAACGCCACCAAACTTTTTGGCGATCTGATTTTGATAATTGAATTTTTTCAGCCATGATTGTTCCCCTTTCTAGTAGTCTTCTAAGATATCACCAATTGGGTCGTTAGAAGTTGCAGCTCCTCCGCCACCGTTTCCACCTTGTTTAGAAAGGTTGAGGTAGATGAAGGCAAGGGCAACACCGATTACACCAAGGGCAATCAAAGTCAATTGAGAGATTGCTGCAAGAGCAAAACCGATAGCGAAGAATGGCCATACTTCACGAGTAGCCATCATGTTGATAACCAAGGCGTAACCAACGGCAACGACCATAGCACCACCGACAGCCATACCACCGTTCAACCAGTCTGGCATCAATTTAAGAGCATCTTGAACGGCAGAAGCAGGGATAGCGATAAGGAAGGCTGCAGGAATAGCGATACGAAGACCTTGAAGAATAAGGGCAAAGTAGTGGGCACGTTCAACAGCTGCAATATTACCTTCTTTAGCAGCAGCATCTGCAGTGTGAACCAAACCAACTGAGATTGTACGAACAATCATAGTCAAGAAAAGTCCAGCTACGGCAAGAGGAATAGCACTCGCAGTTGCGACTGCGATACCTTCAGTAGTAAAGTTACCACCTTTGATCAGGATGATTGCTGCAGCAACAGAGGCAAGGGCAGCGTCAGGAGCTACAGCAGCACCGATGTTTGCCCAACCAAGGGCGATCATTTGAAGAGATCCACCAAGCATAACCCCTGCTTCGAGGTTACCAGTTACAAGACCGATAAGGGTACATGCTACGATTGGTTGATGGAATTGGAATTGGTCGAGGATACCTTCAAGACCTGCGAAGAAGGCAACAACTACAACCAAGATAGCAGAAATGATTGAAATATCTGACATGGTTTTATTCCTTTTCTATTTAATGTTAATTATTGAATGTTAGCTTTGCTAATCAAGTCAAACAAATCTTTTTTAGTGTCGTTTGGTACTTTACGTACATCAAATTCAACACCAAGATCACGCATTTTTTCAAATGTAGCAACGTCGTCTTTGTCCATTGATAAAACGTTGTTGACCATTGTTTTACCAGTTGAGTGAGCCATTGATCCAACGTTAAGAGTCTTGATTGGCACACCACCTTCGATAGCACGAAGAGCATCTTGAGGTGTTTCAAACAAGATAAGGGCATGTGTATCACCAAAACGAGGGTCTTTTGCAACCTCAATCAATTTTTGGATTGGCACAACGTTAGCCTTCACTCCGTTTGGAGCCGCTTGTTTGATCAATTCTTTACGAAGGTCGTCCTTCGCTACGTTATCTGAAGCAACAATGATACGGTCTGCTTTTGAGTCTGGTGTCCAAGCAGTTGCGACTTGTCCGTGAAGAAGACGTGTATCAAGACGAGCAAGATTGATTTTCAATTTACCGTCTCCGATAACAGTCCCTTCTGGGATAGCAGCTTGGGCTACAGGAGCAGCTGCAGCAGTTGCAACTTCCTCAGCTGGGTTTAGCTCTTCTGGAAGAGCCTTGATGCCATCTTTGGCTTCTTTAATGATGTTCGCAGCGACTTTATCCACTCCTGCATTAGCGTCCATCAGGCGCTCTGTGTAGGCTTGGATCAACATCGGCAAGTTAAGTCCTGTGATGATGGCAAATTTACGCTCAGGATTTTCTCCCATTACGCGGCTAGCTTGGTTAAATGGAGAACCACTCCAAAGGTCAGCCAAGACTAGAACCTCATCTTCTGCGTCAAATGCAGCCACAGCATTGTTGAACTTGGCGTATAAATCATCTGGACCTTCGTTTGGCATAAAGGTTACAACTTGAACCTTTTCTTGTTCACCAAAGATCATAGATCCTGACTGATGAATACCCGCGGCAAATTCACCGTGGCTCGCAATAATGATTCCGATACTCATTATTGTCATTCCTCCTTATATAATGTTTGACTTTTAGTTTAAGAAAACTTTAAGACTAACTAAGTATAAACCGTTTTCATAAAAAAATCAACAAATTAAATTAAATTATACAAAAATTTTAGGAGTATTGATTTTTAGAAATATTGATATATCAATATTTTTCGGAATTACCTAGAGAATGGTAAAAAAATTTAATATAAAAAGTGGTGGTACAGAACGCAACCAACCAAATCTTGGTATATTAGTTCCAGCCCCTTATACTTCAACCATTGGATGCTTAAAGAATCTGGATAGAAAAATGACATCTTCGTCAGTAGTGTTCTTGAGCGTTTAAAAAAGAACTTTGAGTTCAATAAATTGTTATGTCAAAATTTTATTGCTAAAAAACGAGGTGGGTTCTTTTGTCCCTACCTCGTTTTGCTATTTATGATCTATCTTAATGAGTAAAGTCTAGAACCATGCGACCTTGGATGGTACCAGCAGCCATTTCATCAAAGACAGCAATGGCATCTTCGACAGGCCGTTTTTGAACGACTGGAACAACGAGACCTTCAGCACCAAATTGGAAAGCTTCTTCCAAATCTTTACGTGTACCAACAAGGGAACCGATGACCTGAATACCGTCAAGAACTGTTTTAACGATACTTAGATCCATCATTTCTGAAGGGAGTCCGACAGCTACTACACGACCACCTGCACGAACAGAGTCAACTGCTTGGTTGAAGGCAACTTTTGATACAGCTGTTACGACAGCTGAGTGAGCACCACCGTTTGTTTTTTCTTTGATAAGGCCTGGAACATCTTCGACTTCAAGACCATTAATCACGATATCAGCACCGACTTCTTTAGCTAGAGCAAGTTTATCGTTGTTAATATCTACTGCGATAACGTGAGCGTTGAATACTTTTTTAGCGTATTGAACAGCTAAGTTGCCAAGTCCTCCAGCACCATAGAGTACAACCCATTGGCCTGGCTCAACTTTTGCTTCTTTAATAGCCTTGTAGGTGGTAACACCGGCACAAGTGATTGAAGAGGCTTGGGCTGGATCGAGACCTTCTGGAACTTTAACAGCATAATCTGCAGTTACGATACATTGTTCAGCCATACCACCATCAACTGAGTAGCCAGCATTTTTTACTGTACGGCAAAGGGTTTCGCGTCCGGTTGTACAATATTCACACATGCCACAGCCTTCAAAGAACCAAGCTACGCTGACACGGTCGCCAACTTTTAGGCTCTTAACATCAGGAGCGATTTCTTTTACGATACCAATCCCTTCGTGACCGAGAACACGTCCTGGAACTTTTCCAAAGTCACCATGGGCAACGTGGAGGTCTGTATGGCAAACACCACAATACTCAACTTCAACAAGTGCTTCGCCAGTTTCGAGCGGACGGAGCACTTTTTCTTCAATAGCAACACCAGTGCTTTCTGGATTTACAACAACAGCTTTCATAGCTATCCTCCTTAATTAGTCGTTGAGATGCAGAGGAAAAGGGGCTTGGCTTGAGAAGTTATCAAGTGAAGTCGAATTTGAACTGCCCTCTTTTTTTGTTTACATGTGAATTATATCACAATGTTTAATATAATACAAGGAGATTTATGCAAAAATAGATGAAATCGCTTAACCGGTTGATGAGACTGTGAAATTTTAACAATGATATCTAACGCGTTCATATAAAATTTCATATAAAGAGGAGCTTGTTTGGTCTCAAATCTAGGGGGCGAGGTTGCAAACAGATTTTCTAAGATCCATCTCTAGGAGTTTTTGGTATAATAGAGAGTAATTTATTTTCTAGTATGAGAAGTTAGAGTGAGAGGTATCTATGTCCCCTTCAATTCAGTTATTAAAAGACCGCTATTTAAAAAATATCAAAGAAAACCCAGATCTCTACATCGGTATTGAGTTGGAGTTTCCTATCGTTCATACGAAAGGACAGCCTACAGATATTGAAGTCAGTAAGAATCTGATACGTTTTTTAATTGATGCTCTCAATCTGGAAGTTGAAAAGGAAGACCAGGATGGCAATCCGATTCAGCTTGTAGAACCGAGGAGTCAAGATCGGATTCTGTTTGAGGTTTCCTATACAACCTTGGAGTTTGCCTTTGGCAGAGCCCAGACTATCCAAGAGGTCGAAGACCGTTTTGAGGCCTATATGAAGGTAATCCAAGAAAAATTAGGAGAAAAGGCTCATGCGATCCAAGGTTGGGGGATTCACCCAAACTGGGATCAAAATGGCAATCGACCTGTGGCCTATCCCCGCTACCAGATGCTGATGGATTATCTGCATATGGGAAGTCGTCAAGAAAGAGCTGATTTGCATGATTTTCCGCAATATGGAGCTTTTATCTGTGGGAGTCAAGTTCAGCTGGATGTTTCAACATCTAACTACCTGCGTGTTATCAATGCTTTCACTCAGATTGAGGCAGCCAAGGCCTACTTGTTTGCCAATTCTGAGTTTTCTGGAGCAGACTGGGACACCAAGATTTCACGAGATATTTTTTGGGAAGAATCCATGCACGGGATTTATCCTGAAAATGTAGGCGTTAATGCCAAACTATTTCAAGACGAGGATGATTTCTTTGATTATCTAGACCGCTCTGCGATTTTTACAGCAGAACGTGATGGAGAAACCTACTATTTTTCTCCGATTCGGGCTAGAGATTATTTAGATACTGATGACATTCCTGCCTATACTCTGAATGGCAAAGAAATTCTTCTTGTTCCTCAAGAGAAGGATTTTCAAACGCACCGTAGCTATCAATTTCAGGACTTAACAACACGAGGGACTGTTGAATTTCGTAGTGTTTGTACGCAACCGCTGGACCGCACCTTTGCTTCAGCAGCCTTTCATCTAGGTTTGTTGGTAAATCTAGACAAGCTTGAAAGCTACCTAGGAACAGCTCCTTTCTTTGAAAAATATGGTCGTGACTACAAGTCTTTGAGAAGACAGTTTTCTAAGAAACAACTCACAGATGAGGAGACAGCTGGGATTGTCCAGTTTGCTAAAGACTTACTAGCTATAGCAGAGCAAGGACTTGAGATGAGAGGTCAGAGTGAAATGACTTATTTAGAGCCTTTGAAAGAAAAATTGGACGTATAATTTTCTTATAACGGAAGAATTTTCTGAAAAATCATGTTATAATGGATGAGACTATAGATAAAGGATAGAGGTTTATGACATTAGTTTATCAATCAACGCGTGATGCGAAAAATACAGTAACAGCCAGCCAAGCGATTTTGCAAGGTTTGGCAACTGATGGTGGCTTGTTCACTCCAGTGAGCTATCCAAAGGTAGATTTGGATTTTGACACATTAAAAGATGCTTCTTACCAAGAAGTGGCTAAACTTGTCTTGTCAGCCTTCTTGGATGACTTTACAGCTGAAGAGTTGGACTACTGTATCATCAATGCCTATGACAGCAAGTTTGATACACCAGCGATTGCCCCTCTTGTCAAACTTGATGGCCAATACAATTTGGAACTTTTCCATGGTTCAACGATTGCCTTTAAGGATATGGCCTTGTCTATCTTGCCATACTTTATGACGACGGCGGCTAAAAAGCATGGTTTGGAGAACAAGATTGTCATCTTGACAGCGACATCTGGTGATACTGGAAAAGCAGCTATGGCGGGCTTTGCAGATGTGCCTGGTACTGAGATTATCGTTTTTTATCCAAAAGATGGTGTCAGCAAGGTTCAAGAACTACAAATGACAACTCAAACAGGGGACAATACTCATGTTATCGCTATTGATGGAAACTTTGATGATGCTCAGACAAACGTGAAGCACATGTTTAACGATGTGGCACTTCGTGAAAAATTGGCTGCCAACAAGCTTCAGTTCTCATCTGCTAACTCTATGAATATCGGTCGTTTAGTGCCACAGATTGTCTACTATGTTTATGCCTACGCTCAACTTGTTAAAACTGGCGAAATTAATGCTGGTGATAAGGTTAACTTCACCGTACCGACAGGAAACTTTGGAAATATCTTGGCTGCCTTTTACGCTAAACAAATCGGCCTACCAGTCGGCAAGTTAATCTGTGCTTCAAATGACAACAATGTCTTGACAGACTTCTTTAAAACACGTGTCTATGACAAGAAACGTGAGTTTAAGGTAACAACTAGCCCATCTATGGATATCTTGGTATCTTCAAACTTGGAGCGCTTGATTTTCCATCTTTTAGGTAATAATTCTGAAAAGACAGCTGAACTTATGAATGCCTTGAATACGCAAGGTCAGTATGAGTTGACTGATTTTGATGCAGAGATTTTGGACCTTTTTGTAGCTGAGTACGCTACGGAAGCAGAGACAGCAGCAGAAATCAAGCGTGTCTATGAGTCAGATTCGTATATTGAGGACCCTCATACAGCAGTAGCTTCAGCCGTATATAAAAAATACCAAGCAGCAACAGGCGATGTGACTAAGACCGTGATTGCATCAACTGCTAGTCCATACAAGTTCCCAGTAGTTGCAGTAGAAGCTGTCACTGGAAAATCTGGACTTAGCGACTTTGAAGCCTTGGCTCAGTTGCATGAGATTTCAGGTGTTGCCTTGCCACCAGCAGTGGATGGCCTTGAAACAGCTCCAGTTCGTCACAAGACAACGGTTGCAGCAGCAGATATGCAGACTGCAGTAGAAATTTATCTAGGACTTTAAAAGAGAGGAAGTAAACTCGGTTGGGAAACTAACTGAGTTTCTTTTCATCAGGAGGAAGGATTGTTTAAGAAAAATAAAGACATTCTTAATATTGCATTGCCAGCTATGGGGGAAAACTTTTTGCAGATGCTCATGGGGATGGTAGATAGCTACTTGGTAGCTAATCTGGGGTTGATCGCCATTTCGGGTGTGTCTGTTGCTGGTAACATTATCACCATTTATCAGGCTATTTTTATTGCCTTGGGAGCAGCCATTTCTAGTGTCATTTCCAAAAGTTTGGGGCAGAAGGACCAGTCTAAGCTAGCCTACCACGTAACAGAAGCACTCAAGATCACCCTACTATTGAGTTTAATTTTAGGGGCCTTATCCATCTTTGCAGGCCAAGAGATGATCGGTCTTTTGGGGACAGAAGCGTCTGTAGCTGAGAGTGGTGGACTTTACCTATCATTGGTGGGTGGTTCAATTGTTCTCTTGGGCTTGATGACTAGTTTGGGGGCTTTGATTCGCACTACCCACAATCCTCGACTTCCGCTATATGTTAGTTTTTTATCCAATGCTTTAAATATCCTTTTCTCAAGTGTTGCCATTTTTATTTTTGATATGGGAATAGCTGGTGTAGCTTGGGGGACTATTTTGTCTCGTTTGGTTGGGGCTGTAATCTTGTGGTCACAATTAAAACTTCCATATGCAAGGCCAAGTTTGGGGCTGGATAAAGACTTGTTTACTCTAGCTTTACCTGCAGCGGGAGAACGTCTCATGATGAGGGCTGGAGATGTCGTCATTATTGCCTTGGTTGTTTCCTTTGGGACTGAAGCCGTCGCGGGAAATGCTATCGGTGAAGTTTTGACTCAGTTCAACTACATGCCTGCCTTTGGCGTTGCTACGGCAACAGTTATGCAGGTAGCTCGAGCAGTTGGAGAAAATGATTGGGCAAGAGTGGATGACTTAAGTAAGCAAACTTATTGGTTGTCTTTCTTTCTCATGTTACCCTTGACGCTTAGTATCTATGCTCTCGGGACACCACTAAGCTATCTCTACACCAGCGATCCTGTGGCTATCAAAGCTAGTGTTTTAGTGACACTTTTTTCACTTTTAGGAACTCCTATGTCAACGGGAACAGTCATTTATACAGCTATCTGGCAAGGTTTGGGAAATGCCCGACTACCCTTTTATGCAACAAGTATTGGGATGTGGTGTATCCGTATCGGAACAGGCTATTTGATGGGAATTGTTCTTGGTTGGGGCTTGCCTGGTATTTGGGCTGGAACTATTTTAGATAATGGTTTTCGTTGGATTTTCCTACGCTATCGTTACAAATCTTATATGACATTGAAAGGATAAGAAATGCAAGGAACAGCTTTTATTTGGGATTTAGATGGGACTTTACTGGACTCCTATGAAGCTATTTTGTCAGGAATTGAGGAAACCTATGCACAGTTTTCCATTCCCTATGATAAGGAAAAAGTTCGAGCTTTTATCTTGAAATATTCTGTTCAGGATTTATTGGAGCAAGTGGCAGAAGAGCGAGGGTTAGATTTAGGGATTCTCAATCAGGTTCGTGCTCAGAGCTTGGCTGAAAAGAATGCCCAGGTCGTCTTGATGCCGGGTGCGTGTGAGGTTTTAGACTGGGCGGACAAGCAAGGAATTCAGCAATTTGTCTACACCCACAAAGGTGACAATGCCTTCTTTATTTTACGGGATTTAGGACTGGATTCTTATTTCACAGAAATTCTGACAAGTCAGAGTGGTTTTGCTCGTAAACCAAATCCAGAAGCAGCTACCTACCTTATCAGTAAGTATCATTTAAAACCAGATCGCACCTGTTATATAGGGGATCGCACCTTGGATGTCGAATTCGCTCAAAATAGTGGTATCCAGAGTATCAATTTCCTTGAAACTCCGGTGGATTGCAATCATCAGATTGCTACTTTAGAGGATATTCCTTCTCTCTTTTTTGAAAATTTTATGAAAGAGAATATGTCAGATTTGTAACAAAATACAAACAAACTATTTCAATTAACGTGGTTTGTTACAGAGTTTAGACAGTTTTATTAAATAGCCCCCAAAGGGCTTTTTTTCTTTTTCCTTTATGTTATGATAGAAAGGTACTACATTTGAAAAGGAGTTTGAATAGTATGAAGAAACGAATTATTTTTGCATCAACAGTAGCTCTATCACTTGCCCCTACCTTGGCAACTCAAGCAGAGGAAATTGTATGGTCACCACGTAGTGTTGAGCAAATTCAAAACGATGTTGCTAAAAGCGAAAATAAAACAAGTTATACCATTAAGTACGGAGATACCCTAAGCACGATCGCAGAGGCTTTGGGAGTAGACTTAAATGTCCTTGCAAACTTGAACAAAATCACGAATATTGATTTGATTTTCCCAGACACTGTACTGACTACAATTGTTAACGAAAATGAAGAAGTAACAGAGGTTGAGGTTTATACACCTCAAGAAGTAGGTTCTGATGTAGCAAGTGCAACAGCAGATTTAACAACGAATCAAGTAACGGTAGATGATCAAACTGTTCAAGTCGAAGATTTGACACAACCAGTTGAAGAAACAGAAGCTGTAGCAGAAACTACAGTATCTTCAGAAGCAACAACAGAGGCAGTAACAGAAGCACCTGCCACTGAGGAAATAACTACAACAACAGCTGAGCCAACAACAGCTGAGCCAACAACAGAAGCGACAACAGAAGCTGTAACAGCAGCGCCTGTAGTAGAAGAAACAACGACTACTGTTGAGGAAACAACTACGGTCGCTGAACCAACTACAACAGTTGAAGCAACAACAGAGGCAGTAACAGAAGCTCAATCAGCTCCAGCAACTTACCAAGCTGAACCAAGTCAAGGTGCATCGGCAACTTATACAGCTCCAGCGGTTCCTGATTATGCAAGTATTGCAGCTTCAAAATCAGAAAATGCAGGTCTACAACCACAAACGGCTACCTTTAAAGAAGAAGTAGCTAACTTGTTCGGTATCACATCATTTAGTGGGTACCGCCCAGGAGATAGTGGGGATCACGGAAAAGGTCTAGCGATTGACTTCATGGTCCCAGTTAGCTCAGCTCTCGGTGATCAAATTGCAGATTACGCCATCCAAAATATGGCTAGCCGTGGCATCAACTACATTATCTGGAAACAACGTTTCTACGCACCGTACGATAGCAAATACGGACCAGCCTATACTTGGAATCCAATGCCAGATCGTGGTAGCGTTACAGAAAACCACTACGATCACGTTCACGTATCTATGAACTAAGAACAATGAGAAGTTGGGAACTGATTCAGTTTCCGCTTCTTTTTATATTTCAAACACTTAGATGGTAAAGATCAAATCCAGACATAAAATATAGAAACATAGCCTTCTGAGATTGTGACAGGAGGCTATTTTTAGGGAGTGAGCAACATAGTTGCATTTTTAACCGCGTTGAGTTATACTTGATAAGTCAACTATTGATAAATCAAACATTTTCAAGGGAATAGAAATGCCAGAAATAAATGAATTACTGTACCAGCTCCATTTAGTAGATCAGACGATTACTCAACTTTTTGAGAAACAATTGGGCATTAGTTTGACCCGCTATCAAATTCTGCAATTTTTATTGCAAAAGTCACCGTGTAACCAAACAGCTGTTCAAGAGATGTTACAGATTGATCAGGCAGCTTTGACCCGCCATTTCAAGATACTAGAGTCAGAAGGCTATGTCAAACGTAATCGTAATCCGATCAATCAGCGAGAAGTCCTAGTTGAATTAACTCAAGAAGCCAAGGAACAACTCTTGGTCAATCCGCCTAAACATCACTTGAAAGTGAAGGAGCAGATGGAGAACATCTTATCGACTGCTGAGCAGCAAGAGTTGACAACTTTACTGACAAACCTAGTCTCAGGTCTAGAAAAAATAGAATTTTAAGGGGAAAACCATGTCAATCATTACTACTATTTTGGCAACTCTTGTTGCCCTGGAACATTTTTATATCTTTTATTTGGAGAGTGTAGCAACCCAATCAGATGCAACCAGTCGAGTCTTTCATATGGACAAGGAAGAGTTGGTACGACCATCTGTTAGCTCACTGTTTAAAAACCAAGGAATTTATAATGCCTTGATTGGAGTATTTCTGATCTATGGGATTTATTTTTCGCATAGTTTAGAAATCGTAACAATCTTTGTTTTATTTGTCATAGGAGCAGCGGCGTATGGTTCCTTAACTGCGGATAAAAGAATTATTCTAAAGCAGGGTGGACCAGCTATTCTAACCTTGCTAAGTATCCTTTTCTTGAAATAAAAACAACCAGCACTTTCTATGAAGGTACTGGTTTTTAATAACTAATATTACACTTTTCTACGTTTGATCTCGAGTAGCCTCTGATAGAAGAAGATTTGACTACTATAGATATAAGGGAAAGTAGAGATACTTGCAATTCCAAAGCTAATCCAGATAAGGATATACCAAGGGAGTAGCTGCAAATCAAGGACAAAGCGTTGGAACTTATAGCCTTTCATAAGGAAACGGCTGGTCTGAAGTACGCGGCTTGGTTTGGCAATTCCGATTGCAAGGGTATCGCATAGGAGCAGTTCGACTTGGGAATAGGCGTAATATTGCGGAAGATAAATAATGGTTCCCAAAATCATGACTAGGACGCTACCAAAGAAATAGAGAGCGAAAGTAAGTAGGAAATGTTCGATATCTGGATTGGTGACGTCGACAGATGGAAATTCGGGATGAAGTTCCACAAATTTACGAGCCATTGCACTGCTATAAAAGAGCAAGTAGACTCCAAAAAGATTAGGGATGCTCCATAAAAAGAGATAGAAACGCTTGAGTAAGAGAGTTAGAAAAGTCTGGGTAAAGAAGCGATTATCAAGTAAGGACAAGCTATCTTTAAAGGAAAGCTCTATCTCAGAAATTCTGTAAAGATTAATCGTGGTAAAGAGAGCACCAGCTAGGATGATAGAACTTGTAAATCCAACAGCTATTGGAAAGAGAGCAGACTGAATCGTGGTTCCTAGAAAGTTCAAGAAGGACTGTTCAAGAATGCCTTCATCAAGTAGGGATAAAGGTCTGATAAAGCTAGATAGAATCAAGAGGATACTTGGCAATAAAAAGACAAGCAGCAAGCGAGGATGCTCGGCTTGAAATTGTCTAGCCTGCTGGCGAACTTCTTTTAAATTAATTTTTGGGTACTTCATTCTTTCATTATACCATAGTTCGTGACAGTTCCTGTTTTTTTTGATAGAATCATACAGTATGCCCCTGGGCACAAAGTAAGAACTGGGACTGTCTTTCCCAGCTTCGGAGGTAAAAAATGTCAGATTCGCCAATCAAATATCGATTAATAAAAAAAGAAAAACACACAGGAGCTCGTTTGGGTGAGATTATCACATCCCATGGAACCTTCCCAACACCTATGTTTATGCCGGTAGGGACTCAGGCAACGGTCAAGACTCAGTCGCCAGAAGAATTGAAGGTGATGGGTTCAGGAATTATCCTATCTAATACTTATCATCTCTGGCTTCGCCCTGGAGATGAACTCATCGCACGCGCAGGTGGTCTCCACAAGTTCATGAATTGGGACCAGCCAATCTTGACGGATAGTGGTGGTTTTCAAGTTTATTCCCTAGCAGATAGTCGAAATATCACAGAAGAAGGGGTAACCTTTAAAAACCATCTCAATGGTTCCAAGATGTTCCTATCGCCAGAAAAAGCTATCTCTATTCAGAATAATCTGGGCTCAGACATCATGATGTCCTTTGACGAATGTCCTCAGTTTTACCAACCCTATGATTACGTTAAGAAATCCATCGAGCGTACTAGTCGTTGGGCTGAGCGTGGTTTGAAGGCTCATCGTCGTCCGCATGACCAAGGCTTATTTGGGATTGTACAGGGTGCAGGATTTGAAGATCTTCGCCGTCAGTCAGCTCATGACCTTGTAAGTATGGACTTCCCAGGATATTCTATTGGGGGCTTGGCAGTAGGAGAAACCCACGAAGAGATGAATGCTGTTTTGGATTTCACCACTCAACTCCTTCCTGAAAACAAACCTCGTTACTTGATGGGAGTAGGAGCGCCAGATAGCTTGATTGATGGTGTCATCCGTGGTGTCGATATGTTTGACTGTGTCTTGCCGACTCGTATCGCTCGTAATGGCACCTGTATGACCAGCCAAGGGCGTTTGGTTGTCAAGAATGCCCAGTTTGCTGAGGACTTTACGCCACTGGATCCTGAGTGCGATTGCTACACATGTAAGAACTATACACGCGCTTATCTTCGTCACCTGCTCAAGGCTGATGAAACTTTCGGTATTCGCTTAACAAGTTACCATAATCTCTACTTCTTGCTCAATCTGATGAAGCAGGTTCGTCAGGCTATTATGGATGATAATCTCTTGGAATTTCGTGAACATTTTGTTGAAAAATATGGTTATAACAAGTCAGGGCGCAATTTCTAAAATGGAATTTATGGAAGCTAAAAATCCTACGTTTTCTCGTAGGATTTTTCTTCTTTTTTTGATAGAATAAAGTGTATAACGAAAGGGAGAATAAACTCGTATGCGTATTAAATGGTTTTCCTTGATTAGGATTACAGGTTTGCTTTTGGTACTCTTGTATCATTTCTTTCAAACGACTTTCCCAGGAGGTTTCTTCGGAGTTGACGTCTTCTTTACCTTCTCAGGTTTTCTGATTACGTCACTTTTATTAGAAGAATTTGGACAAAAAGGGAAGATTGATATCTTAGGATTTTTTAGAAGACGTTTCTATCGGATTTTTCCACCGGTCGTTTTAATGATTCTTGTCATCATGCCATTTACCTTCTTGGTTCGCCAAGATTATGTGGCAGGAATTGGTGGTCAGATTGCCGGTGTTCTAGGATTTATGACTAACTTCTATGAAATGTTGACAGGAGGAAGTTATGAATCTCAGTTTATCCCTCACCTCTTTGTTCACAACTGGAGCTTAGCTGTCGAAGTTCATTATTATATCTTGTGGGGTTTGGCAGTCTGGTTCCTATCTAAGCGAGCAAAATCAGGCGGACAACTACGAGGAACAATCTTTCTACTTTCATCAGCTGCCTTTATCATTAGTTTCCTTTCGATGTTTATCGGTAGCTTTATTGTAAGTTCTTATTCAACAGTATACTTCTCAAGTTTGACTCATGTTTATCCATTCTTCTTAGGTAGTGTGCTTGCTACCGTAATAGGAGTTCGTCATGCAACGCCACTTCTTAAACGTTTGAATAGAAGCTTGGATTTGAAGCAGACTTTGCTAGTCTTTGGAGCTGGGCTCGGAGTCTTGCTATTACTGACCTTCTTTGTGAAATTCACCTATCTCTTTGCCTATTTATTCGGCTTCTTGTTGGCAAGTTTAGCTGCGCTTCTGATGATTGTTGCAGCACGCGTCTTGCATGATAAAACACCGACAATCGAAGAACCAAAGGTGATTAGCTTCTTAGCAGATACTAGCTATGCTGTTTATCTATTCCACTGGCCGTTTTATATTATCTTTTCTCAATTGATGGGCAACCTGCTAGCAGTAATTTTCACGACCATCTTTTCTTATCTCTTTGCAACCCTTTCTTTCTATATCATCGAACCGTTGATCGCAGGAAAATCTACTGAACTCTTGCAAAAGGCAAAAGAAATTCCGCACATCAAACCAATCTTTGCTGGTAGTGCAGGAGTACTTGGTCTGATTACCCTTGTCGTGATACTGATAGCTCCTCAAGTAGGTGCATTCGAAACGGATTTGATGGTTAATGGTCTCAATCAGGCTCAAACCAATATCACTCGAACAAAAACGATGGCAGAACAAGCAGAAGCTAGTCGCTACAACATAGCTGATGGCGTGTCCATCATAGGAGATTCGGTAACCTTGCGTGCTTCAGATGGACTGAAGGAAGTCTTACCAGATGCACAGATTGATGGTCAGGTTAGTCGAAATACCAAGCAGGCAAATGAATTGATGCTGAATTACAGTCAGAATAAAGCCTTGCCTAAAATTGTAGTCATTGCGACAGGTGTTAATAATCCTGAGAATTATAAGGCTGATTTAGATTTGCTGGTAACAAATCTACCGAAGGGGCATCAGCTTGTCTTAGTAACTCCATATGAGGGGGATACAACGCAGGAAACGCAACCTTATGTAGAACAGTACGCAAACTATGCGCGTGAATTAGCACAAAAATATCCATATATTGCACTTGCAGATTGGAACCAGGTAGCCAAAGATCATCCAGATATTTGGAAGGGAACAGACCGGGTTCACTTCGGTAGTGATACTACCAAGCAGGATGAAGGAGCTAAACTTTACTCAGAAACCATTAATGCTGCCGTTAAAGCTCTTGCAGATAAACCTGTCAAATCAAAATAAACACTAAAAAGTAGAGATATAATCTCTACTTTTTGCTTTAAATAGAATTGGGAAAAACTTGCCAAATTGTCAGAATTATGAGAAAATAGGTGCAGTCTAAAAATGGAGGGAATGCAATGAGAGAAGACATCAAAATCAATAACCGTGCTCTAGAATTGGAAGATCAAATCATTGAAGTACTCGAAAAAGTTTATGATACAGATGTAGAGTTAGATGTATACAATCTTGGATTGATTTATGAGATTCATTTAGATGATACTGGCCTTTGTACAGTTGTCATGACCTTCACAGATACTGCCTGTGACTGTGCAGAAAGTCTGCCAATCGAGATTGTGGCAGGCTTGAAACAAATTGATGGAATTGAGGATGTCAAGGTTGAGGTTACCTGGTCTCCAGCATGGAAGATTACACGCATTAGTCGCTATGGCCGTATAGCCTTAGGGTTACCTCCGCGTTAAGGATTATAGAAAGATAAAGAAAGAACAATAAATTGTGTTGAAAATACTAATCAGTATTTTCCTTTTTGTTTATTTGTTTTATACAATAAACAAAAATTTTTGTTAAGAGTAGCCACTTTCTTCAAAAAAATGTTATTATAGTAGAAGTGATTATAATAAAAAGAATAAGGTAGGATAGATATGAAATTATCTGTAGTAATTCCGTTTTATAACGAAGAGAATATGATTCAGAAAATGTATGATGAATTGGTTAAAGAAATCAATCAAATTACAAAAGCGGAGTTTGAAATTATTTTTATTAATGACGGAAGTAAGGACCGTACTTTTGAACGTATGTTAGCTATCGCAGCTGGCGATTCACGTGTTAAATATATCAGCTTCAGTCGAAATTTCGGGAAAGAAGCTGGAACTATTGCAGGACTTGAATACGCAACAGGAGAAGCAGTTATTCTAATGGATGGAGATTTGCAGCATCCACCAGCTATGCTTCCACAAATGATTGAAGCTTATGAGCAAGGATACGATGTCGTAAGTGCTCGTCGTACACGTACAGGCGAAAAACCTCACCGTACGTTTTTAGCCAAACATTTTTATAAACTTGCTAATAAAATGATGGATATCGAGCTGATGGACGGGGTCTCTGAATTCCGATTGTTTAGCCGTAAAGTTGTAAACGCCATTATATCTATGCAAGAATACAATCGTTTTTCTAAGGGAATTTTTGCCTGGATCGGCTTTAATGAAAAAGTTATCGAATATGAAAACCAAGTACGTACAGTCGGTGAAACAAAATACTCATTGAAGTTCTCATTGAACTATGCGATTCAAGGGATTTTATCATTCAACGATAAACCTCTTCGTATGTGTATTAATTTTGGTTTATTCTGCTTACTAATTTCATTAGTTTATGTACTTTGGACCTTTATCCAATACCTTGTAGAACCGAATTCACTCGTGAGTGGATACTTTACTACAATCTTCTCAGTGGTTCTCTT
The DNA here is from genome assembly GCF_943736975.1 of Streptococcus sp. Marseille-Q0941. Taxonomy (GTDB): domain Bacteria; phylum Bacillota; class Bacilli; order Lactobacillales; family Streptococcaceae; genus Streptococcus. The sequence goes on along the minus strand of NZ_CALSFO010000004.1, from coordinate 19,590 downwards.
CGGTGGAATTCAATTGATTTCCATCGGGGTATTAGGAGAATACATCGGTAAGATTTATTACGAAGTGAAGAAACGTCCACATTATCTTATCGATCAAACGAACATAACCGTGAAAGGAGAGCAAAATGACGACTAAGAAAAAAGTCTATCTAGCAAGTTTTATTGCACCTATGGCCATCATGATTGTGGCTTGGGCTATTGATGGCTTCTTTCCTTTCGGGACAAAGTCACTCATGGCAGTTGACTTTAATGCTCAGTATATTGGCTTATATGCCTATTTCAAACATTTATTTTTAAATGGAGATTGGAGTAGTTTCTTTTATTCTTTCTCTAAATCCATTGGAGGTGGGATGTTAGGGATTTGGGGCTTCAACCTGTTGAGTCCATTTAACTTCCTGTTCCTACTATTTCCTGAAGAAAATTTCCAATGGGTGGTTCCAATCGTTATTGCCTTACGTTATGGGGCGATGGGATTAACCATGGCACATTTCTTGGTTAAACGTTATGATGGATTAAAGAACAAAGCCTACTTGGTTCCAATTGTCGCTACTATCTACGCATTAAATGGGTTTAACGTTAGTTATCAAATGAACCCAATTTTCTATGATGGAATGATCATGCTTCCATTAGTTTTAATTGGGGTTGAACAAGTACTAGATAATAAGTCTCCAAGAGGCTATATTGGCATGCTTGCCTTATCTCTCTTTGTACAATTTTACATGGGTTATATGACCTGCATTTTTGTAGTTATTTATGCTTTGTTCTACATTATACGTTCAGAGAACTTCAGAGATAAAAAGGTCATTCTAACAAGAATAGGGAAATTAGCTGCTGCATCTATACTAGCCGTTGGAATAGTATCAGCTGTATTACTCCCAATTCTTATTAGTTTAGTATCAACAAAAGGGGGCTTACAAAGTTCCTTGAGATTTGACTTTAAGTTACAAATCAATCCGTTTGAGATATTAGCAAAACTCTTTTTAGGGGCTTTTGATAATACTTCTTGGCCAGCTGGACCTAACTTGCCGAATATATATGTGGCTAGCTTTGGTTTACTAGGAACACTTTATTACTTTATTTCGAGTAAGATTTCAAAATGGAGTAAAATTGCAGCGAGCTTTGTTCTCGTCGTATTTTTGATTTCTTGTGCTCATGAATTCACAAGTAAGTTGTGGCATATGGGACAAAATCCTGCTGGATTTTTCTATCGTTTCTCATGGATTATTGCTTTCTTCCTAGTTTATTTGGCTTATCTAAGTCTACGAGAAGTGGAAAAATTTACTAAGAGAGAAGCTAGCTTCCTACTGATTAGCGGCGCAGTTATTTTTTCTATTGTACAGTTACAACAACATTCTTTCTTAACAGTTTGGCAACGTCTCGCTACGATTTTGATTTTTGCAATTTTACTTGCAACATTATTCTATCCAAAAGTAAAAAGAACTTGGATGATTATAGCTGCTTTGACTGTGGTTGAGTTAACAGCTAATGCAGCACTTGTTCAATCAAGAGTTGGGTATACAGACGCCTATAAGTATCACGATGCTGTTTTACAATTAAAGGAAGCGATTAATCCAATTAGACCTGACCACAGTGATTTTTACAGAATTAATAAATCATTTAATTTAAGTAAGAATGATCCATTTATGGTGGACTATCCAGGGTTATCGGTCTTCAGTTCCAACTTGGAAAATAGTACGCGTGATTTATTTGACCGTTTAGGAAACAACGGAATTAACGCAACGACCTACTATCAAGGAACTCCGTTCCAAGATGCTCTCTTCTCGGTAAAATATCTAGTGACTCCAAAACCGGTGCTTAAAGAGGACTATCCTGATACATCCAAGCTGTATGTATTCGGAAACATGGTAACGCGTAAAGATATTACGACAAAAGCCCCTGTTTATGAAGCTGCTAGAACAAAGACATTTGAGACAGGTTTGATTTTGCCAATTGCTTACGGTGTTAATGATGAAACGGTGAATGTAAAATTAGAGAATCATCAACCGATTCAAAATCAAAATAAGATTGTACAAGCTATGGGTGCAACGAGCGAAAATTATTTAGCTGTACTCGGAGCAAATGATATGAAACTGGATAATATGGAAGTTGTAGATCCGTCTAAGCCGGAAACCTATAAGCGTATCGATTCTTCAAGGCCAGGCACAATAACCTATCATTTAGTACCTCAATCTGCTGAGGATTATTGGGTAGCAATTCCGCAAAAATTATCTCATACAGATAAAAATAAAGTTCGTGTCATGTTAAATGGCAAAAATTATGAATTCCAAGATAAATTCCAACAAACGCAATTTATTCAAATTGCACATAATTCAGTTGGTCAACCAACAGATTTAGTGATTGAAATTGATTCGGATAATGAATATAATTTATCTGGATTACGCTTAGCTCGTTCTAATAGCGCTCTAGCAAATCGTATCATTCAAGAACGTCAACTACAAGGAATAAAATTAACTTATTGGGATAATCGTAGTTTTAAAGGAACGGTTAATATAACTGATGATAGTACTTGGATGATGACAAGTATTCCATATGAAAAAGGTTGGACTGTTAAAGTAGATGGAAAAGTAGTTGAAACTGCTAAAGTTTGGGATAGCCTGTTGGCATATAAAATTACGCCAGGTGAACATACAATTGAAATGACTTATTTGCCAGATGGCTTTGTTGCAGGTTTTCTAATTTCAATCTTATCAACCTCTCTTTATGGATTTGCGATTTATAAAAAATGGATTTAATTTAGTAGGAGTAGACTATAATGAAAATTTCAAAAATGAAATTAAAATTTAGTTCGCTATTCTTTGTTCCATTTATGGGTATGTTAGGAGTCTTCCTTTGTTTAGGGTTGACTCCCTTTTCACAAAAATCGGTGCATAGTGGGGATTTTCTTTCACAATATTTTCCACTTTATATCGGATTACATAAACTATTTTGGAGCGGTGATTTTAGCGGTCTGTTTTGGTCCTTCTCTAAATCCTTGGGAGGAGCAATGCCAAGTGTATGGGGCTTTAATAGTTTAAGTCCTTTCACTTTTTTATACGTAATTTTTCCAATTTCGACCTTTCATATTTTGAGTTATGTGATTCCACTCATTCGTTTTGGAGTAATGGGAGTGGTGTTTGGATATTTTCTTGAGAAGAAATATCAGGGTATCAGCAAAAATTATTGGCTCTCATTAGGCTTATCTACATCGTATGCACTTAGTGGATTTATTGTTTCTCAGCATTTCAATCCTAACTTTTTGGATAATCTAATTTATGTCCCTTTCATTCTTCTTGGGATTGAAGAAACCGTAGAAGGAAAACGAACGTTTAAATTACCGATTTTCCTTGCAGTCAGCTTGATTACTAATTTCTACACAGGATATATGATGTGCCTTTTTGTAGCACTGTATACATTCTATGCTGTGTTTTCAAAGAAAGCTTCCTTGAAAGACTACCTATTGAAAATTGGTAGGGTTGCTTTGTTTGCAATGATTGGAGTGGGACTTGCAATGTTCTGGCTACTACCAGTATTTGGTGCGTTGGTAGAAAGTAAGGCAAGTGCAGGAAGTACATTTGAATGGTCTTCTAAAATCGTAAATGATCTTATAACTTTTCCTCAAAAATTCATTTTAGGCTCTTTTAGTGAAAAAGAGTGGGGGGATCCCAAAGCCTTACCTCACCTTTTTATTGGAAGTTTAGGCCTCTTTGGACTGTTCGTTTTCTATGTAAAAAAAGAAATTTCTCTTCGTAGTAAATTATCTGCAACATTTATTTTGTTAATCTTACTAGTTTCCTTCAATGTTCAAGGTTTCGATCAAATTTGGCATATGGGACAACGTCCAGTCGGTTTCTATTTTAGAAATTCTTGGATTGCAAATGCCTTTATGTTGGTTTTAGCTTCCGAAAGTCTGATGAAGTGGAAAAATAGCTTTCACTTTAATGAGTTCTTGGTAGCTCTTATAGGTTTTGGGTCAATTTTATTGTTCTCAATGTTTGCTACACTTTCTTATGTAGAAACATCACAGAAAATTCTTGCATTTATTATTTATAGTATCGTTTTATGTGCATTCTTTCTAACAAAGGTAGATTTCTCTCGAAGACTACAAATAGTAACAGGAGTTGTCATTGTAGAATTAATATTAGGCGCATTTATTGGACTGAAAAGAGTACCATTTTTCGTTGATAATTCTAGTTTGATGACTCAAATGGAGTATGCAATTGCTTTTGATGAAGAAGGTTACAGTAGATTAGATCAATTTACACGTATGGAGATGCATAAGGGATTGTCCCATGCCAACTTCCCAATTTCTTATTATTATAATGGAGCCTCTCACTTTACATCGAGTTTAGAGCATACATTGATTGAAGAATTTAGTCACTTAGGACTTCCTGCCTCTCAATCAGTTGTAAACTATACAGGACGAAATATCATTTTAGATTCTATGTTTGGTTTTTCTCGATTTATGATGGGTGGAGATGAGAATAAGGTTTTTGCAGATGTTCGTGGTTTATATACTAAAGAAGGGACACTCAAGAACTTTTATGTGTATCAAAATCCATATGCTCTTTCATTAGGCTATCTGACAAATAAGGATTTTGCAACAAATGTAAGTTTTGAAAAGAACAAACCTGTTAATAATTTAAATCAATTGTTACAAGTTGTGGGGATTTCTGAGAAAGCAGGTCTTAAAGAAGTAAGTGTATCAGAAGCCCATGTTGAAAATTTAACAAAAAATGGTGACAAATATACAATTACTCAAGAAGGTACACCGGTAAAAATTGAATGGCAATTATCTCTTGAACCAAATAAGTTGTACTTTGTTGAAATTCCAGAAAAACAAGCCGGTTCAGTCATTAAGTCAAAAGTGTTGATAGATGGCTTAGGCTATCCCTATGAAAATCGATTCCAAGAAAATCAATTATGGGTGATTGGAAATGGAAACATAAACAAAACACTCAAATTTACAATTGATGAAGGAAAAGCAAAAGAATGGGATCTTCGAGGTTTTAAATTCTATTCAATTGATATACCAATACTCACAAATGCATTGGAACAGTTTAAAAAAGCACATGACATCACCATTGATTCCTATTCAAATTCAACGGTGAAAGCACACGTTAATGTTACAAATAGTGAACAATCCTTTGCAACTTTCACTATTCCATACCATTCAGGTTGGAGTGTAACAGTAGATGGTCAAGCTCAAGAAGTTCAAAAATCTCTTGGTTTCTTTATGGGTGTATCACTAACGGAAGGAGAACACGAGATTGTATGGAGTTATAGCCCACCAGGGTTAAACACTGGAATAGTGCTTTCAATAACTTCTCTTATCGTACTCATTTACTTGTGGAAAAAGCAAAAAACGGAGTAGATGACATACTTTGCTGCTTATTCCAATATAAAAGGATGAAGTTCTTATGAACTTCATCCTTTTTGCGTGCCGAATATATTAGACCGTAATAAGTCAATCCTTTATAGAATAATATAAGAGTTTATTTTTTACCAGATTGTTCCATATTCCAGAAATCTGTAACGGCTCCGCGTGAAGCAGATGATACGATGTGGGCATATTTACCAAGGACACCACGGCTATAGAGTGGGGGCAAGGTTGTTTCTGCCTTACGTTTTTCAAGTTCTTCTTCAGATACAGCCATAGAAATTTCTTTGGTATCTTGGTCAACCGTAACGATATCTCCTGTACGAAGGTAGGCAATTGGTCCGCCATCCTGAGCTTCAGGAGCGATATGTCCAACAACCAGTCCATAAGTACCACCAGAGAATCGTCCGTCTGTCAGGAGGGCAACCTTGTCTCCTTGACCTTTACCAACGATTATTGATGAAAGTGATAGCATCTCAGGCATACCAGGACCACCCTTAGGTCCAACGAAACGAACAACGACTACATCGCCATCAACGATTTCATCTGACAAGACAGCTTGGATAGCATCTTCTTCTGAGTCAAAGACCTTAGCCGGTCCAACGTGACGACGAACCTTCACACCTGACACCTTGGCAACTGCACCGTCAGGAGCAAGATTACCGTTCAAGATGATCAATGGACCATCCGCACGTTTAGGATTTTCAAGTGGCATGATGACTTTTTGGCCTGGAGTAAGATCTGCAAAATCAGCCAAGTTTTCAGCGACAGTCTTACCAGTACATGTGATGCGGTCTCCATGAAGGAATCCATTTGCCAGCAAGTACTTCATAACCGCAGGCACACCACCAACTTCGTAAAGATCTTGGAAGACATACTGACCAGAAGGTTTCAAGTCAGCCAAGTGAGGCACACGTTCTTGGATCGTATTGAAGTCCTCAAGAGATAAGTCAACATTAGCTGCATGGGCAATGGCAAGCAAGTGAAGAGTGGCATTGGTAGAACCACCTAGAGCCATAGTCACTGTAATGGCATCTTCAAAGGCTTCACGAGTCAAGATATCTGAAGGTTTGATACCAAGTTCAAGCATTTTGACAACTGCACGTCCAGCTGCTTCGATGTCTTCTTTCTTATCAGCAGATTCAGCTGGGTGAGAAGAAGAACCTGGCAAACTCATACCTAAAACTTCGATAGCAGTAGCCATAGTGTTGGCAGTATACATACCACCACAACCACCAGGGCCAGGGCAGGCATTACACTCGAGACGTTTTACGTCCTCGGCAGTCATATCACCGTGGTTCCATTTTCCGATACCTTCAAATACAGAAACCAAATCGATGTCTTTGCCATCAAGGTTTCCGGGCGCAATGGTTCCCCCATAGGCGAAAATAGCTGGAATATCCATATTAGCAATGGCAATCATGGAACCAGGCATGTTTTTGTCACAGCCACCGATAGCGACAAAGGCATCCACGTTGTGACCACCCATAGCAGCTTCGATTGAGTCTGCGATGATGTCACGAGATGTCAAAGAGAAGCGCATACCAGGCGTTCCCATGGCAATCCCGTCTGCTACAGTAATGGTTCCAAATTGTACAGGCCAAGCACCAGCAGATTTGACACCTTCTTTAGCCAATTTCCCAAAGTCATGCAAGTGGATATTACATGGTGTGTTTTCAGCCCAAGTGGAAATCACTCCGACAATCGGTGCTTCAAAGTCTTTATCTGTCATTCCAGTCGCACGAAGCATAGCGCGGTTCGGTGATTTGACCATGCTGTCATAAATGCTACTGCGGTGACGTTTATCTAATTCTGTCATTTAAGTCCCTCCCATTTCAGTTTTTACCATTATAGCACAAATTTGACCTGAATAACAGAAGAAAATTTTTAAATTTTCAGACAATTCATCGGTGAACTATAAAAAAATTCATCTTTTTTTGTCAAGTAACTTTACTTTACAAAAAAAATGTGTTATTCTAATATGGTTGATGAAAATCACAAGATTGAATCGAATATACATACTAAAAGGAGAAATCAAAATGGCAGTACCTGCACGTCGCACTTCAAAAGCGAAGAAAAACAAACGTCGTACACACTACAAAGTAACAGCTCCATCTGTAAACTTTGACGAAACTACTGGAGATTACTCACGTTCTCACCGCGTATCACTTAAAGGATACTACAAAGGACGTAAGATCGCTAAAGCTGCATCAGCTGAATAATAGAAGGGAGATACCATGCGCGTAAATATTACACTTGAACACAAAGAATCTGGTGAACGCTTGTACCTTACTTCTAAAAACAAACGTAACACTCCAGACCGTCTTCAATTGAAGAAATACTCACCAAAACTTCGCAAGCACGTTGTGTTTACAGAAGTTAAATAATAGGTCATTACGTTTCAGTAGAGACGAAAAAACCTTGATTTTAGGCGATTCTTGAATTTTTAAATTTCAATGTATTGCAATAAAAATCAACCGAATGACTACATTTTTGACTACATTTTTTGTGAAATAAATTAGATGTTCGGATATATAGAAAACGCTCTAGTCATATTGGCTAGAGCTTTTTTAATTTTAGTTTTTAACTTTCACTAACTAGTCCCCTTCTAGTTCTTTGGATTTCCTGTAACATTAACAACATTAACAACAATAACAATAATAAATATAAGTATACTACTGATATACAGATAGAAAGGAATTACTATGTCTGAAACAAATAAATACCAATGTTGTCTTTACAACAAACATTACCTAGAGCTCCATGAACTAGAAACAGAGTTTTATCAAGACAAGTTTCACACAAGAGAAAAATACAAAGGCAAGTTGCTTTGCCCTGATTGTCACAAGGTACAACTAGCTATAAAAGAAAATAGCAATGGGATTTTCTTGTCAGCATATCCAAAATCAACTCATGACAAGACCTGCGAGTATTTACTATCAGTAGCAAGCAAAAAAGAACTACAAATTTTCTACGAATCAATTAATCCTACCTCAGCTGAACGTATGTTAGAACGTGTCCTGAAAGATGCTCCTTCAAGTCCTATCAAACTTTTAAATCAAAATTCAATTCAAAACGTTAACGAACATTGTCCTTGTGAAAATCCAGATTCAAAGAAAACTATCATTAGAAAATATTTACCTAGAAGATTATTACAATTAAGGGAAATGGAAGAAAAAGACTACCTAGTAATGTACTATGGAAAATGTAAATTATTTCTTGTACAAAACAAATTTAATGACTTTTATTTAAGAATTTTTCGTGATGATGAAAGCAATAAATACCTCTGTAGCCTAAAAATACCGAAAAAAATTTAATTTTTCTTAGAAGAAAAATTAAGATTCATTCCCAACGAAAAAGAATTACAATTAGAAAATTCTAGGAATAAAGTTGTTTCTGCTAAGTTAGCATTTGTTGCTAAAATTGATAAAAATGGTTACTATTACAACGGAGTATTATCCCATTCAAAATTATTAAATTTATTTCCACAGTAAGATAAAATGAATTTATCTATAACAAGGATTCAAATCTCTATGTCTTAAGCGACATATGCCTCGTAAGAAATATAAAACAAGAGGTAATGTTATCTTCAGTAGGCGAGTTAATTTTGTATTAAGTATTGTAAAACATACCTTACAAAAGGAAATTAATAAAAAAACTAGATATAAAATCTATTTATAACATTTAAAACTGATGGACACCTCTTCCAGAAGAGTTTGCATGTGACAGAACATTTTAAAGTTATAAGATAGTAGTCAAAAATGAAGAACTTAATCATGAACATGAACTTGAGTATAGGGTATCCTAACTTTAAAATATGAAATTACAATCAGTAAAGACCAAAGATGGTTGAGATAAAGATGATTAAGGAGCTACAAAACAAAAAAGCCTTGAGTTATACATAACATCAACTCAAGGCATAGTTTTAAATATAAAATCTAACTTTCTATATTTATTAAACTAGTTTATGACCATATTATCTTGAATTTACATATGCATCTACAGCGATAATTGCTTGTGCAACATCTGAAGGCGAAATCTTAAACGGCATCTGATGGATTGTCTCACCCTCCATAGTTGCTTGTTTACCAACTTTTATTAAATCATCATATCCAACTTGATCTAAATGCATTTCTTTTAGAGTTGTTGGCATACCAATTTTTTTGTAAAACTCAATATACTTATCAAGTTCTTCTTTTGGTCTATTTTCCAATAAAAGTTGTACCAAGGTTCCATAAGCTACTTTTTCACCATGTGTTAAATGATGAATGTCACCCGTCAATGCAGTAAAGCCATTATGAATTGCATGCGCCGCAGCCAATCCTCCACTTTCAAAACCTAGACCACTCAATAGAGTATTAGCTTCAACAATGTTTTCTAATGCTTGTGTCACAACTTTAGCTTCACAAGCCGCCATGGCCTGTAAACCATCTGCGAACAGCGTTTCTTCACATTTCTTCGCAATTGCAACTCCAGCCAGCGTTTGTTGTTGTCCTAACATAGTTTTTCCATTTGCCTGCATAACTGCACGCGCCTCAACCCAAGTTGCTAAACCATCTGCAATACCAGACGCTAATAAACGCTTAGGAGCTTGTGAAATAACTTTTGTATCTACCAAAACTAAATCTGGATTTTTAGAATAAAATAGATAATGATCAAATGCACCTTCATCTGTATAAATAACAGATAAAGCAGATACAGGTGCGTCTGTTGATGCAATTGTTGGAGCAATAATAACAGGTTTTTCAATCAAATCTGCAATAGCTTTTGCACTATCAATCGTCTTTCCACCACCAAGCCCGATAATACTATCACAATTTTCTTTCTCAGCTAAGGCAACAACTCGATTGATTTCATTGTCAGAAGCTTCACCATTAAACTGGGCTAGAACAATATGGAAACCATACCTATGTAAGTAATCTTCAAATCGTTTTCCAACAATATCATAAACCAACTTATCGCATAATAGAACAGGACGATTTCCCAAATCCAATATTGATTTGGCATTTTCAAATAAGGCATTTTCCCCTTGAATATATCTAGAAGGGCTAGCGAAAATTCTCATATGTATTTCCTCTCTATACTAAATGGAACGACTATTTTGAATAACAAACCAATCGTCAGAAAAATCATCAACCGCCTTTTTGATAGATGGCATGGCGAAAGCTGATTCAAAAACATCTGCTCCTGCTGTAACAGCATGCGCACCTGCAGCTAAAGCATTATTTACTTGTGCTACATTTTTAAAGGATGCGGCTAAAATCTTACTAGGAGAGTTCTGTCTACCAATAGCAATAGCTAATTGATGAATGACAGAATTTGAATCAATGTTCAGATTTTCCATCCTGTTATAATATGGAGCTAGGTAATCCGCTCCTGCTTCGATAGCTAATAATCCCTGAATAACTGTATAAATAGCTGTTGCAGTGATATGATAGCCCTCTTTTTTTAGTACCTTTATTGCACGTAATCCAGCTGAAGTAACAGGTACTTTGATAAATATTTCATCTCCTGCTTGTCTCCGAATTTCATGAGCATCTTTTAAGATACCTTCAAAATCTTGAGAAATCACCTGAACATGAATAGAGGGTGCAGAGCCAATCAATTCTCTTACATCTTTGATTCGTTCAAAAAAATTAATCGAACCCTCTCTTTTAGCAATAGTGGGATTTGAAGTTACCCCAGCTAGCGGTAAAATTTCAGACCATTTTTTAATCTCATCTAAATTTAATGTGTCAAGCATAAATTCCATAAAAAGAACCTCTTTATTTTACAAAGTATGCTCAGTACGTCCTATAATATCATCTTGGGTTGCCTTAGAAAGAACATTGAAGAATGCAGAGTATCCTGCAACACGAACAATTAAATCTCTGTGTTTTTCAGGATGTTTCTGAGCGTCAATCAACGTCTCTCTAGAAACAACATTGTATTGAATATGGTACCCATGTAAACGATTAAAGAATGTTCGTAACAAAGCAATTAGTTTTAATTTATCTTCTTCTTTGGCTAACGTTTGAGGATTTACTTTCTGATTTAAGAGAACCCCACCTACAATTTCATCTGTTGGTAATTTTGAAACAGATTTTAAAACAGATGTAGGACCGTGTTGATCCATATTATGTGATGGTGAACACCCCTCTGCTAGCGGTGTGCCTGCATTGCGACCATCTGGTGTTGCTAATGTTCCGCGTCCCTGTCCTACGTTGGCTGAGATAGAAGAGGTTCCTGAATAACGAATTCCTCCAATAGGTCCTCTTCCATAACGTGTATTAGGATATTTAGCAATTTCATCAACATAAATGTCATAAGCAGCAGTAACTAATTTATCAGCATAATCATCATCGTTACCGTACTTAGGTGCATCATGAATCAACATTTCTTGAATGGCCTTGCCTTCTTCTCCAGCATAATCTGTTTCTAGTGCATGCCAAAGTTGACTTGGGCTTATACGTTCTTCCTCAAATACCAACTTTTTAATTGCAGCTAATGAATCCGACAAATTTGCAATTCCAACTTGCAAACCTGATATATAATCATATACTGCTCCACCTTCTTTAAGGTGTTTTCCACGACCAATACAATCATCAGTCAATGCTGAACATAGAATATCAGGAACTTCTCGTTCCAATGATAAATCAATAGAATTTTCAACAATAACACTCATTCGTGTCAAATATCTTAGTGTTTTATCCCAAGCATTTTCTAATTCAGAAAAGTTCTTCATATCCTTAAAATGACCAAAGCTTGGTGCAAACCGTTTACCCGAAGCCGGATCAATTCCATCATTCATCGTGATAAGTAGAACCTTAGGGAAGTTCATATAACTCATACCTGTACAACGATATCCCCATTTTCCTGGAACTGCCGTTTCAACACATCCAATGGCACTGTAGTCATAAGCATCATCTTCCATTACTCCCTTTGCAATAAAAGAAGGAATAATAATCTCATCATTATTAAATGCAGGCATACCAAAACCAAGTTTCATCACCTCAATACACTCATTCATGAAACGAGCATCTAAACCTGAATGGTAACGTACAGTTAGATTAGGTTGCGGTAGATGAGTTTGTGCAACTGATTTTAATACCAAATAAGATAATGGGTTAACAGCATCCTTCTTATCTCGAGTCTGTCCACCAATTGTAACATTTTGATATAAAGGACTTCCTGCTGAAGAAAATGTATGTGCTTGACTGCGAACCTTATTAATTGTAATTGTCTTAATCCAAAGATTTGTCAGACGTTCAACAATGCTATCTTCTGTTTCTTTACCACTTTCTAAATCAGCCTTCATATATGGATACATATATTGATCAAAACGGCCGTATGAAAGAGAGTGACCATTAGATTCAATTTGTAAAATACATTGAATAAACCAGACTGATTGAATAGCTTCTGCAAAAGTAGTTGCCGGTTCATATGGGACTCGAGAGCAAATATCTGCAATCTCAAGTAATTCTTTCTTACGTTTAGGATTTGCATTTTCGGCTAAACTTTTAGCAAGATCAACAAAGCGATTTGCATATACTTTAATAGCATCGATTACGATAAATATAGAGTCATAAAAATGATATTTATCAATACTTGCTGGATCTGTTAAATCTAGAGCTGCTTTCGCTTTACGAGCCCGCTCTTCAAACCCTCTTAAACCAAATTGCAAAAGTTTCTGATAATTAACTGCTAAGTGAGCATCTCCAGAATTCATCTTACCTTCCATACCAAAGAATCCTGTTTCCATATAAACAGACACTTCTTCAGGTAGCAATGCACCAGCTCTAGCACGTAAATTATTATTTTCCCAAAACGGAGCAATACTTCTAAGTTGTTCTTTTGTTTCTTCTGTAATATAGAAAACATCTCCATCACGCTTTTCAAAAAGATCCAACTCATTGAGAACAAATTCTAGCGTATATTCTGGAAAAATAGGAGCATCTTTATTGGAAGAAGCTTGATTTCCCGCAATCATAGATTCTTCTTCAATATAGATAGTCATATTTTCCAAGATTTCTTTCAGCATATATGCACGTTTTAGGACATTAGGTTGTTCCTTATATCGATCATAAGCGCGTGTTGCTAGAACCGCTCTCTCAGCATCAATATAAGGTTTTTTATTTAAAACATCTTCTCGATATTTGTTCATCCTTTCAGTAAGGCTGCCAAAATATTCTGTCTTGATTGTTGTTCTTGCTACTTCTGTATTTACCATCGTAAGCACCTTTCTTTCGAAAATATTTTTGTTTCTTTCGAAAATATAATACCTAATTTTTTAGAGAATTTCAAGCTTTTAACTAGAAAAACTTTAACTCCCTAATTTTTAGCACAAATGTGTGTTTAATGATAATACACAAATGTTTTTTACATTTATCAAACTTCATTCTGATACGCTAAACGATCCTGTACTTTAAAGAATGGGAAATAAACCAATGTAGACATCGCTAATATCACCAGCTGAGTAATAACTCCTTGCCATCCACCAACCATAAATCCAGATATAATAGCTGGGGTACTCCAAGGTAATGTGACCCCTGAAAATGGTTGCATAAAACCTGTTGCAATAGCTCCATATACTATAACAGCTGCAAGTACAGGAACAAGAATGAAAGGTATAAACATAACTGGATTCATAACAATTGGAAATCCAAATACAACTGGCTCATTTACGTTAAATATTGCTGGAAAAGCTGCTACTTTCCCTAACGCTTGGTACTGTTTCGATTTTGCTGCAAAAAGCATCGCAACTACAAGACCAAACGTAATCCCTGAGCCAGATAGAATTAAAAATGAATCTAAAAACTGTTGAGTAACAATATGTGCTCCATTTTCTAATGATAGATTACCAGAGGCTAGCATAGCTTTATTAGCATCAAGATTAGATAAAAGCAGAGCTGTCACTACTCCATTTACTACCGATTGTCCATGAACACCAAACCACCACAAAAATGATATGAAGAATGCAATTCCAATCGCACCATACAACGATCCAGTTAAACCTTGCAATGGAACTTGAATAGCAGAATAAATCATTTCTATGAATGTTCCGCCATTAGTCAGTGACTTCGCTAAAATATATACAATCATAGAAAATAAGAAAATTACAAATGCTGGAATCATTGCTTCAAACTGTTTCGCAATAGCTTGTGGAACTTGTTCTGGCATCTTAATAACAATTTTTCTCTTTATAAAGAAGGTATAAATACTTCCTACTACCAAACCTATAATGATAGCACCAATAATCCCTTGACCTCCAAACCAAACTTTACTAATAGCGTCCCCAATCGCCTCACCTTGTTTAGGGATATAAGATGATCTTAGCAAAATAAAGAATGCAGATACAGATAGAACCCCCGCTGGTAAAGCCTCTACTCCGCTATTCTTAGCATAAGAATAGGCAATTGAAAAACAAGAAATTAGACCCATAATAGCAAAAGTTCCTGAATATACTTGCATAAACGGCTCTGTCCAATTAGCTCCAAAAACACTAGCAATACTCTTATTTAATCCTTCAAACGGCAATTGTCCCATAATCAAGAATAAACTACCAACTACTGTCAATGGCAAAATTGCTAACATACCATCTTTTAGAGCAATAATGCCACGCATATTAACAAACTTCATCATCGGTGCAATAATCTTTTGAACATCTATCTTTGCCATAACAAATCTCCTTTTCTTACCCACTAATTAAAGATAGGGCTAAATCTAATACTTTTTTCCCATCTAACATACCATAGTCCATCATCGGAATAACTGCTATCGGAATATTAAACTTATCACAAATTTCTTTTGATTTATCTAATGTATAAGCAACTTGTGGACCCAATAGTGCAACATCTATATTTGACGCATAATCAGCTAATTTGGACTGAGAAAACGCCTCTATTTCTGCTTCAACTCCACTAGATTGCGCTGCAATTTTCATATTATTCACAAGCATACCGGTAGAAAATCCTGCCGCACAAAACAAACCAATCTTCACCATTCTATTTTCCTCCTCTATGTTAATAACGATGATAATACTCTAGTATTATTTTTCATGAAGTTCTTTTCTTAAACTAATAATTTCTTTGATTAAATTAATCTCCGTCATACTAGTCATAAGATGATCTTGTGAATGGACAAAGAGAGCAGAAATTTCTGTCTTTGTACCAGATGCTTCCTGTGCTAAAAATTTTGTTTGTAGATTATGGGCTTCTAATAAGGCTGCATCAGCTAACTGGATTTCTTCTTCACACCGTTCACATGTCCCGTTTTTGATATATTCTAATGCTTTATATATATGTTGTTTCGCATCACCAGCATATAAAATTAAACCCATGATAATTTGATCTGGAACGATAATTTCCATAAACTCCTCCTCATTTCACTATGTAAAAAGCTTTTTTCATTTGAAATTTTAAAATTTTCTTTTGCAACTCTAGAATACAACTACATGAAAAACTTGTCAATCAAAAAACAACATATAGACTACTTTTATTTATTCAAGCACAAATGTGCATGTGTCAAAAAATAAAAAATGATAAACTGATATCAGTCTATCATTTTCACTCACATCAAATATTTCGAAAAGTAAAATCACCATCTTCTTCCAAAACTTTTAAAATTGTATTTTTATCTGTAATCAAATGATTTACTAAAGTAGCACGTAAAACAGAAAGAATCGCAGATACCTTGGTATCACCGTAAGCAACAGCTAAACTTTTAGGAATATTTTTTATAGCTTCCAAAGAGATTGCTATCGTTCTTTCCTGTAAGTTTTCATAGACTTCTTTACCTTTTGAATCAAAAAATCGACAACAAATTTCTCCTACAGTTTTAACTTCTGTCAATTCTTTAAAGTCATCCTCTGTAAGCATGTCTAACCATTGATGTTTTCCTCTATTACTAAAATCACCAATCCCGACCACAGCTATATCTAAATCTTTCCAACTATTTTTCAAATCTTCAAAATATCTTGATTGCAAAATACCATCTGCTAACAATTTACTTTCTTGCACAATCGTTGCATTCATAAATGTACACTCTCCATGAAATTTTCGAGACATTTCATAAATCAGTGTATTCACATGGTATTTAGCGTGTATGTGACTAGGACCACCTGCTAGAGGATAGAAGTGAACATTTCGGACACTTTTGCTGTGAATTAAATCTACTAAATTACTTAAACTTTTCCCCCAAGAAAAGCCAATTTTCATGTTATCATCAATTAGATTCCTAAGAACACCTGCTGCAACTTGAGAAACTCTTTTAGATAAAATTGTTGGAGTATCATCAAATTCATTTGGAATAATTTCTAAACTTTCCAGACTATATTTTTCTTTTACATAATTTTCCAACTTAAACATATTTGTATCAAAATTCTCTATTTCAATTTTAACAATACCTGCATTCCTTGCTTCTGTTAACATTCTACTAATAGAGGTTCTATAAATTCCTAATTTTGCTGCTATTTGTGACTGATTTAAGTTTTCAATATAATACAGATAAGCAATTTTAGAAAGCAGTTTATTCCTATCTTGATTCATATACTTAACCTCTTACGAAACCACCTTAACCATTATCCCAGCATTTTCTAATGTAGCTATATTTTGTTTAGAAAGTTTTTCGTCTGTTATTACTTCATAGACTTGACTTAAAGCAAATCTTCTTACTGTACCCCTTTTATCAAATTTACTTGAGTCAGTTAGAACAATGACTTTATCCGACGTTGCTGAAATATATTGAACTACCTCACTGCGCATTAAATCTTTTCCTGTAAAGCCTATCTCTTTATCGTAACCATCTGTCCCAACAAAAGCTTGACGCACATGAAAAGTCTGTATCATTTCTTTTAATAAAGGTCCTACAGTCACCTGTGAATCTTTCTGAAACTCGCCACCAAGAACAATAACACGACATGAATCATAACCTCTCACAAAATTTGCTATAAAAAATGAATTTGTTACAATAGTGACATTTCTTTTTTGCTTGCAAATTTCCTCAGCAAGTAAAGCACAGGTTGAGCCAGATTCTATCATTATTGTTTCATTATCTGACACCAATTTAACTGCTTCTTGAACAATTTTTCTCTTAATTTCATAATTAATTGACAAACGTACGTTTAGATCATCTCCACTATTTAATACAGCATATCCATGCTCTCTGTGTAATAAGCCTTTTGACTCTAATTTATCTAAATCTTTTCTAATCGTTACTTTCGATACATTTAATTTTTCCGATAATGTATTAACATCAATCTTTTCATATTCTGATACTAATTTAATAATTTGTTCCAATCTTTTCATTTTACACCTCCGTTTTATTCTACCAAAAAAAATAGCAAAAAACAACAAATTAAACTTTCGTTCGTAATTGTTTTTCTTTCGTTTTTGTGATACGATAGAATTATGAAGAGGAGGAACTATTATGGAAGTATCTAAAGGAATTATTTTTAATATTCAACACTTTTCAATTCATGACGGTCCAGGCATTCGTACAACTGTTTTTTTAAAAGGATGTCCTCTGTGCTGCCCATGGTGTTCTAATCCTGAATCTCAAAGAATGAAACCTGAAAAAATGAAAGATGCTCAACGTGAGAAGTTCACTTTAGTCGGTGAAGAAAAAACTGTAGAAGAAATTATTACAGAGGTATTAAAAGACAAAGAATTTTACGAAGAATCCGGTGGAGGTTTAACTTTATCTGGAGGTGAAATATTTGCTCAGTTTGAATTTGCTAAAGCTATCTTAAAATCAGCTAAAGAGCATCACATACATACAGCAATTGAAACTACTGCCTTTGTTGATCATGAAAAATTTATTGATTTAATCCAATATGTAGATTTTATCTACACCGACTTAAAACATTATAATTCTATAAAACATAAAAAAGTGACCGGGGTCTTTAATCAAATGATTATTAAAAACATTCATTATGCTTTTTCTCACAATAAAACTATCGTTTTAAGAATCCCTGTTATTCCTGATTTTAATAATAGTTTAGAGGATGCAGAAGAATTCGCTACTCTATTTAACTCATTAAATATCGACCAAGTTCAACTACTACCTTTTCATCAATTTGGTGAAAACAAATATCGTTTATTAAATCGGAAATATGAAATGGATGGAGTTGGCGCACTTCATCCTGAAGATCTCATTGATTATCAAAAGGTATTTCTGAACCATCATATTAATTGCTATTTCTAGTCTATCTCCTTGAACTGCTCTAGCTATTTGCATATAGCAAGCATAGCATTACACTTTAGTTTCCCCATCAAAAACAGCCGAAAGGATTACCCTCGGCTGTTTTAATTTCCTGAATTTATATTATATCTGTTAACTCTCTCATTAGTTGCGTTAATTCAAAACAACGCTTAAAAAGCGTTTGACTGAGCTTGAACTACCAAACTATGGTTTTCACCTTTTCCGTCATACACATGCTTCTTTAATGCTGAATGCTGGTGCGAACTGGAAAGAACTCCAGACAAGAATGGGCCATAAATCGATTAAAACGACAATGGACACTTACGCTGAATTGGCACCGAAAAAGAAAGCAGAAGCAGTTGAAATCTACCTCAAAGAAATTGCGAAATTGACGGCATAGCAAAATGACTACATTTATGACTACATTTTCTATAGAACAATCTAAAAATGTTGACATAACGGCGTTTAAAGGGTGCTAAAATAACATTCACAACCTTTACTGAGGTTAAGTAAGCATTCAATACGAATCAATATAGAAGAAAAACGCTGATTTTAAGCGTTTTTTCTTTTTTTCGATTTCAATACATTCCACTATATTTCAGTCCAAACTCTACCTTTTTCTCTACCTTTTTTAGATAAATATATCATCTGGATATTGAAGTTAAGCCCTGCTATCATTTCGATGACAGGGCTTTTTAATGTTTGGTACACTACCTTCTTATCTATATTTTGATGGAGCTGAAGTTGACATCTACAAAGTTTAATGTTAAAATTCATTCAAAAATATATTTGAATGAGGTGTTTTATGATTCAAAATGTTGTTACTTCAATAATCCTGTATTCTGGGACAGCCGTAGACTTACTTATTATCCTAATGTTATTTTTTGCCAAAAGAAAAAGCAGAAAAGACATCATTAACATCTATTTAGGACAATTTCTAGGCTCTGTTAGTCTAATATTGCTAAGTTTACTTTTTGCATTTGTCTTAAATTATATTCCTAGTAAAGAGATTTTAGGTTTGCTCGGTTTGATTC